>NZ_AQYG01000051.1 GCF_000380485.1 Jongsikchunia kroppenstedtii DSM 45133 | reverse complement strand
GGCTTCACCAACCGCAACCGGGTCGAGTACCAGGTCGTCAACGTCGGCGATCTCGCGCTGCTGTTCCCGCAGGGCGGCACCGTGGGCGTCGAGGACCTCGTCGCCAAGGGTGCGGTCCGCAAGAACGAATTGGTCAAGATCCTGGGCGACGGCGAGCTGTCGGTCGCGTTGACGATCACCGCCAACAAGTTCACGGCTTCTGCCAAGGAGAAGATCGCGGCTGCCGGCGGCACCGCAAACGAGCTCTGACATATCGGATCCCCGGCGGGTGTGCGCGATGCCGCCCGCCGGGGTTCGGTTCTTCACGCTGTTAGAGTTCAAGAGTTGTCTGCGCCCAAGATTTTGGCGGACAGGCGTTATCAGTGACCATCAGTCGGCAACGGTGACACGTCGCGGCTGGCCAGATGCGTGCCGCGAGTCGGCTGCGCCCAGGAGGATTAGTGAATTCCGCTCTAGTCTCGGTCTTCCGGACCCCGGACCTGCGACGGAAGATTCTGTTCGTCCTCGGTCTGATCATCCTGTACCGGATCGGTGCGACCCTCCCGTCGCCGGGCGTCAACTACAAGGCCGTGCATACGTGCATGAACACGATCAACAGTGGTTCCAGTGCGGACATCTACTCGTTGATCAACATGTTCTCCGGCGGCGCGCTGCTGCAGCTGTCGGTGTTCGCGATCGGGATCATGCCGTACATCACGGCGAGCATCATCGTGCAGCTGCTGACGGTGGTCATCCCGCGCTTCGAACAGCTTCGTAAAGAGGGTCAGGCCGGCCAGGCCAAGATGACGCAGTACACCCGCTACCTCACGGTGGCGCTGGCGCTGCTGCAGTCGACCGGTGTGGTCGCCCTCGCCGACCGCGGCACCCTGCTGCCGTCCGAGTGCACCGACCCGGTGCTGAGCGACCAGGGCATCTTCGCGCTGTTCATCATCGTGATGACGATGACCGCCGGTGCCTGCATCGTCATGTGGTTCGGCGAGCTCATCACCGAGCGCGGCATCGGCAACGGCATGTCGCTGCTGATCTTCGCCGGCATCGCGGCCCGTCTCCCGGCCGAGGGTCACCAGATCCTGCAGACCCGCGGCGGCCTGGTGTTCTTCCTGATCTGTGTGGCGGCATTGGTGATCGTCGCCGGCGTGGTGTTCATCGAGCAAGGCCAGCGCCGGATCCCGGTGCAGTACGCCAAACGCATGGTGGGCCGCAAGATGTACGGCGGCTCATCCACCTACTTGCCACTGAAGGTCAACCAGGCCGGCGTCATCCCGGTCATCTTCGCGTCGTCGCTGCTGTATCTGCCGACGCTGATCCTGCAGCTGACACGGCCGTCGGACGGTAGTGCCCTCAGCGGTTGGCAGAACTTCATCCAGAAGCATCTGACCCAGCCGGGCAGCTCGACCTACATCGTCGTGTACTTCGCGCTGATCATCTTCTTCACGTTCTTCTACGTCGCGGTGACGTTCAACCCCGAAGAGCGCGCCGATGAGATGAAGCAGTACGGCGGGTTCATCCCGGGCATCCGCCCCGGTAAGCCGACCGCCGACTACCTGGCCTACGTGCTCAACCGAATCACCCTGCCGGGCTCGATCTACCTGGGCATCATCGCGGTGCTTCCCAACCTGTTCCTGGATATCGGCAACAGCGGCGGCGTGCAGAACATGCCGTTCGGCGGCACGGCCGTGCTGATCATGGTGGGCGTCGGCCTCGACACGGTGAAGCAGATCAACAGCCAGCTGATGCAACGCAAGTATGAGGGGTTCCTGAAGTGAGACTGGTGTTGTTGGGCCCGCCCGGTGCGGGCAAGGGGACGCAGGCCGAGCTGTTGCGCGACGCCCTCGGCATCCCGCACGTGTCGACCGGAGATCTGTTCCGACAGAACATCGGCGAGGGCACCGAGCTGGGGCTCGAGGCGAAGAAGTACATGGACGCCGGCGATCTGGTGCCGTCCGAGGTGACCGTCAACATGGTCCGCTCGCGACTGGCCGAGCCCGACGCCGTGAACGGGTTCATCCTCGACGGCTTCCCGCGGACGACCGATCAGGCCGACTCGCTGGAGAAGATCCTCGCCGAGGAGCAGCAGACCCTGAACGCCGTCGTGTCGCTCGAGGTCGATGAGGACGTCGTGGTCAAGCGCATGCTGGCCCGTGGTCGCGCCGACGACACCGAAGATGTCATCCGCAATCGCATGCAGGTGTACCTCGCCGAGACCGCGCCGCTGATCGCCTACTACGGCGATCGCATCCGCACCGTCGACGCCATCGGCGACATCGACGAGGTGCATCAGCGGATCCTGCGCGCCGTCAGCGCCTGACCGTTCGACATTCGAGAAGGCCCGCAGCACATGGGATTCCGCAAACCCAAAGTCGTTCCGTTCCGCTCGGCGGGCGAACTTGACGCGATGGCCGAGGCCGGCGCCGTGGTCGGCCGGGCTCTCGTGGCCGTCCGCGACGCCGCGAAAGTCGGTGTGAGCACGCTGGAACTCGACGCGATCGCCGAGTCGGTGATTCGTGGCGCGGGCGCTGTGCCGTCGTTCAAGGGCTACCACGGGTTCCCGGGATCGATCTGCAGCTCCGTCAATGATGTTGTGGTGCATGGTATTCCGGCTGCAGATGTGATTCTTGCCGAGGGTGACCTGGTATCGATCGACTGCGGTGCCATCCTCGACGGTTGGCATGGCGACTCGGCATGGACGTTCGCGGTGGGGGAGATCTCCGGCGATGACCAGGCGCTGAACGAGGCGACCCGGCTGTCGATGGAAGCCGGCATCGCGGCGATGATCCCCGGCAATCGGCTGACCGACGTCTCGCACGCGATCGAGCAGGGCACGCACGCCGCGGAAGCCAAGTTCAGCCGTTCATTCGGGATCGTCGCCGGCTATGGCGGCCACGGCATCGGCCGGGAGATGCATCTGGACCCGTTCCTGCCCAACGAGGGCAAACCCGGTCGTGGCCCGCAGCTCGTGGTTGGCAGCACCCTGGCGATCGAGCCGATGCTGACGCTCGGCACCGTCGACACCACCGTCCTCGAGGACGAATGGACTGTCGTCACCGACGACGGTTCGCGGTCGTCGCACTGGGAGCACACGGTCGCCGTCACCGAAGACGGCCCCCGCATCCTCACCGTCCGACCCTCGTAGTCAGTCCGGCAGTACCGCGCGGCCCAGCCAGCGACAGGCGATCAGGGCGAGCTCCAGATTGAATCGATCGTCGTCGAGCGGGCGACCCCGGAGCTCGATTGCGCGGTCGACCCGATATTTCACCGTGTTGCGATGGACGTGCAAGAGCTCGCCCGCCGCCTGGTAGCTGCCGCCCTGGCCGAGAAACACCAGCAGCGTGTCCCGTAGCCGTTCGGCCGCGTCGTTGTCGGTCGCCAACTGTCCCAATGCCTGTGACACGAGGTCGCGTGCGGACGCGATATCGCCGGCGAGCAGGGCGGCGGCGCGGACGCCGGGCTCGTCGTAGGAGGTCACGATCGCTGCGCGCTCGCCCGCGATCGTCGCCACGGTCTGCGCTCGTGCCGCCTCGAGGTGGGTGGATCGAAATCCCGACACGGCCGAGCCGACTCCGCCCAGGGCGACCCGGACGGAGCTGCCGCCGAGTGCCACCTGACGTTGCACGCCGGTGATGTCGACCTCGATGGTGCCGTGGCCGAGCGGAATCCAGGCCCAGCCCAACGACCGGTCCTGCGGAATGAACAGCGCCGGCCCGGCCCCGCCCACCGCGTCGCCGATCGCCGATGCCACCGCCTCGAGGCTGCGCAACGCGGTGGTCGTGCTGCCGTGGTCGTCATCCCAGAGCAGGACGCCGAGGTGGTTCTGCCGGAGCCGATAGCCCAGCGCGTTCTCGGCGACGGCGAGGTCGATGCGCTGGTCGCCGTCGAGCAGGGAGGCGAGCATCGCCGCGCGGACGGTGTTGCGGTTGGCCAACCAGCTCTCCCGCTCGGATTCGTATACGGCGACCACCTTTTCGGATACCTGGTCGATATACGAGAACGCCAGGTTGTGCAGCAATTGCGCGGCGGCGTACGCCACCGCGGGGTCGGACTCCTGGCGCGCGATCTCGGTGAAGGCGAGATCGACCACGCGGCGCTGTCCCAGCCGGTAGGCGCGCACCAGCGCGTTCGACGAGGTCCCGCGCTGGGCCAGCCGTTGCGCGTAGGCGACTGCGGCGGGCGGCGGCTCGATCCCTTTCATGGGAATGGCGTGCTGGATGAGGTGCAGCAGCGTCTCGACGTTGCTCTCTGCACTCGCCCGCAGTAGCTCGACGATCATCGCGTCGCCGCGCAACTCGGGGATCGACTCGATGAATTCGACGTGCAAGTCGGTCGCCAGCTGAGTGAGTCGGCTGCCCATTGTGCGACAGACCTCAGCGGTCCGTCGGTTGGCGCGGGCGTTGATGTCCGAGCTGTCTCGGGCCTCTGATTCCACCGGTCCATCTCCCACGGTCAATTGTGCACTGAGCCCTGACTTGCGTTGTGGGTTCATGGTCGCACCACAAACAAGCTGGTAACTCGGGTTCCGGCGAACAAAGTCCCGCAGAGCTTTGTGCGCTCAGCACAGTGTGCTCGGTCACAGTGCTGCCTACGGTTGCCGTACTCCATCACCCGACCGAAGGCTTCGAATGTCCCTCTCTTATCTTCCGTGGCACCGCCCGACCGAATGGGGCGCCCGTCCGTGTCTGCGCGACGATCGCGAAGAACTCACGTACGACCAGTTCGCCGCGCGCGTGGCCGCCGCCGCGGAACAGTTCGCGGAGCTCGGCATCGAGCGCGGCAGTGTCGTCGCGATCATGCTGCCCAATCGGATCGAGCTGCTCACCGCGATCGTCGCGGCCTGGCGCCTCGGTGCGGCGGCCACACCGATCAATCCGATGTTCACCGAGGCCGAGGCGGCCTACCAGATCGAGGACGCCGACGCGGCGCTCGTGATCGTGGCGGACGGGGCGGTCGCCACCGCGGGTAGGCCACGATTGGTCGTCGACGACATCCGGATTGCCCCGGACGGAGTACCGCCGGCCCCGGTCGAGGCGAGCGACGTCGCGCTGCTCATCTATACGAGCGGATCCACCGGCAAGCCGAAGGGCGTGATCCTCACCCAGAGCAACATCACCGCGATGACCTCGATGCTGGACGGCGCACTGCATCTGAATGCGGATGATCACTGCCTGCTTGTTCTCCCGCTATTCCATATGAACGCCATCTGCGTCAGCTTTCTGGCGACGATGCGCGGCGGTGGTCAGCTGTCGATCCTGGAGCGCTACCACCCGACGGAGTTCCTCCGCGCGGTGCAGACGTTGCGGCCGACCTACTTCTCGGCGGTGCCGACGATCTATTCGCATCTGCTGTCGTTGCCGCCCGAGACCGTCGCCGATACGTCATCGATCCGATTCGCCATCTGCGGCGCCGCGCCCGCGTCCGAGGAACTGCTGCGCGGGGTTGAGGAACGGTTCGGCTTCCCGCTGCTCGAAGGCTACGGGCTCACCGAATGCACCTGTGTGGCAACGGCGAACCCGCTCGATGGGCCGCGCAAAGTCGGCACCGTCGGAATCGCGCTGCCTGGCCAGACGATCGGAATCATGACGCCCGACGGCTCCCTGGCGCCCGCGGGGGAGCGCGGCGAGATCGTCATCAGAGGCGACAACGTCATGCAGGGCTACCTGGGCCGTCCTGAGGCCACCGCCGAAACCTTGCGCGGCGGGTGGCTGCACACCGGCGACGTGGGAATCCTCGACGAGGACGGATATCTGCGCATCGTCGACCGCATCAAGGACATGATCATCCGCGGCGGCGAGAACATCTATCCGAAAGAGATCGAAGCCGTTCTGGCACATCACCCCGCGGTCATGGATGTGGCGGTGGTCGGGCAGCCGCATCCGACGTATGGCGAGGTGCCCGTCGCCTATGTCGCCCGGCACCCGCAGCGGTCGGTGACCGTCGAGGACCTCCGAGCGGCCTGCGCGGAACTTCTCACCAAGGTCAAGGTCCCCGCCGAGATCACGATTCTCGACGCGTTGCCGAAGAACCCCGTCGGCAAGATCGATAAGCCGTCCTTGCGTCGGCTGGCGGCTTCTACAACCACCACTTCCTCTCTCACACAAGGAATCTGACATGGGATTCTTCAAACCGGCGCCGGAGCCGATGGCGCCCGCCGCGGTGCTCGCACTGCCGTTGCGCGAGCGCGTTCGGGTACTCAGCAGCACCTGGGTGACCGAGGGATTCAACACCCCGCGGATGCTGCACGTGGTCTACATCCTCAAGATGCTCGGCCTGTATTTCGCTGTCGGACTGGCGATCACGTCCTGGACGACATCGACGGTCCACTTCACCGACCCCGGCACCTGGTTCAACCACATCGTGGTTTACCAGAAGCTGGCGATATGGCTGATGCTCCTGGAGGTGATCGGACTCGGCGGCGCATTCGGACCGCTGTGCGGCCATTTCGCGCCGATGCTCGGCAACATTCGCTACTGGCTGCGGCCCGGAACCATTCGAATGGCGCCGTGGGGCAAGCGTGTTCCGCTCACCGGCGGCGACACCCGCACGGGGTTCGACGTGGCGCTGTATATCGCAGTGCTGGCGAGCCTGATCTATCCGCTCGTCGTCACCGCTGTCCCGGTGTCCGCCGTCCCGGCGGGAACGACTGCGCAGGAGCTGATTCCGGCCTACGCATTCATCCCGATCCTGATCACGATGCCGCTGATGGGCCTGCGCGACAAGGTGATCTTCCTGGCCGGCCGATCCGAGCAATACCTGCCGATCATGCTGTGGTCGGCCATCCTCGGGGCCGTCGTGCTCCGGGGCGGTGCCACGGCAGGCGACTTCGTCGACATGGTCGTCGTCTTCAAGATCATCATCGTGATCGTCTGGGTCGGCGCGGGCGTGTCCAAACTGGGGGAGCACTTCATCAACGTGGTCCCGCCGATGATCTCCAACAGCCCGGGACAGCCGAACTTCATCAAGAGGCTGCACTACCGGTCCGTCCCGGACGATCTGCGTCCGAGCAAGCTGGCGTGGTTCATGGCGCACATC
This sequence comes from Jongsikchunia kroppenstedtii DSM 45133, assembly GCF_000380485.1. GTDB lineage: Bacteria > Actinomycetota > Actinomycetes > Mycobacteriales > Mycobacteriaceae > Jongsikchunia > Jongsikchunia kroppenstedtii. Next base: position 514,507 of record NZ_AQYG01000051.1, on the reverse strand, counting down.
GCCGGCACCGCGGTCGAGATCGCAATCCCGTTGGCGCTCTTGGTCGTCAGCAACAATGACGCGGCCCGGATCCTCGCCATCGCGATGCTGGTCTTCCACATCTTCATCACCTCGACGTTCCCGCTCGCGGTGCCGTTGGAGTGGAACGTCTACTTCGGATACATCGCGATCGTGCTGTGGGGCGGCTTCGGGCACGGCTTCGAGGCGTCGACCTACAACATCTGGAACGTCCACACCCCGTGGCTGTTGATCCCGGTGTTCGCGCTCGGGCTCGCCGGCCCGATCGTCGGCAACCTGCGTCCGGACCTGGTCTCCTTCCTGCCGTCGATGCGGCAGTACGCCGGCAACTGGGCATCGGCCGTGTGGGCCATGCGGCCGGGCATCGAGGCACGTCTGAACGAACTTCCGTTGGTGGAGAGTCAGATCGATCAGCTGCAGCGGATGGCGCCGACGCCGTATACCCGGGACGAGGCCGACATGACGATGCAGAAGGCAGTCGGCTGGCGATCGATGCACAGCCAGGGGCGTGGCCTGCTGTCGGTGCTCTTCGAGCATCTCGACGACATCGACACCCGTGAGGTGCGTGAGGGCGAGTTCGTCTGCAACACGATCCTCGGGTGGAACTTCGGTGATGGTCACCTGCATGACGAGCGGCTCATCGCGGCGGTGCAGAAGCGGCTCCACCTGCAGCCGGGTGACCTGGTAGTCGCCTACTGCGAGTCGCAGGCGACGCCGTGGAAGACCGGCACGCCGCAGCATTACCGGGTGATCGATGCCGCGCTGGGCGTGGTCGAACGGGGTGCCTGGAGCGTCAAGGACTGCACGGCGGAGCAGCCGTGGCTGCCGAATGGTCCGATCCCGCTGGACGTCTCCTGGACCGCGCCCGGATTCGTGCGCCGGGACACCCTCACCGGCGGCCCCTTGACCGGCCGTACCGCCGAGATCGGATGATGGAGTCATGAGTACTGCAGTCGTCGTGGGCAGCGGGCCCAACGGGCTTGCCGCCGCCGTCCGGCTCGCTCAGGCGGGTATCGACGTCACGGTGGTCGAGGCGTATGACCGTCCCGGCGGCGGTACCCGCACCAGCGAACTGACCGTGCCCGGGGTGCTGCACGACGAGTGCGCCGCCTTTCACCCGACCGGGGTCGCGTCGCCATACCTGGCGTCGCTCGGTCTGGAGCGGCACGGCTTGCGCTGGCTGTGGCCGGAGATCGATCTCGCCCACCCGTTGGACGACGGGCGTGCGGGATTGGCCGGACGCGATCCCGCTCTGACAGTGCAGTCACTCGGTGCGGACGCGGCGGGCTGGAACCGTATGTTCGGCGCGGCGGTACGCAACTTCGACGATCTGATCGCCGAGGTCTTCCAGCCCATGACACATCTGCCGCGGCATCCGATCACGTTGGGCCGGTTCGGTTTACAGGCTGTGCTGCCCGCGACGCTGGCCGTCCGCCGCTTCGCCGACGACCCGGCGAAGGCGCTGTTCATGGGTGTCGCGGCGCACGCCTTCAACCGGCTCGACGGGCCGCTGAGCAGTTCGGTCGGCACCATGCTGGCGGCGGCGGCGCACGCGGTCGGCTGGCCGGTGGCCGAGGGCGGCACCGAGGCGATCACCCGTGCGCTGCTGGCGACGCTGTCCGAGCTGGGCGGCAAGGTCATCACGGGCACCCGGGTGACGTCCTTGGAGATGCTTCGCGATCTGATCGGCGAGCGGCCGGACGTGGTCATCCTGGATACCGCACCGGCCGGGGCGCTCGAGATCGTCGGCGATCGGTTGCCGGGCCGCGTGCGCCGGGGTCTCACCCGCTATACGTATGGACCGGCGGCATTCAAGGTCGACTTCGCGATCGAGGGTGACATCCCCTGGCGCAACGAGGATTGCCGGCGGGCCGGCACGCTGCACCTGGGCGGCTCGGCGGAGCAGGTCGCCCGGATCGAGGCTGGGACTGTGCGCGGCGAGATGGCCGACCAGCCGTTCGTGCTGCTGGGCCAGCAGTATCTGTTCGACCCGAGCCGATCGAGCGGCAACACCAATCCGATCTATGCGTACGCGCATGTGCCGCATGGCTATTCGGGTGACGCCACGGAGGCGATCATCGGCCAGGTGGAGCGGTTCGCGCCGGGCTTTCGGGATCGGATCATCGCGACATCCACCCGCAGTCCGGCGGAGTTCGAGGCCTACAACGCGAATTATGTGGGTGGTGACATCAGTGCGGGCGCCAACACGATGCGGCAGATTCTGCTGCGGCCGCGACTGGCCGCCGATCCCTACTCGCTCGGGGTGCCCGGGGTGTACCTCTGTTCCGCCGCGACCCCGCCGGGGGCCGGGGTGCACGGGATGGGTGGCTTCAATGCGGCGCAGGCTGCGTTGGCCCGGTTGGTGTGAGCAGGGCCGGCAACGCGGTTTCCTGGGCGCCGCGAATCAGGTTGTGGTGTCGGCGTTGTCGCGACGGGCCCGCGCGGCCGGTCCGGTCCGCGGCCGGCGGAATCGTCCGGCGGCGATGATGAATCCGGCGCCGATCAGCCAGAGCGAGCCGCCGAAGCGTGCGATGGGCAGGGCGAAGGCCAGGTCCTTGTCGACCAGGGCCAGGAAGCCCAGCTCGGCGATCACCGCGATCACCATGCCGAGGGCGCCGTACCAGCGCGGGGCCGCGCGGACGACGAGCATCGGCACGGCGATTCCGGCGATGAGCAGGCCGAGTCCGCCTGCGTAGCCGACGCCGCCCAGCGCGAATCCGAGGTAGGCCAGCGGCCTGATCATCGATGTGTCTGCGGCGCTTGCGCTTTCGCCGAGCGCCCACTGGACGAAACCGGATGTCGCGAGGCAGACCGACGCGGTGATGGCGCCGAAGTAGGCGATCGCGGTACCGGGTACCCGGATGCCGTCCTGTCGCATTCGGCTGACCGCGGCGGCCCCGAAGATGCCGGTGGGCACGCTCGCGAGGAAGAGGAACAAGCCATTGAGACGGGTAGCTAGCCCGTGGTTCAGGTAGTGGTCGACGACCGAGGACGCGGAGTCGAACGGCGATATCGGAACGCCGCCGTTCGCCGCCGGGATGGCGATCGACATGACGGTGAGCGCGAAGGCGACGACGGCGATCGCACCGGGATGCGGCCCGCGGGGACGCACGCGACGAGGACGGACGGTTGATTCAGTTGCTAAATCATTCATGTCATGAATCATTCACTCGATGCAGTATGCTGTCAACCGTGAAACCCCGCCCGCGCATCGCGTTCCTGTTGACCCAGCTCGGCACCGTCGCGGCGCGCCGGTTCGCCGAGCGCGTCGGTGAGCTGGGGATCACGCCGGCCGATGCCGGCGCGTTGCGGATCATCGCGTTCAGCCCCGGGATCAGTCAGCGCGATCTGGCGGAGCGCCTGGGGGTGGGGCCGAGCCGGATCGTCGCGCTGATGGATCGGCTGACCGCGGCCGATCTGGTGGTGCGCCGGCGCAGCGCCACCGATCGGCGGAATCATGAGCTCGCGCTGACCGAACACGGTCAGCGGACGATGGCCGCGTTACGGGAGGTCGGGATGGCGCATGAGCAGGACGTCACCGCCGCGCTCACGGACGCCGAAGTGTCGGAGCTGGGAGCCCTGCTGACGAAACTGGCCGCGGCGGCGGGCCTGGACCCCGAGGTGCACCCGGGCTATCGGTCCGGCTAGATCTCGAGGGTGATGGTCACCGGGCCGTCGTTGACCAGGTCGACCTGCATGTGGGCGCCGAATCGCCCGGTCGCCACGGTCGCACCGGCCTCGCGCAGCGCGGCCACGAATTCGTCGAACAGCGGCTCGGCCACGGTGCCCGGGGCGGCCTGATTCCACGACGGTCGGCGCCCCTTCGCCGTGTTCGCGTACAGCGTGAACTGGCTGATCGCGAGGATCGGTGCGGCGACATCCGAGGCCGAGCGCTCGTCGTCGAGGATCCGCATCCGCCAGATTTTGTCGGCGAGGGTGTGGGCCTGCGCGGCAGTGTCGTCGTGGGTGACGCCGATCAGGACGACCAGGCCCTGTGCGCCGTCGTCCAGCTGCAATCGGCCGACGATGTCGCCGTCGACGACGACCTCGGCGCGGGTGACTCGCTGAACGACGGCACGCATTCGGCTGACCCTACTAGTGCCATCGTCACCCGGTGGCGTCGTGTGCGGCGTCGCATCGAACTGCGCTGCAGGTCGGGCGGCATCTGGGCGGTTTGGATCTGGTCGTAAACACGCGTAAAGTTGAGCAACGGTGCGTATCGCGCCGGTGCTTTCGTGCCCAGTTCTGGAGCAGTTCAGCTGATCACGCGGGTAGCGGCGTGCGCGCGCCATGACGGTACCCGAATCAGATAGGTGACAGGACTGGCAATGGCAAAAAAGGATGGCGCCATCGAGGTCGAAGGCCGCGTGGTTGAGCCTTTGCCTAACGCGATGTTCCGAATCGAGCTGGAGAACGGCCACAAGGTGCTCGCGCACATCAGTGGCAAGATGCGCCAGCACTACATCCGAATCCTCCCGGAGGACCGCGTGGTGGTGGAGCTCTCGCCGTACGACCTCGGTCGTGGGCGCATCGTGTACCGCTACAAGTAAGACCCACTCTCAAATATCGAAAGGCACGACGTGAAGGTCCAGCCGAGCGTCAAGCCGATCTGTGAGAAGTGCAAGGTGATCCGCCGTAACGGTCGGGTCATGGTGATCTGCGAGAACCTGCGCCACAAGCAGCGTCAGGGCTGATCTCCCACACCGCACAGATCGCTTGTAACCGCAAGCAACACAACTGAATAAAGATTGATGCAACTCCCAGCACCAGCGGCCGCACACGAGTGACCGCCTACCCCTGGACCAGAGGCCAGGGCCTTCCGCAGAGGAAGGACGGACGGGGAGCAGACCTCTGAAAGATTGAGAAGGAAAACTGCCACATGGCACGTCTCATGGGCGTGGATCTGCCACGCGAGAAGCGCATGGAAATTGCGCTTACCTACATCTACGGCATCGGCCGTACCCGGTCGCACGAGATTCTTGCGGCCACCGGGGTCAGCGGTGACCTGCGGGCGAAGGATCTGTCGGACGACGATCTGACCAAGCTCCGCGACTACATCGAAGGCAGCGAGCTCAAGGTCGAGGGTGATCTGCGCCGCGAGGTGCAGGCCGACATCCGTCGCAAGATCGAGATCGGTTGCTACCAGGGTCTGCGCCACCGTCGTGGTCTGCCGGTCCGCGGTCAGCGCACCAAGACCAACGCCCGCACTCGTAAGGGCCCGAAGAAGACCATCGCCGGGAAGAAGAAGTAATGCCTCCTAAGTCACGCAGCACCGGCCCCAAGAAGGGCACCCGTCGTCGCGAGAAGAAGAACGTCCCGCACGGCAGCGCGCACATCAAGAGCACGTTCAACAACACCATCGTTTCGATCACCGACCCGCAGGGCAACGTGATCTCGTGGGCCAGCTCGGGTCACGTCGGCTTCAAGGGCTCGCGCAAGAGCACCCCGTTCGCCGCGCAGCTGGCCGCCGAGAACGCCGCCCGCAAGGCGCAGGAGCACGGCGTCAAGAAGGTCGACGTGTTCGTCAAGGGCCCGGGCTCGGGCCGTGAGACCGCAATCCGCTCGCTGCAGGCCGCCGGCCTGGAGGTGGGCACCATTTCCGACGTCACCCCGCAGCCGCACAACGGCTGCCGTCCGCCCAAGCGGCGTCGCGTCTAAGCAGGAAAGGAAGAGGTAACTAACTATGGCTCGCTATACCGGACCTGCTACCCGTAAGTCGCGTCGTCTGCGCGTCGATCTCATCGGCGGAGACCAGGCGTTCGAGCGTCGTCCGTACCCGCCCGGCCAGCACGGCCGTGCCCGGATCAAGGAGAGCGAATACCTGCTCCAGCTGCAGGAGAAGCAGAAGGCTCGCTTCACCTACGGCGTCATGGAAAAGCAGTTCGCTCGCTACTACGAAGAGGCCAACCGTCGTTCCGGCAAGACCGGTGACGAGCTGCTGAAGCTGCTCGAGACCCGTCTGGACAACGTCGTGTACCGCGCCGGCCTGGCCCGTACCCGTCGTCAGTCGCGGCAGATGGTCAGCCACGGCCACTTCACCGTCAACGGTGTGAAGGTGGACGTGCCCAGCTACCGCGTGTCGCAGTACGACATCATCGACGTTCGGCCGAAGTCGCTCCAGACCGTTCCGTTCCAGATCGCCCGGGAGATCCAGGGCGATCGGGTGGTGCCGGCCTGGCTGCAGGTGGTTCCGTCGACCCTGCGCATCCTCGTGCACAGCCTGCCCGAGCGCGCGCAGATCGACGTTCCGCTCTCCGAACAGCTCATCGTCGAGTACTACAGCAAGTAATCCATCTGAGAAGCCAAGCGGCATAAGCCGGTTGGTCCACCCTCGAGGCCGTCAAATAGCGGTCGGCCAAAGGAGAAGAAAAGCACATGCTGATTTCACAGCGACCCACCCTGTCCGAAGAGGTGTTGGCGGAGAACCGCTCCAAGTTCGTCATCGAGCCGTTGGAGCCGGGATTCGGTTACACCCTGGGCAACTCGTTGCGGCGCACGCTGCTGTCGTCCATTCCGGGCGCGGCGGTCACCAGCATCCGCATCGACGGTGTGCTGCATGAGTTCACCACCGTCCCGGGAGTGAAGGAAGACGTCACCGACATCATCCTGAATCTCAAGGGCCTGGTCGTCTCGTCCGAGGAGGACGAGCCGGTGACCATGTACGTGCGCAAGCAGGGTCCGGGAGCGGTCACCGCGGGCGACATCGTGCCGCCGGCCGGTGTCACCGTGCACAACCCGGATCTGCACATCGCCACCCTGAATGACAAGGGCAAGCTGGAAATCGAGCTGGTTGTGGAGCGCGGCCGCGGCTACGTTCCGGCAGTCCAGAACAAGGCCAGTGGTGCCGAGATCGGCCGGATCCCGGTCGACTCGATCTACTCGCCGGTCCTCAAGGTCACCTACAAGGTGGAGGCCACCCGCGTCGAGCAGCGCACCGACTTCGATCGTCTGGTGCTCGACGTGGAGACCAAGAACTCGATCACCGCACGGGACGCGCTGGCCTCGGCCGGCAAGACCCTGGTCGAGCTGTTCGGTCTGGCCCGTGAGCTGAACGTCGAGGCGGAGGGCATCGAGATCGGCCCGTCGCCGGCCGAGGCCGATCACATCGCCTCGTTCAGCCTGCCGATCGAGGACCTGGAGCTCACCGTCCGGTCGTACAACTGCCTCAAGCGCGAGGGTGTGCATACGGTCGGCGAGCTGGTCGCTCGTACCGAGTCGGACCTGCTGGACATCCGCAACTTCGGGCAGAAGTCGATCGACGAGGTCAAGGTCAAGCTGCACTCGCTGGGCCTGGCCCTCAAGGACAGCCCGGCCAGCTTCGATCCGTCGCAGGTCGCCGGCTATGACGTCGCGACCGGCACCTGGACCGACGACGCTTCCTTCTCCGACGCCGGTGACGGCGAGGATTACGCAGAGACCGAACAGCTCTGACGAGCTGACAGAAAACATCATTCACGTCGGGAGACGTGAAATTGCTAGGGAGACAGAGAAATGCCACGACCCACTAAGGGGGCCCGCCTCGGCGGGTCGGCCTCGCACCAGAAGGCGATCCTGGCCAACCAGGCCACGTCGCTGTTCGAGCACGGCCGTATCACCACCACCGAAGCGAAGGCGAAGCTGCTGCGGCCGTACGCCGAGAAGCTCATCACCCACGCCAAGGCCGGCGATCTGGCGCACCGTCGTCAGGTGATGAAGGTGATCCGCGACAAGGACATCGTCCACAAGCTGTTCGCCGAGATCGGCCCGTCGTTCGCCGATCGCGACGGCGGCTACACCCGGATCATCAAGACGCTGCCGCGCAAGGGCGACAACGCCCCGATGGCCGTGATCGAGCTGGTCCGCGGTGGCACCGCGTCGGCTGAAGCCAACCGCGCCACCCGCGCCGCCGCTTCGAAGAAGCAGGCCGCCGAGGCCGCCGACGAGAACGTCGTCGCCGAGGTCGAGGCTGAGGCGTCGGATGCGGCGGTCGAGAACGCCGACGAGGTCGCCGAGGCGGTCACCGACGAGTCGAGCGCTGCCGCGGCCACCGAGCTGGTGGACGAGGACAAAGAGGACGACAAGGGCGACAAGTAAGTCGTCGTCCTAGACAACTCCAGTCAGTGCCCCGGATCCCTACGGATCCGGGGCACTGACTTTTTGGGCGAGCCGCTCGCGCTATGTCGCGTTGGATTCCGAGTGCAGGGCCGCCCACAGCGCCTCCGTGTCGACGCTACTGGTATCCAGATCCTCCGGATGGGCGCCGTCGGTGAGCATCGCGCGCCAGTGCTCCGGATCGAACCGCACGGGCACCGTGCGGGCGATGAAGTTGTGCACCAGCTCCGCGAAGCGGGCGGGTTCGTCGCGGTACGGGAAATGCCCGCTGCCGTGGAAGGTCTCCAGCCGGGAATGCGGGATGGCGGAATGCGCCAGTAGCGCGTGCTCGTAGGGGATCACCGAGTCGGCGTCGCCCCACACGATGAGCACTGGCAGCCGTTGCGTGAGGTAGGCCCGGTCGAGCATGGTGATCGCCTGCCCGCGCCAGTCGACCACGGCGCGCAGGGTGCGGGTGAACGCGGCATGCGCGGTCGGATCGGCCAGCTCGGACAGCACCCGCGACAGGTCGACGTGATCGATGAGCAGCCGCTGCGGTGCCAGTGCCGGCGGCAGCGGTCCGGCGGGCAATCGAGAACCGATGCGGCCGGCCGCCCGCACCGCGGAGATGGCCCCCGGAATCCGCAGCGCGATCAGGCTTTGATTGATCGCCGGCAGGGATGCGAGGCGCAGCATCGGATTGACGTCGCGGGCCACGCCGCCCGCGGCGACCAGTACCAGCCGCTCGATCTGTTGCGGGAACTGATAGCAGAACTGCATCGCCACGCCGCCGCCCAGCGAATGACCGATGATCGTCACCCGATCGATTCCCAAGACCTGCAACAGATCTCGCATCCCGTTGGCGAAGGCGGCGACGGAGTAATCGGCGCGCGGCTTGTCGGAGAGCCCGTGGCCCAACAGGTCCGGGGCGATCACGGTGTACCGGCGGCCGAGCAGCGAGATGACGGGCTCCCACGCCGACGAGTTGTCGCCGATGCCATGGATCAGCAGCAGCGGCGGACCGGAGCCGGCCGTGCGGAATGCCCGGCGGTATCCGTGGATCGTGCGGTACGCGATGCGGACCGGCGGCGGATCGGGCACGGTACGCGGGCGATCGAGCGGCGGTGCTGACAAATGCTTCACGGCGACCCCTTCGGCAGCGAAGTACTCCTCCGAGTCAAGCGCGCCGTGGACCGTGGGGCACCCGATGTTTCAGACCATTAACCCACTCGTTTCACGGGGCCGCCAGCACTTCGGCTGCGGTCGCACGGCCGGACCGGACTGCGCCTTCCATGTAGCCGCTCCATTCGATGGCATATTCGGCGCCGGCCCAGTGGATGCGGCCGATGGGTTCGCGCAGGATGTCGCCATAGCTGGTCCAGACGCCGGGAGCGAAGTGGGCGCCGTAGCAGCCGCGGGTGAATTCTTCGGCGCTCCAATCCTTTTCCAGGTAGCTGGTGGGATGGGCGGCCTCGGGTCCGAAGTAGCGTGCGAAACAGTCGAGAACCTGACGCCGCCGGGGCTCGCCGGCCAGCCGCTGCCATCGCCGCGCCTCTCCGCCCTCGACGAAGCCGAGCAGTAGGCCGACCTCCGCCCCCGGGCGGCGAGACGTCGAAGGTGACTTTGACGGGCCCGCGGTCGGAGATGGCTTGGCCGTTGAGACCACTGTCGCGCCAGAATGGCTTCGGGTACGCGGCGAAGCACTTGATGACGGTGCCGGCGGGCATTTTCTGCGTGAGCTGGTCGCGCCAGGCGGGCAGGATCGGTTCGTAGTGGAGGCGTCCGGCCAGCGCGGGCGGGACCGCGACGATGACCCGGCTGCCGACGAACGCCTCGCCGGTCCGCGTGGTGATCGTGACGTGGTCCGCGTCCTGCGCAACCGATGCGACTGGACTGTTGACGCGGACGTCGAGCCCGTCGGCGAGGCGCTCCGACACGCGGACCGAACCGCCGACCACCCGATCCTTCTGGGCACCCTTGTCGGTAGAGACGAGCGTCTCCAGGTCGCCGTTGCTCACGGTGTAGAAGAGCGTGTGCAGGAGGGACAGGTCGGCGGAGTCGGCCGAGTAGAGGGCCTCGGCGAGCACCCGGAAATACGAACGGCCCGTGGCGGTCTTCAGGTTGCGGCGGATCCAGGATTCGAATGTCTGACCGTCGAGTTCGGCAGCTTTGGGATGGGTCCAGGGGGTCGCGGGATCGACTGTGCGGGCGAGCTTCTCGTAACGTGCGAGTCCCTGCACCAGGTCGACCAGGGCGATCGGGTTGAGCTTGGGGGTGGCGCCCTTCTGGCTGCCCAGTCGCGATTGTTTGCCTGCGAGGTCGAGCAGCAGCTTGCCTGCGTCGTTCCACGTGGGGAAGGTTGCCAGCCCGAGCCTCTGCACGAGGGCATACATCTCGGTGTGTCCCTCGCCCAGCCAGGTCCCGCCGAGTTCGACCGGCGCGCCCTCGATGACGCCGCCCTGGGTGCGTCCACCGACGCGATCTCGTGCCTCCAGCACAGTGACTGTCCGGCCGGCGTCCACCAGGGTGCGTGCTGCGCTGAGACCGGCGAGGCCGGCTCCGATGATGATGACGTCGTTCATTCGCTGGTCCTTCGAATTTTGCGAGAAAGTCAGTCGTATGACTGAGAGCCCCAGTGTGCGTGCCAGCACGGTATTCGTCAATGCTTATGGCAAAATTTCAGTCAAGCGACTGAAAGGAAGTTCGATGGCCTACGTGGAAGCCGCCGTGCGCCGCGGGCAACTCATCAGAGCGGCCCGAAGCGTGCTGGCTCGGACGGGGGTGGCTAAGACATCGCTGCGAGCCGTCGCGACTGAGGCGGGTGTACCGCTCGGCACTCTGCAGTACGTCTTCCCCGGCAAGGAGCTCTTGCTGCGGGCCGTCATCGAGGATGTGGTCGATGAGATCGCAGAGGTCCTACGGGCTCTTGCGGACGCGGAACATGGACTCGAACACGCCATCCGCACCGCGCTCACCAGTTTCTGGACCCAGCTCGTCGACGAGCAGCACTGGGGTGACCAGCTCATGCAGTACGAGTTGACGGTCTACTCGCTCCGCGCTGCCGGGCAGGAGGAACTCGCCCGCTGGCAGTACGAGCGTTACGCCAATGTCATCGCCGAATGGTGCCAGCTCGCCGCGAACAACGCCGGCGAAACCTGCCGCGTGCCCTTCGGTCAACTGGCGCGCATCATCCTCGCCGGAATCGATGGCCTGATCCTCCAGCACGTCTGCGATCCCAACCAGACGCGCTCGCGCGAGAACCTCGACGCGCTCATCGACTCGTTCGTCAGCCTGACCCGGGCCTAGTTCGAGAACCGGAGATCGCTTTGGGTCATTGGAGATCGGGGTAGAACAACCCCTTCCACTTTCAAGATATAGCGGACCCCGGGGCTTGCCGCAAGACCCGGGGTGGCGGGCAGAATGGCCCGCCGAGGTCGAACTGCGGCCTCGGGGAGGACTGATTTCTTGGCGAACCCATTGCCTGACAGCTGTTTTGATCTACCCGCCCGATTGGCCGCGAAATCCACACCGGAGTTGATCGCCGCCGATGAGCGGCGCTTCGCGGCGATCTCGACCAGCCTCAACCGGTCAATCGCCGAACTGACCGCCCGACTGGATGACGAGCGAAAGGCGCCCGGCGGGACCGGACAGGCCGCGATGGACCGGGACATGGAGGTGCATCGGCTGACGTCGCGATTGCGGACACTGCAGCGGTACGGCATCGATCTGTGCCTGGGCCGGATGGTCGACTCGGCGACCGGCTCGGTGGCCTACATCGGCCGGCTCGGGCTGACCGATGCCGATGGCGAGCCACTGCTGCTGGACTGGCGTTCCCCGGCGGCCGAGCCGTTCTTCGGCGCCACCCTGGGCGACCCGATGGGGCTGACCAGCCGACGGCGTTATCGGTGGACCGCCGGGCGTATCACCGACTACTGGGACGAGTCCTTCGCGCTCGGCGACGATTCGGTCGGCGACGCCGCCGCGCTGGACGATCAGTCGGCCTTCATCGCCAGCCTCGGCGCCGATCGGTCGCCGCGTATGCGGGACGTGCTCGGCACCATCGCCGCCGATCAGGACGCGATCATCCGCGCGGACTCCTGCGGCGCGCTGGTCGTCGACGGCGGTCCCGGCACCGGCAAGACGGTGGTCGCGCTGCACCGCGCCGCCTACCTGCGTTACCGCGATCCGCGGCTGTCGGATCGGCGCGGCGGGGTGCTGGTGGTCGGGCCGCATCGCCCGTACCTGGCATATGTGGCCGACGTGCTGCCGAGCCTGGGGGAGGAGGGGGTGCGCACCTGCACGCTGCGCGAGCTGGTCGCCGAGGGGGCGGCCGCCGGCGTCGAGCGCGATCTGTCGGTGGCCCGGTTGAAGGCGGACGCCCGGCTGCTGGCCGCGATCGAGCCCGCGGTGCGCTTCTACGAGGAACCGCCGACCACGGCGCTGATCGTCGAAAGCGACTGGGCCGATGTCGAACTCACCCCGGCTGACTGGGCGATCGCCTTCGAGGCGGCCGAACCCGGGATGTCGCACAACGAGTCGCGGGCGGTCGTCTGGGACGAGCTGTTGTCGATTCTGGTCGACAAGCATGACGGCGAGGCGTCGGCCGAGCAGGTCCGGCAGGCGTTGCGGCGCAACGACGAACTCGCCGCGGTGTTCGGCAAGGCGTGGCCGCTGCTCGAGGCCGCGGACGTCGTCGGCGACCTCTTCTCGGTGCCGGCGTACCTCCGCAAGTGCGCGCCATGGCTGAGCCCCGACGACGTTCGCGCGCTTCAGCGCGACGAGCCGACGGCGTGGACCGTCGAGGACGTGCCGCTGCTCGATGCCGCCCGGCAGCGCATCGGTGATCCGGAATCGGTCCGCCGGCAGCATCGCCGGGAGACGGAGCTGGCCGCGGAAGCGCGACGACGGGCCGACGTCACGGCTGATCTGTTGGCGGCGAACGAGTTCGACGACGGCGAGGGGCTGATGCCGATGCTGCGGCAATGGGATCTGCAGGAGATCCTGATCGACGGCGGCGCCGCGATCGACACGCTGGAGCCGGATCAGCTGGCGGGACCGTTCGGCCACATCGTCGTCGACGAAGCGCAGGAGCTGACCGACGCGCAGTGGCAGATGCTGTTGCGGCGCTGCCCGTCTCGGAGCTTCACCATCGTCGGCGACCGCGCGCAGGCCACCGACGGCATGTCGGAGTCCTGGGAGCAGCGGCTGCGGCGCATCGGGCTGGAACAGGTCGAGATGGCCACCCTCTCCATCAACTACCGGACGCCCGAAGAGGTGATGGCATTCGCCGAACCGGTGATCCGCGCGGCGATCCCCGACGCCAACGTGCCGACCTCGATCCGCGCGAACGGGGTGCCGGTGCGCCGCGGCGTCGTCGCCGAGCTGCGGGATGTCGTCGACGAGTTCCTGGCCCGCCCCGGCGACGGAATCGCCTGTGTCATCGGCGATCCGGAGTTCGGGTCGACCGAGCGGGTGCGGTCGCTCACGCCGCGGCTGGCGAAGGGATTGGAGTTCGATCTGGTGGTGCTGGTGCGGCCGGACGACTTCGGCGACGGCGTGAGCGGGGCTGCCGATCGATATGTCGCGATGACCCGCGCGACGCGCGAGCTGGTGATCCTGACCTGACGCACTTGAATCCGCAGGGAATGGTCAGGCGTCGACGAGTTCGCGCTCGCCGGCGGCGGCCTCGACGGCCGGTTGCCGACGGGTGCGCAGCAGCGTCCAGGCCGTCGGCACGCCCATCGCGGTGACGATGATTGCCGCCCAGAGTGCCCGGTGCAGGCCGTCGACGAACGAGTCCTGCACCGCATGCAGGACGAAGGTACCCGCCTGACCCGGAACACGCTGTGCCACCTCGACTCCGGCCATCACCGAGGTGCGGGCGGCGTGCTCCGCATCGGCGGGCAGGCCCAGCCCGGCCAGTCGCGAGTCGACCTGGGTGCCGTACAGCGACGCCAGCACCGAGCCGAGCACCGCGACACCCAGTGTTCCGCCGATCTCCCGGGTGGTGTCGTTGACGGCCGACCCGGCACCGGCCTGGTGCGGCTCCAGCGAGTCCATGATGATGCTGGTCGCCGGTCCCTGGATGAGGGCCAGCCCGGCGGCCATCAGGCACATCGAGGGCAGAATCAGTCCCCAGTAGGACGCACCGCGGTCCGCGGTCAGTGCCACTGCGAATCCCATCGACATCAGGCCCGATCCGATTCCGACGGTGATGCCGGCACCGATCCACCGCGCCGCGACGATTGCCAGCGGCGACACCACCGCGACCACGATCGCGAACGGCAGCGTGCGGACACCGGCCTCGAGCGGGTCGTAGCCCTTGACGGCCTGCATGTACTGGGTGATCAGGAAGATGAAGCCGAAGAGGCTGAAGAATGCGATCGCGATCATTCCGGACGACGTGGCGAACAGCCGGTTGGTAAACAGCCGGACGTCGAGAATGGGATGCGGGGTGCGCAGCTCGCGCATCACGAAAGCGGCGAGAACAATTGCCGCTCCGATGAATCCGAGCACGGTCGACGCGGTCCACCAGCCCCGGTGCGGTCCCTCGATCACGGTGTACACCAGCAGCGACACTCCGGCGATCGACAGCAGCACCCCGAGGGCGTCGAACGGCGCGGCGTGGCCGCCGCGGTCGGCCGGCACGGCGATCAGTACGGCCGCGACCACCACGATGGCGAACGGCACGTTGACCCAGAACACCGACGACCAGGAGAAGTGTTCGAGCAGTGCGCCGCCCAGCACCGGCCCGATCGCGATGGCGACGCCGGAGGTGGCGCCCCAGATGCCGACCGCGGCGGCGCGTTCCTTCGCGTCGGCAAACAGGTTGGTCAGCAACGCCAGCGTCGCCGGGAACACCAGCGAGGCGAAGACGCCGAGCGCGGCGCGGGCCGCAATGAGTTCGCCCAGCGAGGTGGAGCTGGCGGCGACCGCGGACACGGCGCCGAATGCGGCGATGCCGGCGAGCAGCGCCCGTCGGCGACCGTACCGGTCGCCGACATAACCGCCCGCGAGCAGCAGCCCGGCGAAGGCCAGGGTGTACGCGTCGACCACCCATTGCAGGCCCGTGGTGCTCGCGGACAGATCGCGCGAGATGGTCGGCAGCGCGACGTTGACGATCGTGTTGTCGACCATCACCAGCAGTTCCGCCAGGCAGAGCACGCCGAGGGCGACCCACCGATTCGGATTCGCGAGCATCGGAACCTCCAAGTCCTGTAGAACAATGTTCCATTAAAGTAGAACAACGTTCTACAGCTGTCAACACCGATTCGGGGTACAACTGATCCGATGTATGAGCAGCAGAGTTCGGGCCGGGCCGAGCAGCGCGGCAAGCGGGCGCCGGCCGGCAGCGTGCGCGGTGCGCTGATCGAGGCCGCGCATCGGGTGCTGCGTCGGGATGGCGCTGCGGGGTTGACCGTCCGCGCGGTCGCCACCGAGGCCGGTGTGGCGCCGATGGGCGTCTACAACCACTTCGACGGCAAGGCCGGGCTACTGAGTGCGGTGGTGACCGACGGGTTCGTGCACCTGCGGGAGGCGATCGCCAGTGCCGATGAGGACGACCCGCTGGATCGGCTGCGCACCACGGGAATCCGCTATCGGCAGCTGGCGATCGACTCGCCGAATCTGTACGGGCTGATGTTCGCGTCCGATGTGGTTCCCGATGTCGAGATCGCCTATGCGGCATTGAGCGCGTTGACCGATGTCGTGGTGTTCGGTCAGCGTGCCGGTGCGATCCGCGACATCGACTCGTTCGAGCTCACGATCGCGATCTGGTCGGCCGTGCACGGCGCGGTCAGCCTGGAGATCGATGCACCGGCGCACGACAACGTGCGGGACTGGGGCAGGATCTACGAGCAGACGCTGGACATGATTTCACGCGGGGTCGCCGCGACCGGCTGACAGCAGCCCGAGTCGCATCGCGGTGGTCACCGCGGCGGTCCGGTCGGACACGTCGAGTTTGGTGAAGGCGCGCTGCAGATGCGTCTTCACGGTGGCCTCGGTGATGTGCAGTCGTCGGCCGATCTCTGCGTTGGTCCGACCGTCGGCGACCAGTGCGAGGACATCGATCTCGCGGCCGGACAACAGCTTCGGTGCGGGTTCGCGCACGTGGCGCAGCAGTCGGCCGGCGACCGACGGCGCCAGCACGGTCTCGCCGCGGGCGGCGGCCCGGATCGCATCGGCCAGTTCGGATCGGGAGCTGTCCTTGAGGAGGTACCCGGCGGCGCCGGCTTCGACCGCCCGCACGATGTCGGCGTCGGAATCGTAGGTCGTCACCACCACGACCGCGATCGACCGGTGTCGGGTGAGGATCGCCGAGGTGGCCTCGACACCGTCGCCGCCGGGCATGCGCAGATCCATGAGGACGAC
This sequence comes from Jongsikchunia kroppenstedtii DSM 45133, assembly GCF_000380485.1. Lineage (GTDB taxonomy): Bacteria > Actinomycetota > Actinomycetes > Mycobacteriales > Mycobacteriaceae > Jongsikchunia > Jongsikchunia kroppenstedtii. The sequence continues at coordinate 498,049 of NZ_AQYG01000051.1, read as the reverse complement.
GTCGACGGGTTCACGGTCGACGGCATCGATCGCGCCGCGTCCGGAATCCGCCTCGGCGACAACGGAGATATCGGATTCGCCGGCGAGCATGCCGCGCAGCCCGGTACGCACCATCGGATGGTCGTCCACGATGAGGACCCGGATCGCAGCGCGGTCCCCGTCGGTCCTGTCGGTCCCGTCGGTCATGGGTGAATCGTCGGTCATGCCGGCACCTCCACCTCGACGAGCGTCCCCGCGCCGAGGGTGGAGTCGACCCGCATGCTGCCGCCGACCTGTTCCACCCGGTGTCGCATTCCGGCCAGCCCGTACCCGGGTCGGGGCGCGTCGAACCCGATCCCGTTGTCCCGTACGGTCAGCCGCGCACCGCCAGCGCTCTGACACAGCATCAGGTCCACATCGGTGGCCTGCGCGTGCTTGCGGACATTGGCCAGCGCCTCCTGCGCCGAACGCAGCAGCACCACCTCGATCGCGGTCGGCAGCGGGGCCGACGCCGCCGATACCGTCACGGGAACACCGGTTTCGGCGTAATGCCGCTCGCCGAGGCGCCGCAGTGCATCGGCCAGCGAGGTGTCGGCGATCGGCGCGGGAGACAGGTCGGCGACGAGGGCGCGCGATTCGGCAAGGTTGTCGCGTGCGGTCTGTTCGATCAGTCGGACCTGGGCGCGAGCGGTGTCGGGGTCGGTGTCCCAGCTGGCGTCCGCGGCCTGCGACAGCGTCACGATGCTGGTGAATCCCTGGGCCAACGTGTCGTGGATCTCGCGGGCCAGTCGGCTGCGTTCGGCGGTCGTGCCCGCCTCGTGGGCCAACCGGGCCGCCTCCGCTCGGGACGACGCGAGCTCGGCGGTGACGGTCTCCAGCCGCTGGCCCTGCTCGATCGCCGATCGCACCCAGATTCCGATCATGGGACTGATGACCACGGTCATCCCGGTGAGCGCGGCGGTGATCGCGAGATCCCGGCCGTCGGAGCCGTACCAGGCGAGCTGCGAGAGCAGCGGAACAACACTGATCGCCACGGTGGCGACGACGGCCGGGGGTGTCGTCAGCGACATGAACAGCAGCGGATAGGCGACCGGCAGTGCACCGAATGCGGTCGGCGTCAGTGCCATCGCAATGACGATGAGAAGCATTGCGCCACAGAGGAAGACGGTCAGGCGCGTACCGCCGCGCTGTGTCGCCGACTGCGACAGTCCGAAACCGATCAGCCAGCCGACCAGCACGACGAGCAGGCCGGCGGCGATCAGCGGCCGCGTATCGGCGCGATCGGGGAACAGCAGCACGATCACGACCGCGACGATCGTGCCGGCGATCAGATAGACATCCCAGATCCAGAAGCGGGAGTGCCACAACGGCGGGACCGGAGACGCCATGTGCTGATGGTAGAGGCCGGCCGGGCTAATCGGCCGGAATCCAGTTGCCGTGAAACCCGTTCGGGACGCGGCCTGGCAGTGCGATTTCGGCCACTGTGTCCAGTGTCTGCGCATCGAGCAGCACCAGATCGCTGGTGTCGGTGAGCTTGTTGTAGACGAATCCCATTGCCACGCCGTCGTCTTCGGCGGCATCGGGGGAGGCCGGGACGAAGACGAACTCGCTCGGCTCCCGGTCGGGACCGAAGCCGCGCACCGACGTCGACTGCCGGTGCAGGTCGTGCTTCACGACCGCCTCGGGCTGATCGCCGGCGGGATCGCTGCCGCTGAATCCGACGGTGTAGCCGTACCGGTGCGGCCGGCCGATCAGACGCTCGTCGACGCGCGGGAACTCCTGGCCCCGATCATCGAGCCGAGTCTGCGTCACCGCGCCCGTGCCGAGGTTGACCGTGAACCGGTCCAGGGTGGGCTCGGACTGGATCGGCTCGGCGACGCCCTTGAAGGCATGATCGTGGCGTGCGACGTCGAGAACGATCTCGGTGCCGGATTCGGTCTGACGCTCGTACGCGTTCATCGGGTGATAGACGAAGCAGGGATCGATATCGAACCACTGGATCGTCGATGGATCGGCTTCGCGACGGAGCACTCCCAGTCGGGCTTGATGATTCGGGTCCCAGCTGTACGGCAAACCCATCTTGTCCATCGGCATGTGCCGCATCATTCGGGTGGCCACGCCGACCGCTCGCTTGGGCAGCCCGATATTCGTCATCCGGGTGGCGGCCTTCATCAGCGCACTCGGGCCGCCCGCGGTCCGCAGATCGAAGACGACCGGCAGGTCGTAGATGACGACGTAGTTCTCGGTCAGTGAGAAGTCATGCATCATCGGATTCGACGTCATCGGAATCTCCACGCTACGGCGGATCGCGCCGTCGACTCCGGTCACGGTGTAGCGAACCCGGTTGCCGCGGAAGGGGTTGTAGCTGACCGCGTGCAGTTCGCCGCTCGCCGGATCCAGCTTGGGGTGCGCCGTGTAGCCGCCGGCCAGGCCGCAGCCGAAATCGATCGAGCCGATGGTGTCCAGTTCGTCGGTCAGCTCGTAGCAGCGGGCCCCCGCCTCCACGATCGCCAGCGTCCGGCCGGCATGCCCGATCACGTTGGTGTTGGCACCGAACTCCATTCCGGGACCGTTCGTCGGACCGATCGGCTCCTCGCCGAGGGCCTGCGAGACGTCGGCCGAGCGGACCCAGCGGTTGCGATACCACTGCGCCTTGCCGCCGGACAGGCGCAGGCCGTGGACCATGCCGGAGCCGAGGAACCACTGATAGGTGGCCGGGTCGGCCTCGATCGGATTGGGTCCGTTGCGCAGGTAGCGACCGTCCAGGTAGTCGGGGATCGTGCCGGTGACGGAGAGGTCGAACTCGGTGTGCTCGACGTCAACCGGTGCGAAGTTGCCGGCGAGATACCGATTGGGCGAGGGGCGGCGGGTCTCGGTGCTGGTCATGACTTCAGCTTCCTCCGCGCCGGGCCGGCGTGCGAGCCTCTTTCGGCGGAATCCGGCTGTCCATCGAACGGTTGACAGGCGGCGTGCTCAGCGGCGGGCGAAGGCGGCCGCGGCCAGCTGCGAACACACCGCGATCAGCGCGATCGATGCGATGACCGTGTACAGCGCGGGATGGGCCGACGCCCAGGTATGCGGCTCGACCACCGCGGGGTTGGGTGAGATCGGGTTGCCGAACGCCTCGCGAAGAGCTCGGGCCACCGACGTCATCGGGTTCCAGTCGGCGATGAACCGCAGTGGTGCCGGGAGCTTGGCCGACGCGACGAATGCGGACGAGATGAATGCGATCGGGAAGACGAAGATCATCATCGCCGCCTGCGCCGACTCGGCCGTGTCGACCAGCAGGCCGATCACCGCGCCGGCCCAGGAGATCGCATAACCGAACAACAGCACCAGCAGATAGGCGCCGATGGCGTCGGCGACGCCGCCGTGGATCCGCCAGCCGATCGCGTAGCCGACGCCGGTCATGATGGCCAGGCCGACGATATTGATCACCAGGTCGCTGGTGGTGCGGCCGACGACGAGAGCGATCCGTGCGGTCGGCAGCGACTTGAAGCGGTCGATGATGCCGCGCTTGGTGTCGGTCGCCAGCCCGATGGCGGTGTACGCCGCATTGAACGCGACCGTCTGAGCGAAGATCCCGGGGATCAGGAACTGCCGATAGTCGTCGCCGCCGAGCGTGGAACCCAGGACGTAGGAGAACATGACGACGAACATCAGCGGTTGCACGGTGGCGCCGAGGAGCAGCTGCGGAATCCTGATGATCGTCAACAGGTTTCGCCAGGTCATCACGCCGCAGTCGACCGCGAACTCGATCGGGCCGCCCTTGCGCGGGCCGGGGTAGACGACCTCGTCGGCCACGCCGGCGGTCATCGCGTCACCGCCGAGGTCGTGGTGTCCGAGGCCGGCTCGGTGTCCGCGGAAACCGGTTCTGTTGTCTCAGTAGCGGCTTTGGTCGTTTGCACGGGTTCGGCGGGTTCGTCGTCGGCGACCGGGGCTTTGCCGGTGACCGCGAAGAACACGTCGTCGAGGGAGGGTTCCTGGGCCCGGGCGTCGCGGACGCCGATCCCCGCGGAGACGAGCGTGGTGATGCCCTCGACCATCGACTCGGTGCCGCCCGACGCGGCGAATGTCACGGTGTCGCCGTCGACGTCCACGCTGCCCGAATTGGCGAGCGGTCGGAGCAATTCGGCGGCGTCCTCGGTCCGGTCCGAGGCGGCGATCTGAATCCGTACGGACGTCGCGGCGACCGATTCCTTGAGTTCTCCGGGGGTGCCCTCGGCGATCACTCGACCATGGTCGATGACCGAGAGGGTATGCGCCAGTTCGTCCGCTTCATCGAGATACTGGGTGGTGAGCAGGACCGCTGCGCCGTCGTCGCCGAGGGTCTTGATCACGTCCCACATCTCCTGGCGGCTTCGCGGGTCCAGCCCGGTCGTCGGCTCATCGAGGATGACCAGCGGTGGCCGGGCGATGAGCGCGGCGGCGAGGTCCAGCCGCCGTCGCATACCGCCCGAATACGTCCCCGAGCGGCGGTCGGCGAACTCATTCAGCCGGAACTGATCGATCAGCTCCTGGCTGCGCGCGGCGATCGACCGTCCGCGAAACCCGTAGAGCCGCGCCACCATTCGAAGGTTCTCGCGCCCGGTGAGGTTCTCGTCGACCGCGGCGTACTGACCGGACAATCCGATCAGGCTGCGGGCGTCCCGGGGATGTTTGAGCGCGTCGACTCCGGCGACCGATACGGTCCCGGTGGTCGGCTTCAGCAGGGTCGCGATGATGCGCACCGCCGTCGATTTGCCGGCGCCGTTGGGGCCGAGAACTCCATGGATGCTGCCGGGTGGAATATCCAGATCGACGGATGTCAGCGCATGCACGGCGCGCGCGCCTCGGCCGTAGATCTTGCCGATGCCGGTGACGATTGTTGGTTTTTGATTCATCTCGCCCTCGTCGCAACCGTGCACCGTGCGTCCGAGTTCGGCCCGACCCGGCCGGACGTCAATATTCAGGGCGAAAAGTCCTGACGTGTTCTCCAAAACCAGGAGGACGTGGTGTCCCGCTAACGTAGCATGGCATAGTCGGGCGTGAGCTCGTTTGGGGCGCAAACCATTTCGTGCCCGGCTCATGGCGAGAAACTGAACAACCGTCTAAATTAAGAAGCCGCGGTCGGGATCTGTCGGGGAGCTGCGCGCTTAGTTCTGTAAGCGAAAGGGTGAGGGTTGACCGCCCATCTCGAGGTCCCCGGCAGCCGTTCTGTGCCGGATTCATGCATTTCCACCGATGAAGAGGTGGGCCCGGCATTACCGATGACCGCGGCGCAGCGTGCGATTTATTATGCGCTGCAAGTCAATCCGGAAGCGTCGATGACCGTCGCCGCTTACGTGGAATTTCATGGAGAGATCGATGCAGATCTGCTCGACCGGGTAGGCAGGGCGGTCGCGCACGAAACCCAGTCGGGCCAGCAACGTCTCGTGGCCAACGGCGACGACGAGCCATTGATCGCGGTGGATCGCGGTCGGGTGACCGCGCTGTCGGTGCACGACTTCACCTCGGTCGCCCAGCCGCGGGTGGCCGCGCTCGCGTGGATGGACGAACATCGATCGGCGCCCACCGATCTGTTCGACGACCCGCTGCTGCAGTCGCACCTGCTCCGACTCGGCCCTGATCACTACATCTGGTACCTCTGGTCGCACCACCTGGTGTTCGACGGGTACGGCGGGATGTTCTCGATGGTGCGCGTCGCGCAGCGGTATGCGGCGCAGATGCGGGACGAACCGGCCCCGGGCATCGACATGGCCACCGCGGCCGACATCGCCGCATTCGATATCGAATATCGCGGATCGCCACAGCTGCAGGCCGATCGTGACTATTGGACAAGGTACTTCGCCGAAGCACCGGAAGCGTCCTCCCTGTCACTGCGATCGGGGCCGGCCCGCTCGGTGGCCGAAGTGTGTTCGATGGATTTGAGTTCCGATGCCGTCGCGGCGGTCCGCGGCTGTGCAGAGCGGCATTCGGTCCGGACCGCGTCGGTCGTGTCCGCTGCCTGGGCGCTGTACCTGGCGCGGATCAATGATCGGCGAGACGTGATGGTCAGCCTCCCGGTGGCGGTGCGGAACCGGCCCGTGCTGCGGACCTCCGCGGGCCTCCGGTCGAACGTGCTGCCACTGTGGGCGCGGTTCGACGACGCCACCACGGTCGGCGAATTCGTCACCGCGGTCAACGCGGACATCAAGGGCGCGGTCAAGCATCAGGAGTTCCGGCACGAGGACATCACCGCGTCGGTGCTGGGCGCCGCGACCGGTAACCGCGGCTTCTTCGGGTCGATGGTCAACGTGATGCTCTTCTTCGACTCGCTCGATTTCGGTTCCATCACAGGAGAACTGAAGATTCTCGGCACGGGCCCGGTCGAGGACGCGTCGCTGAACGTCTACGAGACCTTCGGCGGGATTCGGTTGGATCTGGAGGCCAACCCGGCGGTGTACCGGGCGGACGAGGTGCAGATGCACCACCGGCAGTTCGCCGACTTCCTCCGGGTGTTCAGCGATGCCGCGGTCGACAGCGCCGCTGCCCGGCTGCCGATGCCGGGTGACACCAGCATCGGGACGCGCGGCCGGGCGCAGGACGTTCCGGCGGTGAGCCTGGTCGACCTGTTGGACGCCGCCGCGGCGACGCACGCGACGTCCCCGGCGCTGATCGACGTGGCCGGCGGGGCCCAGCTCGACTATCGCAGTTTCCATCGACGGAGCCGCGCGCTCGCCGGTCGGCTCGACCGATGCGGTATCGGTTCGGAATCGATTGTTGGCGTGATGATTCCGCGAAGCATTGATCAGATCGTCGCGATCCACGCGATCGTGGCTGCCGGCGCGGCGTTTCTGCCGATCAATCCCGACGAGCCGACGGACCGGCTGGCCCACATCCTGAGTTCGGCCGGCCCGGCGCTGGTGCTGGTCTCCGACACCGCGGGCGCCGACCTGCCGGACGTGCCGACAGCCACACTGGGGGAGCTGGAGTCGGGCGCCGACCCGGAGAGTGCGGAGCCGCCGCGCCGGCCGCGTCCGGACAATCCGGCGTACGTTCTGTTCACGTCCGGCTCCACCGGGATGCCCAAGGGCGTGGTGATCGAGCATCGTTCGATCGTCAATCGCCTGCTGTGGATGCAGTCGCGATACCGGATCGACGTGGCCGATCGGGTCCTGCAGAAGACGCCCGCGACCTTCGACGTATCCGTGTGGGAATTCTTCTGGCCGCTGATGACCGGCGCGGCGCTCGTCGTGCCGACCCCGGATGGCCATCGGGACGCGTGGTATCTGCGCCAGGTGATCGTCGAGCACCGGGTCACCACAACGCATTTCGTCCCCTCGATGCTGTCGGCGTTCGCCGAGGCGCTCGTCGACGATCCGCATGCGCGTACCGCGCTGGCCTCGCTGCGACAGATCATCACCAGCGGCGAGGCGTTGCCGGGTTCGACCGTCGGCGCGATCGCGGCGCTGTGCGACGCACCCGTGCACAACCTGTATGGCCCGACCGAGGCGGCGGTCGACGTGACATTCCACGATCGGTGCCGCGCGGGCAGGGATCCGATACCGATCGGATTGCCGGTGTGGAACACCTCGACCCTCGTGCTCGACCGGATGCTGCGCCCGCAGCCGCGAGGCGCGATCGGCGAGCTCTATCTGGGCGGGGTGCAGCTCGCGCGGGGCTACAGCCGGCGCGGCGGCCTGACCGCCTCGCGGTTCGTCGCGGATCCGTTCGGCAGTGGTGAGCGCCTGTACCGTACCGGCGACCTGGTGCGCCGCCGACCGGACGGTTCGCTGGAATACCTGGGGCGCAGCGATTCTCAGGTCAAGATCCGGGGGCAGCGCGTCGAACTCGGCGAGATCGAGGCGGTACTCGGCCGGCAAGCGGGCGTTCGGTCGGCCGCGGCGATCGTGCGCGACGACGTGTTCAGCAGTGGGTCGATCATCGTCGGATATGTCTGCGGAGCAGATGATCTTGACGAATCGGTGCTGCGGGCCGGACTCGCGTCGCAGCTGCCCGAGCACATGATCCCCACGGCGATCATGGTGCTGGACACACTGCCGGTGACGACCAACGGCAAGCTCGACCGGCGCGCGCTGCCGGTGCCGGAGCCGCGCGATCGGCACGACGACGTCGCCCCGACGGACGACGTCGAGCAACTGGTCGCCGACACGATCGCCGACGTTCTCGGCAGCGAGCCGATCTCGATGGCGGCGCCGCTCTTCGATCTCGGCGTGAATTCCTTGGCGGCCACGAGAATCGCCGCGCGGATCTCGCGGCGCACGGGGGTTCGGGTCGGGATCCGCACGATCTTCGACGGTGCCACGGCTGCCGGGGTGACGCGGTTACTCCGAGAGGCCGGCGTCGACGGGGTGTGCGACGAAGCGGCGCCGCCGGTCGGGGCGGCTGCGGGCGCCCCCGATCAGCCGGTGCCGCTGTCGCCGGCGCAGTACCGGATCTGGCTGGCCACACAGATGGATCCGGCCGCCGCGGCTGGCTACAACATTCCGTTCACGATCGAATTGCGCGGTCGGGTGGACGCCGCGGCGCTGGCCGACGCCGTCAACGATGTGGTGGCCCGGCATGCGCCGCTGCACACCATCGTCGCCGACGGGCCGAACGGCCCGGTGCAACGGCTGGTGACACCCACCGCCGACATGGTCCCGTTGCTGGTGACCGAGCCCGGAGTGGCGGCACCTGTCGGCGAATTCGCCGATCTGCTCTTCGATCTCGCCACGGATCTGCCGATCCGGGTCCGCCTCGACCGATGTGGCCCCGGCAACGCGACACTCATCGTCGTCCTGCATCACATCGCGGCCGACGGGTGGTCGTTGCCGCCGCTGGCGGCCGATCTCACCGCCGCCTACGCGGCGCGTCGGGACGGTCACGCGCCCGACTGGGCGCCGATGGCGATCGGCTACCCGCAGGTGAGTGCGGAGCGTCAGCGCTGGCTCGCGGACAATGGGACCGGCTCGGCCGCGGCTTAGCAACTCGACTTCTGGCGTGACACGCTGTCCGGCATTCCGCAGTCCACGGAGCTGCCGTACGACCGGCCGCGCGGTCGGTCGACCACCGATTCCGGTGCGACGGTGCGGATTCCGCTCGGTGTGGCCAGGCAGCGGCGACTCAGGGAGATCGCGGGCGCCACCGACGCGACGCTGTTCATGGTGCTGCATGCGGCGGTCGTCAGCCTATTGCGGATGGTGTGCCGGTCGTCGGATATCGCCGTGGGGACGCCGGTATCGGGCCGTGGCGACGCCGAGATCGACGGCCTGATCGGCATGTTCGTCAACACCGTGGTGCTGCGGACGCACGCGGATAAGACGGACACGTTCGACGCATTGATCGAGCGCATTCGCGATGCGGACCTCGCGGCGTTCGACAATTCCGATCTGCCGTTCGACCGGTTGGTGACGGAGCTGAATCCCGACCGCGCGGCGGGCGGCGCACCATTCTTCCAAGTCTCGATGGCCGTCGAGGACCACACGGCGATCGAGTTCGACTTCGCAGGGATACCCGCAGTCGCGGCTCCGGTCGATACCGGTCGCACCAAGTTCGATCTGCAGTTCACCTTCGCCGAGCGCTTCGGGACGGGGGGCGAAGGGACTGGGCTGGATCTGGAGATCCGTTACGCCACAGCGTTGTTCGATCCGGGCACGGTGCAGGGGCTGGGTGATCGGCTGGTTCGGCTCGTGGATGCGCTCTGCGTGGACCGGTTTGTGCAGATCGGCGACGTCTCGCTGCTCACCGACGGCGAGCGCGCGGCCCTGGTCCCGGCCAGAGGAGCGGCGGCGCGATCCGCGATGCATCTGACCGAGCTGCTGGATGCAGCGGCTGCGGAACCGTTGCGGCCGGCGCTGGCGTGTGCGGGCGGCGGATACAGCTACGGGGAACTCGATCGTGAGTCGAATCGGTGGGCTCGACTGCTGATCGAGGCGGGTGCGGGTCCGGAGCGGACCGTCGCGATCGTGCTGCCGAGAGGCGCCGCGTGGATGGTGATGGCATGGGCCGTCATTCGCACCGGTGCGGCCTGGCTTCCGGTGGACCCGGGCTATCCGGCCGACCGCGTCCGGTTCATGGTGACGGACTCGGCGGCCGAACTCGTCATCACCGACGCCCCCAGCGATCCGCAGCTGGCCGGTGTCCGCACGATCGTCGTGGACGATCCACAAACGGTGATCGCGCAGCGGAATCGGCGATCGGTCGCGATCGCCGAGTCCGAGCGGTCGGCCCGGCTCGATGTGCACCAGCCGGCGTACTTGATCTATACCTCGGGCACGACCGGACGCCCGAAAGGTGTGGTGGTGACCCATCGGGGCCTGGTGGATCTCGCCGACGAGCAGATCGAGCGGTATGGCATCACCGTGGACAGCCGAACGCTGCATTTCGCGTCGCCGAGCTTCGACGCGTCGGTCCTGGAGATGACGATGGCGATCGGTGCAGGGGCGTGCATGCATCTCGCTCCCGCCTCCCTCCTGGGTGGTCGCGAGATCGCGGAATTCATTGCCCAGCAGCAGATCACCCATGCGTTTCTGACCCCTTCTCTTCTTGCAACATTCGGCCCGGACCAGGCGCCGGGGCTCCGAGTGCTGGTGATCGGCGGCGAACATCCGAACCCCGAGGCGGTTCGGCAGTGGTCGGCCGCGGTGGCGCTGCACAACGCCTACGGACCGACCGAAGCCACGGTGATGGCGACGCTGTCTCCGGCGTTGATATCCGGTGGCCCGATCTCGATGGGGAACCCGATTCGTGGAGCAGAGGTGGTGGTGCTCGACGAGCGGCTGCAGCCGGTACCGCCCGGCGTTCTCGGCGAGCTGTACATCTGCGGATCGCATCTGGCACGTGGATACCACGGCAATCATTCGCTCACCAGCAGCCGGTTCGTCGCCAGTCGTTTCGGAGCGGCAGGTGATCGCATGTATCGCACCGGAGATCTGGTGCGCTGGAACGGCTCCGGTGAGCTCGAGTATTGGGGCCGAGCCGACATGCAGGTGAAGATCCGCGGCCACCGGATCGAGCCTGCGGAGGTCGATGCGGCACTGTTGGCCGATCCGGCGGTCGGTGGCGCCGTCACCGTTGCGGCAGGCACGGGTGCCTCGGCCCGGCTGGTTTCCTATGTGACGCTGGCTGATCCGGCGTCCGGCGTCGATTCGCACGGACTGCGGGATCGGGTTGCCGAGAAGCTGCCGCGGCATCTGGTTCCGTCGGCGGTGATGGTGGTCGACGCCATCCCCATGACGCGGGCGGGCAAGGTCGATCTGCGGGCGTTGCCAGAACCGGACGCCGTCTGGCCCACCGAATCGCGGTCCGTCTACGTCGCTCCGCGCACCGAGCTCGAGCGACAGGCCGCGGCGATCGTGGCCGAGCAGCTCGGGCTGGACGTCGCGCTGGTCGGTCGCGACGACGACTTCTTCGAACTCGGCGGCAATTCACTCCTGGCGACCCAGGTGGCCGGAAGGCTGGAAACGTTGTCCGGCAACCGTATCGCCGTGCGCGCGTTGTTCGCCCAGCCGACGGTTGCGGGGCTGGCCCGACTGGCCGAGCCGGGCACCGGGGAGCAGTCGTCGGCGCCGGTGTTGCGCGGCGGACTCGGGGAGAATCGCCGTACGCCCGGCCCCGCCGGCGCGCAGCTATGGTTCCTCAACCAGCTGGCATCGACCGGCGACTACAACATCGCGTTCGCGCTCGACCTGACCGGCCCGCTGGATGTCGCGGCGCTGTCGACCGCGTTGCGGCTTGCCGTGGATCGACACGAACCGTTGCGGACGGTGTACCCCGAGCGGGACGGCCGACCGGTGCTGGACGTGCGGTCGGCCACGGATACTCCCGAGCTGCAGGCTATCCCGATCGCCGAGTCGCAGTGGCGCGCGGCGGTCGACGACCTGGCGACCGCTGGCTTCGACCTCACGCGCGAACTACCGATGCGGGCCGCGCTGCATCGCCTCGGCCCCGAGCATCACCGGCTGTCCATCGTCGTGCACCACATCGCCGCCGACGGATGGTCGATGTCGCCGCTCGCTCAGGACATCGCGACCGCCTACCGCAGGGTGCACGCGGGTGCCGACCCAGGCCTGCCGGCGCTGCCGGTGAGCTACCGCGACTACCTCGAATGGCAGGCGCGGATGCTCGGGCTGTCCGTGGACGGGTCGGTGCAGCCGAACACACGGCTGGCCGAGCTCGCCGACTGGTGGCGGTCCGAACTCGGATCGTTACCGTTGACCCCGGCTCTCATCGGCTCGGGAGACCGCCTCGCGCACGGCTATTCGCGAGCCGACAGCGTCGTACTGGCGCTGCCGTCCGGAACACGTGATCGCGTGGCCGCGCATGCGGGCGGCCACGCAACAGGTTTCATGACCCTGCATGCGGTGCTGGCGGCGTTGCTGCATCGGCTGCATGGTGATCCCGACGTCCAAGTGCGCGGGCACGGCAGCGACATCGTGATCGGCACGCCGGTCGCGGGCCGGGCCGATCCGAAGCTGGCCGGTGTCGTCGGAATGTTCGTCAACTCGGTCGCGCTGCGCACCCCCGTGGACGGCTCGATGACCTTCCGGGAACTGCTCGCCGACGTCGGTCGCCGTGATGTCGAGGCGCTGACGCAGGCCGATATGCCGTTCGAAACGCTGGTGGCGCAACTGAATCCGCCCCGCGACGGTCGCCATCCCGTGTTCCAGGTGGTATTGGCGTTCGACGAGCATGTGCATGCGGAGATCGCGCTGGACGGGCTGTCGGTGACGGCGATGGAGCTGGAGACCGGTGCCGCACGGTTCGATCTGGAACTGCGCGTGGACGGCGACGATCTGCGGTTCATCTACGCCACCAATATCTTCTGCCGCGAGCAGATCACGGCCCTCGCGGACCAGTTCCGCACACTGATCGAAGAAGTGGCCGACGACCCAGACCGCCGCATCGATGACTATCGGCTGACGGCCGAACCGGACGCGGCGGCGGTCGTCCCGGGAGGGCAGGTGGCCCCGCGCCATCTGGCCGACATCCTGACGGCCAGCGTCTCGCGGTATCCGTATGCGGTGGCCGTCGACGATGGCGCGCGAACCATGACCTATGCCGAGATCGACCGGCGTGCCCGCCGGTGGGCCGAGGCATTGTCGGCGCGGGGATGCGGCGTGGGCACGGTGGTCGCGGTCTCGATCGAGCGTTCCGTGGAATCGGTGACGGCGGTCTGGGCCCTGGCCCTCGTCGGCGCGGCGTTCTTGCCGATCGATCCGCGGTACCCGGCCGATCGGCGCCGGCACATGCTGATCGATGCCGGCGTGCACCTGGGAATCCGCGGCGCGGGGCACGAATCGGCCAGCGGCGCCGACGATATCGTGACCTGTTGGGTGACGGTTGGCGAACTCGACGCGATCCCGGAGCGGCTGCCGCGCGGCTTGCGCGCCCGTCGCCTCGACACCACCGCCTATCTGATCTACACGTCCGGGTCGACGGGAATGCCGAAGGGCGTGGCGGTGTCCCACCGCGGCCTGGCAGCTCTGACGGAATCGTTGCGCGAGCGGTACGGCGTGGGTCCGGGAAGCCGGACACTGCATTTCAGTTCGCCGAGTTTCGACGCGGCGATGCTCGAGTTCGTCCTCGCGTTCGGCGCCGGCGCGACGATGGTGATCGCGCCGCCCACGATCTATGGCGGCGACGAGTTGGTCGACTTCTTGGCGGAGTCCGGGGTATCGCATGCGTTCGTGACCCCGTCGGCGCTGGCGGTCGCGGCATACCGCGAGTTGCCGAAGCTGGTGGCGCTCGGTGTGGGCGGCGAGGCCGCGCCCGAGCAGCTGGTTCGGCGATGGGCGCCGGGGCGGCGATACCTCAACGTCTACGGTCCCACCGAGGTCACAGCGGTCAGTACGGCGGCGGAGATCGTTGCCGGACAGCCGATCACGATCGGCCGGGCGTTACGGGACTGCGTGGCGCTGGTCCTCGATCGTCGGCTGCGCCCGGTGCCCGCGCATGTGCCGGGCGAGCTGTATCTGTGCGGTCCCGGCGTCGCGCAGGGCTACCACCGCCGGGCCGGTCTCACGGCCACGAGATTTATCGCCGCGCCGCATGGTGATCCGGGCACGGTGATGTACCGCACCGGCGACATCGTGCACCGCGACGAGTCGGGCCAGCTGGTGTACCACGGCCGCACCGATAATCAGGTCAAGGTGCGCGGCTTCCGGATCGAGCTCGACGAGATCGCTTCGGCGCTCACCGATCACGACTCGGTCGCCTACGCGACCGCGGTGGTGCACGGTTCGGGGGGCGATGCCGCCGTCGTCGCCTACGCGGTGCCGGCGGCCGGTGCGCTCGACCCGGTCGAACTGATCGGTCATGTGCGAGATCGACTGCCGCGGCATATGGTGCCGGCCTCGGTGACCGAGGTCGACCGGATCCCGTTGACCCCCAATGGAAAACTGGATGTCGGCGCGCTGCCGGATCCGGTCCTGGTCGCCATGGGTGCGCAGGGCCGCGCTCCGCGAACGCAGGCGGAACGGGTTGTGGTGGATACGCTCGCCGAGGTGCTGGGGGTGCCGCAGGCCGCGCTGTCGGTCGACGACGACTTCTTCGCCGTCGGCGGGACGTCGTTGCAGGCCACCGGATTGATCAGCGCGCTGAACGGGTGCCATGCCGGCTCGCCCCTGCGCGTGCGGGATGTGTTCGATCATCCACGGATCGCCGATCTGGCGCTGCTGCTGGGTGACGTCGGCGTGACGCAGGCGCAGCCGTTGCCGGATCCTATTTCCACGGGGCCGATTCCGCTGGCACCGGTGCAGCGCCGGTTGTGGGCACTGGCCGCCGCCGATCCGGAAGATCCGTCCTACAACATGCCGTTCTCGCTCGTCCTTCGCGGACCGCTGCGCGCAGACCTCCTGCGCGCCGCCCTGGTGGACGTGGTCGCTCGCCATGCCGCGTTACGCACGATGCTGCCGATGCGGGACGGTGCGCCGATTCAGCACATCATCGAGGATCCCGGGCAGGTTGTCGGTCTGCTGCCTGTGCTCGACGCGACCCGGATCGACGTGGATGAGTATGTGCGCGAATTTATTTCGTTGTCCATCGATCCGCGCAGCGAGGCGCCATTGCGCGCAGCGCTGGTCCGGCGCGGCGACGATGAGCACTTGCTGGTGCTGGTGATCCATCACATCGCGGCGGACGGCGGTTCGATGCCGGTGTTACTGACCGACCTGGTCGAGGCCTATCGGCAACGGATGTCGGGTCGGTCGGAGCCCTGGGCGGAGGGCGATATCGGATACCGCGACTACGCCCTGGCGATGACCGAGCAGCGGTCCGATGCGGATCTCGATCATTGGCGCGTGGTGCTGAAGGATGTCCCGGTCGAATGCACGGTGCCGTCGATCGGCGCCGACACCGGTGACGCCGGAGCCCGCACGGTGACCGTGCCGATCGACGCCGGGTTGTGTGCCGATCTGCTCGACCGATCCCGACGGTCGTCGACGACGCCGTTCTCGGTGGTGCATGCGGGCCTGGCGATTCTGTTGTGCCGCATGGGTGCCGGCCGCGACATCGTCGTCGGTACGCCCGTCGCCGGACGCGCCGACCCGAGGTTCCGGTCAGTCGTCGGTATGTTCGTCAACACGCTCGCCCTGCGGACCGCCGTCGATCCGGCGATGCTGGGCGACGATCTGATCGCTGCGGTACGCGATGCCGATCTGGATGCTTGGGATCACCAGGCGGTGCCGTTCGACGAGGTGGTGGCGGCCCTCAATCCGGTGCGTCGTCCAGGTCGGCCGCCGCTGGTCCAGGTGATGCTGTCGATGCACGAATTCGGTGCCGCGCTGGTCGACGGAGCCGCTCCGGTAGTCGATGGACTGACCGTGACGATGGACGAACTACCGTCCGCCGCAGCGAAGTTCGATCTGCAGTTCACGGTCACCGGGCTGGCGGCGGAGGCCGGGGCGGCGTCGGTCGCAGTGACATATGCCGCCGACCGGTATCGCGGCGCGGATGCGCTGGCGCTGGCGAGACGGTTGATCCGCGTGCTGGCCGAGTTGGTGCGGCGGCCGGATCTGCCGATCGGCGACATCGCCCTTGCCGATCCGGCCGAGACGTCCGCCTTCTGCCCGGCGCTCGGGCCGGAAGGGGCTGCGCAGGCCGTGTTCCCGGATCTGCTCGACGAGGCCGTGAACCTCAACCGGAACGGGCTCGCGGTGCTCACCGATGACGACTCGCTCAGCTATCGCGATCTTGACATCCGGTCGAATCGCTTGGCGCGCCTGCTGATCCGTCAGGGTCACGCGCGCGCGGAGGCGGGTATCGCGATCGCGATGCCGCGTTCGACCGAGGGGCTGATCGCCACCTGGGCCGTGATTCGTTCGGGCGCGGCGTTTCTGCCGGTCGATCCGCGGTATCCGGCCGACCGGATCGAGCACATGCTGACCGATTCCGGAGTCGGACTGGTGATCACGCACGGCACCGAAGCGCTGCCGACGACGGCGGGACTCCCTGTACTCGATCTGACGGAGCCAGGCGTCATCGACCAATTGTCCGCGTTGCCGGGTGATCCCATCACCGCGACGGAACGTCTTCCGATCCGGCTCGATCAGCGGGCGTACACCATCTACACGTCGGGCTCGACCGGGCGCCCCAAGGGGGTACTGGTCTCGCATCGCGGCCTGATCGCGGTGCGCGACACCCTGCGTGAGCGGATGCGGCCCGGGATCACTTCGCGGGTACTGCAATTCGCATCCCCCAGTTTCGATGCCTCGGTGCTGGAACTGCTGTTGGCCGCGGCCGGCGGGTCGACGATGGTGATTGCGCCGACGGATGTGTACGGCGGGGCAGAGCTGTCCCGGTTCATGGACCGGCACCGAGTGACGCACGCCTTCATCACGCCGGCGGCCGTGGCCGGGATGGACCCGGCCGCCGTGCCGATGTTGCGCGCCCTGGCGATGGGCGGCGAGGACTGTGCACGAGAGGTCGTGCGTCGGTGGGCCGGCGGATCGGGCACCGACAGTCCCCGCCGCACGGTGATCAACCTGTACGGGCCGACGGAGGCGACGATCTTCGGCACGGCTGCTCGGCTGAGTGCACACTCGCCGATCTCGATCGGCGAGCCGGTGGCCGGTGCCGCCGTGCTGGTGCTGGACGATCGGCTGCACCCGGTGCCGATTGGGGTCGCGGGGGAGCTGTATCTGCTGGGGCCGCAGGTGGCCCGCGGCTATCAGGGGCGGGCCGCGCTGACATCCGAACGGTTCGTCGCCACGCCACCGGCGGCCGGCGCCGCCTTCGCCGGCACGCGGATGTACCGGACCGGCGACATCGTGCGGCCGAATGCCGACGGGACGCTGACTTACCTGGGGCGTAGCGACCACCAGGTGCAGGTGCGCGGATTCCGGATCGAGCTCGGCGAGGTCGAGGATGCGCTGCTGGCACTGCCCGAGATCGAATTCGCGGTCACCGTGGTGGACGAGTCTGCCGGCCAGCCGGTGCTGCGCAGCTATGCGGTGCCCGCGGCCTGGAGCTCCCTGTCGAGCCGAACCATCCGCGCCGCGCTGTTATCGCGGCTACCACGACACATGATTCCGGCCTCAGTGACGATGCTCGACGAGATCCCGCTGACGCCGGCCGGCAAGCTGGACCGCCGCGCGCTGCCGATTCCCGAGCCGCTGGCGCCGGGACGTGCGCCGGCACCCGGCCTCGAATGCGAGATCGCGGACGCCTTCGCCGCGGTCCTCGGGATTGCGGAGGTGTCGGCGGACGACAGCTTCTTCGATCTCGGCGGCACCTCGTTGACGGCGACCGCCGTCGCGGAACGGCTGCGAACAGTGCTCGACCGTTCGGTCCCGGTAGCCGCCATGTTCGCGGCGTCGACTCCGGCGGAGCTGGCCCGCGAACTATCGGCGGCGTCGCCCGACAGCGCACTGGCGCCGCTGTTGACGCTGCGCGGCGGCTCCGATGCGGCGCTGGCTCCGTTATTCGTGCTGCCGCCCGCGATCGGCCTGGCGTGGAGCTACACCGCGCTGCTGCCGCATCTGGATCCGCGACGTCCTGTGATCGGGCTGCAGCATCCCCAGTTGTCGGTGGTCGCCGCGGCGAAATCTGTTGACGCTCTTGCCGATTTCTATCTCGCGGAGATTCGACGGCGCCACCCGGTCGGGCCCTATCATCTGCTGGGCTGGTCTCTGGGCGGATTGATCGCGCAGGAGATGGCGGCCGCACTGGCCGCCGCGGGTGTGGAGCCGGGTGCATTGATCCTGCTCGATACGTACGTGATCGCCGATCGACCGGCACTGCAGCAGGGGCAGTCGGTCGGTGAGTTGCTGCGTGAGTTCGGCATCGACCATGACACGCGGTCCGGCGAACCATCCGTTGACGATGCCTGGCGCGCGGTGACCGGATTGGGCGGGCCGCTGGCCGACCTGGACCGTCAGCAGTTCGGCGCGGTCCACGCGACCTTCACGGAGGCCACCGGACTGGCCGCGCGGTGGCGACCGCGGCGGTACGAGCGGGAGGCGATGTTCGTGTCCGCGAAGGCCCGTCCGTCCGAGGCACCTGCGGTAAGCGACTGGGTCGGCCGGATCGGCGGCCCGATCCGCGAGTTGACGGTGGCCTGCTCGCATCCGCTGATGCTGTTGCCGCAGAACGTAGAGAGCTACGCGGGCGCCATCGATGAATACCTGGCGCAGCGTGATGCGGACGCGTCCGATGACCGACGGGACCGATCCGACCTGGACTGACTACGCTGGACGGGCCAGATCGAGCCCGACGAAAGGACCCGACGATCACCCGCGTGCGACTCGACATCGCGTACGACGGCACCGACTTCGCCGGCTGGGCGACCCAGCCGGGCCGCCGGACGGTCTGCGGCGACCTCGAGGACCGATTGAGCACGATCCTGCGCGAGCCGATCCGGCTGACCGTCGCCGGCCGCACGGACGCGGGAGTCCACGCGAGCGGGCAGGTCGCGCATTTCGATGTCGGCGCCGCGACCCTGGACACGCGGTCGATCGCCGGCGACCCGGCGAATCTGGTCCGGCGACTTGCCCGGATGCTGCCCGATGACGTGCGGGTGCGGGCCGCCGCGATCGCGCCGCCCGAGTTCGATGCGCGTTTCTCCGCGCTGCGGCGGCATTACGAATACCGCTTGACCACAGCGCCGTTCGGCGCGGAGCCGCTGCGCGCCCGCGACACGGCGACCTGGACTCGGCCGCTGGATCTGTCGCGAATGCGGGCGGCGTCCACCGCGCTGCTTGGACTGAACGATTTCGCGGCATTCTGTCGGCATCGCGAGGGCGCCACCACGATTCGGGATCTGCAGGACTTCTCCTGGCGCCAGGAGGATTCGGTCTTCATCGCCCGGGTCAGTGCGGATGCGTTCTGCTGGTCGATGGTGCGGTCGCTGGTGGGCGCGGTGGCGGCCGTCGGCGACGGGCGGCGAGAGGTGGACTGGTGTGCGGGCCTGTTAGCCGAGCGGGAGCGGTCGAGCCGGGTCCCGGTCGCCGAGGCCCGCGGGCTCTGTCTGGTCGGCGTCGACTATCCGCCGGCCGCGGAGTTGGCCTCGCGGAATGCGACCACCCGCGATGTTCGTAAGCCCGGCTGCTGCTGACTGCCGGCGCTGACTTGGTGAACCGAGGCCTTAGTGAACCGTGGGAAACGAGCCGGTGAATCCTGCTGTGCCGCAACCGGCGGCGGGTGAAGTGTCCGAATCGCGGCGGTAGCGTTGGTCGGGTGAACCCGTTCGACGTGCAATCGTTCATGGCCGCCGGTGGCTTGATCGGGCTGTGCGTGCTGATCTTCATCGAGACCGGTCTGCTCGTCGGCTTCATCTTCCCGGGGGACTCCCTGCTATTCACTGCGGGAATTCTTGCGGCGCAACCGGACCCGTATGCGCCGCTGTGGGTGCCGTGCGTCGTGGTGCCGCTGGCGGCGATGGCCGGCGATCAATGCGGCTACTTCATCGGACGACGACTCGGCACCGGCGCGCTGCGCGGTCGGGTGGCGCGGATGATCGGCCCGGAACCGCTTGCGCAGACGCAGCGATATTTCGACCGATTCGGTCCGCTCACGGTGTTCTTTGCGCGGTTCATCGGAATCGTGCGCACCCTGACGCCGGTCGTGGCGGGATTCAGCGGGATGCGACACCGGATGTTCACGGCATTCAGTGCTGCCGGCAGTATCGTCTGGGCGGCCGGCATCATTCTGCTGGGCTACTACCTCGGCGGAATCGCGCTGATACGCAACAACATCGAGCTTTTCATGATCGCCTCCGTCCTCACCATCGTGATCCCGACCGCCTGGCATCTGCTCCGGCGCTGGCGGCGACGGACCGACGTGACGTCCTGACGGCGGGCACGGTCTCGGCTACGGTGGTGCCCGATATGTCCGATTAAGGAACGGGGACCCATGCCTACTGTGACGTCCAGGACCGGTTGGGTGTCGGTCGACACCACCGACCAGGGGCTGCCGACCGACGTCCGCATCGACGCGGACGGACTGCGCACGCACCCGCAGGCGATCGCCGCCGAGATCCTGCAGGCCTGTCGGCGCGCCCGGTTGCAGGAGCAGGTGAATCGCCGGGCGGAGCTGGCCGACGCGGGGGTGCCCGCTGAGGTCCTCGCCGGGATGGGGCTGGCCACGGCCGATGATCTGGCCGCGGCGGAGCTGGCCGACGATGTGGAATCCGGCGGCCGCGAGACCTGGATGCGTGGACTGTGACGGCATCGATGGACGAGCTGCTCGAGCGGGCGGGGCGGCAGCTCGACTGTTTGCGGGGCGCGTCGGAACAGTTGTCCCAGATATCGGCGACGTCGACGTGCCCGGGCGGCCATGTGACCGCCACGGTCGACGGCCAGGGCGCGCTGACGGGATTGACGTTTGCCGATAGCGCTCGCACGGTCGATCCGGCGGTCCTCGGCGACGTCATCGTCGCGACCGCCGCGCGGGCGGCCGCCCAGGCCTTCGCTCGGCGAGCCGCGCTGATCACGCAGTTCAACGACGAGCTGACCGAGCTGACCCGCACCGAGTAACCGGCGATGGAACCGAACGGCCCTCCGCCTGCGTCCAACGTTCGGAATATCGCGGAACAGGGTGGGAGGCCGGATGAATGAGGTGATTGCCGTTCCCGCGGCGATCGAGGGCTTCGCCGACGCGGCGGCGGCGATGTCGGTGGCGGTCGCCGGCGCCGGGTCGGTGGACGCGGTCGCGCAGGTCGCACAGTTGGCACCCGTCTTCGGGTTGATCGGGCAGGAATATCTCGCCGCCTACGCGGCGGCGCAGGCCAATCACCTTCTTGCGGTGGGGCAGCTGGCGGCGGTGCATGCCGGGACGTCGGCCGCGGCCTTCGCCTCGGCGGCTCGCTATCGCGCCACCGATGACAGTGTCGGCTTCTCGAGCCCGGTCACGCTGGCATGACCGAGGGTGTCGCCGCACTGCCCGCGGACCCGACGGTGGATCAGCTGCTGCACGCGAGTCCGCTGGGACCGGTGCTCGACACTCCCGTGAGTCAGATCCTGGCCGGCCTCGGGTTGCCGCCACTGCCGCAAGTGCCGCCGCTGCCGCCGCTGCCGGGCCTGCCGCCGTTGCCGACGATCGATGTGGGACAGCTGATCAGGCCCATCACCGACCTGCTGGGCGGGTTCGGCACGGGCGATCTCGGCTCGGCAGGCACTGACCCGACGGCGTTCCTGGAAGGGATCAGTCAGGCGCTCGATCTGTCGATGTCGATGGGGTCGGCGGCGCTGCAGGCGCTGGACGGCCTGTGGTCGGGGCAGGGAGCCATCGCGAACACGGCGACCAGCGCTCAGGCGCAGGCGGATTCGGCGGCGCTCGGGACCCAGGCCACAGGTATTCGCGCGAACACCGCGGCCGCGGCGGCGATCGTCGGCGCGGGGCTGGCGGCGGTCCAGGGGGTGGTGATCAAGACGGCCGGACTGATCGCCGGGGCCGGGCCGGCTTTGCTGACCCCGCCCGGCCAGGCGTTCGCCCTGGGCGCGGCGGCCGACGGGCTTGCCGAGGCGACGGCGATCGTGGTCGCGACCCGGGCGCAGCTGGCCGCGCCGACCGCCGGCGTCGCGGCCGCGGGTGCGCCGATCCCGATCAGCGGAGCGCCGAGCGGGGGAGCATCGCCGTTCGCGATCGCGAACGCGCTGCTCGACGGACTCAGGAAACCGTTGTCTGCATTGGGCTCTCAGGCGGCGCAGACCGCTGCCGGCCGGACTGTTTCCGCTGCCGACCTGTCGGACCGCGGTTCGTCGGATGCCGAAGGGATGACCGCGCTGCCGGCGTCCACCGCGGCTGCGGGACTGGGCGGGGCCGGTGCGGGTGGTGGCGTCGGCGCTCACGTTGCCCCGCGGGCCCCGCTGTCCGCGCGGACGCCCGGCGCCGCGCTGGGTCAGCCGGTCGACGCGGTCCCGGCCGGTCGGGTCGCGGCCGCCGGCGGGGCGGTCGGCACCGGCTATCTGCCGATGGGTGCGACGGGAACCGCACGCGGCGCCGGCGCGTCAGAACAACGACACCAGGCCGCCGATTACCTGACGACCGCGCCGAATGGCCGAGAGATCGTCGGCGAGATGGGCGCCGCCGCACCGGCGGTGATCGGCGACGAGTCGCCGAGCCGTCCCGGCGCGGCCGCTGTCACGCATGCCGACACATCCGACGAATAGGGAAAACGATGTCGCACAACCACACCCGCGTCGACCTTCCGGAGATGGAGTCGGCGGCAGGAGAGCTGGGACGGCTCGCGCGGCGGGTGGATGCGCTGCGCGATCGGGCGTCGCACACGCTGGTCGTCTCGGCGGCGGGTGCCGACGAGGTGTCGGTCGCCGTCGCCAAGAACGTGAACGCGGGTGCGGAGTCGCTCGACGGAGCGGCCGGGGCCGGTGCACAACGCCTGCGCGACCTCGCGGGCGTCGTCGCCGCAGGCAGCCGCAACTACGCCGCCGCCGACGATCTCGATTCGCCCTGAACCCGCCGACCCGTGCGGCACGAGCGTTGCCGCGCAATCGAATCGACCGAAGGAGGTGACATGTCCGGATTCGCCGGCGTTCAATGGACGGCCCGCTCCACCGAGCGGCTGGCAACGGATCTCGGCCGGGGTGCCGGAGTGTCGCCGCTGGTGGAAGCGGGTCTGTCGTGGGGCGAGATCGCCATCGAGGCCGCGGCGATCGGTGACGAGCTGCGGCGACTGCTCGACCGGATGCGTCTCTCCTGGGACGCGCCGGTCGCCGCGGCGGTGTTGTCCGACGGCGATGCCCTCGTCTCGTGGTTGCACCGGCTCGCCGAGTCGGCGGGGCTGATGGCCCGACGTCTGCAGGGGCAGTCGGCCGCGACCACGGTCGCCCTGCTGGCCATGCCGAACCCGGCGGAGATCGCGGCCACCGCCGCGCTGCGACAGTCGATGACGGCGGCGGGCGGTGCGCTCGGTGGCGCGTTACTGGGTGCCGGAGCCGCGCTCGACCGGACCGTCGGCGATCAGCACCAGCGCGCGGTCCGGGCCATGCAGGCTTATGAGACCGCGTCGTCTGAACTTGCCCACCCGACCGCGGTGGCGATGCCCCCACACCGCCCGCCCGCCAGACCGCCGGTCAACAGTCCCGTCGGAGCGGGTGGTCGATCCGGATCGGCCGGCGCCGTCTGGGCCGTCAATCCGCATGTGTCCGTGTCGACTCCGGGGCCGCGGGCGGCCTACGCCGCCACGACGCCGGCGTCGTCCGTCGTGCCTGCCGCGCCCGCGACGACGCAGATCTCGGCTGCGCCCGCGCCGGCCGACCCGGCGCTCCCGATCGTGCCGATGGCAGCCGGATCCGCCATACCGGTGGAGCGGCCGTCGACTCCGCCGCGGGTGGGCGCGGTCGTCACCGACTCGCTGGCCGGGCCGGATGCCGATCTCGCGGTGTGGGCGGATTCGGTTGCCGCACCGACCAGTTGGGACGAGGTCGATCGCACGGACCAGGGGTCCGGTGCGCTGCTGCGACTGCCCGATCCTGTCGAAAGGGCGATCACATGAGTATGGCCCCGGTGGGCAGCTGGAGCCTGTGTGTCGATGAGCTGGTGGGTCACGGCGCTGCGCTCGGGGTGCAGACCTGGCCGGCCGTGCTCGATCTGCCGGTGTCGGCGGTGGTCGAAAGCGACCGGCACGCAACGGATCACGACACTCCCGATGTTCCAGAGCCCTGCGAGCCTGCCCTCGCCGAGCTGCTCGCGCGGCTCGATCGGCCGGAGCTGTGTTTCGTGATCCGGGTCGCCGTCGCCGACCCGATCCGCGCATGCGCGGTCGTCACCGGCGAGGCGTCGTCGCTCGCGGTCCGCGAAGGGCGGACCGTTCGGCTGCAGCAATTGCCGGCCGGTATCGATGCGGTCGCCGGCGCGGTGGTCGGGCTGCTGGGCGACACTGTGGCGGCCGATCTGCGCCCGGTTCGCGCCCCGATCGCCGACCTGGCCGCCCGGCTCGCCGCGGCAGAGCTCGCCGACGACTATGTCGATGCCTTGTACGCATGCGGCGTTCCCGGTCGGGACGCGGTGATGCTCGGCAGCGCCATGGGGGCGTGCTCGGGGCACACCGAGATCGTGGTCGTCCGCACGGTCGACGGATCGACGACGGTGTCGCCGGCGGCCGTGGTGGTACTCGAGACGCCGGCCGGCCGGGTCATCGCCGGCCCCAGCCTGAGCCCGGATCGCGTGCTGTGGACGACATTCGCCACCGGCACCCGCCAGCGGCTGCGTCAGGCGCTGGCGTCGCTCATCGAAACCCTCGACGACGATCCCTGATCGACCGTCGAGCGCGACGATCCTGTCGTCGCCGTCGCAGGAACCATAGGCCGGCCCGACATCGGGCCGATGCCGAACAAATGAGGGAGGAATCATGTCCGGAACAGTCAATGTCGACACCGCGGAGGGATTGCAGGCGGCGAAGGCGGTGGACGCGGTCGTCGAGCAGATCCGCGGCACGCTCGGCGAGGTCAATCGGGATGTCGCCGAGGTCGTCGGGACCGCGTGGATGGGCACCGCGGTGACGAAGTTCGCCGAGGCGCAGCAGGCCTGGGATGACGAGTCACGCGCGCTCAACGCGGTGCTGGCCGAGATCGAGAACGCGCTCGGGTCGTCGTTCCGCGGGTTCGACGGCGCAGAGGACGAGGCGGGCGGCGGCTTCTCCATCGCCCCGGCAGGCGGCGTGCTGCGGCTCGGCTGAGCACCGACCAACCGATACCCACAATTCCACGGAGGACCACATGATCAAGTACGACCACGGCCGCATCGACATGCTCGTCGCGGACCTGCATCAGGGTGCCAATCGGCTAGGAGAGCTGCGCGCCGATCTGCACCACAGCCTCGCCGGGCTCCGCGCCCACTGGCAGGGTTCCGGCAACGAATCATGGGAGGCGAAGCAGCAGAAGTGGGACGGTCAGTTCAGCGACTCGTCCGATCTGCTGAATCGGCTGGCGAACGCCGTCTCGCAGGCCAACGATGCGATGCGGCGGGCGGACGTGCAGTCGGCGCGATCGTTCGGCTCCTGACGACCCGCCGATCCGTGAGTTCCGGCCGGGTGCGCCCACAGGGACGCTCCGGCCGGGACCACGACCGGTGAGACGTGGGTTAGTCTCCTGCGGTCGGATATGGGTGGTTCGCAGGTCGGATCGACCCTGCGGGTGGTGCCAGTGGCCGGATGGATGAGGAGTCGCAGTGTCGGCAGAAGGATCGAAGAAGGCGATCATCGCCGCGTTGTCCGCCAATGCGGGTATCGCCGCCGCGAAATTCGTCGGTTTCGGAATCACCGGATCGTCGTCGATGCTCGCGGAGGCCGTGCACTCGGTGGCCGACACCGCGAACCAGGGCCTGCTCCTTGTGGGGCAGCGGCGGTCCGCCCGCCAGGCCGACCGCCTGCATCCGTTCGGGTACGGCCGGGACCGCTACTTCTACTCGTTCGTCGTTGCGCTGGTGATCTTCGCGCTGGGCTCGCTGTTCGCGATCTATGAGGGCATCAACAAGATTCGGCATCCGCACCATCTGGAGTCGGCGGTGGTGGCGATCGTGATCCTGCTCGTCGCCATCTGCCTGGAGTCCTACAGTTTTGCCACGGCATTCCGGGAATCCAAGCCGCTCAAGGGAGACGCGTCGTGGTGGGGTTTCATCCGCAACTCTCGCAGCCCGGAGCTGCCGGTTGTGCTACTCGAAGACACGGGCGCCCTGCTCGGCCTGGTGTTCGCGCTGGGCGGTGTCGGCCTGACGGTGCTCACCGACGATCCGATCTGGGACGGCATCGGCACGCTGGCGATCGGCATTCTGCTCGGCGTGATCGCGACCATCCTGATCATCGAGATGAAGAGTCTGTTGATCGGCGAGGGCGTCACCGATGCGGATGAGGCGACGGTCATCCACGCTCTAGGCGGCGCCGCGGGCATCGATCGGGTGATTCACCTCAAGACGCAATACCTGGGACCGGAGGAGCTGCTGGTCGCCGCGAAAGTGGCCGTCGCGCCGAATAGTTCGGCGCGCGATATCGCGGTCGCGATCGATGGCGCCGAGGCGGCGCTGCGTGCGCGGATCCCGTCGGCGCGGGTGATCTATCTCGAGCCCGATATCGATCGGTCGGCAGACGACCGGCCGGGCACGGTCGACGAGCCGGCGCCCCGCGGCAGCTGACACCCATATCGTTGCCGCGTTTCCACGGCGGCAGCGGCCCGGCTGGACTAACTTCGTGCGCAGCACGGTCGTGGTCAGTCGGCGACGGTGCCGTGCCTGTCCGTCGATCGTGCAAGGAGCGCCGTGATGAGCAATCCGTTGACCCGCACCAAATCCGTCGAGCAGTCGATCGCGGACACCGACGAGCCGGGCACCCGGCTGCGAAAAGCCCTGACGTGGCGCGACCTCACGGTGTTCGGCGTATCGGTGGTCATCGGCGCCGGTATCTTCTCCGTGACCGCATCGCAGGCGGGCGACAAGGCGGGCCCGTCGATATCGCTCGCCTTCCTGATGGCAGCGGTCGCCTGCGCACTCGCCGCGCTCTGTTACGCCGAGTTCGCCTCGGTGGTGCCGGTCGCCGGTTCGGCATACACGTTCTCGTACGCGACGTTCGGTGAGTTGGCCGCCTGGATCATCGGCTGGGATCTGATCCTGGAAATGGCCGTCGGCGCGGCGACGGTCGCCAAGAATTGGTCACTGTATCTCGGCCAGCTGTTCGGGTTCTCCGGAGGCGTCTCGAGGGTCGGCGGACACGACATCGACTGGGGCGCACTGATCGTCATCGGTGCCGTCACCGGCGTGGTCGCCATCGGCGTCAAGCTCTCGTCCACGGTCAGCGCGGTCATCACCGCGATCAAGGTGGCCGTGGTCATCTTCATCATCGTGGTCGGCGCGTTCTACATCAAGACCGGCAACTACAGCCCGTTCATCCCGAAGAGCGAACCCGGATCCAAGGGCGCCTGGGCGGACAGCTCACTCTTCCAGCTGATGTCCGGCGGTGGCACGAGCTCTTACGGCGTCTACGGCATGCTGGCCGCCGCGTCGGTGGTGTTCTTCGCCTTCATCGGTTTCGACATCGTCGCCACGACTGCGGAAGAGACGAAGAATCCGCAGAAGGATGTTCCCCGAGGCATTTTCGCTTCGTTGGGGATCGTGACGGTGCTCTATGTGCTGACCACGCTGGTGGTAACCGGCATGGTCAAGTACACCGACCTCAAGACACATGGCAAAGACAAGGCAACTCTCGCGACCGCATTCCACATCGTCGGTCTGGGCTGGGCGGAGAAACTCATCTCCCTCGGCGCGCTCGCCGGCCTGACCACGGTCGTCATGGTGCTGGTGATCGGCCAGATCCGCGTGTTGTTCGCGATGTCGCGGGACGGCCTGCTGCCGCGGCAGTTGGCCAAGACCAACCGCAACGGGACCCCGGTGCGCATCACCCTCATCGTCGGTCTGCTGGTCGCGATCGCCGCGACCGTCTTCCCGGTCAATCGACTCGAGGAGATGGTCAACGTCGGCACGCTGTTCGCCTTCGTGCTCGTCGCCGCCGGTGTGTGGATCCTCCGGGTGCGTCGCCCCGATCTCAAGCGCGGGTTCACCGTGCCCTGGATGCCGCTCATCCCGATCCTGGCGATCGCCGCCTGCCTGTGGCTGATGCTGAACCTCACCGCCTTGACCTGGATCCGGTTCGGGGTGTGGATGGCCATCGGCATGGTCCTGTACTTCGGCTACAGCATGCGGCATTCGGTGCTGGCCCGCCGCGAGCGTGATCCGGACCGGGCTCCGACACCCGCGGCCTGACCGTTCCGGGCCGTCGTCCGACGGGAAATTTTCTGCACCCTCTGGGGCTCTGACGTGCGCAAACTCACATTGTCGAGCCGTACCGTCCGTTCTGAACTTTACAAATCAAGCTCAATGTATAGACACAAGACTAAAATCGATCTAACGTAAAGCCACATCGAAGCAATGTGGCTTGACGAAGGAGATGCATTGAAATGAGTTCACTATCTGCAGACGCTGCCCCGGAAGCGGTGCAGTGGCGCGACAAGAAGCGACACCTCTGGCTGCTCGGATTGATCCCGCCGACCGCGATCTTCATCGCCACGGGACTCATCGCCGGCTTCAACGCCCTCGGCTGGGATGTCGTCTCGCCGGTGTTCTGGTGGATCGGGCCGATCCTTCTCTACATCCTGCTGCCGATCCTCGATATCTTCTTCGGACCCGACGGCCAGAATCCGCCGGATGAGGTGATGGAACAGCTTGAGAACGACAAGTACTACCGCTACTGCACCTACCTGTACATCCCGTTCCAGCTGGCCAGCCTGATCTACGCCTGCTACCTGTGGACCTCCGATGATCTGTCCTGGATGGGCATCGACGGCGGCCTCGGCGTCGTGAGCAAGATCGGCCTCGCGCTCTCGATCGGCGCCATGGGCGGCATCGGGATCAACACGGCGCACGAACTCGGCCACAAGAAGGACGAACTCGAGCGCTGGCTGTCGAAAATCACTCTGGCGCAGACCTTCTACGGCCACTTCTACATCGAGCACAACCGCGGCCACCACGTCCGCGTCTCGACGCCCGAGGACCCGGCCAGCTCGCGGTTCGGCGAGACCTTCTGGTCCTTCCTGCCGCGCAGCGTCTTCGGCAGCCTGCGTAGCGCCTGGGAACTGGAGAAGACCCGGATGAACCGGCTCGACAAGTCGGTGTGGAACGTCAAGAACGACGTCTTGAACGCTTGGCTGATGTCGGTGGTGCTGTGGGGCGCCCTGGCGGCGATCTTCGGCTGGCAGGTATTGCCGTACCTGGTGATCCAGGCCATCTACGGCTTCTCGCTGCTGGAGACGGTGAACTACCTGGAGCACTACGGCCTGCTGCGGCAGCGACTGGAGTCGGGCCGGTATGAGCGGGCCCGTCCGGAGCACAGCTGGAACTCCGATCACATCGCGACCAACATCTTCCTGTACCACCTGCAGCGGCACAGCGACCATCACGCCAACCCGACCCGCCGCTACCAGACGCTGCGCAGCTTCGACGGCGCGCCGAACCTGCCGAGCGGATACGCCAGCATGATCGGCCTGGCCTACTTCCCGCCGGTGTGGCGCAAGGTGATGGACCACCGCGTGGTCGAGCACTACGAGGGCGACCTGACTCGGGCGAACCTGCAGCCGGGCAAGGAGGCCGAGCTGCTGGCCAAGTACGGCACCGTCGCAAGCAGTCAGGGGGCCTGACATGGCGACCTACCAGTGCCCGGTATGCGATTACGTCTACGACGAGGCCAAAGGCGCTCCGCGCGAAGGCTTCCCGGCCGGCACCAGTTGGGCGAGTGTGCCCGATGACTGGTGCTGTCCAGACTGCGGCGTCCGCGAGAAGCTCGACTTCGAGCCCGCCAGCTGATCCGAACTCCGACTACGAAGAGGAATCATCATGAATTACAAACTGTTTCGCTGCGCCCAGTGTGGTTTCGAATACGACGAGGAGCAGGGCTGGCCGGAGGACGGCATCGCGCCCGGCACCCGGTGGGACGACATCCCCGACGACTGGAGCTGCCCCGATTGCGGTGCGGCCAAGGCCGACTTCGAGATGGTCGAGGTGGCCCGGTCATGACGACCGGATCCGCCGCTGCCGCGGGAGGAGTCTCCGAGGCCGTGGTGGTCGTCGGTAGCGGGATCGCCGGCATCACCGCCGCGGAAACCGTACGGGCGCAGGGATTCGCCGGGCCGATCATCGTGCTGGGTGCGGAGCCGGGGCTGCCGTATCGGCGGACCGCATTGTCCAAGGACATCCTCGCCGCCGATCTCAGTCCGGAGCGGATCCGGCTCCGCGCCGCCGAATACTGGGCCGATCGCGGCATCGAGATCCGGTCCGAGTCGGCGGTGGCGTCGATCGATACCGACGGACGTATCGTGCGTCTGGAGTCGGGCGACGAGATCGGTTACCGCGCAGTGCTGCTGGCCACCGGGGCCCGCCCGCATGCCATTGCGAACGTGGCCGCGACAACACTGCGCACCCATGACGAGGCGCTTGCCCTGCAGGCGCGCCTGACCGAGATCGCCGAGCGCGGCGGCGCCGTGGTCATCGTCGGCGCCGGGCTGATCGGCCTGGAGCTGGCGGCATCGGCGCGCGACAAGGGAATCGACGTCACGGTCGCCGACACCGCGGATCGGCCGGCGCCCCGGTTGCCGCGTCAGGTGAGTGCGGTCCTGGCGGACCTGCACCGCGCACACGGCGTCGATCTGCAGCTGGGAACGTCCATCGCGAGCGTCGACGGCGCGACCGTGACCCTGTCCAACGGGCAGACCCGCGCCGCCGATCTGGTCGTCGCGGCGATCGGTGTGCGCGCCAACAGCGAGCTGGCGGCCGCCGCAGGAATCGCGGTGTCCGACATCGGTATCGAGGTGGACGGCCGGCAGGCGACATCGACCGTCGGCATCTACGCGGCTGGTGACGCGGCGTCCGTGCTCAGCCCCTTCGGCGGTCGCTCCCGCGCCGAGCACTGGCTCGCGGCTCAGGATCAGGGCAAGGCCGCGGGCGCGGCGATCGCGGCGGAACTGGCCGGCGATGATCACATGCCGGCACCGCTGGTGCCGCATGCCTGGACGATCCAGTTCGGCGTGAACCTGCAGTTCGTCGGCTGGCCGGAAGCGTCAGACGAGGCGCAGGTCGAGGGCGACCCGAGTGCGGGGGACGCGGTGATCCGGTTCCTGCGCGATGGCGAATTGACCGGCGCGGTCGCGATCGGGCGACCGCCGGTGGCGCGTGCGGTGAAGGCGGAGCTGGTCGAGCGGCTGTCGGACGCGGCTCGCGACGACGTGGCCGTGACGGCCGCGGCCCGATGAGCACCAGTACCCTCAGACGTATGACCGATTCTGGGGGTGCGGCGGGGAATTCGGCCCCGGCCGTGACACGGCAGATCCCGTTCGCGGAGGCTTCGAAGGCACTCCTGCGCAATTCGCTGCTCGACGGTATGCGCGATCTGCTGCTCACGAAGACCTGGTCGGCCGTGACGATGTCGGATGTCGGCACCGCCGCAGGGGTCAGCCGACAGACGGTCTACAACGAGTTCAAGTCACGCCAGGGCCTGGCCCAGGCCTACGCCCTGCGGCTGGCCGATCAACTCGTCGACACCGTCGCCGGCGCGATCGAGCAGAACGAGGGTCGCGTGAAACCGGCTCTGATGCAGGCGTTTTCCGACTTCTTCGCGGCGTCGGCGTCCGACCCGCTGATCCAGTCGCTGCAGACGGGTGAGGCGAAACCGGATCTGCTGCGGTTGATCACCACTGATTCGGGCCCCATCATCACCCGGTCCAGCAGCCGGCTGACCGAGCTCCTGCAACGCTCGTGGGCCCACCTCAGCGAGTCCGACGCGATCCGGATCAGTCGGGCCATCGTGCGGATGGCGTTGTCGTTCGTCGCAATGCCGCCTGAGGGCGACCGGGATGTGGCCGACGACCTGGCGACGCTCTTCGCCCCGGCGCTCGAGGTCGCCATCCGGCCGGCGTGACTCGCGGTGGCCGAAGGGCGCACACGCTGGTCCGATAGCCTGGGCTGCGGACTACTCGCGAGCGAACAAACATATCCAGGAGTTAATTGATGAGTACGGCCCCGGTAGCCGACACCCGCAACGGCATCGACTTCAAGGTCGCCGATCTTTCGGAGGCCGAATTCGGCCGCAAGGAGATCGATCTGGCCGAGCACGAGATGCCCGGCCTGATGGAACTGCGCCGCGAATACGCAGATGTGTTGCCGCTCAAGGGCGCTCGCATCTCGGGTTCGCTGCATATGACGGTGCAGACCGCCGTGCTGATCGAGACGCTCGTGGCGCTCGGCGCGCAGGTCCGCTGGGCGTCCTGCAACATCTTCTCCACCCAGGACCACGCCGCGGCCGCGGTGGTCGTCGGCCCGCACGGCTCGGTGGAGGAGCCCAAGGGCGTACCGGTCTTCGCGTGGAAGGGCGAGACCCTCGATGAGTACTGGTGGGCCGCCGAACAGATGCTGACCTGGCCGGACGTCGACGGCAAGCCGGCGCCCGCGAACATGATCCTCGATGACGGCGGCGACGCCACGATGCTCGTGCTGCGCGGGGCGCAGTTCGAGAAGGCCGGCGTCGTGCCGCCGGAGGAAGACGACCACTCGGCCGAGTACAAGGTCTTCCTGAATCTGCTCCGCGAGCGATTCGAGACCGACAAAGGCAAATGGACTGCCATCGCGGAGAGCGTCAAGGGTGTCACGGAGGAGACCACCACCGGCGTGCTGCGGCTCTACCAGTTCGCCGCGGCCGGTGAGCTGGTGTTCCCGGCGATCAACGTCAACGATTCGGTCACCAAGAGCAAGTTCGACAACAAGTACGGCACCCGCCACTCGCTGATCGACGGCATCAACCGCGGCACCGACGTGCTGATCGGCGGCAAGAAGGCCCTGATCTGCGGCTACGGCGACGTCGGCAAGGGCTGCGCGGAGTCGCTGGCCGGGCAGGGCGCCCGCGTGCAGGTCACCGAGATCGACCCGATCAACGCGCTGCAGGCCCTGATGGACGGCTTCGACGTGGTGACCGTCGATGACGCGATCGGCGACGCCGACATCGTCATCACCTCGACCGGCAACAAGGACATCATCACCTTCGAGCACATGAAGGCGATGAAGAACCAGGCCATCCTCGGCAACATCGGCCACTTCGACAACGAGATCGACATGGCGGGGCTCGAGAGCGCCGACGGCATGCACCGGGTCAACATCAAGCCGCAGGTCGACAAGTGGATCTTCCCGGACGGGCACAGCATCATCGTGCTCAGCGAGGGCCGGCTGCTGAACCTCGGCAATGCCACCGGGCACCCGTCGTTCGTGATGAGCAACAGCTTCAGCAACCAGGTGATCGCGCAGATCGAACTGTGGACCAAGAACGACCAGTACGACAACGAGGTCTTCCGGCTGCCCAAGCACCTGGACGAGAAGGTCGCGCGCATCCACGTCGAGGCTCTGGGCGGCACGCTGACCAAGCTCAGCAAGGACCAGGCCGAGTACATCGGCGTCGACGTCGAAGGCCCCTACAAGCCCGAGCACTACCGCTACTGATTCCCGCGGCCCGATGCGCCCGGGGCGGCGTTGTCGGCCGATCCGCATAGGACCGCACTATTGCGGATCGGCCTCCGCCTTGCCCCGAACACATCGTTCGCGCGGGAATCCCCTGTCGCGGGAGTCCCTGTCGCGGAAATCGCTTGTAACGACGAAGGCCTCGAACCATTGGGTTCGGGGCCTTCGCGTATCAGTCGACTAATTAATTGAGCAGAGCTTCCATTCGCCGCCGGTGCGCTGCATGCGGGCGTCCCAGTAGCCGCTGTTCGACGACTGGTCGTCGTCGGTGAGTGTCACCGACACCGAAGCGGTGGCCGACGAGCGGTCCGGCTGCACCTGGATGTCGCTGATGTTGTTGACGACGATCTTTTTGACGTAGTAGTTCGAGTTGTTCGCCGCGCTGCTGCTCATGGTGTCGGGCTCGTCGTTTGAGGCGCACGAGACGCTGCGGGCCTTCGCCCAGTCCTCGTCGACGAGCGCATCGAGGTACTGGTGGATGACGTTCTCGATCTCCGAGTCGTCCGATGCGCTGCTGTCGGTGGAGGTTGTCGTCGACTGGTCGGTCGACTCCGAGCTGGTCGTCGTCGACGCCGGCGACGCGGTCTTGTCCGACTTGTCCTTGGTCAGCATGATGCCGAGGACAACCGCCAGCACGATCACCACGACGGCGCCGATGGAGATGCCGATGATCCAGCCGGTGTTCTTCTTCGGTCCCTGCGGAGGCGGTGGGGCACCGGTGCCGTAGCCGCCCGCGGCGTAGGGGTTGTTGGGGTCGTATCCCGCGGCACCGTACGCGGGTGTGCCGTACGCGGGTTGCTGGGGGTATCCCGGAGTGCCCTGCGGGTACTGGCCGCCGGTCGCCGGGTTCCAGCCACCGGGGGTCTGGCCGCCCTGCGGCGGGTACTGGCCGCCCGGGTTGTGCTGGGTCGTCGGATCCTCCCAACCGCCCTGACCAGGTTGGCCCTGCCCCTGTCCGGGCCAGCCTTCGGGGTTGTTCGGGTCGTTCGGCGGGTAGCTCATCGGTGCTCCAGGCGGTCAGTGACGGTCGTTCGGTGATTGACGTCCAGTGCGTTCGCAAACAGATGCGACGGGCGAGTAGACAATACCCGGCGTCGCGTCGCTTTCGCCCGGGTCGGGCAGGAGTTTCGGCGACGCTATACCGCGGCCGTGGGGAGCAGGCACAGCTTCCAGCCGCCGGATTCGTGCACGAACGCATTGAGCTGGCCGTCGCGCGGCGTCATCAGGGCACTGGTCGGCGAGCCCGACAGGCGCACCAGGGCGGTCGCGGTATTGCCCGAGACGGTGACGTCGGTGACCGACTGCACGGTGAGGCCGGCGCCCGCAGGCACCGTCTGCGCCAGCGGGTGCGCGGCGAAGATCGCCCGTATCTCGGGTTGCAATGCAGCGCAATAGGTCTCGGCCAACGCCGCGCCGTTGCCGGAATTGATCGCGGCGACCTGCGCGTTGACGGTCGAGCGGATCTCGGTGGCGGGTCCGGCCGGCGCCGGGCGCATCGCCAGTGATGCCAACGGCACGGCCACCATCGCGGCGGCGACGGCGGCGAGAATCAGGCTGAGCGCGCCGAGTCGATAGTGCTGCCGGAACCGGTCGAGCATGCGTCCGGCGGCGGGCGGAATCAGGTGCGCGGCGCGCGACGTCGGTAGAAAGTGGGTCATGGGCACCCCCGCCGTCGGCGAAATCCGTGTGCTCACGGTATCGCCGTATTCGGCCGATCAGCTGCAGAAACGGGGCAGGGCGCGTCGCCGACACCCGAACTGAGTCCGGCCCTCCACCTTGTCGTGACATCTCGCCGACCGCGGGACAGCGGGCGTCCGGGAGGGCAGGCTTATCGCCATGGACAACTCGGGGGGAAGCCGGGCGCGGCAGGCGGTGGCCTGGGTGCTAGTCGTGGCATTCGCGGCGGTGTCGATCGTGGCCGTCGCCACCGGGTTCGTGCGGTACCGGCTGCTCGACACCGATCACTACGTCGCCGCCATGACATCGCTGGCCGACGATCCGGCAATCCAGGACTACGTCATCGCCGTGGCCACCGATACGGTTGTGACGCAGACGAATCTGCACGATCGGGTCGCGGGCACCCTGCAGTCGGCGTCGGGCGCGATGCCGAACGCCCCGCAGCCGGCCACCGGTGCCGCGGCCGATGCGGCGACGCGGCGGGCGACCGCGCAGGCGCAGTCGACGATTCGCCAGGCGGTTGCTGCGGTGGTGACGTCGGACCAGTTCATATCGGTGTGGGCGGCCGCCAATCGGCAGGCGCATCCGCATGTGGTCGACATCCTGACGGGTCGGCATTCGACGGTGCAGGCCGGCGACGACGGCACCGTCAGCGTGCAGCTGGGTCCGGTGGTCGCCGCGGCCAAGGACCGACTCGCCGCCGGCGGATTCCCTTACGCGCAGTACATTCCGCAGGTCAATCGGACGTTCGTCATCGCCGAATCCCCCGCGCTGCGGCGTACGCAGTCGATCGTGCAGCCGGTGATGCGCGCGGCGCCGGTCCTCCCGTGGGTGGCGCTGGCGCTGGCGGTGCTGGCGATCGGCGGGCGTCGACTGCGGATGCTCGCGGGTCTCGGGTGGAGTCTGGCGGTGGCGATGGGGGTCCTGGCCGTGGCGCTCTGGATCGGCCGTCAGCAATATCTGCGGCATGTCCCGGACGCCGTGATGCCCAGGCCCGCGGCGAGCGCGGTCTTCGACACCATCGTGGACCCGGTGTGGATGGTGCTGGCCGTGCTGGCCGGTGCGGGGCTGCTGGTGGCACTGACCGCCCAGCTGATTCCGCGGTCCGGCCGGCTGGTGGATTCGGTGCGCCGGCGTGCGGCCGCACCGGCTGCCGATGACGCCGGGTCGACGGGGAGCGCTACGAACGCATGAGGCGGTCGGCCAGCGTCGCCGGGTCGGTGTCGGCGCCCGCGACGATCCAGGGCGAGAACCAATTCGACTGCGCCAGTTCCGAATACACCGCGGCGGTGCGATGCTGCAGATCGGTGTCGCGCTCGTAGTGGTCGCGTTCGCGGCCGGGCTCGGTGGCGGCCCTCGACTGTGCGCGGGCCAGGGCCAGCTCGGCCCCGACATCGAGAAGCAGGTGGTGGTCGGGAACCGGTAGCCCGAAGCGGTCGAACTCGAGGTCGGCCACCCAGGCGACCGTGGCGCCGTCGGCGGCTTCGGTCGCCCGCGCCGCGCTGTAGGCGGCATTCGAGGCGACGTACCGGTCGAGGATGACGATGTCGGCGCCGGCGCGGGCGGCCGTCAATTCGTCGACGGCGTCCCGGCGGTCGAGCGCGAACAGCATCGCCATCGCGTAGAC
Source organism: Jongsikchunia kroppenstedtii DSM 45133 (assembly GCF_000380485.1). Taxonomy (GTDB): domain Bacteria; phylum Actinomycetota; class Actinomycetes; order Mycobacteriales; family Mycobacteriaceae; genus Jongsikchunia; species Jongsikchunia kroppenstedtii. The sequence continues at coordinate 461,310 of NZ_AQYG01000051.1, read as the reverse complement.
GCTCGAGCGCAGATCGCCGTGTTCGCCGCGGAGCGCCTCGGCGGCGATATCAGCATGGATCGAGCGCCCGTACCGAGGGAAAGCGAGCGTCGCGACGGAACGGCCGGTCTGCTCCCAGCGGTCGACGAGCGCCTGCACGAGGGTGCGTTTGCCGGCTCCGTCGAGGCCCTCGACGGCAATCAGTACTGACACGCCGGTGATAGTAACCGCGTCTCAGCAGTTCGAAGCGTCACAATTGGGAGCATGAAACCCCGCATTCTGGTGGTCGATGACGACGCGGCGCTGGCCGAGATGCTCACGATCGTGTTGCGCGGCGAAGGCTTCGAGCCGTTCGTCGTCGGTGACGGCACGCAGGCGCTGACTGCCGTGCGTGAAGTCCGTCCGGATCTGGTGCTGCTCGACCTCATGCTGCCGGGGATGAACGGGATCGATGTGTGTCGCGTGCTGCGCGCCGACTCGGGCGTGCCGATCGTGATGCTGACCGCGAAGTCCGACACCGTCGACGTCGTTCTGGGCCTGGAGTCCGGGGCCGACGACTACATGGTCAAGCCGTTCAAGCCGAAGGAGCTGATCGCGCGCGTCCGCGCCCGCCTGCGTCGCACCGACGACGAGCCGGCCGAGATGCTGGCGATCGGTCCGGTCGAGATCGATGTGCCGGCCCACACGGTCACCCGCAACGGCGAGCGGATCTCGTTGACGCCGTTGGAGTTCGATCTGCTGGTCGCGCTGGCCCGTAAGCCGCGTCAGGTGTTCACCCGTGACGTGCTGCTCGAACAGGTGTGGGGCTATCGGCATCCGGCCGACACCCGGCTGGTCAACGTCCACGTGCAGCGGCTGCGGGCCAAGGTCGAGAAGGATCCCGAGAATCCCGAGGTCGTGCTCACGGTGAGGGGGGTCGGCTACAAAGCCGGGCCTCCGTGATCGGTTCCCGTCGGCGCCGGATCGACCGATCCTGGCATCCGATGCGCCGCCTCGGGAAAGTCGGCCGCGCGTTGGCCCACCTGTGGCGCCGCTCCATTCAGTTGCGCGTGGTCGTGTCCACGTTGCTGTTGTCGCTCATCGTGCTGCTGGTGCTGGCGTTCGTCCTCAGCAGCCAGATCGCGAATCGACTGCTCGACTCCAAGCTCAAGGCGGCCACCGAGGAGATCGACCGCACCCGCATCGCGGTCGAACGCGATCTGACCGGTGCCGATGCCAGCACCACGCTCGTCAACCGGCTGCAGCAGACGCGGTCGGTGCTCACCGACCGCAACGATTCGGGCGGCAGCTCCGGCGCGGTCGGCAGCTTCGACACCGTGCTGCTCGTTCAGGGCGGCGGGACGCAGCCGGCGACCGGCGTCGGGCCCGTCTCCGATATCCCGGCGAATCTGCGGCGCATGGTCTCGACCGGGCAGATCGCGTACCGCTACGCAACGGTCCCCGGCCGCGACGGCAAGAGCGGTCCGGCACTGATCATCGGCACCCCGACGAACGCCGGGATCCCCGGTCTGGAGCTCTATCTGGTGTTCCCGCTCGACAACGAGCAGAACACCGTGTCGCTGGTGCGCGGCACCATCTTCACCGGCGGTCTGGTGCTGCTCGGCCTGCTGATGGCGATCGCGATCCTGGTCTCCCGGCAGGTGGTGCTGCCCGTCCGGTCGGCCTCCCGCATCGCGGAGAACTTCGCGGACGGCCGGCTCGACGAGCGCATGCCGGTGCGCGGCGAGGACGACATGGCCCGGCTCGCGATCGCCTTCAACGACATGGCCGAGAGCCTGTCGAAGCAGATCTCCCAACTCGAGGAATTCGGCTCGCTTCAACGGCAGTTCACCTCCGACGTGAGCCACGAGCTGCGCACCCCGCTGACCACCGTGCGGATGGCCGCCGACGTGCTGTTCGAGTCCCGGGACGACCTCGCGCCGGTGCTCAAGCGGTCCGTCGAGCTGCTCGACAAGGAACTGGAGCGGTTCGAGACGCTGCTCGGTGAGCTGCTCGAGATCTCCCGACATGACGCGGGAGTGGCCGAACTGGCCGCCGAGAAGTTGGATATGAATGTGCCGATCGACGCGGCCGTCGAGACGGTGCGACACCTGGCCAGCGAGTCCGGCACCAAGCTGGTGTTGGACCTGCCGTCCCAGCCGGTGATCGCAGAGGTCGACCCGCGCCGGGTCGAACGTGTGCTGCGCAATCTGCTCGCGAACGCCATCGACCACGGCGAGGGCAAGCCGGTGACCCTGACCATGCGCACCGATGGTGACGCAGTGGCGATCACGGTGCGCGACAGGGGAATCGGGCTGAACCCGGGGGAGGAGAAACTGGTGTTCAACCGGTTTTGGCGCAGCGATCCGTCACGGTTCCGGCGTTCGGGCGGCACCGGCCTCGGCCTCGCGATGAGTTTGGAGGACGCGCGGCTGCATCAGGGGCGGCTCGAGGCGTGGGGCGAGCCGGGCGAGGGTGCCAGCTTCCGGCTCACTCTGCCGCTGGTGCGCGGTCACAAGGTGCTCGGCAGTCCGCTCCCGCTCAAGCCGCCAGGGCGCAAGCCGACGCGCGAAGCATCCGAGGATGAGCAGTCATGAGGCGACCAATGGCCCAGAGCCTGCTGTGCCCGTTGGCGCTCGTGCTGACGGTGCTCGTGGTCGGCGGATGCGCGGCGATCCCGACCGACTCCAGTCCGCGTCCGCTGGGCACGCTGGGTCGGCAGCGGATGACCACCTCGGTGCCGCGACCCGAATCCGGGATGACACCGGAATCGCTGGTGCGGGCGTTCCTCAAGGCGTCGGCCGACCCGACCGGACGGCATGCGGCGGCGCGGGAGTTCCTCACGCCGGCCGCCGCTGCCGGCTGGAACGATCAGGGCGCGGCGACGATCCTCTCGGATATCAACGTGCTGTCCGACAACCGAACGGACCGGCAGCTGACGGTTCAGGTCAGCGGCCGGCTCATCGGTCAGCTGGCGCCGGACGGTCAGCTGACCGCGCAGTCGGGGACCTCGACGTCGACCCTGGCGCTGGTGCGCTCCGGCGAGGACTGGCGCATCGACGGCGCACTGCCGTCCGGCGCGATCATGGACGCGAGCCAGTTCAGCGCCTCCTATGTGACGCACAACCTGTACTTCGCGGACCCGGCCGACCACCGGCTGGTGGTCGATCCGCGCTGGCTGTATGTGGGGACGTCGCCGCCCGCGGACATGTTGCTGTCCATGCTGATTCAGGGTCCCGACCCGAGCCTGACCGGCGCCGTGACCAATGAATTCCCGGCCGGTGCCACGCTGCGGCGCCCCACCGAGGCGATCAGTGGCGGCGGCATCCGCATCGACCTGTCCGAGGTCGCCGATGCCGACCGCACCCTGCTGGCGGCGCAGATCGTCTGGACCCTCAGCGGAGCCGGCATTGCGGGGCCGTACGAGATCAACGTCGACGGTTCGCCGCTGGACGGTCAGTACGCGTCCGGCTGGCGGACCACCGATCTGGCCCAGTTCGATCCGAACGCCGGACCGGACCCGTCGATCGGGCTGCATGCGGTGGCCGGCGGTGCCTTCGGAACGGTTCGCGACGGCCGGATCACGCCGATCCCTGGCGAGTTCGGCACGACGCACAGCCTCGTGTCGGCACAGCTGTCGCGCAGCGGGAAACGGATCGCCGCGGTCACCCAGGAAGGGCCGGCGCCGGCGCCCCAGCACCTGCTGGTCGGGCCGTACGGCGGCTATGGTTCCGTGGTCGCCGAAGGGCCCGCGATGTCCCGGCCATCATTTGGCGTAGGTGACGACACCGTGTGGATCGTGCTGGGCGGCAACGATATTCGCCGGATGACGGTCGACGCGTCAGGCGGCTCGACCCGTGTCGACTCGATCGATCCGGGAACCATCCACGGCCTGATCTCCGGCCCGATCACCGAGTTGCAGCTGTCTCCGGACGGTTCGCGGGTGGCGCTGATCGTCGGCGGCAAGATCGTCCTGGCGGTGGTGAATCGCCAGCCCAGCGGGGCGGTATCGATCGGCGCGGCGCGGTTGATGGCGCCGGCGATCAACAGTTCGGCGCTGTCGCTGAGCTGGCAGACGCCCACCCAGCTGGTCGTGGCCCTGGATTCGGCGGACGAGGCAGTGGAGACGATCAGCATCGACGGCTCACAGCCCATTGCCCTCCCTACCGGCAACCTGACGCCGCCGGTGCGGGCGATCGTCGCGTCGTCGGGAACGGTCTATGCGGCCGACGCTCGTGCGATGCAGCGTCTGGACTTCGCGACCACCCAGCAGGATCAGTACTGGACCGAGGTCGCGGGCACGGCCGGGGCGACCGCGATCCCGGTGCTGCCGAGCTAGCCGTATCGGATCAGGAGCCGCGGCACCGATGCGGGGCCGCGGACGTCCTATCGGCATGACCACGTGGCGGCCGCTGGCCGCACTCACCGATCTGATGGTGCCGGAGCTCTGCGGCGGCTGCGGCCGGCCCGGCGCGCCGTGGTGCGGGCGCTGCGCGGCGGCGCTTGCCGATGTGCCGGTCGAGTTGACGCCGCGGGTACCGCTGCCGGTGACCGCGTGGGCGCTGGGCCGATACCGCGGACCGCACCGGGAGGCGATCATCGCGCTGAAGGAACACGGCCGCCGCGATCTCGCCGACCCGCTGGGTCAGGCCCTGGCCTTCGGACTGGTCGAGCTGCATCGATGGACGGAGCTGCCCGACCGATCCCGGTTGCGGCTGATCCCGGCGCCGACCCGGCTCGCGGCGGCCCGCCGGCGGGGCGGTGATCCGGTGACCGCAGTGTGCCGATGCGCGGCCGACCATCTCGGGTCCCGCGTCCGTGTCGCGGCCATTCTGCGCACCCGGGCGCTCACGCGGGACTCGGCCGGGCTGAGTGCCGCGCAGCGCAGCGCCAACCTGTCCGGTTCGGTGCGGCTCGTGCGGGACCGGTCGACCCCGATGCCGCGCCCCGGGGAAGACGTCGCCGTCCTCGTCGACGATGTGCTGACGACGGGCGCGACCGCCGCGGAATCGGTCGCGGTGCTGGCGGCTGCCGGGGTCGTGGTCGATGCCGTGCTGGTGATCGCGGGCGCCTGATGGCTGTTTCCGGGGCCGCCCGGACGACCGCAGCGGTGTCGCTGAACGTCACGGTCATGAAATGAAATGTTGATGACGAAAACGTGGCGAACCCGTAGGCGGCGGACTAGCGTCGGGGGCAACAGATTCAGTCCGTCGTATCCCGAGCCACCTGCACATTTCGTCGCTGATGACGTCGATCCAGGTGGGTTCGGGGCCGTCCGGGAGGTGAGGTCGTCTCGAACTAACCCCGGGCGAGGGTCCGGGTTCCCCAAGCCCCACACACAGACCCCTACGACAGGAGGTACGCCGGTGTCGGCAACGGTTACAAAGAAAAAGGGAGCCAAGTACTCCGAGGATCTCGACGACGAATCAGCGTTCGTTCGACCGGCCGGTGTCGCGGCCGATCCCGAGGAACTCGCGAGTCCCACGGCGGAGCTGATCTTCGAGGGCCGGAACGTGGAGATTCCGGAACATTTCCGGGTCCACGTGGCGGACAAGATCTCGCGGCTGGAACGGTTCGATCCGACGATCTTCCGATTCACCGTGGAGCTGCTCCACGAACGCAACCGTCGGCAGTCCAAGGTGTGTCAGCGTCTGGAGATCACCGCGCGGGGCAAGGGACCGGTGGTCCGGGCCGAGGCCCGGGCCGAGAACTTCTACGCCGCGCTGGAGAACGCGATCAGCAAGCTGGAGTCCCGGCTGCGCCGGACCAAGGATCGCCGTCGCGTGCACCACGGCCTGCGTACCCCCGTGTCGGTGTCTGAGGCCACGGCACCCGAGGCGTTGCCGGATGCCGGCACGGCCGCCCAGCAGGAATGGGAGGTGCATCTGCCCGAGGCCGTGGGACCCGGACAGGTCGTCCGCACCAAGGAGCATCCCGCGACTCCGATGACCGTCGATGACGCCCTCACCGAGATGGAACTCGTCGGCCATGATTTCTTTCTCTTCCATGACAAGGAGTCCGACAAGCCGTCGGTCGTGTACCGACGGCATGCGTTCGACTACGGGCTGATCCGCCTGGGCTGACGCCACGATGAGGGCCGTGCTCGCGCCGCGGGCACGGCCTTCGCCGTGTTCGCAGGTGGATCGGGCCGTGCCCCGGCGACAGACGGACTGTGGTCCACACCTCACCGACCTGTGGTCGGCAGGTCAGGCACCCGTAGGATGGTCGCGTACTTCATTGCCCAGAACAAAGTAGGGAACGCGCGTGCTCAACAAGCTGCTCCGGCTCGGCGAAGGCCGGATGGTCAAGCGTCTGGATGCCATCGCCAACCAGGTCGAGGCCCTGTCGGACGAAACCGAGAAGCTGACCGACGGTGAGCTGCACGCCAAGACCGACGAGTTCAAGGCGCGGCTGGCCGACGGCGAGACCCTCGACGACCTGCTGCCGGAGGCGTTCGCAGTGGCCCGCGAGGCCGCGTGGCGTGTGTTGTCGCAGAAGCACTTCCACGTCCAGATCATGGGCGGCGCGGCGCTGCACTTCGGCAATATCGCCGAGATGAAGACCGGTGAGGGCAAGACCCTCACCTGTGTGCTGCCGGCCTACCTCAACGCCCTCGAGGGCAAGGGCGTGCACGTCGTCACAGTCAACGACTACCTGGCCAAGCGCGACGCGGAGTGGATGGGCCGTGTGCACCGCTTCCTGGGGCTGAGCACCTCGGTGATCCTCACCGGCCAGGACCCGAACTCCCGGCGCGAGGCCTATGCCGCCGACATCACCTACGGCACCAACAACGAGTTCGGCTTCGACTACCTGCGCGACAACATGGCGCATTCGCTGGAAGAACTCGTGCAGCGCGGCCACCACTACGCGGTGGTCGATGAGGTCGACTCGATCCTGATCGACGAGGCCCGGACCCCGCTGATCATCTCCGGACCGGCAGACTCGTCCAGCAAGTGGTACGCCGAGTTCGCGCGGCTGGCGCCGCTGATGAAGAAGGACGTCCACTACGAGGTGGACATCAAGAAGAAGACGATCGGCGTGCACGAGGCCGGCGTCGAGTTCGTCGAGGACCAGCTGGGCATCGACAACCTGTACGAGGCGGCCAATTCGCCGCTGGTCAGCTACCTGAACAACGCGATCAAGGTCAAGGAGCTCTTCGAGCGCGACAAGGACTACATCGTCCGCAATGGTGAGGTGCTCATCGTCGACGAGTTCACCGGTCGTGTGCTCGATGGCCGCCGCTTCAACGAGGGCCTGCACCAGGCGATCGAGGCCAAGGAACGCGTCGAGATCAAGGCCGAGAACCAGACGCTGGCGACCATCACGCTGCAGAACTACTTCCGCATGTACGAGAAGTTGTCGGGCATGACCGGTACCGCCGAGACCGAGGCCGCCGAGCTCGACCAGATCTACAAGCTGGGCGTGCTGCCGATCCCGACCAACAAGCCGATGATCCGCATCGACCAGACCGACCTCATCTACAAGACCGAGGAGGCGAAGTTCGCAGCGGTTGTCGATGACGTCACCGAGCGCCACGAGAAGGGCCAGCCGGTCCTGATCGGTACCACCAGCGTCGAGCGGTCGGAGTACCTGTCGCGCCAGCTCAAGCGCCGCGGCATCCCGCACAACGTGCTCAACGCGAAGTACCACGAGCAGGAGGCGCAGATCATCGCCGAGGCCGGTCGGCCCGGCGCGGTCACCGTGGCCACCAACATGGCGGGTCGTGGCACCGACGTCGTGCTCGGCGGAAACCCAGACATCATCGCCGACATCCGGCTGCGCAAGGCGGGCCTGGACCCGGTGCACACTCCCGAAGAGTACGAGGCGGCCTGGGACGAGGTGCTCGAGTCGGTGAAGGCCGAGGCCGATGCCGACGCGGAGAAGGTGATCGCCGCCGGCGGCCTCTATGTGTTGGGCACCGAGCGCCACGAGTCGCGGCGTATCGACAACCAGCTGCGCGGCCGCTCGGGCCGTCAGGGCGACCCGGGCGAGTCCCGGTTCTACCTGTCGCTCGGCGACGACCTGATGCGCCGGTTCAACGGCGCGATGCTCGAGTCAGTGATGAACCGGGTGAACCTGCCCGACGACGTCCCGATCGACGCGAAGATGGTCACCAAGGCGATCCTGAGCGCGCAGACGCAGGTCGAGCAGCAGAACTTCGAGATCCGCAAGAACGTCCTCAAGTACGACGAGGTGATGAACGAGCAGCGCAAGGTCATCTACAGCGAGCGCAAGACGATCCTCGAGGGCGAGGATCACCGCGAGCAGGTCGTCGGCATGCTCGACGATGTCGTGAGCGCGTACGTCGACGGGGCGACCGCCGAGGGCTACACCGAGGACTGGGATCTCGACCAGCTGTGGACCGCACTCAAGACGCTGTACCCGATCGAGCTCGATCCCAAGAAGGTGATGGGGGAGAACGAGTTCGGCGAGCGGGACGACATCTCGGCTGACGAGCTCAAGGAAACCCTGGTCGCCGACGCCGAGGAGGCGTACACCAAGCGCGAGGCCGAGATCGACGGCATCGCCGGCGAGGGATCGATGCGGCAGCTCGAGCGGACGATTCTGCTCAGCGTGCTCGACCGCAAGTGGCGTGACCATCTCTACGAGATGGACTACCTGCGCGAGGGCATCCACCTGCGGTCGATGGCGCAGCGCGACCCGGTCGTCGAGTACCAGCGCGAGGGCTACGACATGTTCGCCGGGATGCTCGAAGGACTCAAGGAGGAGACCGTCGGCTTCCTGTTCAACGTGCAGATCGATGTGCAGCAGCCGGCCGAACAGCCGCAGGCTCCGGCGGCTCCGGCGCCGCTGCCCACCGAAGAGAACGCGCTGGCCGCGGCGACTGCCGCCACCAACGGTTCGGCCGCGCCGGCCGCACTGCGGGCCCGGGGAGTGGGCGCCGACTCGAACGACGCGCTGACCTATAGCGGCCCCAGCGAGAGCGGCAACGCCCAGTCGCGCACCGACAATGCGTCGGCCGTCACCTCCGGCACCCGCCGGGAGCGCCGCGCGGCCGCCCGCACCAAGAGCGGCGGGGGACAGAAGCCACCGAAGTCCAAGCGCAGGAAGTAATTCCCGCGGCCCGATGCACGCAGGGCGGCGTTGTCAGTCGGTCGGCATAGCTTCGCTATCGCCGCCCTCCTTCCGCCTTGCCCTGCGCACATCGGACTCGCGGGAATTGCTTATGCCGTGACCAAAGCTGTGACGACGTAGGCCGGTAGAGGGCGGCCGCGTTGGTGGGTCGTCGGCGGCCGTGGCTCGACGCGGCCGGCGATGGCGTGGATCCGTGGACCCCGGGCGAACGTCGCATAGATCTCGGCGCCGCCGTCCGGGGCCGCCTGGGTGTGGACCCGCAGGGTGGATGCCCGCGGCTGGCCCGGGGCATGGCCGGCGACCAGGCTGCGGACGACCGACATGGTCGACGGCGACAGCAGCCGGGCCAGCTGGGCGGCCGGACGTCGCCGGTCGAGCGCCTCGAGGACCAGTGTCATTGCTATGCAGGCGAATTCCCGCACCTGCGGATCGGCGGGGGTGCGTCGCGCATCCATGCCGACGGCCGGCACACTCGGCGGGCGGCCCCGCGCGGTCACGGGACGCGGCTGAACTGCGGCGCCATCGTCGATGGGTGGCTCGCAGACGGGGGCGGACCTCAGAAACATCGAACCTCCTGCCCTAGGCTGTCAACATGCGGAATATCGGTTTCGACGTTGCGACGCCCGAAACGGTTCCCGACGCAGGGGCGACGACCGGTGGGGACCGGCGGGCAGGCGGGTGCCGATGGTGACCCGACTCTCGCCGCAGGATTCGGTCTTCTACTACCAGGACGACCGGGGCGCCAGCAGTCAGGTGGGATCGCTGCTGATCGTCGACCGGCGCGAGGGCGGCCTGGACTACCAGGAACTGCTGCGCACCGTCGAGTCCCGGCTGCAACTCGTCCCGCGCTATCGCAAGCTGATTCGCGAGATCACCCTCGGCCTCGGCCGACCGGTCTGGGTCGACGACGCCGAATTCGACATCACCTATCACGTTCGGCGTTCGGCGCTTCCCGAGCCGGGGTCGGATGAGCAGCTGCACGACCTGGTCGCGCGGCTGATGTCCCGGCCGCTGGAGCCGGGCCGTCCGCTGTGGGAGATGTATCTGGTCGAGGGGCTCCGCGAGAACCGGCTCGCCGTGCTCACCAAGACGCATCGTTCCCTGGTATCGGGGCACGATGCCCTGGAGATCAACCAGGTGATCGTCGATGACGCGCGCCAGCCGTCGGAGCTGCCCGAGGACCTGTGGCTGCCCGCTCGCGAACCCGGTCGGGCGGAGTTGATGGTCGGCGCCGTGGGCGATGCACTCGTGCGTCCGCTCGAGATGCTCGACCGGGTCCGCGCATCGTCGGGGCCGGTGGGTGCGGTCGGCGGGCTGGTCGCCGATTCCGCGCGGCGGGTCGGGTCGGTCATGCAGCTCGCTACTGGCACCGCACCGCGCAGTCCACTGAACGGGTCCACCACCGGGACAAGTCTTTTCACGGTCGCCACCTGTTCGGGTGCCGACGCGAGCGAGGTGGCCGAACAATTCGGTTGCAGCGTCAGCGACGTCCTGCTGGCGACGATCGCCGGCGCGCTGCGGCGGTGGCTGCTGTCGCGTGACCAGACGCTCGATCAGACGGTCAGCGTCCGGGCGCTGGTGCCGCTCAAGGCTTTTCCGGAGAATGTGCCGCCGGCCCGGGAGACCGAGTGGGCGGCCGGTGGTCTGCAGGGGTTCGTCACCGACCTCCCGGTCGGCGAACCCAATGCGCTGGTGCGGCTCTCGCAGGTCGCCCAGCTGACTCAGCGACACGCCCGCTCGCCGCGCCGGATGTCGTCGGGATCGGCGGAGTCCTGGCTGAACTACGAGGTCGGTCCAGCAACCTTCCACGCGATGAGTGCGCGGGCGGCGGCTTCGATGTCGCGCCGGTCGTTCAACCTGCCCATCACCATCGCGCGCGGGCCGGTGTCGCCGCAATACCTGGCGGGCAACAGGATTGCGGCGATCGTGCCGGTGCCGGTACGGGTGCCCGACCGGGCGCTGTCGGTGGGCGTGACCACCTACGACGGCGAGATCCACTTCGGTTTCAACGCCGATCGCACCGCGATGTGGGATCTGGGCGTGATGACGGACTATCTGACCGAGTCCTTCGACGAGCTGGTGGCGGGAGCACGCAAATGAGCGACGGAGATTCGGCCGGGGCACAGCGCGTATACATCCCGTCCACGCTGCGGATCGTGACCTCACTGGTCGACACCGACCAGATCCCGGTCCTCGGCGGCACCGCCTTCGCGGTCACCGCGGCACTGCGAGAGGCCTATGCCGCCGGCGACGACGAAGAACTCGCCGAGGTCGCGCAGCGGGACGCGGCGCGGGCCTCGCTGCGGCTGTTGGCGATCGAGGGCGCGACCAGCGCGGACACCGATGCGGAGGATCCGGCGTCCGAGCCGGACGAATCCGCGGCAGCGGCGGCCGCGTTCGCGCGTCGGCGCGTGGTGGTCGTTGCGGATGTCGACGAAGCGAACCCGCGCCCGGACCTCGATGCCGCGGTCGTGAAGATCGCCGGTGCGGTCTCGCGCGAACAGATCGTCTCGGTGCTGGTCGACGGGGCCGAGGCGGAACCGGTGATCGCGCGGGCAATCGAGCTGATCGATGCGGCCGACCTCGGCGACGAAGACGCCGAGCTCGCGATCGGCGATGCCGACGACCACGACCTTGCCTGGTTCGCCACACAGGAGCTGCCGTTCCTGGTGGAACTGCTCTGACGCGACGGGCCGGCGGGGGATTCTCTCTCGGTGTCAGCGTCTTGACCACGGACTGATCGGCCCGCTGCGGTCAGCGCACTCGTCTTGGTGGAACCGCTCGGAATCCGCTAACCTACCGCCAAAACCTACGGAACCGTAGGTTAGCGAAAAGAGCTCGCACAAGGAGGCCGGTCATGGGGTGGCGCGAACGATTCGAGGATCCGGTGCGCGGTGTCGCCGCCCGGCACCCGTCGGTGAACGTGATCCGCGCCGCCGCCGCCCGGATCACCACGCCGCTGCTGCCCGACGACTACTTGCACCTGATCAACCCGCTGTGGTCGGCCCGGGAGCTGCGCGGCAAGGTCGTGCAGGTGCGGCCGGAGACTGCGGACTCGGCCACGCTCGTGATCAAGCCGGGGTGGGGCTTCTCGTTCGACTATCAGCCCGGTCAGTACATCGGCATCGGCGTGCTGATCGAGGGCCGCTGGACATGGCGGTCGTATTCGTTGACGTCCGCACCAGTGCACGACGGCGGCGCGGACAAGACGATCTCGATCACCGTCAAGGCGATGCCCGAGGGGTTCCTATCCGAGCATCTGGTGACCGGCCTGCGCCCGGGGACCGTGGTGCGGCTGGCGGCGCCGCAGGGCGAGTTCGTACTGCCGGATCCGTTGCCCGCCAAGCTGCTCTTCATCACGGCCGGCAGCGGCATCACGCCGATCATGTCGATGCTGCGGACCATGGAGCGTCGGCGGCAGCACACCGATATCGTGCTGATCCATTCGGCACCCACGGCCCTCGACGTGATGTTCGCGGAGGAGCTGGAGCGATTCGAGAGCCAGGGCATGATCATCCTGCATCGCCAATTCACCAGGGCCGCCGGCAAGCTCGACGACGCGAAGATCGATGAGCTGTGCCCCGATTGGGCCGAGCGGCAGACGTGGGCCTGCGGCCCGCCGGCGTTCATGAATGCGTTGGGTCGCCAGTGGGAGCAGGCCGGCGCGGCGGATCATCTGCATATCGAGAAGTTCGTCCTGGAACGCGGCGCGGTCGGCGCCGCCGGCGGCACGGTCACCTTCGCGGCCACCGACCGCACCGCCGAGGTCGACGGCGCCACCACCCTGCTCGAAGCGGGCGAGCGCGTGGGTGTGCAGATGCCGTTCGGTTGCCGGATGGGCATCTGTCAGAGCTGTGTCGTGACCCTCAGCAAGGGGGCCGTCCGCGACCTGCGCAACGGTGCCGAACATGTTGAGGGCGAACGCGTGCAGACCTGCATCAGCATCGCGGCGGGTGACTGCACGCTGGACGTTTAGTCCGGATCTGTGATTTGGGCCGCACCGACTAGATAACCTACGGTCACGTAACCTACGCTTACGTAGGTAAGCATGACCGGGGGCAGGAGTTCGAGTGGCGATCACAGATATTCCCGAATACGCGCATCTCACCGAGGCTGACGTCTTGGCGCTGGGTGCCGAGCTCGACGCGATCCGTCGCGACATCGAGGCCGACCGCGGCGAGCGCGATGCGCGCTACATCCGCAACACCATCCGGCTGCACCGCGGGCTGGAGCTCGCCGGGCGCGCCATGATCTTCGGCGCCGGCAAACGCAAGATGTGGTGGGCCGGTGCGGTGACCCTCGGTGTCTCGAAGATCATCGACAACATGGAGCTCGGCCACAATGTGATGCACGGGCAGTGGGACTGGATGAACGATCCCGAAATCCATTCCACCAGTTGGGAATGGGACAACACCGACCCGTCGGCGCACTGGAAGCACACCCACAACTACATCCATCACAAGTACACCAACGTGCTGGGCATGGATGACGATGTGGGCTACGGCCTGCTGCGCGTCACCCGTGACCAGCGTTGGCGCCCTTTCTATTACGGCAACCTGGCCTACAATCTGCTACTGGCGCTGGCGTTCGAATACGGCGTCGCGATCCAGCATCTGGAGCTGGGCAAGGTCGCGGCCGGCAAGCACGACAAAGAGAAGTTCCAGCAGGATCTGCGCGACGTCGGCAAGAAGATCGGCAAGCAGGTCGCCAAGGACTACGTCGCCTACCCGGCGCTCGTCGGCGGTGTTACCCGGTCGCGGCGCTCGGTGCGCAAGGCGATCACTGCGGCACTGCTGGCCAACGTGATTCGCAATGTGTGGACCAACGCGGTCATCTTCTGCGGACACTTCCCGGACGGTGCCGAGAAGTTCACCAAGCAGGACGTCGACAGCGAGACGCAGGGCGAGTGGTACCTGCGCCAGATGCTGGGCAGCGCCAACTTCAAGGCCGGCCCCGTGCTCGGCTTCATGAGTGGCAACCTGTCGTACCAGATCGAGCACCACATCTTCCCGGATCTGCCGAGCAACCGGCTGCCGGAGATCTCCATCCGCGTGCAGGCGCTGTGCGACAAGTACGACCTGCCGTACACCACGGGCTCGTTCCCGGTGCAGTACGCCAAGTCGTGGCGGACCATCGCGAAGCTGTCGCTGCCGGACAAGTACCTCACCGACACGGCCGACAACGCGCCGGAGACCGCGTCCGAGGCGCGGTTCAAGACGCACGCCGAGGAGCGGCTGGTGTCGACGGTCGATCCGGTCACCGGTCGGCGCAAGGGCCTGCGGACCGCGATCGCGCGGGTGCGGGATCGCCGGAGCGTTCGCGCGTCGGTGTGATGCCTGCGGGCGTGCTGTGACGACGGTCGCACGCGCCGCGGCTACTGGACGGTTGCTCTAAATCGCCAGCGCATTGGACAATCGAATAGACACCCGTACCGACCGAAAGCCAGCGCGTGGCCATCACTGACATCAAGGAATACGCCCACCTCACCGAGGCGGACGTCGAGGCCCTGGGTGCTGAGCTGGACGCGTTGCGGCGGGAGATCGAGTCGGATCGCGGCGAACGCGACGCCCGGTATCTGCGCAACACCATCCGGGCACAGCGGCTGCTCGAGGTCGGTGGTCGGGTCGCGCTGCTGGGCAGCAAGAATCGCCTGGCTTGGCTGGCCGGCACCACCATGCTCTCGTTGTCGAAGATCATCGAGAACATGGAGCTCGGGCACAACGTGATGCACGGGCAGTGGGACTGGATGAACGATCCCGAGGTCCACTCCTCCTCGTGGGAGTGGGACATGGTCTGCGCGTCGGACCACTGGAAGCATTCGCACAACGTCGTCCACCACAAGTACACGAACATCGTCGGCATGGACCATGACGTGGGCTACCGGATGCTGCGGGTCACCCGGGACGAACAGTGGCAGCCCAAGCGGCTGATCCAGCCGGTCGGAAACCTGTTCCTGGCAACGACATTCGAGTGGGGCATCGGTCTGCACGACCTCGAGCTCGCCGATGTGGTGGCGGGCCGCAAGCCGTGGGATGAGGCGGGCCCGGAGGTCAAGAAGTTCGGCAAGAAGATCGCTCGGCAGCTGGGCAAGGACTACGTCCTGTTCCCCGCGCTGTCCGGGCCGGCCTGGCGATCGACCATCAAGGCGAACCTCACGGCGAATCTGGTCCGCAATCTATGGGCCTACCTGGTGATCTTCTGCGGCCACTTTCCCGACGGCGCGGAGAAATTCACCGAGCAGGACGTCGAGAACGAGACCCGCGCGGAGTGGTACCTGCGCCAGATGCTCGGCACCGCGAACTTCAATGCGGGGCCGACGATGGCCTTCATGTCGGGCAACCTCTGCTACCAGATCGAGCACCACCTGTATCCGGACCTGCCGAGCAACCGCTACGCCGAGATCGGCATCCGCGTGCGGCAGCTCTGCGACAAGTACGACCTGCCGTACACCACCGGGCCGATCCTGGTGCAGTACTGGCAGTCGTTCCGCACCATCGGCAAGCTTGCCCTGCCTGACCGGTTCCTCACCGCGACTGCCGACGATGCGCCGGAGACCGCCTCGGAGCTGAGGTTCCGCGGCATCGCTCCACGGCGTGGCCTGAAGACGGCGATCGCGGATGCCAAGGCCCGCGCCAAAGAACTTCGCCGCCGACGCTCTCGGTAGTCAGCTAATAGGTCGGCGCCGCGGAGAGCGAGGCGAGCAGGCCGCGTACCGCCATCGCGCGCCGATGGGCATGCCCGGTCAGTCGATCGAGCGCACATTCCGGATCGGCGGGCGGCCCGAGATGCGTACAGCCCCGCGGACATTCGTCGATCGCGTCGCGCAGGTCGTCGAACGCCTGGACCACATCGTCAGGCGACACGTGCGCCAGACCGAAGGACCGAATGCCGGGCGTGTCGATCACCCAGCCGCCCTCGTCCGCGGGGAGCGGCAGCGCCAGCGACTGCGTGGAGGTGTGCCGGCCCTTGCCGACGGCCGATACCGCCGAGGTCGCGCGATCAGCCTCGGGCACAAGACGGTTCACCAGTGTTGACTTGCCGACGCCGGAATGGCCGATCAAAGCGGTGACCTTGCCCGCCAGGGTGGACTGCGCTGCGGCGAGCGGATCGGCGACCCCGGCGAGGATCACCGGCAGGTCGAGATCGGCGAAGGCCGCGGTGAACTCGGCCGGATCGGCCAGGTCGGATTTCGTCAGGCACAGCACGGGGGTCAGGCCGCCGACATAGGCCGCGGCCAGGGCGCGCTCGACGAAGCCGGTCCGCGGCGGCGGGTCGGCCAGCGCGGTGACGATCAGCAGCTGGTCGGCGTTGGCGACGACGATCCGCTCGTAGGGGTCGGTGTCGTCGGCGGTGCGGCGCAACACTGTTCGCCGATCCGCGACGCGCACGATACGGGCCAGAGTATCGGTCTTGCCGCTGCGATCGCCGACCACCGAAACCTCGTCGCCGACCACGATCGGGGTGCGGCCGAGTTCGCGGGCGCGCATGCAGACGATGATCCTGTCGGGGTCGCCGTCGAGAGCGCAGCCCCACCGCCCGCGGTCGACGGACACCACCATGCCGGTGGAGGCGTCGGCATGGGTGGGACGGTTCTTGGTGCGCGGACGGCTGCCCTTGCCCGGTCGCACCCGGACATCGGTCTCGTCGTACTCGCGTGGGCTCAGGGCTGCGCCTCATCGGTGTCGGCACGCCCTGCCATTGCCGCCCACATGGCGGGAAAGTCGGGCAGTGTCTTCGCGGTGGTGGCGACGTTCTCGATAGCGACGTCGGCGGTGACCAGGCCGAGAAGCGCTCCGGCGGTGGCCATTCGATGATCGGCGTAGCTGAGCCAGGTGCCGCCGTGCAGGCCGCTGCGCCCGTGACCGACGATGCGGAGCCCGTCCGACGTCTCGGTGCAGTCGCCGCCGAGCCGGTTGATCTCGGTCGACAGCGCGGAGAGCCGGTCGGTCTCGTGTCCGCGCAGATGGGCGATGCCGGACAGTTCGGAGACGCCGTCGGCGATCGCGCAGAGCGCGGCGATGGTCGGCGTGAGTTCGCCGATATCGCGCAGGTCCCGGGTGAGCGGGCCGATGGTGCCGCCGCCGGTGACCGACAGTAGCCCGTCGACAAGTGTTGCGGTGGCGCCCATCTCGCGGAAGACGTCGACGATTTGCGCGCCCGGCTGGGTGGTGCGCTCGGGCCAGCGGGGTACGCGCACGGTGCCGCCGGTCGCGACCGCGGCCGCGAGAAATGCTGCGGCATTGGACAGGTCGGGTTCGATCACCCAGTCGACGGCGGCGATCGGTCCGGGGGCCACCGCCCACACGTCGGGGGTCGCGGTGTCGATGCGGACTCCGGCGGTCTCCAGCATGTCGACGGTCATCTCGATATGCGGCATCGACGGCACCGGTTTGCCGCTGTGCCGCACCGTGATTCCGCGGCGATACCGGGCGGCGGACAGCAGCAGGCCGGAGACGAACTGCGACGATGCGGACGCATCGATGGTCACCTCGCCGCCATCGGCGGCGCCCGTGCCTTCGACCCGGAAGGGCAGGCCATTGCCGGTCACTGCGACGCCGAGTCCGCGGAGCGCGTCGAGCACGGTGCCGAGCGGGCGGGTGCGGGCCTGTTCGTCACCGTCGAAGTCGACCGTGCCGGTCGCCAGGGCGGCGGCCGGTGGCAGGAATCGCATCACCGTGCCGGCCAGGCCGCAGTCGACCGTCGCCCCGTGCAGCGGCGCGGGGGCGATGGTGATCGTGGTGCCCTGCGTGCCGTCGGCGGGGTGGACGCCGACGCCGAGCGCGCTCAGCGCGTCGAGCATCAGATCGGTGTCGCGGCTGCGCAGCACGCCGGTCAGGGTCGATGGGCCGTCCGCGAGCGCGGCCAGGATCAGCGCCCGGTTGGTGATGGACTTGGATCCGGGAACATCGACTTCTGCCTCGATCGGCCCGGGCGCCACCGGCGCGTTCCACAGTTGCACGCCCCCAGTCTTTCACGTCTCGTTGCGGCGCCGGGCCGACGCCGCAACGGAATCGACTCAGCTGCCGCTGCCGGGACTGGCCTTGCCGTCGGCGGTGTACGACTTGGCGCCGGTGCCGGCGAGGGCACCGCCCTCGACGATCAGGTACTCGTCGCGGATCGGCTGCTGTGCGAAGAACGACTCCAGGATCTCGCGGGTACCCGCCGCGTATCGGGCCTGGGCTGACAGCGAGGTGCCCGAGATGTGCGGCGTCATGGCCTCATGCGGCATGGTGCGCCACGGGTGGTCGGGCGCCGGCGGCTGTGGATACCAGACGTCGCCCGCGTAGCCGGCCAGCTGGCCGCTGTTCAGCGCGGAGACGACGTCGTCACGAACCATGATCTCGGCGC
The DNA here is from genome assembly GCF_000380485.1 of Jongsikchunia kroppenstedtii DSM 45133. GTDB lineage: Bacteria > Actinomycetota > Actinomycetes > Mycobacteriales > Mycobacteriaceae > Jongsikchunia > Jongsikchunia kroppenstedtii. The sequence goes on along the minus strand of NZ_AQYG01000051.1, from coordinate 442,908 downwards.
GGGCGGTGTTGACGATGTAGGAGCCGCGGCGCATCGAGTTGATCATGTTGCTGTCGAACATGTGGTAGGTCTGCGGGTGCAGTGGGGCGTGGATATCGACGATGTCGACCGACCGCACCAGCGAATGAACATCCGGGTGGTAGGTGAGGCCGAGCTCCTTCTCGAGCTCCTCCGGCAACCGTCGGGTGTCGAAGTAGTGCAGGTTGACGTCGAACGGCTGCAGCCGTCGCAGCACGGCCTGCCCGATGCGCCCGGCGGCGATCACGCCGACGTCGAACCCTTCGAGGTCATAGGACCGCTCCGCGCAGTCGGCGATGTTCCATCCGCCGTCGACCACCCACTGATGCGACGGCAGGTAGTTGCGCACCAGCGCGAGGACCTGCATGACCGCGTGTTCGGCGACGCTGATGCTGTTGCAGAAGGTCACTTCGGCGACGGTGATGCCGTGCTTGATGGCGGCGTCGAGATCGACATGGTCCGAACCGATCCCGGCGGTCAGCGCGAGCTTGAGCTTGGGGGCCTTCGCAATCCGATCGGCATCCAGGTATGCGGGCCAGAACGGCTGGGAGATGACGACATCGGCGTCCGGCAGTTCTCGTTCAAAGACGGAGTCGGGTCCGTCTTTGTCCGAGGTGACGACCAGTTCGTGGCCGGCGGCCTCCAGGTATGTGCGCAGTCCCAGTTCGCCGGATACGCAGCCGAGCAGTTCTCCGGGCGTGAAGTCGATCGCCGACGGCGACGGCGCCGTCTGGCCGTCCGGATACGCGGCGATCGTCGGGATCGAATCGCGGGCGTAGACGGGCGGATAACCGGTCACCGGGTCGGGGTAGAGCACGCACAGGATCTTCGCCATTGATCACTCCTTCGTAGAGTGGCGGCGTGATGGGCCGCCGGAACGCCTTCTGTTCGTAGGCATTTCAAGTCTGCGTCGGGTGGCCGCGGATGGGCTATGACCGAATTCCGACCGGCGGATAGGCGACGTCGATCACCGCTGGTCAGCGGCGGTCCGGTGGCACGGCCCGGGCGGTGGTCTCGAACGCCCGCGCCAGCACCGGGGCCGGCTCGCCGGCCCCGCGGACCAGCGCCACCGGCGCGCGCAGTGCGGCGCCGTCGAGTTCGAGGACGCGAGTGCCGCGCGGCGGCCGGGTGACCGCGAACCAGCCCGCCGGCACGATGCTGGCGAATCGGCCGGTCTCGACCGCGGCCAGCAGGGTCGCGACCGAGTCGGTCTCGAGACGGGGGACGATGGCGACGTCATGTTCGCGCGCGGCTTCGTCGACCCGATCCCGTCCCCGCATTCCCTTGTGCAGCAGGCACATCGGCAGCGCGGCCACGTCCGTCCAGCCGATCGGTCCGTGGTCGGGAAGCAGTGCAGCGCTCACGACGAGGACGTGTCGTTCTTCGTACAGCTCGGTGATCTCGAGCCCGGTGAGGTCGATGCCGTCGGTGTAGACGAGGCCGGCGTCGAGTTCGAAACGCCGGATCCGGTCGACGATGTCGGCCGAGCGCAGTCCGGCGTCGACTCGCACGTGCACCAGCGGGTGTTCGGTGCAGAACGGGTCGACGAGGAGTGCCACGCGGGTGGCCGCGGCGGGTACCACCCCCAGACGCAACTCGCCGGTCAGGCCGACACGCATCGCGGTGACCTCGTCTTCGAGCGCGTCGCGGTCGGCGAGGATCCGGCGCGCCCAGATCACCAGGCGCTCGCCCTCGGGGGTCAGGCCCTGAAAGCTCGATCCGCGCACGACCAACGGCACCTTCAGCTCGCGTTCGAGTTTGCGGATCGCCTCCGACAGGGCCGGCTGCGAGACATAGCAGGCGGCGGCCGCGCGGGCGAAGTGTCGTTCGCGCGCCAGCGCGACGAAGTATTCGAGCTGACGAAACAGCATGACCCGTTCTACCACGGGTGATAGGCCGTGCCTATCAACACGACGATGTTCCGTCTTGGACGGGCGGCCGACCGGCGGTTGACGATGGGTTCGCCGGCCGACCGGCCCGGATGTCGATACCGAAGGCATTCGGAGAATCGAGCGAGAAGCGGAGTGGGCCGGTGGACCGAGGGAATCGCGCGCGCCCCGCGCTGCGGCCCGACGGCCAGGACCACTTCCACGCGCTGCGGGTGGCCGTCGGGCTGTTGGCCCCGGCAACCGTGCTGCTGACGACCGGGCGACCCGAGCTGATGATCTTCGCGGTGTTCGGTGCGTTTGCCGGGATGTACGGACGCGGTGAGACGGCGCGCCTGCGGCGGCGGCATCAGATGCAGGCGGCCGTCCTGCTGACGGTCGGCGTCGCGGTCGGGGTGTCGTTGTCGAACCTGGCGGTGCCCACGTGGGTGCTGGTCGTCGTCGAGATCGGATTCGCGATGGCGGGTTCGGTGGTGGCGGACGCGTGCGGGCTGCGCCCGGCGGGACCGTTCTTCTTCCTGTTCGCGCTCGGCGCGACCGCCGTCGTCCCGGCCGGTGTGGTCGACCCCGTTGTCGCCCTCGCGATCTGTGCGGCAACCGCGGCTCTGGCCGTCGTGATCGGGGCGGTCGGTGTGCCGGGCAGCCGCGACGATCGACCGGCGTCGTGCGGAGTCCCGCCGGGAGCGTGGGTGCATGCGACCCGATACGGCATCGCCATCGCCGCCGCGGGTGGCGTCGGCGTCTTCCTCGGCTTCGCCCACGCGAACTGGGCGATGGCCTCGGCCGCCGTGCCCCTAGCGGTCATCGGCATCGGCGGACCCGCCGCCGGCGAGATCCGCCCGGTGCTGTCCCGGGCCGGTCATCGAGTCGCCGGGACGTGTGCCGGGCTCGTCCTGACTGCCGCGGTCCTCGCCGCGGACCTGCCGCCGTGGGCGCTCGCGGCGCTGATGGTCGCGCTGCTGTTCCCGACCGAGCTCTTCATGGCCCGGCACTATGCCGTGGCCATCGGGTTCTTCACGCCGCTGATCATGTTGATGTGCGAGCTCGCCGATCCGGCCGACCCGATGCAGCTGGTGGGCTATCGCGGGTTGGACACGCTGATCGGCGTGGCCGCCGGGGTCGTGGTCGCCGTTCTGGTGCGCGGGCGCGGCTGCTCGTCGGCGGCCGCCGAAACGGCTGCCGACGGCGCTGCGCGCGTCGGGTGTCACGCCGGTCGTTCCGTGCGCTCGTAGCATGGGCGCCATGACGGTGCAGGTTCGCGAGTTCTCGGTCGGGCAGTTGGCCCACCGCAGCGGCGTCGCGGTGTCGGCGCTGCATTTCTACGAGCGGCAGGGGCTCATCTCGAGCCGCCGCACCGCCGGGAACCAGCGGCGATACAGCCGCGATGTCCTGCGCCGGGTGGCATTCATCCGGATCTCGCAGCGCGTCGGCATCCCGCTGGCGATGATCAAACGGGCACTCGACGAACTGCCGGCCGAGCGCACGCCGACGCGTCGCGATTGGGCGCGACTATCGAAGTCCTGGGAGACCGATCTGACGTCACGTATCGAGGAGCTGACGCGGCTGCGTGACAATCTCACCGACTGCATCGGCTGCGGCTGCCTGTCGTTGTCGACCTGTGTACTGGCCAACCCGAAGGACGAACTCGGCGACCATGCGGCCGGACCGCAGCGGATCTTCGATCCGTTGGTCGACGAGTCGGCCTGAAGGGAGTCGTTCCGAAGTCCGCAATACGGCGGCGGATATGCACGTAGCATATCTTCGGTATTTCTAGGCGAGGAGGCTTCGGTGGCGCGTGGAGACACTCGGCGCCGCATGCTCGGCACCGCCATCGAACTAATCCACGAGGGCGGCGCGGGTGGCGTGACCGTGGACGCCGTGCTCAGCCGCAGCCATGCGCCGCGCGGATCGGTGTATCACCATTTTCCGGGCGGTCGCGACCAGATCGTGCGCGAGGCGGCGGAGATGGCGGCCGAGGCGATGACGTCGGTCGTCGCCGGACTGTCCGAACTGCCGCCGACGCAGGGACTGCGCGCATTCATCGGGGTGTGGAAAGAAATGTTGTCCGGCAGCGTTTTTCACGCCGGCTGCCCGGTGGCGGCGGTGACGGTCAGCGGCACCACCGCCGACCCGGAGCTGCTGGAACTCGTCGCGGCGACCTTCGGCGAATGGAAATCGCTGTGCGCCGCGGCTCTGCGCCGGTCCGGGGTGCCCGACGCAGAGGCCGACCGGGTCGCCACCCTGGCGGTCGCATCCATCGAAGGCGCAATCATCATGTGCCGTGCGGCGCGCAGCCTGGAGCCACTCGAAGTCGTCGGCGTCGAACTGGAGGACCGGCTCACTGCGGCGCTGGCGGCGGCCCGTCGGGGCTGATCCGTCGGGCGGGCCACCAGATGCGGTCGCCGAGCAGAGCGACCGCGGCGGGGACGAGAATCGTTCGGACGACGGTGATGTCGAGCAGCAGCCCGATCCCGATCGTCGATCCGATCTGGATCAGATTGAACGTGCTGCCGGTGGTGAGGGCGAACATCGTCACGGCGAACACCAGCCCGGCGGTCGTGATCACGCTGCCGGTGCTGCCGAACCCGCGAATGATGCCGCGGATCATGCCGTCCTTCGATTCCTCGCGAATGCGGGCGGCGAACAGCATGCTGTAGTCCGCGCCGACCGCGACCAGTGCCATGAACGACACCGGCAGTACCGACCAGTCGAGATTGATGCCGATGACGTGCTGCCACAACAGCGTCGACAGGCCTGCCGCCGCTGCGAACGACAGGATCACGGTGCCCACCAGGATCAGCGGCGCCACTAGCGAACGCAGGAGCAATATCAGGATCAGCAGCACCATGACGATCGCGACCGCCGCGAACACGGCGAAGTCACGCACCACCTGGTCGCGCATCTGTGCCGACAACGTCGATAGGCCGGTGGTGGAGACGTGTGCGTCGGACAACACGGTCCCGGTGGCCGCGCGGTGCGCGGCGGTCGCGAGCGAGCCGACTCGGTCGAGCGCGGTGGCGCTGTACGGATTGATCTTCCACACCACCATCATTCGCGCACTGCGGCCGTCCGGCGACATCAGCAGCTTGGCGCCGTCGACGAACCGGGCGTCGGAAAGTGCCTGCGGCGGAAGATAGAAGCCGCGGCCGGGTCCGGTCGTGGTGTGCTCGGACATGGTCGTCAGATAGTCGGAGGCGAGCCCCAGTCCCGAATTGAGCTTGGTGGTCATCGCGGCCATCTGATCGGTGCCCGCGCGGACCTGATTCAGCCCGGACGACAGTTGCCGCATGCCGTCGGTGAGCCGGTTCATCCCGTCGGTCAGCTGATTCAGCTGTGCCCGAATCTGATCCGGTGATTGGCCGCCCATCTGGTCGATGAGGCGCTGCAGTCCGGCCAGCCCCTGTCTCATGTCGGGCAGAGCCGCAGCCAATGAACTCGCGGAGGCCGGCGCCGCAGCCGCCGTCGCGGCGGCGGCCAGGGCCTGCCCGGCGCGGCCGCCGGTCGCGGCGTTGAGATCGCGATACGCCGTGCGGGCCCGCATGCATTGCGGGTCGATCAGGCACTGCGGCGCGGGCTGGGCGGAGGTGAGCGGTGCGAATACCGAGTCGATGTTCGCGAGGGCACCCGTCATCCGATCGCTGCTCGTCCGGACCTGTGCCAGGACTCGATCGAGTCCGTCGGTGCCGGCGCGCAGATCGGCCACCGCTTGCGGCACCGTGGAGGTGCCCGAACTCAACGCATTCACGATCCGTTCGGCCGTCGAATACGAATCCAGCACGTTGCCGGCCATGGCTACCACCTGGTCGGTCCCCGCGGTCAGCGCCGGAAGCTGCGCCGCGGCCGCCGCCGCGCCGTCGTCGAGCTGGCGCGCCCCTGACGCCAGCTGCTGGAGCTGCGGCAACGCCGCCGACAGTTGCTCATGCGCCGAGCCGAGCTGTCCGCCAATGACATTCGTCTGATATCCGGTCGCGGATTCGGCGACCGGAATGCCGTCCGGGCGGGTGATGGAGCGCACGTACGCGATCCCGGGCACCTGCGCGACCGCGTTCGCCATCAACTCGAGCGCCGCGAGGTCGCCGGTGTTCCGCATGTCGTGGTCGGACCGAACCAGCAGGTATTCGGGGGCGGCTTCGTTTGCATGCCAATGGTTCTCGGTATTGACGTAGCCGCGTTTGCTGTCGGTGTCGTGGACTTGGGCGCGGTTCTCGTCGAAGTTCATCCGGAACGTGAACAGCACGGCGGACAGGGCGATCAGCACGACCAGGCTCGCGATCGCGAGCGGTATCGCGCGGCGCACGATCCGGACGCCGGTATGGCGCCAGCGCCGTTCGGTCGATGGCCTCGGTTCGAGGAGTCCGCGTCGCGCGAGCACCGTGATCAGGGCCGGTGGCAGCGTCAGGGAGATCAGGAGCGATAGGGCGATCGCGATCGCGATCGGTGGACCGGCGGTCTTGAACATGCCGATCTTGGTGAAGGCCATGGAGATCCCGGCGGCCCCGATGGTGAGTGCCGAGGCGATGATGATGCCGCCGACGGAATCGATCGCGGCCGTGACGCTTCCGCCGACCGATCGGTCGCGGCGTCTCGACTCGTGATAGCCGGCGATGAGGAAGATCGCATAGTCGGTCGTCGCGCCCAGCACCATTGCGGTTGCCAGGGCGATCGTGAAGTTGGAGACGGTGAGCAGATCGCTGGCGCCCAGTGCCGACAGGACCGCGCGACCGACCGCGAGGCTGATGCCGACCGTGGCGAGTGCGACACCCGCGGCGGCGACCGAGCGGTAGACCGCGAGCAGCAGCATCGTGATGAGCGCCACCGAGACCGCGGTGATCACGAGAAGCGAGACGTCGATCGAGTGGAACACGTCGGCGAGGGTCGGTGCGGCACCGGTGAAATTGACGGTGAGACCGGGCGGCGGCGAAGCCTGCCGGATCAGGTCGCGGATGTCGTTCGTGCTCTGATGCGCGCGCGTTGATCCGACGTCGCCCTGGGCCGCGACCACGAGATTGATCGCCTGCTTGTCGGGGCTGAGCGCGACCTCTCGGGTAGCGGGTTTGCCGTACATGTCGAGCACGTACGCGACGGCGTCGTGGTCGGCGACCAGGCTGCCGACCAGCCGCTGATAGTAGGCATCGTCCTGGTGCGAGATCGGCCGATCCGCCGACATGACGATGCTGCCGACGGCGGACGACGGTGCCGCGCCGAAGTCCTTCGACATCTGCCGAAGCGTCTCGTTGCCGGGCAGGTCGCCGGGCAGGAAGGGCGCGGAATGCTTGGATACGGTCTGCTCGAGCTGGGGGATCGCGACATTGAGCACGCCGGCGAGCGCGATCCAGAAGGCGATGATCCACCAGGCGTAGCGGCCCGTGAAGCGGCCGATGCCCCTGAGTATCGCCGATCCGCCATGCATGGTCGTCCTCGAATCCGCGGCGAGCCGCCGCATCCAGTTCTATGCACCGTGCATAGAACTTCGTGGAGAGTAAGCGGCGGTGCCGAACCTTGTCAATGATCGATGGCATGGTTCGTGAGTGAGCCGTCGCTCGAGCCACGGCCCCGCCGCCGGTCGGTGTCGGGCGCTAGCCTCGGGGCATGTGCGGACGTTTCGCGGTGACCACCGACCCGGCGGCATTGGCGGCCGAGCTGGATGCGGTGAATGAGGTGGCGCCCCAACCCCTGGACAAGGGGCCCTCTGCCTCCTCCGGTGCCGACTACAACGTCGGGCCGACGCGGAGTGTGATGACCGTGGTCAAGCGCCACTCCCGGGAGCATCCCGACGACGACCCGGTGTTACGGATCCGTGAGATGCGTTGGGGCCTGGTTCCGTTCTGGGCCAAGGAGTTCGGCAAAGGTGCGCCGATGTTCAACGCCCGCGCCGAGACTGCGGTCACCATGCGATCATTCCGGGATGCCGTCAAGAGCCGACGGCTGCTGGTGCCGATGGACGGCTGGTACGAGTGGCGACCTATCGGCGATGCCGGGGCCACGAAACCGCCGAAGCAGGCCTACTACATGTCGCCCAAGGACGGCACCCGTCTGTTCATGGCGGGCCTGTGGTCCAGCTGGCACTCGAAAGCCGAAGGCGCGAAAGACGATCCGCCGAAGCTCAGTTGCACGATCCTGACCACCGACTCGGTCGGCCCGCTGCAGTTCGTGCACGACCGCATGCCGCTCATCATGCCGGCTGAGCAATGGGACGCCTGGCTCGATCCCGACCACCCGGCCGACCCGGAGCTGTTGGCGGCGCCGTCGTCGGCGCTCGCCGAGGCCATCGAGATCCGCCCGGTGTCGGCGTTGGTGAACAGCGTCCGCAACAACGGTCCGGAGCTGATCGATCGGGTGGAGCCGCTGGGGGAGCAGGAGACGCTGCTCTGACGACTCCGCGAATGCGCTACGGCCGCGCGAGATAGCCGAGCAGCCGCAGGATGTCTCCGGCGTTGTCGAGGCTCGGGTTGAAGATCGCATCCAGCATCGGCAGCACCCGCTGCCGCGCCGAGCGGGTCCGCATGGCCCGGCGCCAGAGGGCGAGATTGAAGGCGTAGCGGCGGTCGGGCAGGGTGGCCAGCCCGATCACGTTGCGCACGTTGCCGCGCACCCGAGGCGGCAGGTCACGCGTCGAGTCGATCAGCAGCTGATCGGGCAGCACGTCGAGGCCGTACTCGGACATGAAATCGAAATCGGTGGGCCAGGCGGCGGCCCACAGGTAATCGACCATCCGGCACCAGCCCTGCAAGAACGACAGCTCCAGTGGCGAATACGGTGCCGGCGAGATGGTGCGCAGTGTCGCCGAGGCGACGTCCAGGCAGACCTTGTGAGCCGCCCAGAGCTTCATGCGCAGCGGCTCGTCGTCGCCGCCAGTGAAGCCGTCGACCGCGGCGAAGTAGTGGTGCCACGCCGCTATGCCCGGTGCATAGGCCGCAGGGATGGCCCGCATGGAAGCCGTGCCGCCGCCGACATATTCGAACCGGCTGTTGGCCGGTGCCGCCAGTTCCCGGTCGGGGACGACGCGCGCGGCGACCGCGCCCAGCCACGGCACCACCGAGAGCGTGTAGTTGCCGAATCCCCAGCCGGCGTCCGGATCGATCCGGCGGGTGTCGCGGCAGTCGAGGCCGAGCCGGTCGGTGTCGAACTGCCACTGATGCTGGAACATCAAACCCCACAGCGGGTTCCGGCGGTTGTCGGCGCCGAACTGCTGTCGGCGGCCCGTGGCCGTGATCAGTTCCCGGTAGGTCGCCATCCGATCATCGAACGCCCACGGATCGAAGGCGTCGCCCGGCTCGGGCGCGCCGGTCCAGCTGGCGTGCAGCGATAGTCCGGACAGTTCGGCGGGGGCGGGGTAGTCGGGGGCCATGCAGGCAGTCTCGCCTATGCGGTGATCGGCGTCACGATCGCGTCGGTCAATGACACCAGATCCACCGGTGCGAGCTCGATCTCCAGACCCCGGCGTCCGGCACTGCAGAACACCGTCGGCCAGGTCAGCGCCGACTCGTCGATCACGGTCGGCAGCCGCCGCTTCTGGCCGAGCGGTGAGACGCCGCCGAGGACGTACCCGGTGACCTTCTGCACCTGCTGCGGGTCGGCGAGTTCGGCGCGGGCCGCGCCGACCGCCGCGGCCACCGCCTTGGTCGACACCCGGTCGGGCACCGGCACGACCGCGACCGCCAGCTGCGAGCCGGTGGTCAGCACGATCGTCTTGAAGATTTGCCGCGGATCGGTGCCCAGCTCGCGCGCCAGGTGTTCGGCCGCCTCGTCGCCGAAGGACGACGCGCGGCGATCGTGGCGGTACTTGTGCACGGTGTGGACGATCCCGGCGGCGGTCGCGGCGGCGATGGCGGGTGTGGCGGGCACGCCGATCACGCTATCGATCACCGGGAACGGCCCGCGCAACGGCCGTGCGTGACCCGGAACAACAGCGGCGGGCCCGTGGTTATAGGAGGCATGTCCACACCAACAGCTGTGCTGCAGCGGCCCACCGGTGACGTCACGCCCGACAGCCGGCCCACCCGCCCGGCGGTAGTCTGGATCGATCGCGGCTACGAAGGGAGCTCCGTGACTGAGAGCGATCTGGCGGACAGTGGACCGGAGATCGGGGCGGCGGAGACTGTCGTCGACCAGGAGAACGAGACCGTGGCGCAGCGCGGTGCCCGCTTCGAGCGGGATGCGCTGCCGTTGCTGGATCAGCTGTACGGCGCCGCGCTCCGGATGACGCGCAACCCGGCCGACGCCGAGGACCTGGTGCAGGAGACCTACGCGAAGGCGTTCTCCGCGTTCGGGTCGTTCAAGGCGGGCACCAATCTCAAGGCCTGGCTGTACCGCATCATGACGAACACCTACATCAACGGGTACCGCAAGAAGCAGCGGCAGCCGGCCCAGTATCCGACCGACGAGATCACCGATTGGCAGCTCGCGGCCACGGCGGAGCACACCTCCACCGGCCTGCGCTCGGCGGAGATCGAGGCGCTCGACGCGCTGCCGGACGACGACATCAAGAACGCACTGCAGCAGCTGCCGGAGGAATTCCGGATGGCGGTGTACTACGCCGATGTCGAGGGACTCCCGTACAAGGAGATCGCCGAGATCATGGACACGCCGATCGGCACCGTGATGTCGCGACTGCATCGCGGCCGTAAGCAGCTGCGTGAACTGCTCGCCGATGTCGCGGCCGAGCGTGGATTCAATCGGAGTGAGCGGGCACAGGAGAGCGCACAGTGAGCACGAACAGCGCAGGGGGCATGGAGAAGAAGGATTCAGGCGTAGGCGACGACGCCGAGGTACAGCTCGACTGTTCGGCCGTGATGGCCGACATCTGGCTCATGCTCGACGGCGAATGCGCGCCGGAGGCCAAGGCGCGGCTGCAACAGCACCTCGATTCGTGCCAGCCGTGCCTCGCGCACTATGGGATCGAGTCGGAGCTCAAGGCGTTGATCGGCCGCAAATGCGGCGGCGATGCGGCACCCGACGGCCTGCGCGACCGCCTGCGCATCCAGATCCGTCAGCAGACGACGATCATCACCCGCACCGATCCGCAGCAGTAGCGGATCGAGTCGCGGGCATCGAAAAGGGCCGGATCCCACGGGGATCCGGCCCTTTTCGATTCGGACAGACGAACTGTCGTCAGGCGTTGGGACGCTTGCCGTGGTTGGCTGCGTTCTTCTTCCGTGCCCGCTTCTTGCGGCCGCGCTTACCCATGGCGATCTCCTTCTGCTGGGCGGTCTACTCGCATGTACTGCTCGCGATCGCTCATTCTCCCACGCGCAAGGGGTCCAGGAAAAATAAGGGTGCTTGGGATAAATTGACATCTGCACCGACGCCGACGGCTGGTCACGTCGGGTCCGGCAACGGAGGGTCGAAGATGGCAGAAGAGGTCTTGGCGGAAATCGTCGCGAGCGTCCTCGAGGTGCAGGTGGCCGAGGGTCAGCAGGTCGCCGCCGGGGACAGCCTGGTGCTCCTGGAATCGATGAAAATGGAGATCCCCGTTCTCGCCGAAGAACCCGGCACCATCACCTCCGTGAACGTCAAGGTCGGCGACGTCATCCAGGCCGGCCACCTCATCGCCGTCATCGGCTGACCCGCGCCGTCCCGCAGTCCCGAAGGGCACTCTCCGGTCCCGAAGGGCATCATTCACCTCATGTCGACCCTGTCCGAGCTGCTCGCGGAACACACCGAACTGTCCGGCGCGGATGCCTATCACCTGCAGCGACTCGTCGCCGAATGGCAGCTCGTCGCCGATCTCTCCTTCGCGGACCTGCAGTTGTGGGTGCCAGCGGGGCACTCATTCGTCTGCGTGGCCCAGGGCCGTCCGAATACGGCCACCACGGTGTTCCCGGCCGACCTCGTCGGCAGCCGGTTGCCGGAGTCGGCGGGCGATGCGGTGGCCCGTACCTGGGAGTCCGGTGAACGGCTGCGGGACCACGAGGCACGCCGGCTCGGCGACATCGCCGTGCGCTGGGAGTCCGTGCCGGTCCGGTCGCCACAGGAATCGGCGGAACCCGCGGTCATCGCCGTCCTGACCCGTGTGCGGGCGCTGAGCCACCTGCGGTCGCCGTCGCCGCTGGAATCGGCCTACCAGGACAGTGCGGACGCGCTGTGCCAGATGATCGCGGAGGGGCGGTTTCCGGGCACGGAGGAGAACCCCAAGGGCCTGTCGACCCCTCGGGTGGGTGACGGGTTCGTCCGCGTCGATGCCGCCGGCTCGGTCAGCTATGCGAGCCCGAACGCGTTGTCGGCCTATCACCGCCTCGGCTGGTCCGCCGACCTGCCGGGGGAGAACCTCGCCGACATCACCCGCCAGGTGCTCACCGACCCGTTCGAATCGGCCGACGCCGAGCAGATGATCCGCGACGCCGTGGCCGGCACCTCGTCGGCGGGCGGCATGCGGATGGAGGTCGATGCGCGCCGCGCGAGCGCACTGCTGCGGGCCATCGCGCTGACGCCGCATCACACCCCGGCCGGTGCCCTGGTGCTGATCCGCGACGTCACCGAGGTGAAACGCCGCGACCGGGCGCTGCTGAGCAAGGACGCGACGATCCGCGAGATCCATCACCGGGTGAAGAACAATCTGCAGAGCGTGTCCGCGCTGCTGCGGCTGCAGGCCCGCCGGACCGGCAATGCCGAGGCCCGGCTCGCGCTGGAGGAGGCGGTGCGCCGGGTCGCCTCGATCGCGCTGGTGCACGAGACGCTGTCGGCGAGCGTCGACGAGCAGGTCGACCTGGATGCGGTGGTCGACCAGTTGGTCCCGGTGATGGCTGATGTCGCCGCGCCGTCGGGCACGCCCGCTCAGGTCCGGCGCGTCGGGCAGTTGGGCGTGCTGCCGTCGGAACTGGCCACGCCGCTGGTCATGGTGTTGACCGAGCTGATCCAGAACGCCATCGAGCACGGGTTCGACGACGCGGCGGCTGGAACGCGATCACCGGCACTGGTCGAGATCGATGCCGACCGGAGCACCCGCAAGCTGGTGGTCACGGTGCGCGACAACGGAATCGGGCTGCCGGAGGGGTTCGATCCGGAGCGCTCGGATCGGCTCGGGCTGCAGATCGTGCACACGCTGGTCAAGATCGAGCTGTCCGGAACGCTGCAGCTGCACGGCGGGGTCGACGGCGGCACCGATGCGGTGCTGACGGTCCCCCTGCACTAGGTCCGGGTCCCGCTCTGATGCTGCGGCCGGTTTCCGGCCCAGAAACGACGACACCCGGCGGATCCGATCCGCCGGGTGTCGTTTGCTTGGTCTGTCGGTCAGACGGCGCTGCGCGTACGGCTGCGGGCGTTGCGGCGCTTGAGCGCGCGACGCTCGTCCTCGCTCATGCCGCCCCAGACGCCGGCGTCCTGACCGGACTCCAGTGCCCAGGCGAGGCAGTCAGCGGTGACCGGGCAACGGTTGCACACGAGCTTCGCGTCCGCGATCTGCGCGATGGCCGGGCCGCTGTTTCCCACAGGGAAGAACAGTTCCGGGTCTTCGTCGCGACAGATTGCGTTGTGGCGCCAGTCCATTTCGTGTGCTCCTCGTTTCGTTCTCACAGGCGGGCGGCCGTCATCGCGCTGGGCGCGTGGGCTGCCGGTCGCCGCCGGCGACTTGGTGTTTAACTGCTCGTTCATCTCCGCGGCGTGCGATGTTTCCGCGGTGTTGCTTGTGAATGCTTTCACGAATCCAGAACAAGTCAATGGTCTTTGATACATACGTGGGCAAAGTCACTGAGAGGGGGGCAGTGAAACAGGCCACAGCTTGTTGTACTACTCTGCGGCGCGGCGCGCATCTCGAAACTGAAAAAATGTTCCTAGACCTGCGGTTCTAGGGGCGCGCGGTACGGATGTTGCGGATGAGACAGCGTCTCGCAACGACGGTTCTGCGAACTGGGTCATCTGACCAGGATCGATGCGGCGAACCGCGAAAATTCAGTCCGTTTTGGGTGCGACAACGTCCAGCACCGCGGGTGCCGTGCCGAACTCCAGACGGGTCCGCACGCCGAGATATTCGCCGTCCATCTGCATGTCGATCGGCTGGTCGGATTCGATCAGCACCGAATCGACGTCGTCGGCGCGCAGGATGTGGCCCGCGCGCGGGTCGGCGCCGTGGCGCAGCATCTGCGCGGCCAGCGGCAGGTTGCGCCACACGCTCATCGACTTGGAAGCGAAGACGCCCAGGCGCGTGTCGAACGTGGTTCCCGGGTTCGTGTTCACCGGGCGCGATCCCAGGTACGTCCACGGGCTGGTGTTGGAGACGAAGGCGTAGTACGCGGCCTGCATCGGCGCCTCGCCTGGCACGGTGACCGTCACGGTCGGATGCTGGCGCGCGGCTGCGAAGAAGCACGCCAGGGTGGTGGCGAAGTAGCGGGCCGGCGTCGCCTTCTTGCCGGAATTGCGTTGCCGCTCAATCGACTTGATGACGGCGGCATCGGTGCCGACGCCGGCGTTGAAGAGGAACCAGCGGTCATCGGTGTAGGCCAGGCTCACGCGGCGGCGGGCCGACTGCTCCAGCAGCTCCACGAGTTGGCCGGTGGCGCGCAGCGGGTCGGCTTCCATGCCCAGGGCGCGGGCGAACACATTCGCGCTGCCGCCGGGGACCACCGCGATCGCCGGCAGGGCGGTGTTGTCGGACACGGGCGCGCTCGGCGGCCCGAGCAGCCCGTTGACGACCTCGTTCACGGTTCCGTCGCCGCCGTGCACGATCACCGCGGAATACTGCTCGTCGCGGGCGCGGGCGGCGAGTTCGCCGGCGTGGCCCCGATGGGTGGTCACCTCGACGGTCAGGTCGAACCGGGACGAGAGGGTATTGGCCAGCGCGTCGCGACCGGCATCAGTAGTGGAGGTCGCGAACGGGTTGACGATCAACATCGCGCGCACGGGAGGTCAGCCTACGGTGAACCGGGCATGACCACACAATCCACGCGCGGCCGAGGGCCGCAGAGGCGGCCCCGGCACCGCGGATACCCTGTGTGCGTGCCGAGCAGCCCCGATATCGACCCCAGCCGGTCCGACCGCGCATCCATCCCCGTCAATGTGCGACGGGCGGGCGCGATGGTCGCCCTCGAGGGCGCGGTGGCGATCATCGTCGCCGTCGTGCTGGTGATCCGGGCAATCGCCGGTCAGGACCAGCACGTGACCTCGGGCTACGGAACGGCCGCCTGGTTCGTGATCATGGGCGGCGCGGTCTTCGCGGGAGGGTTCGCGCTGTTTCGCGGCCGCCGCTGGGGGCGGGCGATCGCGGTCATCGCGCAGATCCTGCTGATCCCGTTCGGCTACTCGCTGGCGTTCGACAGTCACCGGATGTGGGCGGGCATCCCGCTGATCATCTTCGTGGTGCTGACGCTCGGCCTGCTGTTCAGCCCGTCTTCGTTGCGCTGGCTGTCTGCGGCGTATGCCCCCGATGCGCGCCCGGCGCCCGACGCCGAGGACGCAGATGGCGACGCCGGCCGGGACTCCGATGGCGGCGACCGGGACGGTCAGCGGCCGGAATAGCCCGCGCTGGCATAGCCGGTGATGCCGAGCGCGGACAGCTGCGCGACGCCGCCGTGATCGGTGCCCAGCACGGCCATCGATGCGGGCAGCATCGACAGGCTGGCGCCGAAGGTCACCGGCTGGCGCAACCATCGGGCGATCAGCACGCGGGACAGGTGACCGTGGCTGGCCGCGATCACATCCCGGCCGGCGGCGATCGTCGGCGCGATTTCGGCGAGCAGGCCGTCGACCCGGGCGGTGACCTGCGCGACGGACTCGCCGCCGGGGGCGCCGTCGGTGAAGATCGTCCAGTCCGGTCGGTCCTGCCGGATCTGCGCGCTGGTGAGACCTTCGTAATCGCCGTAGTCCCATTCGGCGAGGCGATCGTCGATCCGCTCGACCGACAGGCCGGCGCGCTCGAGCGTGGCCAGCGTCCGATGCCGCGGTGACGACAGCACCAGCGGGTCGACCGGCCGCAGCTCCAGCAGGGGAGCGGCCAGCGAATCGGCCTGCCCGGCACCGCGTTCGGTGAGATCGATGTCGGTCGTTCCGGTATGCCGGCCGGCCAGCGACCACGCGGTCTCGCCATGCCGGATCACAATCAGTCGTCCACTCACCGCGTCGACAGTAATGCAGTCCCCTAGGGTGTCGGTATGAGTCGTGTGCTAGCTGTGGCCAATCAAAAGGGTGGCGTCGCCAAGACCACCACGGTGGCTTCGATCGGTGCCGCGCTGAGCGCCGAGGGCAAGCGAGTGCTGGTCGTCGACTTGGATCCGCAAGGCTGCCTTACTTTTTCGCTCGGGCATGACCCCGACAAGCTCTCGGTGTCGGTGCACGAAGTACTGCTCGGTGAGGCGGAGATCGGCGACGCGCTCCTGGAGACGGCCGACGGGGTGACTCTGCTGCCCGCCACAATCGACCTGGCCGGCGCCGAAGCGCTGCTGCTGATGAGGCCCGGTCGGGAGTACGCGCTCAAGCGCGCGCTGGCGGAGATCGCCGACGACTACGACATCGTGCTGCTGGACTGCCCGCCGTCGCTCGGGGTGCTCACACTCAACGGGCTCACCGCCGCCGACGAGCTCGTGGTGCCGCTGCAGTGCGAGACGCTGGCGCACCGCGGCGTCGGTCAGCTGCTGCGCACGGTCAACGAGGTGCAGCAGATCACCAACCCGGATCTGGATCTGCTGGGCGCGATTCCGACGCTGTACGACTCGCGCACCACCCACAGCCGCGACGTGCTGGCCGACGTGTCGGATCGCTACGACCTGCCGGTGCTCAGCCCGCCGGTGCCGCGCACCGTCCGGTTTGCCGAGGCGTCGGCCTCGGGTGCGACGGTCCTCGCCGGCCGCAAGAACAAGGGCGCCGAGGCTTACCGCGAACTGGCCGCGAACCTGAGCCGCTACTGGTCCGGAGCGGAGCTGGTCACGCTCGAGGGCTGAGCCGGACCGGCCGTCGCCTGCGGTGGCGCCGGACGCGGTCGCAGCACCGTGACGGTGTCACCGGATTGCTCGACGATCGACGATCCCACAGCCCGCAGGACCACGGGTGTCGCCGCGTTGGTGTTGGCGCCGAAGGGGATCGACGCACGATGCGCTCCGGTGGCCGCGTCATGCACGCTGAAACCGCCGACGGTGGGCAGGACGAGGTCGGTTCCCATCACGACCCCGGTGCCGGTGGCGCCCGGGGTCTGGAATTTCACCGCCAGGGTCGTCGCGTCGAGTACGACCGTGGCCTGTCCGGTCCAGAACATCACCAGTCCGCCGGAGGTGTGCGGCAGGTTGCCGGCCGGCACGTTCGCCGGGGCCTCGACGGTGGCCGCGGTCGTCCGGTGGCCGTCCATACCGAAGTTGGCGACCGCCGGGGCGGTGTCGCCGACGGTCGAGCCTGCGGGCACGAACACCGAGACTCCGGTGGAGGCGACCGCGATGATCTGCGGCGGCGGGGTATTCGTCCCGCTGGTGATGACGGTCGAGCTGTAGGGCTCGGGCTTGTCGTCATCCTGTCCGGACGCGGCCAGGATGCTCAGCCGGTAGCCGGCGTCGCGCGGGCAGCGCTCGATGACCGCCAGCCGCCCGGAATTGATTGCCGACGACAGCAGTGTGCATCGGCCGCCTCGTTCCCACTCCGGCTGGCTGTCGGGGTTGACCGGCGCCTGCACCCGGCCGTATTCGATCGTGCGCACCAGGTCGCTGCGCCATGCCTCCAGGCGGGTATCACCTTGCGAGAGAACGAGATCGCCGTCCGAGCTGAGGGTGACCGACTTGTCGGCCAGGCTGGATCGGGTGGGTCCGCGGAATCCGTCGCGCGCTCGCAGCGCGGTCACCTCGCCGCAACCGCGGCTGTTGCGGAAGGCGGCGACGACATACGAATCGGACCCGCCGGTGGGGAAGCCGAACGACGACCGGGCGACCAAGCCGCACAACGGGATATCGCGCCGGTAGTGCCACAGCACGCGACCGTCGGCGGGGTCGTGGCCGGCGACGGTATTGCCCTTACTGGTGATCACCAGGCCGTCGGCAACGTCCACGGCCGTCGCCGGAGCGGTCCACGCGACTTCGACACCGGCCGGGGCCGCCGTCGCGGGCGGGGCGGGGTTGATGGAGGTACCGGCGACCGACTCAGTGGTCTCCCGGACCGGGCTGGTCGCCCAGATCGCCACGCCGACAACGACGATGACCAGCAGAATGATCGCGGTGACGATCAGGTCGACCGGCTTGCGTCGCTCCGGCTTGAGCATCGACGGTGGCTACTCGCCGGCCGATTCTGCGCCCGACGACTGCTCGACGGCCGGAGCCGATCCGGCCGACTTCGGCTTGCGGCGGCGCCGACGACGGCGGGCCGGCTGATCGCCGGTCGCCGCAGCATTGCCCGAACCGGCCGCGGAGTCGGCGCTGCTTCCAGCGCTCTCTGTGGCTGTGCCCTCGGTGGCCGTGCTCGCGGCACCGTCGCCGGCTGCACGGCCGCCCCGGGTGCGCCGACGCGACCGATCGCTCTTCGGGCGATTGCCGCTGCCCGCACGAACCCGGGTCTCGTCGCCGTCGCGCCGACCGCGGGACGAACGCTGTCCGTCGCCCGCGCTGGGCGCGACCAGGCGGCCGGTGGCACCCTCCGGGATGTTCAGCTCCTCGCGCAGATGCGCCGAGCTGGAATAGGTTTCGGCCGGCTCGGGCATACCGAGTTCGAGTGCCCTGTCGATCAGCTCCCACCGGTGCAACTCGTCCCAGTCGACCAGGGTGATCGCGATGCCGGTGCGGCCGGCGCGACCGGTGCGGCCGATCCGGTGCACATAGGTCTTCTCGTCGTCGGGGCATTGGTAGTTGATGACGTGGGTGACGTCGTCGATGTCGATGCCGCGGGCGGCGACGTCGGTCGCGACCAGCACGTCGATGCCGCCGGAACGGAACGCCTTGAGCGCCTTCTCCCGGGCGATCTGTCCCAGATCGCCATGTACCGCACCGGCTTTGAAGCCGCGCTCGACCAGATCGTCCGACACCTTCTGCGCCGTGCGCTTGGTGCGGGTGAAGATCATCGTGGCGCCGCGGCCTTCGGCCTGCAGGATGCGGGCGACCAGTTCGGCCTTGTCCAGGGCGTGCGCCCGGTAGACGTGCTGCGTGGTGCGTTCGTGCACCGCGGAATCGTCGACGTGCTCGGCGCGGATGTGGGTCGGGTGCTTCTGGAAGCTGCGCGCCAGGGTGACGATCGGTCCGGGCATGGTCGCCGAGAACAGCATCGACTGCTTGGCATCCGGCAGCGCGGCGATGATGCGCTCGATGTCCGGGAGGAAGCCCAGATCCAGCATCTCATCGGCCTCGTCGAGGACGAGGATCTGCACCTTGCCGAGGATGAGATGGCCCTGGTTGGCGAGATCGATCAGGCGACCCGGCGTGCCGACGACGACGTCGACCCCGGCCTTGAGATCGGCGATCTGCCCCTCATATGGGCGACCGCCGAAGATCGCGGTCACCCGGATGGGCAGGTGGGCAGACGCGGTCTCCAGATCGTCGGTGACCTGAATGCAGAGCTCGCGGGTCGGCACGACGATCAGGGCGCGGGGCGTGCCGTCCAGGTCGAACAGGCCCTCGTCGTCGGCGGCCCCGGCCAGCCGCTGCAGCAGCGGCACGCCGAAGCCGAGGGTCTTGCCGGTACCGGTGCGCGCCTGACCGATGAGGTCGTCGCCGCCCATGGCGAGCGGGAGCGTCAGTTCCTGGATGGCAAAGGTGTGGGTGATGCCGTCGTCGTGCAGCGCGCGGACGATCTCGTCGCGGACACCGAGCTCGGCGAAAGTGGGAGAGACGTGGCCGTCGTCGACGGTCGTGGTCTGGACCAGGTCGTCGCCCTGCGCGTCGGTGGTGTTGTTTTCGGGGGTGGTGATGGTCGTGCCTTTCGTGTGTCTCGCGCGCACGAATGTCAGGCAGACCTCAACCAACTTCGGTGTCTGGAGAACGTGGAGGTCTCGGGAGTACGCCGTCAGTTGGTCGCGGCCGTGGGCCGTGGATTGACGGCCGCGCGGTGCGCGCACAAATATCTCAGCCGGTGCAAACTCGTCTCGGCTGCAGCACAGTCTATATGTCCCGCCCATTACACTGCGGGCATGTCATCTGAGGCCGCGCCGTTGTCAGCCGACCATCCCGGAATCGCCGAGTTGTTCTCGCTGCTCGCCGCCGGCGAATTGGCAGCGTTCTACCGCCTGACCGACGAGGCCGGAATGGCGCCGACCGTGGCGGGTCGGGTCGCGATCGCGTCCATGGCGGCGTCGGAGATGCGGCATTTCGACGTGCTGCGTGATGAGCTGGAGCGCCGCGGGGTCGCCGTCGTCCCCGCCGTCGAGCGCTACGAGTCGGTGCTCGCGCAATACCACCAGTCGACGGTGCCCAACAGCTGGCTGGAAGCGCTGATCAAGGCCTATATCGGCGACGGTCTGGCCGCCGATTTCTATCTGGAGATCGCGCATGTCCTGCCGCCCGATGCCGAGCGCATCGTTCAGGAGGTAATGGCCGAGACCGGGTCGTCGCAGTTCGCGATCGACGAGGTACGCGCGGCGGTGACGGCCGATCCGCTGCTGAAGTCGCCGCTGACGCTGTGGGCGCGGCGCCTGTTGGGCGAGGCGATCACGCAGGCGCAGCACGTCCTGGCCGCGCGCGAGGAACTCGCCGAGCTGCTCTTCACCGGCGATACGGGAAACCTGAATCGGCTGGCCGAGTTCTTCGAGTCGATCCAGGGGCGTCACGACGCCCGGATGCGCGATCTCGGCCTGGCCTGATCGGCGCGCGGCTGCTCGGTGTTCGCCGGTAGCGGATGCGCGCTCGGTGCCGGGCAGCGCTGCACTAGCCTGTAATTCAATCGTTCGAACGTGACAGGAGTAGCTCGTGACCGTGGAAGTCAAGATCGGAATCAGCGACAGCTCAAGGGAATTGACCATCCGTGTCGAGGAGTCCGCCGACGCGGTGCACAAGTCGGTCGAGACGGCGCTGTCGGGCAACGAGTCGCTGCTGCATCTCACCGATGAGAAGGGCGCCCGGCTGCTGGTGCCGGTCACCAAGATCGCGTACATCGAGGTCGGCGCCAGCGAGTCGCGGCGCGTGGGCTTCGGCTCGATCTCGGGCGGGTAGCCGAACCGCTCCGCCCGCCGACGCGGTGATTCAGCCGACGCGGTGATTCAGTCGGTGGGCTGGAGCGGCACGTGCGACAGGCCGCCCCAGAGCAGCGCGGCGGTCGACGAGATCGCTTCGTTCTTGCTGATCGGCCGGTTGGCATCGATCCAGTAGCGGGCATTGACCTGGCTGGCGCCCACCAGACCGGCCGCCAGCATGCGGGACCGATGCGGATCCAGGCCCGAGTCGTGCAGCACCAGGCCGTAGACCGCATCGACGCAGGCCTCGATCGCGCTTTCGACCCGTCGGATCGCGGCGGGGTCGAGCGCGTCCGATTCGAAGATCAGCCGGTAGCCCTGGCTGTCGGAATCGATGAATTCGAAGAATGCCCCCACGGCTGCGGACACCCGCTGCCGGTTGTCGGTGGTGGCGTTCAGGGCCGTCACCACGCCGTTGACCAGGCCCTCGGCATGCAGGTCGAGGACGGCCAGATACAGCTCGAGCTTGCCCGGGAAGTGTTGGTACAGAACGGGTTTGCTGACGCCGGCGTGTACGGCGATCTCGTCCATGCCGGCCGAGTGAAAGCCGCGCTCGACGAAGATGTCGCTGGCGGCATCCAGCAGTTGCCGACGCCGGGCGCTGCGCGGCATCCGGGTAGCGGGCGCGCGACCGGTCGACGAAGTCATGCCGAGAACGTTACCCGCCGGACCGGCGCGGGCCGATGGCCTGGGTCCGCAGAATGGGCGGCCTGCGGCGATACGTCCGATCCGGCATCCTGATGGGGTGACTGTGGCCGACGCGTCCGCCATCGACCTTGCCCCGCTCGACCGCACCACCGATCCGTCGCCGGGAACGTATCAGCAGGTGGGAGACTTTCGTCTGTTCGTCCGCCGGACCGGTGCGGACGACGGGGCGCGGCCCGGCGGGACCGCCGTCTACGTCCACGGGCTGGGCGGGTCGTCGCTGAATTGGACCGATCTCGGACAGATTCTCGACCCGGTAGTGGCGGGGCACGTGATCGACCTGCCCGGATTCGGGTATTCCGATCCGCCGTCGGGCGGCGACTACTCGCTGCGGACCCAGATGCGTGCGGTGATCGGCTATCTGGAGCACGTGCAGGCACGCCCGGGCGGGGCGGTCGGCGGGGTGCATCTGATCGGGAATTCGCTCGGCGGTGTCGTCTGCGCACGGGTGGCCCAGGAAAGGCCGGACCTGGTGCGGACGCTGACGCTGATCTCGCCGGCCTACCCGGACATGCGGCCGCGACTGCGGCGGCTGTCCTTCTTGCCACTCGGGCTGGCGAAGATCCCGACGGCCGGCCCCGCGGCATTCCGTTATCTCGGGAGCCGGCGTCCGGAGCTGCAGGTGATGCAGACGCTCCGCGAGATCATGGTGACGCCGGAGCGGCTCGGCGCGGTGCGTATCCGGCAGGCGGTCGAGCACGCGGTCGACCGATCGGCGATGGCCTGGGCGGCCGATGCGCTCGCCTCGAGCTTCGCGACGCTCGTCGCCAGCTGGGCGTGGAACGGCGGCCGCGATCACTGGAGCCGCGCCCGCCGCATCGGGGTGCCCGCGCTGGTGCTGTGGGGCAGCCAGGACCTGTTGGTCAGCGCCGAGATCGCGCCCAAGGTGGTGCGGATGATCCCGGGCGCGCGCCTGGTGATGTTCTCGGACGCGGGCCACGTGAGCCAGATGGAGATGCCCGAGGAGACGGCCCACGAGATATGCCGACACATCGGCATACGGCTCCGTGGAAAGGTGCCCGACCTGTGAGAAGGTGAACGGGTGACAAACCCCGGTGGGCCCACGGACCCGGACTCAGGTCCCGGTGCGGATCAGCCTGCCGATGTGGACCGCCCTGCCGGTGTCCGGACCGACCCGGGCGAACGCTCGCGGCCGCCGTCCGACCAGCCGCTACGCGCGCACTGGGATCCCACCGCGGTCAACGAGGGCCGCCCCCGATCGGATCGTTCGGCGCATCCCGGACCCACCAGACGGGGACCCGTGCGACGGTTCGTCGCGACCTACGGCTGGCGCGCCTATGCGATCCCGGTTCTGATTGTTCTGACGATCGCGCTGATCGTCGCATCGGTGAAGAGCGACAAGGGCGGGCATCAGGATGCGTTGCCGTCGACCGAGTTGCGCGACTCCAACGTCAAGACGGCCAAGACCCCGATCGGCGCGCCGACGGTGTCGGTGAACCCGGCAGCACTGCCCAGCGGTGCGTTGCCCGACGGCCCGCCCTTCACCGAGGCCGGCGCGAAGTCGTATCACATCGTCCCGCTGGTCGCCGGCGGCGGAAAGCAGGTCGGGACCGGCGGCCAACTGTACACGTACACCGTCGAGGTCGAGAACGGCCTGAACGCGCCCGACTTCGGCGGCGATCAGGCGTTCGCGAGCATGGTCGAGGCGACGCTGTCGAGCGCGAAGAGCTGGACGCACGACGGCAAGGTGTCGCTGCGTCGCGTCGCGGGCGGTCAGCCCGCCGACCTGCACATCACGCTGGTGTCGCCGGCGACCACCCGCGAACTGTGCGGCGACGAGATCAAACTCGAATCGTCCTGCTACTACCCGCCGGAGGTACGGGTGGTGCTCAATGAGGCGCGCTGGGTCCGCGGCGCCGTCGCCTATCAGGGCGACACCCTCAGCTACCGCCAATACGCGGTCAACCACGAAACCGGGCACGGCATCGGTTACGCCCATCATCAGCCGTGCCCGGCGAACGGCGCGTTGGCCCCGGTGATGATGGAGCAGTCGTTCGGCGTCGACAACCAGGAGGTCCAGAAGCTGGATCCGGGCCTGGGCGGCGATCCGTCGTTCGTCTGCAAGCCGAATCCCTGGCCCTTCCCGAACGGCTGAGCTGACGCCTACCGGCCGGAACTCGCCGCCCGACAGGAATGTGACAGCGGGTGATTCGGTTGTACTGCCTGTCCGTTGATTTCAGGAGTGCGAGATGTCGTTGCCGCCATTGGTCGAGCCAGGGGCCGAACTCACCCGCGACGAGGTGGCCCGGTACAGCCGGCACCTGATCATTCCGGATATCGGCGTCATCGGTCAGCGACGTCTGAAGAACGCGCGAGTACTGGTGATCGGTGCGGGCGGACTGGGCTCGCCGACCCTGCTCTATCTGGCTGCGGCCGGTGTCGGAACCATCGGCATCGTCGAGTTCGACGAGGTCGACCAGTCGAATCTGCAGCGGCAGGTCATCCACGGCCAGTCCGATATCGGCCGTCCGAAGGCCGAGAGCGCCCGCGACTCGATCGCCGAGATCAATCCGTTGGTGACGGTCAACCTGCACGAGTTCCGGCTCGAAGCCGAGAATGCGGTGCAACTGTTCGAGCAGTATGACCTGATCCTCGACGGCACCGACAACTTCGCCACGCGCTACCTGGTCAACGATGCCGCGGTGCTGGCGCACAAGCCGTACGTGTGGGGCTCCATCTACCGCTTCGAGGGGCAGGCCTCGGTGTTCTGGGAAGACGCGCCCGACGGTCGCGGACTCAACTACCGTGACCTGTATCCGGTGCCCCCGCCGCCTGGCATGGTGCCGTCCTGTGCCGAGGGCGGAGTCCTCGGAATCCTGTGCGCGTCAATCGGATCCATCATGGGCACCGAGGCGATCAAGCTCATCACCGGCACCGGCGAGCCGTTGCTGGGGCGGCTGATGGTGTACGACGCGCTCGACATGACCTACCGGACGATCAAGCTCCGCAAGGATCCCGAGGCGCCGCCGATCACCGAGCTCATCGACTACGACGAGTTCTGCGGCGTCGTCTCCGCGGCGGGTGTCGAGGCCGCGGTCGGATCGACGCTCACCCCGGCCGAGTTGAAGCAACGTCTCGATGCCGGAGAAGACCTGGCGCTCATCGATGTTCGCGAACCGGCCGAATGGGACATCGTCCGTATCGACGGGGCGACGCTGGTGCCCAAGGGGACCATCGAGTCCGGAGCGGCGCTGGAGACGCTGCCGCAGGACCGCCCGCTGGTGCTGTACTGCAAGACCGGGATCCGGTCGGCCGAGGCGCTCGCCGCGGTCAAGCAGGCGGGGTTCGCGGACGCGACCCATCTGCAGGGCGGCGTCGTCGCCTGGGCGCAGCAGGTCGACAAGGACCTCCCGGTTTACTAGTTCACACGGTTTACTGGCAGACATGGCCGGGCTCACCGTCACCAGCGGCACAGGCCGTTGGGTTCTGCTGACCACGGTTCTCGGGTCGGGAATGACCATGTTGGACGGCACCGTCGTCAACGTGGCCCTGCCCAGGATCAGCCGCTCTCTGAATGCCGATCTGGCGTCGTTGCAGTGGGTGCTCAACGCATACATGCTGACGCTGGCCGGGCTGATCCTGCTGGGCGGCGCGCTCGGCGATCGCTATGGCCGCCGACGGGTGTTCATCATCGGCGCGGTGTGGTTCTCGATCGCGTCGCTGCTGTGCGGCGTCGCGGTGAACGCCGAGATGCTCATTGCCGCGCGGGCCCTGCAGGGCATTGGCGGTGCGCTGCTGATGCCGGGGTCGCTGGCCATCATTCAGGCGACCTTCGCCGAAGACCAACGCGCGCGGGCGATCGGGGCCTGGTCGGGGCTCGGCGGCATTGCGGCCGCGATCGGTCCTTTCCTGGGCGGCTGGCTGGTGGATGGACCCGGCTGGCGATGGGCGTTTCTGATCAACCTGCCGCTCGGCGTCATCACCGTGGCCGTGGCGGCCAGGCATGTCCCGGAGAATCGCGACCCCGGCGCGCACGGCCGGTTCGATATCGCGGGAGCCGCGGTCGGTGCAGTCTCGCTCGGCGCCATCAGTTATGCGCTGATCCGGGCCGCTGAAGGCTGGTCGGTGACCGTGGCGGCCGCGGCCGTGATCGGCGTGGTGGCGGCGGTGGGCTTCGTGTGGCTCGAGCGGCGAGAGCCGAATCCGATGCTGCCGCTGTCGATCTTCCGCTCCCGCCAGTTCTCGGTGGTGAACGTCGTCACCTTCGGTATTTACGCAGCCCTCAGCGGAATCATGTTTCTGCTGGGCATGGAACTTCAGCTGGTGGCGGGCTTTTCGGCGCTCGTCGCGGGTGCCGCGCTGGTCCCGCTGACCATTCTGATGCTGTTGTTCTCGGCGCGTTCCGGTCAGCTCACCGAGCGGATCGGACCCCGGATCCCGCTCTCGGTCGGCCCGCTGATATCCGCGGCCGGGGTGCTGATGATGTTGCGGATCGGCCCGTCGACGAACTATTGGACGGACGTGCTGCCCGCGGTGCTGATCCTCGGGGTGGGGATGGTACTGCTGGTCGCCCCGCTGACCGCCACGGTCCTGGCGGCCGCGCCGGTCGAGAATGCCGGGGTCGCCAGTGGCGTCAACAACGCGGTGGCGCGCGCCGCCGGGTTGATCGCGATCGCCGCGCTGCCGCTGGTAGCCGGATCGGCCGCCCGCAATGCGCTGGGATCGGGTTTCGACATCGTATTCGGCCGCGGCGTGTGGGTCTGTGCGGCCCTGATGGCGGTGTCGGCGGTGATCTCCGCGGTGGGCGTCCGTAATCCGGATGCGGCATCTCGGGCGAAAGCTCCTGAGCCGCAATGCAAAGTCAATTGCGCGGCGGAGGCGCCGCCGCTCGAGACGGCCGGGCCGACACATCCGCGCTGAGTTGCCGACGGATCGGGAAGGCGCCGGGCCCGGGCGCTTACGCTCGCGCTGAAGCATGGCGTTTGCGCTGGTAGAGTCGCTGCTCATGCGATTGACTCCGCACGAACAAGAGCGTCTGCTGCTGTCGTATGCAGCCGAGCTCGCGCGCCGTCGGCGGGCGCGCGGCCTGCGGCTCAATCACCCGGAGGCGATCGCGATCATCACCGATCATGTGCTGGAGGGCGCCCGTGACGGTCGCAGCGTTTCCGAACTGATGACCAGCGGTCGCGAGGTCCTCACCCGCGACGACGTGCTCGACGGCGTGCCGGCGATGATCGCCGATGTGCAGGTCGAGGCGACGTTCCCAGACGGCACCAAGTTGGTGACCGTGCATCACCCGATCCCGTGAGGATGCAGATGATTCCCGGTGAAATCATCGCCGCCGCAGGCGAAATCGAACTGAATCCGGGTCGGCCGGTGATCGGGCTGCAGGTCGTCAACGCCGGCGACCGCCCCGTGCAGGTCGGCAGCCACGTGCATTTCCCGAATGCCAACGCCGCATTGAAATTCGATCGGGTCACCGCGCACGGCTACCGTCTCGACATTCCGGCGGGTACCGCGGTGCGTTTCGAACCCGGTATCGCGCAGCAGGTATCACTGGTGCCGATCGCCGGGGCGCGGGTCGTCCCGGGCATCGCCCTGCCCGCGACGGGAGCGCTCGATGACTAGCGGATCGACCGGCGGTTCCCGGCTCTCCCGGGAACGCTACGCACAGCTCTACGGTCCGACGGTCGGCGATCGAATCCGCCTGGCGGACACGGATCTGCTGATCGAGGTCACCGAAGACCGCTGCGGCGGACCGAATTCCGGGCTGGCGGGCGACGAGGCCGTCTTCGGCGGCGGCAAGGTGATCCGCGAATCGATGGGCCAGGCCCGCGCCACCCGGGCCGAGGGTGCTCCGGATACCGTGATCACCGGCGCGGTGGTCGTCGATCACTGGGGAATCATCAAGGCCGACATCGGTATTCGGGACGGCCGGATCGTGGCGCTCGGCAAGGCCGGCAACCCGGACACGATGGATGGCGTACATCCGGACCTGGTGATCGGCCCCGGCACGGAGGTGATCAGCGGCAACGGCCGGATCGTCACGGCCGGCGCCATCGACTGTCACGTGCATTTCATCTGCCCGCAGATCCTGGATGAGGCGATCGGATCGGGCATCACCACGCTGGTCGGCGGCGGGACCGGTCCCGCGGAGGGCAGCAAGGCGACGACGGTCACCCCGGGCGCCTGGCATCTCGCGTCGATGCTGGCCGCCACCGATGGCTGGCCCGTCAATATTGCGCTGCTCGGCAAGGGCAACACGGTCAGCGCCGAGTCGATGTGGGAACAATTACGCGCCGGCGCTTCGGGTTTCAAGCTACACGAGGACTGGGGGTCGACCCCGGCGGCCATCGATGCCTGCCTGCGGGTCTGCGATGAATCGGGGGTGCAGGCGGCGCTGCACTCGGACACGCTGAACGAGGCGGGTTTCGTCGAGGAGACACTGCGGGCCATCGGCGGCCGCGGGATTCACTCGTATCACACGGAGGGCGCGGGCGGCGGGCACGCGCCGGACATCATCACGGTCGCGGCGCAGCCGCATGTGCTGCCGAGCTCCACCAACCCCACCCGGCCGCATACTGTGAACACCCTCGACGAGCATCTGGACATGTTGATGGTGTGCCATCATCTGAATCCCTCGGTGCCCGAGGATCTCGCGTTCGCGGAGAGCCGGATCCGGCCGTCCACCATCGCGGCCGAGGACCTGCTGCACGACATGGGCGCGATCTCGATGATCGGATCGGACTCGCAGGCGATGGGGCGCATCGGCGAGGTGGTGATGCGGACCTGGCAGACCGCGCACGTGATGAAGGCCAAGCGCGGCTCGCTCGCGGGAGATACTGCCGCGGACAACAATCGGGTTCGACGCTACATCGCGAAGTACACGATCTGCCCGGCGATCGCCCACGGGCTCGACCACGAGGTCGGTTCGGTGGAGCCCGGCAAGCTCGCCGACCTGGTGCTGTGGGAACCGGCCTTCTTCGGCGTGCGTCCGCACGCCGTGCTCAAGGGCGGCGCGATCGCCTGGGCCGCGATGGGTGACGCCAACGCCTCGATTCCGACGCCGCAGCCGGTGCTGCCGCGCCCGATGTTCGGCGCGGCGCCGGCGGTGGCGGCCGCCGCGTCCGTGAGTTTCGTTGCGCAGCAGGCGCTCGACGACGGGTTGGCCGATCGACTCGGGTTGGCGCGGCGACTGTCGCCGGTCGGCAATGTGCGCGGGCTGACCAAGGCCGACATGCCCGGTAACGATGCGATGCCCGACATTCGGGTGGACCCGGACACCTTCACAGTGCGTATAGACGGCGACGTCTGGGACCAGCCGCCGGTCGCCGAGCTGCCGATGGCGCAGCGCTACTTCCTGTTCTGAGTGATTCGCGATGAACCTGGCAATGATGTTGACGCTCGCCGATTCTCGGCTGCCGGTCGGCGGTCACGTGCATTCCGGCGGTATCGAGCAGGCCATCGCCGATGGACTGGTGCGCAACGTGGACACGGTGCGCGACTTTCTCATTCGGCGTATCGACACCGCAGGCCTGGTCGGGGCATCGGTCGCGGTGGCGGTCGCCCGCGGGGTGCTGACGCCGGCGCGCGCCGATACCGAGATGGATGCCCGGACGCCGTCCGCTGCGGCTCGGGACGCCTCGCGCGCGCAGGGGCGCGGCATGGCGCGGCTGGCGAAAACGGTCTGGCCGCAGCATGACTGGTCGGTGATGCCGGCGAAACCGCATCTGCCGGTGATCGCCGGTGCTGTGGCCGCAGTCAGCGGTCTGGACGCGGCGCAGTGCGCCGGCGTCCTGGTGTATACGACGATGACCAGCTCGGCGACCGCCGCGCAACGGCTGCTGGGACTTGATCCGGCGGCCGTGGCCGCCATCGGGATCGAGCTGGCGCCGCGGTGCGATGCGGTCGCCACGCGGGCCTGCGAGGGGCTGGCGGACCTGTCGGATCCGCTGCTGGACATCCTCGCCGAGAAACATGTGCGGCAGGACATGCCGCTCTTCGCCTCCTGAAGACAGAAACCGCTAACGAGAGAAAGGCTCGGTATGCCACCGCATCTCATCGACGGGCAACCGCATTCGCACGACCTGGACCGGCCCAAGAGGGTCCGCGAGCCGGGGGAGGCGCTGCGCATCGGTATCGGCGGGCCGGTCGGCTCCGGCAAGACGGCGCTGGTCGCGGCGATCTGCCGGCAGCTGCGCGACGAACTGTCGGTCGCGGTGCTCACCAACGACATCTACACCACCGAGGATGCGGATTTCCTGCGCCGCAACGCCGTGCTGCCGGATGAGCGCATCACCGCTGTGCAGACGGGCGGCTGCCCGCATACGGCGATCCGCGATGACATCACCGCGAATCTGGACGCCATCGACGATCTGGTGGCCGCGAATCCGCCGCTCGATCTGATCCTCGTCGAGTCCGGCGGCGACAATCTGACAGCGACCTTCTCCAGTGGGCTCATCGATGTGCAGATCTTCGTCATCGACGTCGCTGGCGGCGACAAGGTGCCCCGTAAGGGCGGACCGGGCGTCACCTACTCGGATCTGCTGGTGGTCAACAAGACCGACCTGGCGCCCTTCGTCGGGGCCAGCCTGCAGGTGATGCGAGACGATGCCGCGAAGGTCCGCGATGGCCGCCGTACGGCGCTGACCTCGCTGACCGACGACCCGGCCGCCACCGAGGTCGTCGGCTGGGTCCGCGAGCAGCTCGCGTCGGTGGCGAACTGACGATCGGCGGCGCGGAGCGAGAACCGGTGACGTGAAAACATTTGTGGCGCTGAGCGCATTCGTCGGTCGACGGCCGGTCATCCGGGCCGACGGCGGGATCGCCGTCCGGCAGACCGGGCCGAACACGGTGCATCTGGTGTCGGCGGCCGCGACACCGCTCGGCGGCGACGTCATCGAGATCGGTATCGATGTGGCGGACGGCGCCGAGCTCGCGGTGCATTCGGTGGCCGCGATGCTGGCGCTGCCCGGCCGCGACGAACCCCGCTCATCCTCGACCTGGAATATCCGGTTGGGGGAGGGCTCCCGGCTGCTGCTCGACCCGTTGCCGACCGTGATCGCGGACGGCGCCGAACACAATTCGACGGTGAACGCGGAGCTGGCGGCGACTGCGTCGCTGCGGATCACCGAACGAATTCAGGTAGGCCGCAGTGGGGAGGCCGGCGGTAGCTGGTCGGGCCGGATGACGGTCGACGTGGCCGGCGAACCGCTGCTGCGGCACCAGGTCTGTCTCGGCGGTGCGGGGGACCGGCTGTCGGATGCGCGCGCGCTGACGTCCGAGCTGTGTTTTCCCGACGAGCGGCCGGTCGAGGTGGCCGGCGATTTCGTGCGGATGGCACTCGCCGGCGGCGGGACGCTCAGCTGTAGCCTCGCGAAGACCTTGAAGCCAGAAAACCTGAAACCCTGACCGCTCAGGGGTTTTGACCCCTTATTCGGGATCAGTCGCCTGCGTGGTCAGGGTTTCAGGGCCCCTAGGTGGTGACTAGGTCTGCGCCGGCAGCACGTGCTCGCCGGTCTTGTCGCAGGACAGCGCCAGCGAACTGATGTACTGCTTTTCGCCGTTCGGTCCGGGCTTGGCCGACGCGATCATGTCGGGGCGCTCGAACTCGAGTCCGGTCACGCAGCAGGTGAGCGTGGCATCGCTGGGGTTGCCGTATTCGTCGAACATCGGCAGATCGATGCCGTCGTCGGTGCGCCGCAGGTAGTACTTGCCTTTGGTGGCGATGGCCAGCACCGGCGGCAGCACCAGCGCCAGGACCGCGGCGACGATGGGCGAATACGGCTGCAGCGCATCGCCGAACACGTGGAAGTACACCAGGATCGACAGTCCGGCCGCTGCGATCACCGACACGAAGCCGACCGGGTTCACCGAATAGAGCATGCCCCGGCGGAATTCCGGCACCTTCGGTGAGATCTTGAGCAGGTACTTGTTAATCGCGATGTCGGAGGCGACCGCCACGATCCAGGCGATGCCGCAGTTGGCGTAGAAGTTGAGCAGGTTGTTCAGGAAGCTGAACATGTCCGACTCCATGAGTACCAAGGCGATTGCCACGTTTATGACGATGAAGATCAGTCGGCCCGGGTAGGTCTTGGTGACGCGGGTGAAGCTGTTGGTCCACGCCAGCGATCCCGAGTAGGCATTGGTGACGTTGATCTTGATCTGACTGATGACCACCAGGATCACCGCCAGCGTCAGGGCCAGCCAGTGCGGCAGGAAGTCGTCGTAGATGGCCAGGAACTGATGCACGGGCTGGTTGGCGACGCCGGCCTCGGAGGCGGTGTGCGCGATGAGGTAAACGGCGAGGAACAGTCCGATGATCTGCTTGATGGCGCCGAAGATCACCCAGCCGGGGCCGGCCAGCAGCACGGCGGTCCACCATTTGCGGTTGTTCTCCGGGGTTTTCGGCGGCATGAAGCGCAGGTAGTCGATCTGCTCGGCGATCTGGGCGATGAGCGACAGGCAGACGCCGGCGGCGAGCATGGTGCCCGCGAAGCTGACGCCGTGGCCGGCCTTGGCGTCGGTGCCGCCGGAGAACGACATGAACGTGCTGAACGAGGACGGATGGCTGATGGCCAGGTAGGCGAACGGGAGGACCATCATTACCAGCCACAGCGGCGTGGTCCAGACCTGGAGCTTGGCAAGGGCTTTCATTCCGTAGATCACCAGCGGAATGATGAGCACCGTCGACATCAGATAGCCGAGCCAGAGCGGTATGTGCAGGCCGAGTTTGAGGCCCTGCGCCATGATCGAGCCCTCAAGGGCGAAGAAGATGAACGTGAACGACGCGAAGATCACGTTGGTGACGACCGAGCCGTAGTAGCCGAAGCCGCTACCGCGGGTGACGAGATCCAGGTCGATGTTGTACCGCGCGGCGTAGAACGCGAGCGGGTAGCCGGTCAGCATGATCACCACGGCAAAGATGCCGATGCCCAGCAAGGCATTTCCGGTGCCGTTCGCGATGCCGACGTTGGCGCCGATGGAGAAGTCGGCCAGATAGGCGATGCCGCCCAGCGCGGAGGTGGCGACGACCGCCGGCCCCCACTTCCGGTAGCTCCGGGGCGCGAACCGCAGGGTGTAGTCCTCCAGCGTCTCCCGGGATCGGGATTGCGCAGTAGCGCCGGCCGGCGCCGTTGCCTTTGAGGATTCGCGGCCATCACCGACCGCGGCTGATTCGAGTGTTTGCGACATGCGAGAAAAGTAGGAGCGCGGTGTGTCTGCGAATGTGCGTCTGTGTTTCGGCTCGGTAAATGGATCCAGGGGGTATTTACGCTGTTTACCCGTATTGCCGGTTATTCGCCGAACTGACGATCCACTGCGACGTCATCGGCGTCGGCTCCCCGGAACCGGGCCGTCACCTCGGTAGTCTGTCCTCGTGACCGACGCCGAATTGCCCCCGGAGCATGTCATCAAGACCTTCGGGCTCGACGAGGATGAGCCCGTCGAGCTCGGCGATCACTGGTCGGGCGGATGGCGATTCGGCGAGGTGGTGCTGTCGCAGGTGCCCGATCACGCTCGCGCGGCGTGGTCCGCGACCGTGCGTGAGGACCTGTATGTCGACGGCCTCCGGATCGCCCGTCCCGTCCGATCGACCGACGGCCGGTATGTGGTGAGCGGGTGGCGCGCCGACAGTTACATCGCGGGATCGCCCGAACCCCGGCACGACGAGGTCGTCCTGATGGCCAATCGGCTGCATCAGGCGACCGCCGATCTGGAGCGCCCGCGGTTTCTGCAGCAGCAGCCCGGCCCGCCGTATACCGACGTCGACGTGTTCGTCGCGGCCGATCGTGCCGCGTGGGAGGACGTTCCGCTGAAGACCGCCCGGGCGGCCGGGATGGATCAGCCGACCTCGCCGGACGGCGTCACCAGCATGGAGATGGTGAAAACGCTTGCAACGCTGCGCCGCAAGGTCGACATCGAATCGCAGCTGGTGCACGGGGACCTCTTCGGTTCGGTCCTGTTCGCCGGGAGCGCGGCCCCCGGGATCACCGACATCACCCCGTACTGGCGCCCGGCATCCTGGGCCGCTGCGGTGGTCGTGGTGGACGCCCTCGCTTGGGGCGGCGCCGACGATGCGCTCATCGAACGGTGGGAAGAGATGCCGGAGTGGCCGCAGATGCTGTTGCGGGCGTTGATATTCCGGCTGGCCGTGCACGCGCTGCATCCCCGGTCGTCGTCGGGGGCGCTCGTCGGCCTCCAGCGGGCGACCGACCTGATCCGGCTGACCGTCTAGGCCGACTGACCGATCAGGATCGGCGTGCGGCGGGTGTGATGACGATGCGTCGTGTGCCGCCCGGGGTGGTCCAGATCCGTCCGATCTCTGCCAACGGCATCGGTTTCGCGTCGATGACGAACTGCCCATCAGCGATTTCCCGCACCAGTTGGGGGAGTTCCTCCAGATAGTCGCCGCGCTCGAGGGAGCCCTGCCCGCTGCCGACGATCTGCAGTCGACTGGACCGCAGTGCGGCCGACGGGATGGGCGCGGTTGGTCCGGCGACGGAACCGATTTGGATCCACGACAGGGGTTTGCCGCGATCGGGTCGTGCGGTCAGGACGGAGATCATGGCATTCGCGGAGGGCTCGCCCCACAGGAAGTCGAGTACCACGTCGACCTCCCCGGCGGCCCGGCCGAGCTGGTCTCCGTCGTCGAGTTGCGCGGTGTCGGTGGCGCCGAGTCCGGGAAGCGCCTCGAGCAGGTCGGCATTGCGCGCGGCGGCGACAATCTGACCGGCCCCCAGCCGTCGTGCCACTTGGACGGCCATCCGGCCGCTGCTGCCGGTCGCGCCGAGTATCAGAACGCGCTGTCCTAGGCTGAAGTCGATTCGTCGGCGCAGGGCCATCCACGATGCCATCGCCGGATTGAGCGCTGCGGCCACCGCGATCGTGTCGGCGTGTTCGGGCAGCGGGAAGCTGCGTCGAGTGTCGATGACGGTCTGCTCTGCCATAGAGCCGTGGTTCGTGTCGTCGAGGATGAAATAGCGCAGACCGCCCTCGGAGTCCCGACCGATGCCGTCGATCCCCGGGACCAGCGGTAGCACGCCGGTGCTGGTGTAGTGCGAACCGTCGGCTTGCGAGCGCACCCGCGGATGCAGGCCCGCTGCAATGACATCGACCAGGATCTCGTTGCGGTCGCCGGGGATCGGTGCGGGGATTTCGCTGTACCGAGGTGGGCTGTCGAAGGCGGTGACGACTGCGGCTTTCATCGGGAGCTCCTCGAGTAATTGGGTGGTAGTACAAACTAAAAATAGGTGGTATTACCAACTAGGTCAAGTAGGCTGTGGCCATGACGAAATCGAATCGGAAGGCTGGAACCCGCCCACCTGCCCATGACGACCTGGTGGATGGCCTGGTGCAGAACGCCTTTACGACGATGACGGTGCTGAATCAGGTGTGCGCCGAGCATGATTTGTCGCCCACACTGCTGCGGGTGCTCGCGATCCTGTGGGATCGACGACTGAAGATCACCGAACTGGCCGAGTATCTCGGTCTCGACAAATCCAGCATGACGGGACTGGTCAGCCGTGCGGAGAAACGTGGGTTGCTGCAGCGCATGCGCAATGCCGACGACGGTCGCGCGGTCGATGTCGTCATCACCGAAGAAGGGGCCGTGCTGGCACAGCGGGCCCGTGGCGAGATAGCGGGTGCACTCCGCCCGGTCACCGACAGGCTGAATGCAACTGACCGCCAGCGATTGCAGCTATTGCTACAGCGGATGCAGGCGGTGCAAGGCGATCCGCTGGCCGGCGACGGGTCAGAGTCTCGATAGCTCCTCGGCGGACAGTCGCGCGATCCGCATCCGCACCTTGCCGTCCCGGATCGGGACGCCTTCCGCGCGCAGCTCGGTGAGCTGGCGTTCGCGCAGATGCGTTGCGGGCGCGCCGGATACGCCGATCACCCGGTGCCAGGGCAGATCGCTGCTGTCGGTGCGCATGATCCAGCCGACGATCCGCGGGTTGGACAGTCCGGCGAGTTCGGCCAGATCGCCGTAGGTCGCGACGCGTCCCGGCGGAATCGCGGCCACGAATCCGCGCACCCGCTCGACATCCGCGTCCGAGACGGCCGCCATCTCAGCCGACCCGGGTGACGAGGTCGGCGACCAACTCGGGCCGGGCGAGCGGAACCATGTGGTCGCAATCGATTTCATGCATGGTGAACCGGTCGCCCTGTTGGGCGGCCAGTGCCGCGACGAAGTCGGCGGACACATAGGGCGGCTGCACCTTCAGGGCCTGGACCAGATGTACGGGGACGTCGGGCGGCGGCAGCGGGAACGGCCGGCACAGCTCGCCGAACATCCCGGCGGTTGCGGCGACCGACACCCGCCAGCCGACACCGTCGGCCTCGTCGCTCTCGGCGGTCGGCTGGCCGTCGGCGTAGTCGATCAGGTGCTGGTCGATCTCGACGTCCAGCAGTTCGTCGGCCACCTCCCACCACGACTCGGCGCGCTTCACCTCGCGGGCATGCTGGGCGTCCCGCATCGTCCAATGCGTGACGGTGTGCGTGGCGCCCGGCAGCACCTTGGTGCCGGGCACCGCGATCGCCGGGTCGAGCAGCACCAGCGCGTGCACGGGCACCCGCCGGGCGAGATGCACGGCCAGCAATCCGCCGAACGAGTGGCCGACCACGATCGGCGCCTGGCCGAGTTCATCGACCAGCGGCGCGAGCGCGTCGATGTGCTCCTCCAGATGCCAGGGCGGCTCCCACGGCGAATGCCCGTGGCCGAGCAGGTCGGGGGCGATGATCCGGTGTTCGGGCAAATCGGCGGCCAGTCGGTGCCAGCGTCGACCGTGCCCGGTCAGTCCGTGAAGCGCGACCACGGGCCGACCGTCGACCGGACCGAATGTCTCCACATGCAATGCGCGCACCGACCCATGGTGCCGTACGGCGGACCCGCGGTGTCGGGCCGTGTCCTGTCGGCGGCTCGTGATTGCATGAACGAATGACCGACGCGCCTCGCAAGCCGGTGCGCATCGATCTCGTGCGCGAGCCGCCGGTACCCGAGCCGGCGCGACGCTGGCCCGCCGAGATCGCCGCGCTGCTGGCTCCCGCCGACCCCGATGCGGAGTCGGCGGCACGGTCGGGCGCGGGCGCACAGTGGGCGCCGTACCGGGTGCGCGGCGGCCCGGGGACCGGCAAGACCAGCCTGCTCGTCGACATCGTCACCAGCCGGCTCGCGGCTGGTGCCGATCCGGAGTCGATTCTGGTGCTCACCGCCAGCCGCCGGTCGGCGGCGGCGATGCGAGCCCGGATCAGTGCCGGGATGCTCGGCGGCGCGGACCGGGGCCGGCCCCCCGAGGCCGGAGGCCGTTCGGCGCCCCTGTCGGCCCGGGAACCGTTGGTGCGGACCATCCACTCGTACGCCTTTGCGGTGCTGCGACTGCGTGCGGTCGCGCATGACGACCCGCCGCCGCGGCTGATCACCGGGTCCGAGCAGGATGCCGTCCTGCGGGAGTTGTTGGCGGGCGATATCGACGACGGTGCGCGGTACTGGCCGCCGCATCTGCGTCCGGCGTTGGGCACCAACGGTTTTGCACAGGCGCTGCGCGACCTGATGATGCGCGCCGCCGAGCGCGGGGTGGGTCCGGAGCAGCTCATCGCGTTGGGCCGCAAGCATCGAAAGCCCGAGTGGGAGGCCGCCGGCAAGGCCTGGCGCGTCTACGAGCAGAGCACGCTGCTGCGCGGCGCGGTCGGCCGGCAGGCGCCGCAGGCCACCGCGCCGGCCGTCGACGCGGCCGAACTGATCGGCTCCGCGCTCGATGCCTTGGCGGCCGACCCCGACCTGCTCGCCGCCCAGCGCGGCCGCCTTCGCTGCCTGCTGGTGGACGACGCGCAGCATCTCGATCCGCAGGCGGCCGAACTCATCCGGCGCGTCGGCGTCGGTGCGGACATCGCCGTGATCACCGGCGACGCCGACCAGTCGATCTACGGATTCCGCGGCGCCAGCGCGGCATTCCTCAACGACCTGGACACCGGCGACGCGACCCGAGATCTGTTCCTCGGCACGAACTTCCGGTCGGGTCCGACCTTGAACAGGGTGGGGCAGTCGATCGCCGCCCGGCTGCCCGGGGCGCGCCGCAACCGCGTCGCGGACGCGGCGGGGCCCGAGCCGATCGGTGAGTCCGGCGTCGGCGTGAAGGTGCTCTCGTCGACGGCCAAAGAGGCGACCGCGGTGGCGGATCTGCTGCGCCGCGCGCACCTCTATCACAACGTGCCCTGGTCGGAGATGGCCGTGATCGTGCGGTCCGTGCCGCGGGCGATGATCCCGCTGCGTCGGGCGCTGCGGTCGGCGGGAGTGCCGCTCACGACACCGGCGGCCGAATTGCCGATCGCGCGGCAGCCGCTGGTGGCGGCGCTGCTGCTGGCATTGCGGGCGGTGTCCGGGCCGCTCGATGCCGATCAGGTCACCGACCTGCTCACCGGGCCGATCGGCCGGGCCGACCCCGCGGCGATGCGTCGACTGCGGCGTGCGATCCGGCGCGTCGAGTCGGCACGGGCCGAGGCCGGGCAGGAGCCGCGGGACAGCACCGCGGTGCTCATCGAGTTGCTGGCCGCTGCGGAGGCGGACGCCGGCTATCTGGCCGAGCTCACCGATTTCGAGCGCACGCCGATCCAGACCGTGCGCCGGGTGATCGATGCCGCCCGCCGGGCCGAGGAACAGCGGCGCGGTATCGAGGACATCGTGTGGTCGACCTGGCAGGCAACGCAATTGGAGCGACGGCTGGCCGGTAGTGCACTGCGCGGCGGTGCGGCGGGCGACCAGGCCGACCGCGACCTCGATGCCGTGCTCGCGATGTTCGACGCGGCCGCGAACTTCGCCGACAGCCTGCCGGCGGCGCGGCTCGACGGATTCGTCAGCTATCTCGATGAACTGCAGATCCCCGGCGAATCGGCAACCGCCGCCGCCCGCACGGACGCGGTGACGGTGCTGTCGGCGCACGCCGCGACCGGGCGGGAATGGGACGTGGTGGCGGTGCCGGGCGTCCAGGACGGCCTGTGGCCGAGCCTGCGCAGCCGCGGAAGCATCTTGGGCACAACGCAATTGGTGGACCTGCTGGACGGTATCGACGAGCAGGCGCTGGGCACGGTGTCGCGCTCGGCGCTGGCGCTGGCCGAGGAACGCCGGCTGCTGCTCGTGGCCTGCAGCCGGGCCCGGCGGCAGCTGCTGGTCACTGCGGTCGACGATGGCGGCGGCGAGGACGCGCCGTCGAGGTTCGTCGGCGAACTCGCGGGCATCGTCGCGAGCCTGGGAGACGGACGCGATCCCGAT
Source organism: Jongsikchunia kroppenstedtii DSM 45133 (assembly GCF_000380485.1). GTDB lineage: Bacteria > Actinomycetota > Actinomycetes > Mycobacteriales > Mycobacteriaceae > Jongsikchunia > Jongsikchunia kroppenstedtii. Next base: position 404,015 of record NZ_AQYG01000051.1, on the reverse strand, counting down.
ACCGACGGCGACGACCCGCCGATCGAATCCGAGATCGAACTCGATCCCGGGGTGCGCCGCACCCTGTCGTTGCCGTCGCTGATCGCCGAACTCCGGTCGCAGGTGGTGTCGATCGAGCCCGGCGCGATGCCGACCCCCCGGCAGGAGGCGGCGGCCCGCCTGCTGGCCAGGCTGGCCGACGCGGAGGTGCCGGGCGCGCATCCGGTGGATTGGTACGGCCTCGCCGGTCCGAGCACGTCCCAGCCGCTGTGGAGCGGATCGGGTCCGGTGACCCTGTCGCCGTCCGCGGTCGATGTGCTGTCGACGTGTTCGCTGCGCTGGATGCTCGAACGCTTCGGCGGCCGCGACGGCGACAGCCAGCCCGCGGTCACCGGCACGCTGGTGCACACGCTCGTCCAGGCGGTCGCGGGCAACATCCCGCCCGACGAGGTCGCCGCGGCACTGCGTCGGGTATGGGATCACATCGACGTTGGGGCGCAATGGTTCTCCGACTCGGAGCTGGCGCGGACCGACGCGATGCTGACCAACTTCCGGGATTGGCTGCGGCTCTCGCGGGACTCGCTCACCGAGACCGGCGTGGAGGTCGACGTCGAGGCGGTGGTGCCGGCCGGGCCGGTGGACATCGTCGCCGCCGGGGAGGACGGTCAGGACCCGGACGTGCAGACCGTAGATGCGCCGCCGATTCGATTGCGCGGACGCATCGACCGGCTCGAACGCGACAGTGCCGGTCGGCCGGTCGTGATCGATGTGAAGACGGCGAAGACGACGATCTCGGTGGAACAGGCGACCACGCATGCGCAGCTCGCGACGTATCAGCTCGCCCTGGCTCTCGACGGGGTTCCCGGGGTGTCCGGGCCGCCGGGCGGCGGTCAGCTGGTGTACGTCAACAACGCCAACCAGAAGACCGGTGCCGCGGTCCGGCAGCAGTCGCCATTGGACGCCGAACAGTTGGCGACGCAGACCGCACAGGTTCGCGCGGCCGGAATCGCCAGCATCGGACCGGGATTCGTCGCGGCGGTCAATCCCGGATGCGGGCATTGCGGGCTGCAGTCCAGTTGCCCGGCGCAGCTGGCGGGGCGGACGGTCACCGATGACTGAGCCCGCGCGGTCGCTTGTGCCCGCGGCGGAACTGGCCGCAGCACTGGGCCTTCCGCCGCCGACCGACGAGCAGATCGCCGTCATCGAGGCGCCGATGGAGCCCATGCTGGTGGTCGCCGGGGCGGGTGCCGGCAAGACCGAGACCATGGCCTCGCGGGTGGTCTGGTTGGTGGCCAACCGTTTCGTCGACCCGGATCAGATTCTGGGACTGACGTTCACCCGCAAGGCCGCCCAGGAACTCGCCGCGCGCATCCGCCGGCGCCTGTCGATGCTGGCGGGTGCGCCGGCGATGCGGCGCTGGGATCCCGACGGGGTCGTGCGCACTCGCATCCGCAGCTCGGATCCTCTGGTGAGCACTTATCACGCCTACGCCGGCCGGCTGGTCGCCGACTACGGGCTGCTGCTGCCGGTGGAGCCGACGTCGACGCTGCTGTCGGAGACCGAGCTGTGGCAGCTGGCGTTCTCGGTGGTGGCCAACTGGGACCGGGGCCTGCAGACGCCGAAGACGCCGAGCGGCGTCACCGAATCGATCCTCAAGCTGTACGGCGAAATCGCCGAGCACATGGTAGATCTGGACGACCTCGCGTCGGCGGGGTCCGACCTGTACGAGCTGATCGACACGTTGCCGAAAGGCAAGGGCCAGCGCGGCGGGCCGTCGCAGAAGCTGCGGAACATCCAGGCCGTCATCGACGAGCGGCGGGCGCTGATCCCGCTGGTGGTCGAGCTGGGCGCGCAGATGCGTGCGCAGTCGTCGCTGGACTTCGGCAGCCAGATGTCGCTGGCCGCGCGGCTGGTCAGCGAGCATCCGGAGGTCGCCGCGGCCGAGCGGGCTGCCGCGCGCGTGGTGCTGTTGGACGAGTACCAGGACACCGGGCATTCGCAGCGAATCCTGTTGTCGCAGTTGTTCACCGGCGGCACCGCCGTGACGGCGGTCGGCGATCCGATCCAGTCGATCTACGGCTGGCGCGGCGCGTCGGCGGCCAATCTGCCGCGTTTCACGACCGATTTCCGGTGCAGCGACGGTTCGCCGGCGCGGCGGCTGGAGCTCCTCACCAGCTGGCGCAATGCCCGGCATGCGCTCGACATCGCCAACGAGGCGTCGGCCGAACTCCGGTCGCGCGGCGTACCGGTCGGCACCCTGCGGCCCCGCCCGGATGCCCCGGCCGGCACGGTCGACCTGATGCTCGCCGAGACCGTCGACGACGAGCGCGAGTGGTGTGCGGACCAGGTCGCGACGCGCTACCGGGCGGCCGAGGATGCCGGTCGGCAACCCCCGACGGTGGCGATCCTGGTGCGCCGCAACGAGGATTCGGCGCCGCTGGCCGCTGCCCTCGAGCGCCGCGGCATCCCGGTCGAGGTCGTCGGCATCGGCGGGCTGCTGCATGTCCCTGAGGTCGCCGACATCGTCGCCACGTTGTCGCTGATGGCCGACCCGATGGCCGGCACCGCGGCGATGCGGCTGCTCACCGGGCCGCGGTGGCAGATCGGTGCGCATGATCTGGCCGCGTTGTGGCGCCGCGCCACGGATCTGGCGGCCCTCGAGTTCGCCGGTCGGTCGTCGGCGCTGACCACCACCGAGCAGTTGGCCGAGGCGCTGGATGCGGCGATCCCAGCCGACGTGAGCGACCGCGCCGGCCTGGGCGATGCCCTGGCCGATCCCGGGCCGCCATCGCTGTATTCGCCGGAGGGCTATCGCCGGATCACCCTGCTGGGCGGGCAGATCGAACGGCTTCGCGGTCGCATCGGCATCCCGCTGCCCGAGCTGGTCGCCGAGGTCGAGCGGGTCAGCGGGGTGGCCGTCGAGGCACAGGTCCGGGCCCGCCGGATGCGTGGAAACACCACGGGCCGAGAACATCTCGACGCTTTTGCCACCTATGTCGCCGACTATGCGGGCCGGTCCGGGGCCACCCTGCCGGGTCTGCTGGCCTTCCTGGATTCGGCGGTCGTCATCGAAAAGGGCTTGGAGCCGGGCAAGATCGAGCCGACAGGTGATCGCGTCCAGATCCTCACGGTGCACGCGGCCAAAGGGCTCGAATGGGATGTGGTGGCGCTGCCGCACCTGGCAAAGGGCGTCTTCCCGAGCAGCAAGGCCGACGGCACCTGGCTCGGCAGCGCCCGCGAACTACCGCCCGAGCTGCGCGGCGACCTCGCGGATCATCTGGGGGGAGAGGGATTCCCGCCGATCGATCTGCGGAACCTGAGCGATCGCAAGCAGCTCGACGACGCGATCGAGGACCACAAGGAAGCGCTGCGGCAGCGCAAGCTCGAAGAGGATCGGCGGCTGCTGTACGTCGCGCTGACCCGTACCAAGGATGCGCTGCTGATCTCCGGGCATCAGTGGGGCGACGGGTCGGCCAAGCCGCGGGGCCCGTCGCCGTTCCTGGTCGAACTGCACGGCATCGTCGAGCAACTCCTCGCAGACAGGGAGGCCGTCGACGAGGGAATGGGCGATGAGTCCGGTCTGGTCATCCACGACTGGTGTCCGGATCCGACCGAGGGTGCCGAGAATCCATTGGCGGCCAAGGTGATCGCGAAGCACTGGCCGCCGGACGGCCTGGGCCCGCGACGGGACCCGGTCGCCACCGGCGCGGCCCTGGTGCTGGCCGCGCAGCAGGCGAGCGGCGAGCCGACGCTGTTCGATGCGAACGCCGATCCGGCCGACCCGGCCGCCGACCCGCTCATCGCCGAATGGGAGTCGGAGCTGGAGGTGCTGCTCGCCGAACGTGAGCGCGGCATCGACCGCCGGGTGGAAATCGCGATGCCGCAAAACCTTTCGGTCAGTCAGATGGTCGAGCTGGACTCCGACGAGCAGGCGTTCGCCCGGCGGCTCCGACGGCCGCTGCCGTACAAGCCGAATCCGTTGGCCCGCCGCGGCACGGCGTTCCACGCTTGGATCGAGCGACGATTCGGCGCTACTCGGCTGCTGGATCTGGACGAGTTGCCGGGTGCGGCGGACGCGGCGGACGGTTCGGATGCCGACCTGGCGGAGCTGCAGGAGAAGTTCCTGGCCTCACCGTGGGCGTCGCGAAGCCCCAGCGAGGTGGAGGTGCCGTTCGAAACGGTCATCGGCGACACCATCATTCGCGGCCGGATCGACGCGGTATTCGCCGAGCCGGACCCTGCGACCGGCGTGACGGGCTGGTTCGTCGTGGACTGGAAGACCGGCGCGCCGCCGACCGAGAAGGGCCGCAAAGCCGTCGACATCCAGTTGGCGGCCTACCGGGTGGCCTGGTCGGAGCTGACGGGTGCGCCGATCGAGACGGTGCGGGCGGGATTCCATTACGTGCGGGCCGAACTCACCGTGGAACCCACGGATCTGCCCGATCGTGCGGAGCTGGCAGACCTGTTGCGCGGCACGCGCACGCCGTAGCCGTTACTCGGGCCGCAGAGCCGGGTCTCGGTAGACGCGCAGCGCCGCCCAGATCATCGGGATCTGCAGCGGTAGGCGGGCCCACGCCAGGATCCGCATCGGCAGGGGCTTGTCCTTCCAGAGCCGCACCATGTTGACGTTCGCCGGAAACACTCCGAGGAACAGCAGCACCGCGGCGAGGGCGCCCAGACGTCTGGTCCGCGGGATCACCAGGGCAGTGCCCACACCCAGTTCTGCGACCCCCGACGCGACGGTCCAGGTGCGTTTGGACAGCGGCAGTTCATCCGGGATCAGATAGTCGAACGGCTCCGGCACCGCCATGTGCGTCGTGCCCATGCCGACCAGAGCGAAACCCATTCCACGAGCGAGTTGATCGTTGCGCATGGTGTCCACCCTGCCGTATCGGCGCCGTCGCCGCCGCCGAGTCCACACAGTGGCGCGGTCGTGGTTGCGCTCCGCGGTCTCGCGATAGGGTTTGCCGCATGGCACGGCGGCGGTGGCGAGACGGCATCACCAGCGAACCGGCATATGCATTGGTGGGGACGCTGCGGATCCCCGGCACGGCGATCAGTCCCGGGCGGGCGGTCCTGCGCCGGGTGCTGCTGGCGCTCGGCATCCTGTTCGCCGCGATGCTCATCGTATACGCCGATCGATCCGGATATCGCGATGTGCAGGACAACGACCTGTCGTTCCTCGATGCCGCGTACTACACGACGGTGTCGCTCTCGACGACCGGCTACGGCGACGTCACCCCGTTCACGCCCGAGGCACGATTGATCAACGTCCTGCTGATCACGCCGCTGCGGGTGCTCTTCCTGATCACGTTGGTCGGCACCACGCTGGAGGTGCTGACCGAACGGTCGCGGCAGGCCGCGAAGATTCGACGTTGGAGGTCACAGGTGCACGATCACACGATCATCATCGGCTATGGCACCAAGGGCAAGACCGCGGTCGACGCGATGCTGGGCGACGGGGCCAAGCCGACCTCCATCGTCGTCGTCGATCCGAATCAGACCGAGCTGGACGCCGCCGAGCGCGACGGACTGGTCACCGTGCGCGGCGACGGCACCAAGTCGGATGTGCTGCGGTTGGCCGGCGTCGAACAGGCCGCGTCGATCGTCATCGCGCCGAACCGCGACGACACCACCGTCCTGGCGACGTTGACGGCGCGGGAACTGGCGCCCAAGGCGAAGATCGTCGTCGCGGTGCGGGAGGCCGAGAACACCCATCTGATGCGGCAGTCGGGCGCCGACTCGGTGGTGGTGTCGGCGGAGACCGCCGGCCGACTGCTGGGCCTGGCCACCTCGACGCCGTCCGTCGTCGAGGTGATCGAGGATCTCCTGTCGCCCGAGGACGGCCTGGGCATCGGCGAGCGCGATGCCGAACCGACCGAATATGGCGGCTCCCCGCGTCACACCGGCGACATGGTGCTCGCGGTGGTGCGCGGCGGCTCGGTGCATCGCGTGCACGACGTGGACTCGATCGAAGAAGGCGACCGGCTGCTCTATGTCCGGCGAGGAGGCATGTGAGATGGCTGATTTCACGCTGATCGATCCGCCGATGCTGTCCCGCGCGACCTTCGACCGGGCCGACGAGCTGCGCGATGACGTCGAGCGTTTACGAGCCGGTTGGGCGAGCGCCGAGGTGCTGCTGGTCGACAAGCACGGCGGCTTCGTCGTCGACGACGGCAAGCTGCGCTGGACCCGCGCCGCCGACATCGCCGAGGAGCCGCCGACCGAAGCGGTCTTCCTCGGGCTGGGCGCGTCCGGCGATCTGTGGGCGATGCGGGTCGACGAGCTGGACGGCCCGGCGACGGACGCCCGGCGCGCGGGCGGCCGACTGTCCGGCGAGGACGCCGGCCTTCTCGCCACCGCCCTGGGGATACTCAATTGGCATGCGGCCGCGGCCTTCTCGCCGGTCACCGGGGAGGCGACCACGATCGGGCACGCCGGCTGGGTGCGTCGCGGCGCCGACGGCGCGGAGGAGTATCCGCGCACCGACCCGGCCATCATCACGGTCGTGCATGACGGTGCCGATCGAGTGCTGCTCGGGCGGCAGTCCGTGTGGCCAGAGGGGTGGTACTCGACCCTCGCCGGCTTCGTCGAGCCGGGAGAGTCGTTGGAGCAGTGTGTGATCCGGGAGGTCTACGAGGAGGTCGGGGTGCGGGTGCGAAACCCGCGATACCTCGGCAGCCAGCCCTGGCCGTTTCCGCGATCGCTGATGCTGGGCTTCGAGGCGCAGGCTGATCCCGCTGAGCCGCTGGACTTTCGCGACGGAGAGATCGAAGACGCCAAGTGGTTCGAGCGTTCGCAGGTGGTCGAGGCGCTCGAGGCCGGGCGCGAGTGGCGGCCGGGTGATTCAGTACCTGACAGCGGGCTGCTGTTGCCGGGCAACGTCTCTATCGCCCATATGCTGATCCGCTCCTGGGCGTTCACCGCCGTTTGACCTCAACATCGGTTGAGGTCGTAACCTCGCGGCCATGACGGATGTACAGCGTTACCTGCGCCGAATCGGCTACCGCGGCACCCCTACGCCCGACCGCGCCCTGCTCGACGAGTTCCTGCGCCTGCATGTGGAGGCGATCCCGTTCGAGAATGTGACGAGCTACGCGCCGGGTCCGTCGCCGGACGGTGCGGTGGATCTGGACCCGGATGCGGTGGCGGACAAGCTGCTCGGCGCGGTCGACGGCGGCCCGCGCCGCGGCGGGTACTGCATGGAGCATGCGACGCTGCTGCAGGCGGTATTGCCGCAGTTGGGCTTCGCGGTTCGCGGCGCCTGGGGCCGGGTGCTGTCGGAACCCGGCAGCGCGCCGGGTACCCGCACGCATTTCGTCACGATCGTGACGCTCGGCGGGCGAAACCTGTTGGTGGATCCCGGGAACGGCGGCATGACGCCGACCGGCACGATCGACCTCGATGATCGCGGTGCGGTGCAGTCGACCCCGCATGACCGCTATCGCGTGGTGTCGCCGGCCGAGGCCGGAGTGCACTCGGACGCAGCGCCGGACGCCGACCTGGTGCTGCAGTTGCAGCTGGTCGTCGACGGCGAGCGGTCGTGGCGCAGCCTGTACACACTCGATCTGTCGCCGGTCGCCGCGGGGGACGTGGCGGTCGCCAACTGGTTCGTCTCCACGTCGCCGGCGTCGCCGTTCACGGGCACTCTGATGGCGGCGCTCGCGACCGAGGGCGCCCGAATCACGCTTGCCGACACCGTGTTCCGGCGTCGGTCCGCGGGGGCCGTCGACAAGCGGACGCTTGCCGGCGCCGACGACCTGCGCGCGGCCTTCGATGAGCTGCACATCGACGCGTCGCCCGAGGCGATCGCCGCGGTGTCCGCTCGACTGTTCGCCGGCGGGGAACGCTAGACCGCGAAGCGGATCACCGACGCGATCCCGGCCACCAGGCAGTAGATCGCGAACGGGGTCAGCGTTCGGGTGGTGAAGAACTTCGTGAGGAACTTGACGGACACGAAGGCCGCGACGAATGCCACGACCGCGCCGACGATGATCTGCCCGTGAATGCCGTCCCCCTGCGGACCGGCCAGCTCGGGGATCTTCAGGACGCCGGCGGCCAGGATCACCGGCGTGGCCAGCATGAACGCGAACTTGGCGGCGTCCTCGTGATTGAGCCCGCGCAACAGCCCGCCGACGATGGTGACACCGGAGCGGCTGATGCCGGCGAACAACGCGAGAATCTGCAGCGAGCCGATGCCACCGGCCTCCGGGAAGCTGAGCGCGGTGATCTCGCGGTCGTGGTGCGGATCGTCCCACGACGGCCGGGCCTCGACGAGCGCCGCCGATCGTCGTCGCAGCATCTCGACGGTCGCCAGGACGAGGCCGTTGATCGTCAGGAAGATCGCGGCCGCAAGGGGTTTCGCGAATAGCTCGCGAAGCGGCTTGTCCAGTACGAGCCCGACGATGCCGACGGGAATGGTCGCGACGATGATCATCCACGCAAGCTTCTGCGACGATGTCTCGATGCGCCGCGTGCGTAACGTCGTGAGAAATGCGCCGATCACATCGACCCAGTCGCGCCAGTAGAACCACAGCAGCGCGAACGCGGTCGCGACATGCAACGCCACGATGAACGCCAGAAACGGCGTGCCGTTCTTGGAATCGCCCTCGGTGACCAACTGCTGCCACGCGCCCCCGATCCACGCCGGAACCAGGACGGAATGGCCGAGGCTGGAGATCGGGAAGAGTTCCGTGACGCCCTGCAGGGCACCCAGAACGACGGACTGCGCATAGGTCAGTGTCGACACCCCGACACAATGCGGGATCGGTCAGTCGAGCGGCAACTTTGCGTGCCGCATATGACCAGTTGAGGGCATATATCCGCTACCGCGGCAGGGTCAGAGGGCGAGCTTCTTGCGCACATCTGCGATCGACGGATTGGTGGCCGTGGTGCCATCGGCGTACTTGACGGTCGGAACGACGTGGTTGCCGCCGTTGACGCTCCCGACGAAGTCGGCGGCCGCGGGATCCTCTTCGATGTTGACCTCGTCCCAGGTGACGCCCAGGGTCTTCAGGCCCGCCTTGAGGCGGTTGCAGTAGCCACACCAGGTGGTGGTGTACATGGTCAACGTCGGATTCTGGGTCAACGTCGGATTCTCGCTCATGTCGTCCATAACATCACGTGGCTAGGGGCTGTTCCCGATCCGCCCGCGGTGTGACCGGCTACTCGGCGGGCCGAGGTGTCAGCATGCGGGTGGCGGCGTCCGCGACCACATCGGCAAGACCGGGAGGAATCGGTCGATGCGAGCTCAGGTGCCGCCGGACGGCCGCATACGGCAGATCCACGATCGCCAGATACACCAGCTGCTTGTCGACGCCGGATTCCTTCGCGACGCCGCGCGCCACTGCCGAGATCCGGGTGAAGAACGTCTGGTCCGAGTCGATGACGGCGTCGAGCGTTTCCGCCGGCCAGTCGTCCGGAGTGAACGCCGCGCGCCCGGCGAGCAGTACGGCGCCGCGATCGGCGTCAGTGCGGCAGAACTCGATGGTCGCGCGCACCGCCCGCAGCGCGCTCTCGGTCGGCCGGCGTTCGTCGAGCACGTCGAGGACCTGCTGGTGAAAGCACGTGACGGTATCCAGCCAGACGGCTCCGCGCAACGCGGCACGGCTCGCGAATCGGTGATAGATCGACCCGCTCGGGGCGCCGAGCCGGGTCGCGACCGCGCTCATGGTGATCGCATCAGGTCCGCCCTCGCCCGCGATCGCCGAGGCCGCGGCGACGATGGCGGCGGCGTCGTATTTCGTGGGCCGACCCATGGGCATGAGAGTAGGGTAGCTTTTATTAGAGAGTAATCTCTAAAAAGGAGGATGTGATGACCACCGAACTCGGTACGGATGCGGACGCGATGCTCGACTTCGCGGCGAAGGTGCTGGCGGCCCAGCCCTTCAGCGTCTTCGTGGGCGCGCGGATGGTCGAATTCGGTTCCGGATCCGCCACGCTGGGGCTGGATATGGCCGATCATCACCGGCAGCAGCACGGGTACCTGCACGGCGGCATGATCGGCTATCTCGCCGACAACGCCCTGACCTTCGCCGGCGGCAGCGTGCTCGGCCCGAACGTGCTGACCGCGGGGATGACCCTCGACTATCTGCGGCCGGTCACCGGGCCGCAGGTGCTGGCCATCGCGGAGGTCATCGACCACACCGAACGCATGGCCGTCTGCCGCTGCCGGATCGTCTCGGTCGGCGCCGCCGGCGAGCGCACCGACTGCGCACATGCGCAGGGCACCATTCGCGCGGCCGGTCGCGCGCAGTCGTCGGAGCAGTAGGCCGGTTCGCAAGCGGGCGACCGGCGCGACCCTGTCGGAGCCGATTGTCATACTGGGGGCATGACATCGCCCGAGGGGGCGGGCGCAGACCTTGACCCCGAGCAGCTCGCCGCGGTGATGGCCCCTCGGGGCCCGGTCTGCGTGCTGGCGGGCGCCGGCACCGGCAAGACGCGCACCATCACCCGACGCATCGCGCACCTGGTGTCGTCGGGCCATGTTCGGGGTTCGCAGGTGCTGGCCGTGACGTTCACCGCGCGCGCCGCGGGCGAGATGCGCACCCGACTGCGGTCCCTGGGCATCGGCGGGGGATCGGACGCGGTGCAGGCGTTGACCTTCCACGCCGCAGCCCGCCGGCAGCTTCGGTATTTCTGGCCGCAGGCGATCGGCGATTCCCGCTGGGAGCTGCTGGACAACAAGTTTCCGGTGGTCGGCCGCGCCGCCCGGCTCGCCGAACTGGGCACCTCCACCGAGACGCTGCGCGACCTGTCATCGGAGATCGAATGGGCGAAGGCATCGCTGATCGGGCCCGACGGCTATGTGGCCGCCGCCGAACGCAATCGCCGCGAGACGCCGTTCCCGGCCGCGCAGGTCGCCCGGGTGTACGCCGCCTATGAGGAACTCAAGCGGTCCCCGGACGGGGACTACCTGCTCGATTTCGATGATCTGCTGCTGATGACCACGGGCATCCTGCGCGACAATCCGACCGTCGCTGCCGAATTCCGGGACAGGTACCGGTGTTTCGTCGTCGACGAGTACCAGGACGTGACGCCGGCGCAGCAGGGGCTGCTCGATGCGTGGCTGGGCGAGCGGGACGACCTGACCGTGGTCGGCGATGCCAACCAGACGATCTACTCGTTCACCGGCGCCAGCCCGAAGTATCTGCTCGATTTCTCCCGGCGTTTCCCGGATGCGACGGTCGTCCGGCTCGAACGCGACTACCGCTCGACACCCGAGGTGGTGTCGTTGGCCAACCGGACCATCGGCGCGGCGCGTGGGCGGATCGCCGGCACGCGGCTGCAGCTGATCGGTCAGCGTCCGCCGGGTCCCGAACCGTATTTCGCGGAGTTCGATGATGAGCCGGCCGAGGCGGCCGCGGTGGCACGATCGGTGAAACGGCTTATCGGGCAGGGCGTTCCGGCCGCGGAGATCGCGATCCTGTACCGCGTCAACGCCCAGTCCGAGGCCCATGAGCAGGCGCTCACCGCCGCCGGGATCCCGTACCAGGTGCGTGGCGGCGAGGCGTTCTTCCAGCGCACCGAGATCCGGCAGGCGATGCGCTCGGTCCAGCAGGCCGCGGGCCGCGACGATCTGCCGGCCGATGCCGACGTGAAGACGGTGCTCAAGGCGATCCTGGTGCCGCTGGGCCTCACCGACGAGTCCCCGGCCGGCGCGAAGGCGCGCGAGCGCTGGGAGTCGTTGCGTGCCTTGGAGAATCTCGCCGACGAGTTGATCGAGCACGAGCCCGCGTTGACGCTGCAGCAACTGTCGGCCGAGCTGGTCACCCGCTCCGAGGCGCGGCATCCGCCGACGGTGCAGGGCGTCACCCTGTCGTCGCTGCACGCGGCCAAGGGCCTCGAATGGGATGCGGTATTCCTCGTCGGCCTGGTCGACGGCTCGGTTCCGATCACCCAATCGTTCGGCGACGACGCCGCGATCGAGGAAGAACGGCGGCTGCTCTACGTCGGTGTCACCCGTGCGCGCGAACATCTGCAGCTGTCGTGGGCGTTGGCGCGCAACGAGGGCGGCCGACGCGGGCGGCGACGGTCCCGATTCCTCATCGAGCTGGTGCCGGACGACTCGCCGGCGTCGATGGCGGCGCAGCCGCCGAAGCGGACGCGTTCGGCGCCGACCTGCCGGGTGTGCGGCAAACGGCTGATCGGGAAGACGGCCTCGCTGCTGGGCCGCTGCGAGAGCTGCCCGTCCGATCTCGACGAGGAGCTGCTGCTGGCCCTGAAGGAATGGCGGTCGGGTCAGGCGAAAGCGCAGAAGGTGCCGGCCTTCGTGGTGTTCTCCGACAACACTCTCACCGCAATCGCCGAGCAGGCGCCGCAGGATGTGCCCGGGCTGGTCAAGATCCCCGGCATCGGGCCCAAGAAGTTGGACCAGTACGGAGCCGAGCTCTTGGATCTCATCAAAACCGCAGGTCAAAAATAGGTTGAGTCTCCAGTGACTCTTCCCTAAAGTAATCATCGTCAGCACGGGCTGGCGGCTGGTCTCATCGCCCAGGCGCCGCCAATCGTGGAAGCGTTCGACATCAGGAAGGAGTGGAGCAGTGAACAGCAAGATGATCTTCGCCGGTCAGTTGCGTGACGCAGCTGTAGCCGACGCCGCTGCCCATACCTGGTGCGAGCCGTCGGCACGAGCCGCTCATGCAGCCACGCCACCCGCGAATCCCGTGCGTACTCGCAGTCCGATCTGACGGACTATCGCTTTCGAGGCCACGGAATTCGCACCGGCGAAACCCGTGGCCTTTTTCGTGGAACGACCATCGATCACGTCGCACACGAACCCCACCGGCCCCGGGTATCGCCACCACAGACCCGAGATGGAACAAACCAGTGGAGGACCCGCAATGATGACCGTAGAAAGCAACAGCGAGTCGTGTACTAGGGCGAACCTGGTATCACGCAACAGCATCCCCTGCCGGGAGGTTGACGCGGATCTCTGGTTCGCCGAGAACCCGGTCCTGCTGGAGCAGGCCAAGGCGCTGTGCGTCGACTGCCCGCTCCGCAATGAATGCCTCAGTGCCGCACTGGATCGTGCCGAGCCGTGGGGCGTGTGGGGTGGCGAGATCTTCGAGCAGGGCGTGATCATCGCGCGCAAGCGGCCGCGTGGTCGCCCTCGGAAGAATCCAGTCGCCGCATGACATCCGGCGCACACAGGGACCCGCTCCGGGATGGTGAATCGCCAAGAGATGGCGAGAGGGGAACGACCCCAGCCGATTCGGCTGGGGTCGTTCTGCGTCTGGCGGAGGTTGGAGGTTGGCCGCGGGTTATCCGGTCTGTTTCAGTTATCCGGCCTGCTTCATCTGTTGTTCGACCGGCGCGCACACCTTCCAGTCGCCCGATTCCTTACGGAAGTAGACCTCGGTCGTCTTGCCGGTCTTGGGGAAGGAGATCGTCGCTTCCGCGAGATCGTTCTTCACCTGTACCTGCTTGACATCGAACTGCAGCCGCGGCTCCGGCTTGTCCGGCAGGTCGGCCGGATCGACGTCGTCGGAGCTGTCCTGCAGCGCCTGCGCCTCTGCGCTGCACATGAGGGGAGTCATCTTCGAGACGTCGCCGGTGTTGGTCGCGTCCGCGAATTGATTTGCCACCCGCGTGATCTCGGCCCGGTTACTGCTCCCGTGATCGCGCATCAGGAAGAGTGTCGTGCCGGTAGCGGCGCCTGCGACGACGAGCACGGCGATCGCGGCCAGCACGATCCGGCGGCGCCGGCGACCGGCATTCGGCGGCGGCGGTGGACCGGGGACGGGTGGCATGAACCCGGTCGGCGGATAGCCCGGCGGCGGGGGCGGCGTCGGCCCCCACTGGGGTCCGTAGCCCGGTCCGGACGGCGCCGGAGGCCACGGTCCGGATGCCGGACGCATCGGCGGCGGTCCGGGAATGGCGCCGGGCGGCACGTTCCAATTGTCCGGTAGCTGATTGGTGTTCATGGTCGTCCTAAAGGGTGGCGTCGATGATCTCGTCGAGCAGCAAGCCGACTGGCTGCGGCGGATCGGGTTCGTCGCCCTGGTAGATCAGGACGCCCTCGCCTTCCGGCAGGTCCGGTGACACGCAGCAGTCGGCGCCGCCGTCGGTGGCGATGAGTAACAATCGGGTCGAGTCGGGCTCGTAGTCCCAGCCGGGGATCCCGTCGGGCGCCCCGGCAATCTCGGCGAGTGTCTGGAGATAGCGCGGCGCCTGCGGGCCGAAGGCTTCCCGGTCGGCGGCGGTGAGGCCGCCATGCACGGTCTGCAGAAACTCACGCAGCGCGGCCGGGACACAGTCCCAGAGTTCCGGGACGGCACCGCCGGGGTCGGGCTGGCCGCCCACCCAGACGCGGACCTCGCGGTGCGGGGTGTCCGGGTAGTGCTCCACGATGTACAACAGCAGGTATTCGCCGTCGCGGCGGGCGACGCGGACGTCGACCAGTTCGGTTCGGAACAATTCCGCCGTACGCGGGATCATCGCGAGGAAAGCCTCGTTCCACAAACCGAGCGCGGACTCGATGCGTGCCGGCGCCTGCTCGGCTGCGGCGATCGGCCGCCACGGGCTCGGTAGGTCGGTTGCGCTTTGCCCGACCGGCAGGATTTCGGCCGGCTGCCGGCCATAAACCTCGAGCTGTTCGACGATTTCCTGGTCGGTCACTGTCATGGCTGCGATCCTAACGTTTTCAGGAGCTGCTGGATAAGATCCGTCAACTGGCCTCTGAGTGAATTCTGCAGGTTGCCTTGCTCTTGAATCCATTGCGTGTCGGCGCCCAAAATCCGGGCGGCGGAGCCGGATGACTTTATCGAATTCTCCAGACTGGAAAGCCATTGCAGATTCACTGGGGCCCGCACTACCTGATACATCAAAGCCGGTGGCAATTTCAGGAACCCCGGCAAATACAGGATTTCGGCGATCGGCACAATATGGTCGGCGGATACCGCGGGATTGCCGAACCTGCCGGCCGGAATCGTCTGTCCGCTGCCCGCGGGGTAGACGGGGTTGGGCGTTCCGGTCTGCGGCCAGGTCTTTCCCTGGAACGGAACGTTGCCGATCGACTGGGTGGTGCCGGGATTTCCCGAGCGGAGTGCGCGCCACAGCGGCTTCAGCTCTGGCATCACCGTCACGACGCCACCCTGTTTAGGTGCTGTCGCGGGTGGCTTGAATCCGCTGGGTATGGAGTCGATTCCGTCCTGTATCTTGTTGATCCGGTCCTGGGTCGGCGGCTTGACGGATCCGTTGTTGAGAAGTTTGTTGACCGCGTCGCCGCATGCCTTCAGATTGGCGACGGCCGCGTCCTTCTCGGAGTTGAGTTGCCGCGCCTCGTTGTTGTAGGCGTCGTAGGCACCCTGCTGATCCGGCAGCGTGAAGGTGTGCGGCTGCGCGTTGTGCGCGTCTATTCGACCCTCGAGATCGTTCGCCGCCTGCAATTGCGCGGCGCACGGATCGGTCGACGGCGGCCCGGCCGGCACACCGGGGGCTGCCGACGCAATTGTCCACGGGCTGACGAGTAATAAGAGGGCGGCGCATAGTGCGATGACTATTGCGCGTATTCGACGTTCCAAAACAGGACCTGCTTTTCTTGCGTTCCGTGGTCACGAGGCGATCGATAAAGATCGTAAGAACGGCGAAAAGCGCAGGTCAATGCAACTGTCGTTCCCCTGAACGACAGTTGTTCGGCGAATTCTCGATAGTGCTGGGAGTCAGTGCGGGAAGAAACTCATTCGTCGGCGTAGCCGGGGATCCATTCGCGCATGATGTCCTGGTAGTGCACGGTGGCGTCGAGCTGTGCGGCGATGCCGGCGCAGCCGGCCATCACGCGCAGCGCCATGACGTACTCCTTGGGCGTGTTCAGGTATCGCGAGGTCTTGTAGACGTCGCCGTTCACATCCGTGGATGCGTAGGTGATCTTCTGCAGCCAGCGTCGCGTGAAGTGGAACGAATCGACCTTCAGCGGATCGACGTACGGCGCGAAGAAGGCGACCAGATCCTCGGTCGATACCCGATCCTCGAATCCCGGCTGGATGAAGTTGGACGCCACCAGCTCATCGCGGAGGGCGTCGTAATCGTCGTCACGTGCCAGCCGGAAGACCTTGCCGATGTATTCGGGCAGACCGTCGGGGTACAGGCCCACGGCACCGAAGTCGAGGACGGCGAAGCGGCCGTCCTCGAGGAGCTGAAAGTTGCCGGGATGCGGATCGCCGTGCAGCAGCCCGCAGCGGGCGGGGGAGCTGTACTCGAACAGCGCCATCTTGAAGGCGGCGTTGTCGCGCTGCTCCTGGGTGCCCTCGCTGATGATCTTCGACAGCGGGGTGCCGGTGACCCACTCGGAGACAACGACTTTCGGTGCGCTCGCGACGATCTTGGGAACGCAGAAGTCCGGATCACCGTCGAAGGCCTTGGCGAACTGCCGCTGGTAGTTGGCCTCCGAGACGTAGTCGAGCTCATCCTCCGTGCGGGCGATCAACTCGTCCATCATGGTCTTGACGTCGGTGCCGGGCGACAGCTTCTGCAGCACACCCGACAGCCGCGACAGCGTCTTCAGGTCGGCGCGCAGGGCGTGGTCGGCGCCGGGATACTGCACCTTGATCGCGACCTCGCGGCCGTCGGACCAGACGCCCTTGTGCACCTGACCGATGCTCGCCGAGGCCACCGCTTCGTCGTTGAATTCACGGAAGCGCTCGCGCCATTTGGTGCCGAGCTGCTGGTCGAGGACCTGGTGGACCTTCTTGGCGGGCATCGGCGGGGCCTCAGCCTGCAGTTTGGTGAGGGCCTCGCGGAACGGCTCGCCGAATTCTTCGGGGATGGCGGCCTCGTAGATCGAGAGCGCCTGCCCGATCTTCATGGCGCCGCCCTTGAGCTCACCCAGCACGGAGAACAGCTGCTGCGCGGTCTTCTCCAGCAGCTCCGCCTGGACTTCGTCCTTGTCTTTACCGGCCAGGCGCTTGGCACCACCTGCGACGGCACGGCCGGCCATACCCAACGGCAGGCTCGCCAGCTTGGCGTTGCGACGGCCGCGGCCCTCGGTAATCTTCGCCACCAATCCTCCTAGAGATTCACTGGAATCTTAGGTGACGAGCCTGAGCGGCCGGCGCCGCCCATGCGGTGCACAGACCCCACCTGCAACGACGAACCCCACCCGAAATCGAGTGGGGTTCGTCGTTGCAGGTGGGGTTTGCGCCCTGCCGGGTGGTCCGGCTCAGGCGGCGGGGAAGTACTTCGGGTCTTTGACCTCGTCGCAATATCCGGGGATCCACGCGGCCGCGATATCGTGATAGTGGATGTTGGCCTCGAGCTGCGCGGCGATGCCGACGCATCCGGCCAGCACCCGGCCGAGCATCACGTACTCCTTGGGAGCGTTGAGATTCCGCACCAGCTTGTAGCCCTGCATGACGTTGTCCGGGTCGGTGCTGACGTTGGACATGTCCTGCAGCCACTCGCGGGTGAAGTGGAACTCGTCGTACTTGAGCGGCTCCGTGTATGACCCGAGGAACGCGACCATCTCCTCGGTGCTGATCCGGCCGTGGAAGTCCGGCGGGATGAAGTGGCCCTCTTCGAGCGCTTCACGCAGCTCGTCGTACTTCTCGTCGCGGGCCAGGCCGAAGATCTTGCCGATGATCGGATCCAGCCCATTGGGATAGCTGCCGACGGCGCCGAAGTCGAGAACCGCGAACCGACCATCCGGCATGATCCGGAAGTTGCCGGGATGCGGGTCGCCGTGCAGCAGCCCGGCGCGCACCGGAGAACTGAGCTCGAAGATCGACATCTTGGCGGCGGCGTCGTCGCGCTGCTCCTGGGTGCCCCCGCTGATGATCTTCGACAGCGGCGTGCCGTCGACCCATTCGGAGACAACGACTTTCGGTGAGCTGGCGATGATCTTGGGGATATAGAAATCGGGATCGTCGGCGTAGGCCTTGGCGAACTGGCGCTGGTAGCTCGCCTCCGACTGGTAGTCGAGCTCGTCGTCGGTGCGGTCGATCAGCTCGTCGACCATCGCCTTGACGTCGGCGGCCGGCACCAGCTTCTCGATAAGGGATCCCATGCGGCGCAGGGTCTTCAGATCCGCGCGCAGGGCGTGGTCGGCGCCGGGATACTGCACTTTGACGGCGACGGCCCGGCCGTCCGACCAGGTGGCCCGGTGCACCTGGCCGATGCTGGCGGACGCGGCGGGGGTGTCGTCGAAGTCCTGGAAGCGCTCGCGCCATTTGGTGCCGAGCTGCTGGTCGAGGACCTGGTGGACCTTCTTGGCGGGCATCGGTGGGGCCTCGGCCTGCAGTTTGGTGAGGGCCTCGCGGAACGGCTCGCCGAACTGCTCGGGGATGGCGGCCTCGTAGATCGAGAGCGCCTGGCCGACCTTCATGGCGCCGCCCTTGAGCTCGCCGAGCACGTCGAACAGCTGCTCGGCGGTCTTCTCCAGCAGTTCCAGCTGGACCTCGTCCTTGTCTTTGCCGGCCAGGCGCTTGGCGCCACCCGCGACGGCACGGCCGGCCAGCCCGAGCGGGATCGCGGCCAGTTTCGCGTTGCGGCGTCCAGCACCCTCAGTGATCTTCGGCAAGGCGGGCTCCAATCTGTTCGACCGTCACAGTAGCTGGTACCGGTGGTATCCGGGAATCGAGGCGAGCGTCCTGTGCGGACGGCGGTCCGCTTCGGCCCGTCGATCAGGGCATCGATCAGGAATGGCAGTCGCACAATGGATGTGGCGGCCAGGAGCGGCGGCGTACTTCCGGCGACGACGTACGGAGTTCGATCGTCTGATCGACAGTCGCCGGCGGGCGCGGAGCTGCGTCGGTGGACGCGGAATCCGAGTGCGCGGCAAGCGGTCCGCCCCGTCGCCAGGCGTCGCGAACATGCTCGATCTGCGCGTGGGCGAAGGCGACGGTCGCGGCGAGCGTCGCCGTGGTGCCGCTGCCCGTCCGCCCGACCAGCTGCGCGGCGATCAACGGCCAGTCGGCGTCGAGCTCATGCCGGTACCGATCGGCGCAGGCGAGGCAGCTGGACAGCCCCGGCAGCACCATTGGGCCGACGATCCCGACGTCATCGCGCATCCGGGCGACCAGATGCGGCGTCCGATGCCGCATGAGGGTCGCGACCAGGGCGGGATCGGGAACCAGTGCGTCCGTCAACACGACCAGCCCGCCGTGCCACATGCCGACACCGCTCCAACCTGTGTTGGGACGTCGGCGGGACGTCTCGACGGCGAAATGCGCCGACCGCAGCGATCCGGCCAGTCCGTCGGCGATCGGGCCGCCGCCGTGCAGCCGTACCCGGAACTTTCGGGAGACTCGTCGGCTCGCCGGCGTCGGCCGCGACGCGAGATCGGCCGAGACCAGTTGGTCGAGCAGCGTCGTGAATGCCTCGGCCGGCAGCCCGATATCGATCGCCGCGGCCGTCACCTCCGCGGCGCCGCGCGGCACCCGCAGCGAATGCAGGAGATCATGCAGCGCCGACGCCTCCACCCAGCCGGGCGGTTCGACGATGACGGCGCGATCGGGGTCGCAACCGATCTGGATGCGGCCGCCCGACCTGGTGAGCAGCGGCGCGCCTGCGCTCAGCATCGGTGCCGGATCGAGAGCACCTGCGCCTGAGGAAGATTCGTGGCGCGAGGGTTCGCCGTCCGGGGAGCCGGGGCGCGTATCGGTGGCCTCCGGGCCGGCGAGGGCGTGAGTCATCACGCCACTGGGACGTGCCGGACTTACTCCGCGGTTCCGCCCTGGTCTTTCGTGTCCGAGTCGTTCTCGCCGTCGTCTTTGCGCTTGCGCTCTTCGTCGGCGATCGTCTTCTCCAACGCGGCCATCGGATCATCGAGATCCTCGGCCGACCAGCTGTCGCCGCCGATGTTGCGGTCGATGAACGCGGCCGGGTTGTCGAGGTCGCGGGCGTCGGGGATCAGGTCCGGATGGGCCCACACGGCGTCGCGGCTGGTGACGTCGCCGGCCTCGACGAGGCGGTCCCACAGCGCAGCGGCCTCGCGGAGCTTGCGCGGCCGCAGCTCCAGCCCGACGAGATTGGCGAAGGTCTGCTCGGCCGGCCCGCCGCTGGCCCGTCGTCGGCGGATGGTCTCGGCGAGGGCGTCCGCGCTCGGGATGCGGTCGTGCAGGGCCGCCCGAACCACCGATTCGACCCAGCCCTCGATCAGGGCCAGCAGAGTCTCCAGCCGGGCCAGGGCCTGCTGCTGCTCGGGCGTGGTCTGCGGGCCGAACATCGATCCCTGCTGCTGCATGATTTCTTCCAGCTTGGACGGATCCGAGAACAGTGTCGTCGGGTCGATGTTCTCGACCGCCTCGGTCAACCCCGAGAAGTCCATCCGGATGCCGCGCGCGTACTCCTGCACGGTGCTGATGAGACGTCCGCGCAGCCACGGAACGTGACTGAACAGCCGCAGATGCGCGGCCTCGCGGGCGGCCAGGAACACGATGATCTCCTGCGCCGGCAGATCCAGCCCGTCGCTGAATGCGGCGATCGCCTCCGGCATCAGCACCGCGGTGCCCTCGGGGGCGAGCGGTAGGCCGATATCGGTCGAACTCAGCACATCCTTCGCGAGGATCCCGAGTCCCTGGCCCAGCTGGCTGCCGAATGCCATGCCGCCCATCGATGACAGGATGCCCATCATCGGACCGGCCATCTCTGCCGCCTCGCCGGGAACCTCGGCGATGCCCTGCGAGATCGAGCCCGAGAGCTGCTCGGCGACGGGATTGCACAGCTGCTTCCACGTCGGCAGCGTCTTCTCCAGCCATTCGACCGGCGTCCACGCGGTGATCGTCTGCGCGCCCGCGGGCAGCGCGGTGACGCCGTCGAGCCAGGTCTCGGCCAGCCGCACCGCATCGGTGACGGCGGAGATCTCGCCCGCGCCGACCGGCTTGTGCTTGCCGATCTGCTGGCGGGCCAGCTGCGAGGCCAGCGTGTAGTTGACCGGCTCGCCCTGATTGCCGGCGGCGATGCCGCTGCCCATGCCGCTCAGCATCTGGCCGAGCTGCGAAAGCATCTGCCCGAGCTGGCTCGGATCGAAGCCACCGCCGGCCCCGGGCCCACCCGGACCCAGGCCGAACGGATCACCGGCCCCGGAATCGCCCGAGGGCTTCCGGCCGCGCTTGTCGTCGTCATCGTCATCGGACGACGACGAGAATCCGAAGGGAAGGTCACTCATGAAACAACCGTACCGCTCGGTGGAGCCGGCGACATCTGGCTCGACCGGCGCGACCAGCGGCGTTCGCTCTCGGCGCAGCGCGAGCAAGCCTCTGCGGCGGCGGTCGCTAGGCTGGCCGGGTGAAGTTGAAGGCCACCGACCGCCGGGTAGTCACGCTGACCGCGTCGTTGGTGCTGTTGGTGGTCTTCATGGTCGTCGGGGCGAGCGTGCATGTGCCATACGTCAGCGAGGGCCCGGGACCGACGGTCAACACCCTCGGCGAGTACGGCGGTCATCAGGTCGTCCGCATCGAGGGCGCCGAGGTCGACCCGACCACCGGACATCTCAACCTGACCACGGTGTCGGTCACCGACGACCTGACGCTCTTCCAGGCGCTCGGCAAATGGTTCTCCGGCAGCGACTCGCTCGAGCCGCGCGAACTGGTCTATCCGCCCGACCAGACCCGCGAGGAGAACGATCAGCAGAACAAGCAGCAGATGGCCGGGTCCGAGCAGTCGGCGGTGATCGCCGCCCTGCGCTACCTGCATCGGCCGGTGGCCGCCTATGTCGCGGCCGTCCAGCGCCCGGGTCCGTCCGACGGCAAGCTACGGGTCGATGACGAGCTCCGCACTGTCGACGGTCAGCCGGTGGCCGACTCGACGGCACTACGCGCCGCCGTCAGCGATCGGCCCGTCGGATCCACCGTCACGGTCGGGGTGCGCCGCGGCGGGGCCGATCTCGAGGAAACAATCACCCTCGCAGCCAATCCCGACGACAAGAAGAAGGCGATGCTCGGCATCGGCGTCGAGGATCGCAGCGCCGATCCGAATCTGACGGTGGACATCTCGGTCGGCGACATCGGCGGACCGTCGGCCGGCCTGATGATGACGCTCGCGATCATCGACAAGCTCAGCCCGGGGGAGCTGACCGGCGGCAAGTTCATCGCCGGCACGGGCACCATCGACCCGGACGGGGACGTCGGGCCGATCGGCGGCATCACGCACAAGATGCGGGCCGCCCGCGATGCCGGTGCCACGAACTTCCTGGTGCCCGCCGACAACTGCGCCGAGGCGAAGTCCGACAAGCCCGCCGGGCTGACCCTGCTGAAGGTGAACAACCTGGGTGATGCGATCACCGGGCTGGGCGATATCACCACCGGGAAGGCCGCCCCGAGCTGCTAGCCGGCTGCCATGGGCTCGCCCGGTCAGTCCTCGTTTGCAGGGTTGTCCAGCGTGGCTGCAAGTGCGGCAACGAGATTCGGTGCGAGATCGCGATGCTGCAGCAGCTCGATGTCGTCGTCCCCCTCGTCATCGGTGGGTTGCAACTGCATGACCGCCAGCGTGTGACCGCTGCGCAGGGCGCCGATCGCGAGCCGGGCGCGGCGTGCGTCCGGGTGCGAATGGGCGGCCTCCCGCGCGGCGGCATCGGCGGCATCCGGGTCGGCCAGTACCGGGGCCAGTGCCTCATCCAGCGCCGACTCCGCAGCCGGCGGCAGCACGAGGATCTCCTGGACCAGCGCGCATCCGGCGACGGCCTCGGGCCAGGCGGTGGTGCCCAATACGTGTTCGAGCTCCGCGAGCCCGCTCTCCGGTGATACCGGCAGCGGTTCCTGCTCGATGACGGTCAGCTCGGACGAGTCCAGCGAGTCGGCCCACTCGGGCTGCGTATCGCGTAGCAGGGCGGTCGATACCAAGGCGAACAGCTGCGCCGGCTGGCCCCAGCCGCCGGCATCGGTGAACTCGACAGCCTCGCGCACGGCACTGCCCAGTGCGTCGGGGGAGAGTTCAGGGGAAGCGTGCAGACCGGTCACGGCAGTCATTGTGCCGCACGTCGGGTGCCCATGCGTTTCGTTCGCCGGGCCGGCTCGTTCCGGCTATCAGTAGAGTGTTCAGAATACGGACACAGTGGTCCGGCGATCAGTGATTTTCCGAAGGGATGACAGTGGGTATTCGCGGTCCAGAAGGCATGCCGAAACTGTCGCGTCGCAGCAAGATTCTCATCTGGGTCGCCGTCGCGATCCTGATCATCCTGCTGGTCGGTCCGCGTCTGCTGGCCATCTACACCGATTGGTTGTGGTTCAAGGACCTCAACTATCAGGACGTGTTCACGAAGATCATCTGGACGCGGATCTGGCTGTTCGTGATCACCGGCATCATCGCCGGGGCGATCGTCTTCGCGTCACTGTTCTTCGCGTTCCGTTGGCGGCCGGTATTCGTGCCGGCCAACGGGCCGGCCGATCCGATCGCGCGCTACCGCGCGGTGGTGATGGGGCATCTGCGCTGGTTCACCTGGGGTCCGGTCGTGCTGGTCGGACTCATCGCCGGCCTGGTGGCGCAAGGGAATTGGGCCATCGTGCAGAAGTTTCTGCATGGGACGACCATCGGTTACAAGGATCCGCAGTTCCACCTGGACGCCGGGTTCTATGCCTGGGATCTGCCGTTCTACCGCTTCATCGTGAACTTCCTCTTCGTGCTGACGGTGGTCGCATTCCTGTTCGCGCTGCTGACGCACTACGTGTTCGGTGGTATCCGGCTGGCCGGTCGCGGTGGAACGCTTACCAAGGCGGCCCGGATCCAGCTCGCCGCGACCGCCGGAATCTTCTTGATTCTCAAGGCGATCGCGTACTGGCTCGATCGGTACACCCTGTTGTCCAGCACCCGGAAGCAGTCGATCTTCACCGGCGCCGGCTACACCGACATCAACGCGGTGCTGCCCGCCAAGCTGATCCTGATGTCGATCGCCATCATCTGCGCGGTCGCCTTCTTCGCCGGCATCGTGCTGCGCGATCTGCGGGTGCCGGCGCTGGCGACGGTGCTGATGCTGTTGTCGGCGTTGGTGATCGGTGTCGGCTGGCCGCTGATCCTGGAACAGTTCTCGGTCAAGCCGAACGCCGCGGCCAAGGAGGCTGAGTACATCGGCCGCAACATCGATGCGACGAAACAGGCGTACGGAATCACCGACAACAAGATCAACACGATCACCGACTGGGGCACCAATCCAGCCAATACCCAGACGGTGAACAACGACAACGCCACGCTCTCGAACATTCGGATCCTGGACCCGAATGTGTTGTCGGACGCGTTCACCCAGCTCGAGCAGAACGAGAACTTCTACGGATTCCCGCAGCAGATGTCGCTCGACCGCTACCGGGACCAGAACGGCACCCTGCGCGACTACGTCGTCTCGGTGCGTGAACTCGACCCAACGAGATTCGCTGCCAATCAGCAGAACTGGATCAACAAGCACACCGTCTACACCCATGGCGACGGGTTCATCGCGGCGCCGGCCAATCAGGTCGATCAGTCGACGACCGATAACAACGGCAACAGCCAGCAGATCGGTGGTAAGCCCAACTTCCTGGTGAGCGACCTGGACACGATCGGCAAGCCCGGCTATCAGGATTCGCCCATTCAGGTGAAGCAGCCGCGCATCTACTTCGGCGAGTTGATCGCCAAGGTCCGTCCGGACTACGCCATCGTCGGGGCGCCGAACGGGGAGAAGAAGGAATACGACAACGGTGCCCAGACCTTCACCTACGACGGCGGAACCGGTGTGCCGCTGAACAATTGGTTCAACCGGTTCGCGTATGCGGTCAAGTACACCGAACGCAACTTCCTGCTGTCGGGGGCCATCAACAAGGACTCGAAGCTGCTCTACAACCGTGACCCTCGCGATCGCGTCAAGAAGGCGGCGCCGTGGCTGACGGTCGATTCGAAGACCTACCCGGCGGTGATCGACGGCAAGATCCAGTGGATCGTTGACGGGTACACCACGTTGGACCAGTTCCCGTATGCGCAGAAGATGTCGCTGCAGGATGCGACGGCCGACGCGCAGGAGCTGAATCAGGGGCAGACCGGCAGGACACAGACGAATCGTCAAGTGTCCTATGTACGTAACTCGGTCAAGGCGACCGTCGACGCGTACACAGGCAAGGTGACGCTGTATCAGTTCGACAACACCGATCCGGTGCTGAAGACCTGGATGAAGGTGTTCCCGGGTTCGGTGAAGCCGCGATCGGATTTGGACAAGAATCCACAACTGCTCGACCACATGCGATACCCGGAGGATCTGTTCAAGATCCAGCGGGCGCTGCTGGCCAAGTACCACGTGTCGGATCCGCAGACGTTCTTCCGCGGCAACGATTTCTGGTCGGTGCCCGCCGATCCGACGCAGCCGGACAATCCGGCGAATCTGGATCAGCCGCCGTACTACTACATCGCCTCTGATCCGAAGAGCGGGAAGGCGCAGTTCCAGCTGAGTTCGGCGATGAACGCGCTGCGGCGGGACTTCATGGCCTCGCAGATCTCGGTCGGGTCGGATCCGGCGGACTACGGACAGTTCACGATTCGCACCGTGGGCACGCAGACGGACGGCCCCACGCAGTCGTTCGCGGCGATGACGACGCCCAGCGATCCGTCTCTGGCAGTGAATGCCGACCGGAAGAACCTGGAGAACACCGGCCAGATCATCTGGGGCAACCTGCTGACATTGCCGGTGGGGGACAACGGGATCCTGAACGTGCTGCCGATGTATGTGAAGGCCAATGGCACCGCCACCTATCCGCAGCTGTACCGGGTGCTGATGCGGTACTACGCAGGCGGCGGCAAGAACAACCCGTGGGCGTTGGGATACGCCTCTACGGTCGCTCAGGCCCTGCAGCAGGTCGGCATCAACCCGACCACGCCGTTGCCGAACCAGAATCCGACTCAGCCGCAAGGCAATACCAACCAACCGACTCCGCAGCCGGTGCAGCCGCCTGCGCCGGTGACCCCGGCGCCCGGTGGCGGTGCCGGGGTGGCGGCCAGCCCGCAGCTGACCGCCGTGATCGGTCGGATCAACAGCGCTCTCGACGCGTTGCAGCAGGCGCAGCAGAACGGTGACTACACCGGAATGGCGAAGGCGCAGGCCGACCTCAAGGCTGCGACGAGCGACTACGAGGGGTTGGTCAACAAGTAAGTGCCGATCAGGCCGGCAACGAGGCCTGGATCATGAGGCGAGGCCCGCGTTACGACGCGGGCCTCGCCTTTATTTATGGGCCTGACCAGCGGCGAACGGCCCGAAAAGTGACGTAGATCAATCGATTTGCATCACAGAGCTTCTCGCCGGTAATGTTGCGTTCACCATCGCGGGGTGGAGCAGCTCGGTAGCTCGCTGGGCTCATAACCCAGAGGTCGCAGGTTCAAATCCTGTCCCCGCTACTAGGTCTCAGGCCCGGAGGATTCGTCCTCCGGGCCTGAGTTTTTCGTGTCGGGGCCGAGGACTGGAATCCCGCGAGGCCCGACGTCCGGCCGCGAATGGATCTAACCTGCAAAGGGCAGCCCAGCAAAGGCAGCGCAGTCGAGTCGCGGAGGAGCGTCATGGAAGACAAGTCAGTCCTGGACCGCATCAACGCACTGGTCGCCGAAGAGCATCAGCTCCGCGAGAGCGGTGCCACGGCCGATCAGCACGAGCGACTGCGAACGCTTGAGAATCAATTGGACCAATGCTGGGATCTGCTCCGGCAGCGCCGGGCCCGCACGGAATTCGGGGAGAACCCGGACCACGCGCAGGCCCGGACGACCGGCGACGTGGAGTCGTATCTCCAGTAGCCGGTAGCGGCGACGATTCCTGGCCTCCGCACGGAGGCAGTATCCGGCGGGCACCGGACGACTGGAGGACCAGAGCTCACCGACTGCGGCCACCGCGGCAGGCGGCTCCGACCAACTACTGTTGCTCAGAGCCTTTCGATGATGGTCGCGTTGGCGAGGCCGCCGGCCTCACACATCACTTGCAGGCCGTAGCGTCCGCCGGTCTGTTCGAGGTTGTTCACCAGCGTGGTCATCAGGCGGCCGCCCGAGGCGCCGAGCGGATGGCCGATCGCGATAGCGCCGCCGTTGATGTTGACCTTCGCAAGGTCCGCGCCGATCTCTCGTTGCCAAGCGAGCACCACCGACGCGAAGGCCTCGTTGACCTCGAACACGTCGATATCGTCGACGGTGAGCCCCGCCTTGGCCAGCACCTTCTGCGTCGCCGGAATGATGCCGGTGAGCATGAATACCGGATCGTCGCCGGCCACGGCGAACGATTGCACCCGGGCGCGGGGTGTCAGTCCGAGGCGTGCCGTAGCTGCATCGCTCGCTATGAGGACCGCTGCCGCGCCGTCGTTGACCGGCGAGCTGTTGCCTGCGGTGACGCGCCAGTCGAGGTTGGGGTACCGCTGCGCCCAGAAGTCGTTCTTGAAGGCGAGCCGCAGACCGGCGAGCGTCTCGGCCGTCGACTCGGGCCGAATGGTCTCGTCGGTACGGAGGTCGTTGACCATCGTGATTTGCGAGTCGAACAATCCGTCCTTCCATGCCCGAGCCGCCCGCTGATGCGACTCGGCGGCGAATTCGTCCAACTCGGAGCGTGACAGCTGCCACCGGTCAGCGATCAGCTCCGCGCTGATGCCTTGGGGGACAAGGCCGTTGTCGTAGCGCGCATCGACGCGGTTGCCGCGGAAGTTCTTGCCCTCAGACTGCGAGCCGATCGGGATGCGGCTCATCGATTCGATGCCCGAGGCGATGGCGACGTCATAGGCCCCGGCGATCACGCCCTGCGCCGCGAAATGGAGTGCCTGCTGCGAGCTCCCACACTGGCGGTCGACCGTGACGGCGGGCACCGATTCGGGGAAGCCGGCGCCGAGTGCCGCCCAGCGGGCGGTGTTGCCCGATTGTTCGCCGACCTGGCCGACCGCCCCGCTGATGACGTCATCGACGACGGCCGGGTCGATGCCGACGCGTTCGACGAGAGCTGCGAGCGTGTGGGCGTGCAGGTCCACCGGATGTATGTCGGAATATGCGCCGCCGGGCTTGCCCTTGGCGACTGGCGTGCGGACCGCGTCGACGATGTATGCGCTTGTCATGGCTACTGCCTCTCTGTGACTGGATCACCGATGATTCCCTGGCTAAGGAAAACCATAGTTAGAATCTACGCTCTAACTACTGAAAGGTAAAGCCAGGTAGGGTCTGGGTATGAGCGATGCCAAACGAACCGCGGCTCCCGATCCGGGTGCGGCCGAGGTCGACGCGGCGCAGTCGAATGACGTGTTGGAGCGCCTGGGTGCGTTTGCCGACCGGGATCGATGGCCGTCCAAGGGGTGGTGCCGCATCGAGCGGGCGTTGGATCTGATCGGTACTCGATCGGCAATGCTCGTCATACGCGAATTGCTCTATGGCGGCACGAAGTTCGATGAGATCGCCCGCCGCACAGGGCTGAGTGAGGCGGTCGTTGCCGGGCGGCTCAAGCAGCTTCATGACGACGGCATTGTGGCGCGGCGTCCATACCGCGAGGCCGGCCAGCGCACCCGGAACGAATACGTGCTGACCGAGCGCGGTCGCAAGCTGTTCCCGATCGTGGTCGCGCTCATGGAATGGGGCGAGTCGCTCGGCGACGATCATCGAACCGGGATCGAGTTGGTCCACCGAGACTGCGACGCGCCGCTGTCCGCGGTTGTGCGGTGCGCCGCGGGACACGACGTCGCAGTGGACGAGGCTGCCGTGCGCCTGAAAGACGAGGAGTACATCCTCGCGCGCAGTCGGGCACACCGCCTCTGAACCGACCGGGCGCCTGCGACCCGCCGCGGACGTTCGGTAGTGGCATGGTCGGGCACTCCTTACGTGCTTGTCATAATTCGGCTGGCAGCCGCCGCGAAGAGGACACTGGTTGAGGTGACGCAGGGCATGCGGCGGGTTCTCGCCGGTTGGATCGCTGCGGCGGTCGCGTTGGCCGTCGGCCAGTTGGTTGCTGCGGGCGTCGGCCGGGATTCGGCGCCGTTCTACGCGGTCGGCAGCGCCGTCGTCGATCGCACTCCGTCCGGGGTGCGGGAATGGGTGATCAGCAACTTCGGCACCGACGACAAGGCCTTCCTGTTCGCCTGCCTGGCGGTGCTCGTCGCGGTGTTGTCGGCCCTCGCCGGGACGGTCGAGCGCAATGGCCGCCCGATCGGATCGGCGATCATCGCGGCCTTCGCGATATTCGGCGCGGTGACGGCGATGAGTCGGCCGACGTCGACGGGGGCATTCGTCTGGCCGTCGCTGCTGGGCGGCGTGGTCGGGGTGGTGGTGCTACGGCTGCTACTCGGTTACCGGCCGGTCGCCGGCGTCATCGACTCCGGTGACCCGGAGCTCAGCCGGCGGCGATTCTTCGCCGCTGCAGGGATTCTCGCCGCCGCATCGGCCGGCGCGTACGCGTTGGGTCGCAAGCTGGTCGACCGGAGTGCGGAGTTGGCGGCCGATCGACGCACGCTACGCCTGCCGGTGCCGCAATCGCCGGCGCCGCCGATTCCGCCCGACGTCAATGTGCGCGGCGCGGTTCCGTATGTCACTGACAACGGCGACTTCTACCGGATCGACACCGCGCTGCAGGTGCCGCAGATGACGACCGGCGAGTGGCGGCTCAAGATCCACGGCATGGTCGATCGGCCGCGGACCATCACCTGGAACGACCTGGTGTCGATGGCCGCGGTGCAGCGAGCGGTCACGCTCACCTGCGTGTCGAACGAGGTCGGCGGCGACCTGATCGGCAATGCGGTATGGACCGGCATCCCGATCAAGCCGATTCTGGATTCGGTGGGCGTGCAGCCGGGCGCCAACATGCTGCTCTCGCGCAGCGTGGACGGCTGGACGGCCGGCACGCCGATCTCCACCCTCATCGACGGCCGCGATGCCATTCTCGCCGTCGCGATGAACGGTCAGCCGCTGCCCACCGAGCACGGCTATCCGGTTCGGCAGGTGGTCCCCGGGCTGTACGGCTACGTATCAGCGACGAAATGGGTCACCGACTGGGAGATAACGAGTTTCGACAAGGCGACCGCCTATTGGACCGATCGGGGATGGTCGGCGCTGGGGCCGATCAAGACCGGCTGCCGCATCGACTCGCCGTCGTCGGGCGCGCGGGTCGGCGGCGGTACCCAGGTGATCGCCGGAACCGCGTGGGCGCAGCACCGCGGCATCAAAACCGTTGAGGTGCAGATCGATGGCGGCGCCTGGCAGACCGCGAACCTCGCGCCCGAATACTCGATCGACACCTGGCGGCAATGGTGGCTGCCGTGGCAGGCCGGCAAGGGGACGCACACGATCGTGGCTCGGGCGACCGACGGGACGGGCGTCACGCAGACCAGTGAGACCGCCGACCCGGTGCCCGACGGTGCGAGCGGCTATCCGAAAAAGGTTGTGCGGGTGGACGCCTGAATCACAGCTGGCGTGCGATGCGGCCGAGAATCGTCATGCCCGTGATGATCTGCGACTCGGTCACGTTGGCGTAGTTCAGGAGCAGCCCGGGAGGTGCGCCGGCCCGGTGCGCGTAGAACGGTCTCGTCGATTCGACGTGCACTCGTGACGTGGCGGCCCGTCGTACGAGTTCTTCGACGTCGTATCCATCGGGGAACACGGCGGCGAGCTGAATGCCCGCGGCCGCTCCTGACACCGTGGCCGCAGGCAGGTGCTCGCCCAACATCGTGAGCAAGGTACTCCGCCGCGACGCGTATCTGCGCCGCATCTGGCGCAGGTGCCGATCGTAGTCGCCCGAGTCGAGCAGTTCCGCGAACGCAACCTGGTCCATGACCGAGTTTCCGCTGTCTGCAATACCTTTCGAGAGGGTGACCGCATCGACCAGCGCAGGCGGTAGGACCAGCCACCCGATCCGCAGACCCGGCGCGAGCGTCTTGCTCGCGGTGCCCATGCAGATCACTCGGTCGGCGGCGAGCCCCTGCAGCGCCCCGATCGGTCTGCGGTCGAAGCGATATTCGGCGTCGTAGTCGTCCTCGATGATCAGATTGCCGTCGCGCGCCCAGTCCAGCAGGTCGGCCCGTCGCTGCGCCGTCATGACGACGCCGGTAGGGCATTGGTGTGCCGGCGTCGTCAGCGCCACTCTTGCCGGACTCGCGCGCAGCGCCGCGATATCGAATCCGTGATCGTCGACGGGCAGGGGAAGCGGGTCGATTCCATTGCGGCGTAGGACGATCCGGTGCAGCCAGAAGCCGGGCTCCTCCATCGCAATGGTGCCATCGCCGCGCTCGCGCAGCACCTGTGCCAACAGTCCCAGTCCCTGCGTCGCGCCGGAGCACAGTACGATCTGGCCCGGATCCGCGGCGATCCCGCGGGTTCTCTGCAGATAGCCGGCGATCGCCTGCCGGGTGTCCGGGAGTCCCTGCGGTGCGACGTATCCGAGTGATTCGGACGGCAGCCGCGACAGTCCGTGCCGCAACGCCCGCAACCATCGGTCTCGGGGGAAGCTTCGGAGGTCGGGCAGGCCGGTGCCGAAGTCGACCTCGTATCGGGTGACGTGATGGTCGTCCGCGGCCTCGGCGTGCGTGTTCGTGTCGATGTCGGCGACGAAGGTTCCGGCGCCATGTGCGCTCGTCAGGAAGCCTTCGGCGATCAGCTGTGTGTAGACCTCGACCACGAGCCGCCGCGACACTCCGAGATCGTCCGCCAGTACCCGCGTGGACGGCATTCGCGATGTCGGTGCGAGGCGGCCCGAGCGGACTGCGTCCCGTAGACCGGCGGTCAACTGTCGATGCAGCGGCTCGGCGCTGCCACGGTCGATCTCGACGAGCACTTCCGGTCCTGAAGTGGTACCCGAAACTGTCATGAATGTGGAGCCTAATCGTGGCCCGGTGTCTCGGTAGCGTTCCTGCGTATGCCAGATCGAACTGCGAAGCGAGTGTTTGTCACCGGTGCTACCGGCGCGATCGGACCGCACGCGGTGCGGGCGTTGATCGAGGCAGGGCATCAGGTCTCGGCGATGGTACGCACCCGAGAGAAGGCCGGAGTGGTCGCGGAGATGGGTGCGGTGCCGGTGTTCGTGTCGATTTTCGACGTCGACGGCATGACACGGGCGTTCGAGGGGCACGACGCCGTCGTCAATCTGGCGACCGCGATCCCGTCGACCTTTGCCTATCCGTTCGCCCGAGCGTGGCGTGACAACGCGCGTATCCGAACCGAGGGGACCACTGCGGTCGTGGACGCCGCGCTCGCGGCCGGGGTGGGACGCGTCATCCAGGAATCGATCGCGTTGGCCTATCCGTCCCGCGACGACCCCATCACGGAGGATGTGTCGATGGCGATCTATCCGGTCGTCGAATCAACCCCGCTGTCGGAGAACACTATCCGTCGATTCACTGAGGCCGGTGGTGCTGGCGTGGTGCTTCGGTTCGGGCTGTTCTACGGCCCCGGTTCCAGTCAGAACAATGACATGTTGACGATGGCGAAAGCCGGGGTGCGCGTCGTGTATGGACCGCCGGACGGGTATTTCTCGCCGATCCATCTCGTGGACGCCGGCCGGGCGGTCGTCGCCGCGCTGGATGCCGGGGCGGGCGTTTACAACGTCGTCGACGACGAGCCGATGACGAAACACGATTACGGCCAGGCGATCTCCGATGCCGTGGGTCGCCGCCCGCTGATCGGCGCACCGGGTCGACTGATCGGGCTCGCCGGTCAGAACATGGCGGCGGTGATGCGCTCGCAGCGCGTCTCCAATCAGCGATTCAAAGACGCGACCGGCTGGCGGCCCGTCTATCCGAATGCGCGTGACGGTTGGCGCGCAACGGCCGACCTATGGCAACCCGGGCGTCTGCTGATGCTGGCCCGGGCACTCGCGGCCATCATCGGAATCTTCTTCTGCGCCATCGGTTGCTGGGCCACGCTCGCGCCGTCTAACTGGTATCAGCAGTTCCCAGGTTTCGGTCGGCACTGGGCGTTGTCGGAGCCGCCCTACAACGAGCATCTGATCACGGACCTCGGCGGCTTCTATCTGGCCGCCGGCGTCGCCGGGGTGGTCGCGGCCGTGATCGGGCGACAGGGCTGGCTGCTCGCCATGGGGCTGATCGCGGCGATCGAGGCCGTACCCCATCTCGTCTTCCATGCCGTGCACCATCACCACTTCGCGACCACGGGCGATGCGGTCGCCAGCCTTGTTCTGCTTGCCGCGCAGATGGTCGCCGGGGTGGCGATCATGGTGCTGTCCGGGCGAGACGCTCCCGCGTCGCCTTGGCGACGTGAAGGTGGTTCTCTGGGTGCGTCCGTCCGGAACAGCAGCATTCGATAGCCGCGCTGTTCGAGAATGGTGTCTACGGAACGCTGTGTTGACGAGCCGAGGGACATCTGATGAAAGCGTGGATGGTGACGACGCCGGGGCCGGTCGACGGCGCGCCGGTCGTATTACGAACTGCGCCAGAGCCGCGGCCGGCGGCAGGCGAGTTATCGGTGCGGGTGCTGGCGTGCGGGGTGTGCCGGACCGACCTGCACGTGGTCGAAGGGGATCTGCCGGTTCATCGTGATCACGTGGTCCCGGGGCATGAAGTGGTCGCCGAGGTGGTGAGCCCGGCCGGCGACTTCGTCGTGGGCCAGCGCGTGGGCATTCCCTGGCTGCGGCATACGTGTGGAGTCTGCCGATACTGCCGACGCGGCGCCGAGAATCTCTGTCCCGAATCACGGTATACCGGTTGGGATTTCGATGGTGGTTACGCCGAGTACGCCGTCGTACCGGCCGCCTATGCATTGCCGCTGCCGGATGGCTATACCGATGTCGACGTCGCGCCCCTGTTGTGTGCGGGGATCATCGGCTACCACGCGCTGCAACGGGCGGAGCTGCCCGACGGCGGTGTCCTGGGGATCTACGGCTTCGGCGGAAGCGCGCACATCACCGCGCAGGTCGCGATCCATCGGGGCGCCCGGGTGCATGTGATGACCCGGGATGCCGCATCCAGGCAGCTGGCCCTCGATCTCGGTGCCGCGTCGGCACAGGGTGCCGCAGACCCGCCGCCCGAACCGCTCGACGCGGCGATCCTGTTCGCGCCGGTGGGTGATCTCGTGCTGCCGGCGCTGGAAGCCCTCGACGCCGGCGGCACGCTGGCCGTCGCCGGGATCCACATGAGCGACGTGCCGCCACTGAACTACCAGCGACATCTGTTCCGCGAACGTCAGCTTCGCAGCGTCACGTCCAACACGCGCGCGGCCGCCCGGGAATTCCTGGCGTTCGCCGCGCAGCATCCGCTGCATCTCACGACCCACCCCTACTCATTGGATACCGCCGACCGGGCCCTGCGGGACCTCAAGTTCGGCAGGTTCAGTGGAGCCGCGGTGCTGGTGACCTAACCGGTCACCGGCCCGGGTTGCCCGTATTGGGCGCGCGTCGTAGTGTCCGCAACCATGGCAGCCATTCGACCGTTTCTCATGTTTCAGGGGGGCGTTGCCGCATCGGCGATCGAGCTTTATCTTTCGGCGTTCCCCGGTAGTCGGGTGGTGTCGTCCACGCCGCATCCGGCGCCGGGGTCCGGGATCATGCTGGCGGAGCTGGAGCTCGCGGGACTGCGAATCCTGGTGAGCGACAGCGCTGTCAGTCACGACTTCGACTTCACACCGTCGAGTTCGCTGTTCGTCGACGTCACCGAGCGTGCCGAACTGGAGTGGTTGGTCGCCACGCTCGGTGAGGGCGGCGGCACGCTCATGCCGTTGGACAACTACGGGTTCTCGACGGCGTTCGCCTGGGTCAATGACAGGTTCGGCGTGTCCTGGCAGCTGAACCGGCCCTGACCGCAGTGTGTGCGAAGTCGTCGGGCTGAAGGCAAGAGAGTTTGCGTCCAACTCCATGCCGTCCGGACCTAGGTTTCGTACGCGACATACACGCCGCCGATGCGTTCTTCGCCCATGCAGCAGACCTTGTTGTCTATGTACACGATTCCGTTTCTAGTGACCTGATCACAGGGAGTCTTGTCGTCCACGTGCACCGCGATGAAGCCGCCGAACAGGGACGTGTTTGATCCAGCGACGAGCCGGTTGTCGCAGCACCGCGCGTGCCGCGCACAACGATCACACACCTCGACACGTCCAACGCTCGATCCGAGTGCCAGTCGTTGGCAAAGCGGGCACGGGTGCGCGGCCAGTGCCTCGCTTGGAGTATTGAGCAGCCAGTCGTCGGCCGCCAGAATTCGCAGGGCGGCCGCCTCGGTCGGTGCACTTTCGACCCGGCGTAGCGTTCCGCGCAGCACAATCAGAAGTCCCTCAGCGCGTGGAAGATCAGGTAGAGCTTCGCGCTCGTGCTCTGGCAGGTCGGCGACGGAGGGGAGCCCCTGCACGAGCGCTCCGATTGC
Source organism: Jongsikchunia kroppenstedtii DSM 45133 (assembly GCF_000380485.1). Lineage (GTDB taxonomy): Bacteria > Actinomycetota > Actinomycetes > Mycobacteriales > Mycobacteriaceae > Jongsikchunia > Jongsikchunia kroppenstedtii. The sequence continues at coordinate 368,847 of NZ_AQYG01000051.1, read as the reverse complement.
AGCCCGGTGCCAAACACTGACCTGATCGATGGCGAGCGGACGATCTTTGTGCCGCTGCTTGCGCCAGAATTCGTCGATCGCATCATGCTGCGCTGCAACATCTCCGGTGATGCCGGACCAGATGCAACTGCCGCCGGTACTCGCGATGACCAGCCCCCGATCGCACGAGAACGCGAATCCTCCGGATACCGGGTCGCTATTGAAGCCTTCGTGAAGATATTCACCTACGGTGGATGGCTCGTATGCCCACCGCTTCGTGAGTTCGCGCACTTTGTCGCGCGTTACTGGTGGCTCAATCGGTGGTTTCATTCTTCCGCAGTCGACTTGGGAGTTCTCTGTTCACCACGCATCATCTGCGACGCCGTTGTAGTGGCAGATGATCGGGTTGCTGGTTTCGACAGCAGCTGGCAACAAGATTTCCAGCGCATCTATGAAGGTTCGCTCGTTGCCGATTCCCTCAAGCGGCATCTTGACGAGTCGGTGCAGCTCATCCAAGCACTCGGCGGCTTCCGTTGAATACATCCAGATACCGCCGGACGCGAAGTCGTAGTTGGCCGGCCGGTGGATCGCTGCATCGAGTCGGCTGAGTCCCAGGTCGCGAATGAGACTCTCGGCGGCTGGGTAGCGGCCGACGTGAGTAACGCTGCCAGGCCAGTAGAAGATCTCATCGACCAGTTTCATGTTGTCGTGGCGACATGGCTGCGGTGCGTCGGCTCCGTCTGCGGTCATGCCAACGCGCCAGCACCAGAGATCCTCGGGGTCTTCGGAGTGGTCGTGGCTGTGCAGGAGGGTGACGACGCCGAATCGGTTGACGGTGAGTTCAGATCGCGGATATGGCGGGGCGCTCGTCAAGCCGTCAAGGAAGCACGTGCAGTGCACGTGCGCATCCCATTCGCTCATCGGTTGCCCCTTGTCTTCGCTGAATTGGTTGTGATCGGTATAGCTGACGAGTCCGACAATGCGAACCGATTTTTGGAGAACCTGCGTAGCGGCGGCGCCGGAGCTTGCGGGGGGCTGCGAATCGCTGGTCAGCGACACCGCTGTCAGTGACGACTTCGACTTCACGCTGTCGAGTCCGGCTATTCGTCGGAGCGGCGAGCGTGGCTGAATCAGCCTGAGCCCGAATCGACCACGAACCCAATCAGCCCGGGACTCGTCCCGGGAAGTGCTGGGGCCATGACTAATACGGGGTGCGGCGGACGTTATGTCCACCGCACCCTGTATGCGTCACGTTCCCAGTAGGTCAGGCGATCTCGTACGCCTCCAGCGGGAAGGTCCCCTGCTCCTCGTAGGCCGACGCCGTCGAGGTCGGACGCAGCAGCGTGGCCTCGCCGTGCTGGTTGAAGTAGTAGCTGCGGGAGGTCTCGCAGCTGCCGAGGATGAAGACGGAGTCGTCCAGCTTGCGGGTCATCCGGTCGAGGAAGTCGGTGTTGGCGGCCTCGGTGACCTCGAACGTGGTGGCGCCCTGGCGCTGCATCTCCTGGAACAGCCGCTTGACGTGCCGCATCTGCGATTCGATGGTGTCGAAGTACGACAGGCCGCTGTAGCTGTACGGGCTGTTGAGGCTCAGGAAGTTCGGGAACTTCGGCACAGTGATGCCTTCGAATGCCTGGAAACGGTTGTCCCGCCAGAACTTTCCGAGATTCCGATCCTCGCGACCGATCACCTCGATGGCCGGGAAGTTTGCCTCCCACAGGTTGAAGCCGGTGGCCAGCACCAGGGTGTCGATCTCGATCTTGTTGCCGTCGGTCGTCACAATACCGTCCGGCTCGACGCGGGCGATCGATGTCGATTCCAGCTTTACGTTCGGCTTGTTGAACGTGCGGAAGTAGGTGTTGGAGAAGGTCGGCCGCTTGCATCCGAAGTCGTAGTCGGGCGTCAAAGCTTTGCGCACCTTGGGATCTCGGACCTGCGCGTAGAGATGCGCCTTGGCGGCCGCCGCGGCGCCGCGGTTGAACACCTTGAACTGGCGGAAGTGCAGGACGCCGCCGACCATGATCGCCTCGAGCACCGTGCCGCCGACCTTACGGGCGGCCTTCTGTGTCTGCGGGACCCGCGCGAACAACTGCCGGACGAATCCGGGCACATGCGCATCCATCTTCGGCACCACCCAGATGGCGGTGCGCTGGTACACGGTGAGTTCGGCCGCCGACTTGGCCAGCTCCGGAATCAGCTGCACCGCGGTGGCGCCGGTGCCGATGACACCGATCCTGCGGCCCTTGGGGTCGAAGTCGTTGTCCCACTTGGTGGTATGGATGACCTTGCCGGCAAAGGTGTCGATTCCCTCGATATCAGGCATCCTCGGCTGCGACAGGAAGCCGGTCGCCGTGAGCAGGTAGGTGCCGGTGACGGTGTCGCCGTCGGCCGTGGAGACCACCCAGTGGTCATGCTCCGCGTCCCAGCGTGCGCCGTTGACCACCACGCCGAACCTCATGTACTTGCGCAGGCCGTACTTATCGGCGACGTGCTCGGCGTACTTCTTGAGCTCGGACCCCGGTGCGAATAGGCGCGACCAGTACGGGTTGGGCTCGAAGGAATAGGAGTAGACGGCGGACGGGATGTCCACGGCCAGTCCGGGGTAGTGGTTGACGTGCCAGGTGCCGCCCAGGTCGTCCTCGCGGTCGAGGATGAGCAGATTGTGCAGGCCCAGCTCCTGGAGCTGGATAGCGGCACCCATGCCGCCGAATCCGGCTCCGATGATTACCGCGTCGTATTGTGCAGTCATGACGCTTATTGTACGTCCAGTCAACAAGGGTGTCTAGAGTTTTCTGTGACGGTTCGACACATATATATCTGTCGGCTGGTCCGCCGGCGGCAATGACTGTAGAAGCAGGCAATGACCGTAGAAACAACTGTGCCCGCGCTCCAATAGGAGCGCGGGCACAGTCGCCAGTGCGTGCTGGTCTGGTGTCAGCCGGGGCTTACTTGGCCGCCGGGATGACGATCTTAGTGCCGATGTTGATCGTGTCCGGGTGCTGGACCAGATCCTTATTGGCGTCGAGCAGGGCCGGGAGGCCGACCTTCTGCGCGGCGGCGATGGTGCCCAGGGCGTCGCCCTGGCCCACGACGTAGTCGTGGTTCTGGGGCGCGGCCGGAGCCTCGGGAGCCTTCGGGGTGGTGGCGGCGTAGGACTCGCCGCTGCCCAGGCGCGAACCGCACACGGGCCAGGCGCCGGGGCCCTGGGTGTTCAGCACGTTCTCGGCGACGCGGATCTGCTCTTCACGCGACGCGTTCGCCGGGCTGCCCGAACCGCCGTTGGCGCTCCAGGTGCTCTGCGAGAACTGCAGGCCGCCGTAGTAGCCGTTGCCGGTGTTGATCGCCCAGTTGCCGCCGCTCTCGCACTGGGCAACTGCGTCCCAGTTGTGGCCGGCGGCCTGAGCAGGCGCGGTGGCGAGAGCCAGCGCCGGAAGCGCCGCGGCGCCGGCAAGGGCCGACAGCACTGCAACGCGCTTGGTGTTCTTGCTCAGCTTCGGAGCGTTCTTGTTCATAGCCTTCGTTCCTTTCGCATGACCGCCGTGGCGGGGCACCTCCCCTTCGCCGCTGGACGAGTAGCGTCGCGGCGTGGCGTTCGACGGTCGTGTTCTGGACCGCGGCAGACGCTACGGAACGAAAATCGTTGTCGCACATCGCTCAGGGCCGAAGATCTCGGTCTGATAACGGTGAAAAATGTCCGTTTCGGGCGCTAGAACCCCAGCTCAGCCGCCCAATCGCTCGCAATTGCAAGCACTACATAGTGAATGATCTTTGTGAGCAGGAACACGAGGTTTTTGTGGTCCCCACCACGAATTCATCACCCGAAATGTCGGGATCGAATTCAGCGCGGAACGCGCAAACCGTCGACGATGATCGTCGCCATCCGGTCCAGATCGGCCGGAGTGGCGTCGGAGGCGCAGGTCATCGTGAGTCCGGCGATGATCTTGTGGACGTCATCGGCGGAGACGTCATCGCGGAACAGTCCGTCGGTCTGGCCGGCGGACACGATCTGATCGAAGACCGCGCGGGTGCGCTCGCGGGCCTGAGTGAAGACCGGTGCATCCTGGCCGACCTCGGCAAGGATGACCTCTTTCATTCCGCGTTTGGTCTGCGCGGTGTCCAGAAAGAGCCGAAACAGCTTGTGCAGCGCCATATCCGGCGTCTCGGTGCGCATCGCCGCCTCGCCGGCATCGGCCAACTCGGACGAATACTGCGCGTATACCGCCTGCACCAGGTCGGCGCGGGTGGGGAAGTGGCGGTAGAGCGTGCCGATGCCGACCCCGGCGCTCTGTGCGATCTTCTCCAGCGGGGCATTCACGCCGGTCTCGGTGAATGCGGTGTGGGCGGCGCCGATGAGCTTGGCCCGGTTTCGCTGGGCGTCCGCCCGCGGTTTCGGCGCCGATCCGCCCGACGTGGATGCCGACTCTGTCGCCGACCGGGCCATCGTCACCCCTCCTGACGTGCCAATACCAAGTGAACTATTGCAAACCGGAGGCTACCTCCGTATTGTAACTGGAGGAAGCTTCCGTTTCTGTCCACGAGTCTACTCCGAACCATAGGAGAAGCCGTACATGTCCCTTCCTTCCTTATCCATGTCTTCATTGCGGGGCGCCAGCGGTGTGCTGACCCCGCAGCGCATTGCGGCTCTCGCGCTGGCGGCAGTTCTCGGCTGCCAGCTGATGGTCGTCGTCGACGCCACCATCGTCAACGTCGCATTGCCTGATATCCAACGGGCGCTTGGCTTTTCGTCGGCCAATCTGTCGTGGGTGCTCAACGCCTACACTCTGACGTTCGGCGGCCTGCTGCTGCTCGGCGCGCGGATGGGCGACATCCTGGGACGTCGCCGAACCTTCTTGGCCGGGTTGTCGCTGTTTGTAGTCGCCTCGATGGTCGGCGGCGTCGCCACCGATTCGGCGATGCTGCTCGCCTCGCGTGCGGTCCAGGGGATCGGCGCCGCGGTCGCCGCGCCGGCCGCATTGGCGCTGCTCATGACCATGTTCCCGGAGGGCCGACCGCGGAACCGCGCGATGGGCCTCTTCACCGCGGTCTCGGTCGGCGGGTTCTCGCTGGGCCTGGTGCTCGGCGGAACGCTGGTCCAGGCGCTCGACTGGCGCTGGGTCTTCTACGTCAACGTGCCGATCGGTCTGCTGGTGCTGCTGCTGGGCGCCATCGCGCTCCCGGCGACCGGCCGGGCCAGCAAGCGGTTCGACTTCATCGGCGCGGCATCGTCCACGCTGGGCATCGGATCGCTCGTCTACGGGCTGGTGAACGCAGCGTCCAATGGCTGGGCGAAGCCGGTGACCATCACGGCGCTGCTGGTCGGCGCCGCCCTGCTGGTCGGCTTCGTCGTCAACGAACGCTATGCCGCCGAGCCGATCACGCCGCTTCGGTTGTTCGCCAACGTTTCTCGGTCGTCGGCCTTCGCCGGCCGGTTGGTGATGGTCGCCGGGATGATGGGCATGATGTTCTTCCTTACGCAGTTCATGCAGGACGTCATGAAGTTCAGCCCGTTGATGACCGGTCTCGCATATCTGCCGATGACTGCGGCCGTCTTCTCGTCCACCCAGTTGTCGGCGCGCTATCTCGTCGGCCGGTTCAGCCGACGCATGCTGCTCATGGTCGGGTTCGGCCTGGCCGCCGTCGGCATGCTCTGGCTGTCCGGAATCGATACGAGCACGTCCTATGCGTCGATCGTGGTGCCGTTCATCCTCATCGGTCTCGGCGGTGGGACCTCGTTCCTGTCGCTCACGACGGCGTCTCTCGCGGGCGTCGCGCCCGAGGACTCGGGCGCCGCATCCGGCCTGGTCAACACAATGCAGCAGCTCGGTGGCACGCTCGGGCTGGCGGTTCTGGTCGCGGTGTTCGGTGCGGCCGGGGGAGGCGCGGGTTCCACGCACGCCTTCACCGCCGGCACGCAGACCGCGTTCCTGGTGGCCGGGGTGATCCTGATCGCCGGCATGCTGCTGATGTTCCTCACCCAGGGCGACCGTCCGGAGGCCGAGGAGGTCGAGGTCGAGGAATCGGGCGAGCTGGAACTGGTCGGCTGAGCCTGCCGGTTGGCGATTGAATTCGGCCCCCGCCCGCGGATCGTCGCGGGCGGGGGCCGAAGTCTATTGTGTCCGAACGGCGTTCGGTGTCGGTCAGCTGCCGAAGTCGAGGCCGCCGAGCAGGCTGCCGAGGTCGAGGCTGCCGAGGCCCGGGTCGCCGAGGTACTTGCCGCACACCGGCCACGCGCCGACGCCCTGGCCGGCGAGGACTCGTTCAGCCACCGCGATCTGCTGGGCGCGTGACGCGTCGGCCGGATTCCCAACGCCGCCGTACGCCTGCCAGGTGCTGAGCGTGAACTGCAGGCCGCCGAAGAAGCCGTTGCCGGTGTTGGCCGCCCAGTTGCCGCTGGACTCGCATTGGGCGACCGCGTCCCAGTTATGCACGGCGGCTGACGCCGTCGCCGGTGTCGCCAACGCGAGCGGAGCGGCGATGGCAACGCCGGCGAGTGCGGTGCGCAGCACCGTCGTGCGAGCTGGCCGTCCCCTGGCGCCCTGGTGTTTTTCCATGTCGCACAGCTCCTTTCGTGAACTGCGCAGCACGGTACGGAACGAAACGCGGAGTTGTATACCGAACCGTGATGTCCGAATCCGTCGGATGGCGCCGCGGACGAGTGTGCGCACCGATGGCATATTTCCCAAGTAGGCAGCTCAAGGCATACGCAATGATGAATTACATATTTGTAATTCGGCATTCAAAATGGCTCGAAAATAATTTGCAATATGTGACTTGAATCACACAAATTGCGCCGGATTTGACCGTATTACTGTTGCCTCAAGTGACGCATGCGCGCGTGAGTTCGGTGCTGTCCCCGGGAGTGCACATCGGGTCGCCTGAGGGGCATGGGGACGGCGGGAGGGGAGGGGCTGCAGACAACGATCGGCCCCGTCACGAGAACTCGCGACGGGGCCGATGCGGACCTTCGGATACGCCTACTTCAGGTCGGAACTGCTCTTGTCGAGCACCCGGCGAGCGATCACCAGGTTCTGGATCTGCTGGGTGCCCTCGAAGATGTCCAGGATCTTCGAGTCGCGGGCCCACTTCTCCATCAGCGTGCGCTCGGAGTAGCCGACGGACCCGGCGAGCTCGACCGACTTCGTGGTCACGTCGACCACTGTGCGACCGGCCTTGGCCTTGGCCATCGACGCTTCCTTCGAGTTCGGCTGCTTGTTGTCGGCCATCCACGCGGCGCGCATCACGTGCAGATAGGCGGCCTCGTAGTCGGCCTCCATCCGGATGAACTCCGCCGCGGCCGCATGCTGCAAGGCCGGCGGGCGGTCGTAGTCGATCTCGATTCCGGCCTCCTCCAACAGCTTTCGCAGCTCCTCCAGCGCCGCCCGGGTGACGCCGACGCCCATCGCACCCACCAGCGGGCGGGTGTTGTCGAACGTCTGCATGACGCCGCCGAAGCCCTTCTTGACGTCCACCTCGGGGGAACCGAGGAGATGGTCCTTGGAGACCCGGACGTTGTCGAAGCGCAGCACCGCCGTGTCGGAAGCGCGGATGCCGAGCTTGTGCTCGAGCCGCACGACCGTAAGACCCTCGCTGTCACGGGGGACGACGAAGCTCTTGATGGCCGCGCGGCCGAGGCTGCGATCCACCGACGCCCACACGACGATGTGCGTGGCGCGCGAACCCGCGGTGACGAAGATCTTCTCGCCGTTGATGATGTAGTCATCGCCGTCGCGGGTGGCGGTCGTCGTCACGGCCGCCGAATCGGAGCCGAAGCTGGGCTCGGTGATGGCCATCGCGGCCCACACCTTGCCGAGCATCTTCAGCTGCTCATCGGTCGCCACCGCAGCGATCGCGGAGTTGCCCAGGCCCTGGTAGGGGATGCTGAGCAGCAAACCGGTGTCGCCCCAACACACTTCGAGTGCGTTTAGCGCGGCCTGCATGTTGCCGCCGTTCGACACCGCACCCTCGGCCTGCGGCTTGCTCGGCTTGTGCGACCGGCCGCCGTCGGCGCCGGCACCGGCCTGGCCGGTGGCCGCGAGGCCGTCGTACAGGCTCGCCAGCGTGTCGAGCTCGACCGGGTACTCGTGCTCGGCCAGGTCGTACTTGCGGGAGATCGGCCGGAAGATCTGCGCTGCCGCGGCATGCGCCTGATCGATAGTCGGTTGCAGCTTGCGGGGAAGCTCAAGATTGATAGGCATGTTCGCTTCCTCCCTACTTCAGCTCGGAGCTCGGCTTGCCCAGGATGCGCCGGGCGATGATCAGGTTCTGGATCTGCTGGGTGCCCTCGAAGATGTCCAGGATCTTCGAATCGCGGGCCCACTTCTCGACCAGCAGGTCTTCGGAGTACCCCAGCGAGCCGAGCAATTCCACTGCGCGAGTGGTGACATCGGTGACGGTGCGTCCGGCCTTGGCCTTCGACATCGACGCCTCGGTCGAGTTCGGCTGCTTGTTGTCGGCCATCCACGCTGCGCGCAGCGCGAGCAGATACGAGGCCTCGTAGTCGGCCTCCAAGCGCAGGAACTCCGCCGCCGCACCGGTCTGGTTGTTGATCGGGGTGTCGTAATCGATCTCGACCCCGGCCTCTTCCAGAGCCTTTCGCAACTCTTCGAGCGCCGCCCGCGCGACTCCGACCGCCATGCCGGCCACGGCCGGGCGGGTGTTGTCGAAGGTCTGCATGACACCGCTGAAGCTCTTCTTGGTGTCGATCTCGGGCGAACCGAGCAGCGCCGTGGCCGGCACCCGGACATCCTCGAAGCGGATCGCCGCCGTGTCGGACGCCTTGATGCCCAGCTTGTGCTCGAGTCGAACCACGGTGACGCCCTCGGCATCCCGCGGCACCACGAAGCTCTTGATCGCCGCGCGGCCCTGGCTCTTGTCCAGCGTCGCCCACACCACGATGTGGCTGCAGCGCGAACCGTCGGTGACGAAGATCTTCTCGCCGTTGATGATGTAGTCGTCGCCGTCCTTGGTTGCGGTGGTCGACACCGCCGCCGAGTCGGAGCCGAAGCCGGGTTCGGTGATCGCCATCGCGGCGTATACCGAGCCGTACTCCTTGAGCTGCTCCTCGTTCGCGACCGCATCGATCGCCGCGTTGCCCAGGCCGCGGCCGGGCAGTGCGAGCATCAGACCCACGTCGCCCCAGGCCATTTCGATGGCGGTCAGCACGCCGACCATGTTGGCGCCGTTGACGGTGCCGTCCTTCTTAGGCTTGTCCGACTTCTCGCCGCTCGCGCTGTTGCGGTTGGCCGCGACCAGTTCGGCGAACTGATCGAGCTCGACGGGCTTGTCATGTTCTTGCCGATCGTATTTGCGTGAGATCGGCCGGAATGCGTTCTCGGCGAAGGCATGCAGTGCCTCACCCCGTGTCGTCAGCTTCTCCGGAAGCTCCAGGTTGATAGTCATCAGAGAACGACAACGCCTTCACCGATGGCGGTGGCCCGCAGATCGCGGTACCAGCGCTCGACCGGATGCTCCTTGGTGAAGCCGTGGCCACCGAGCAGCTGCACACCGTCGCTGCCGATCTGCATGCCCTTGTCGGCGCACAGCTTTCGGGCCAGAGCCGCCTCGCGGGCGAACGACAGCCCCTGCTCCGCGCGGGCCGCGCCGCGCAGGGTGACGAGGCGGATCGACTCCAGCTCGGTCGCGATGTTGGCGACCATGAACGCCACGGCCTGCCGGTTCGAGATCGGCTCGCCGAACGCCTCGCGCTCGTTGACGTAGGGGATCACGTAGTCGAGTACAGCCTGCGAGGTGCCCACGGCCAGGGCCGACCAGCCCAGGCGGGACAGCCGCACGACGTCGCGGTAGGCGGCGAAGGCGGCGTCGCCCTCGGACTCGCCCAGCAGCGCCGAGGCTGGCACCGACACGTCGTTCAGCAGCAGTCGGCCGAGGCCTGCGGCGCGCACGCCCATGCTCGGGTCGGCCTCGACGACCAAGCCCTTGCTGTCGGACTCGACGATGAACAGCGCCGGACGGCCGTCGAGCACGGCACCGACGATGAACAGCTCGGCGCTGCCTGCGGCCGGCACGAACGACTTCACGCCGTTGAGCAGGTAGCCGCTGGGCGCGCGGGTGGCCTTGGTCTTGATGTCGAAGGCGTCGAACAGCGGCCGCGGCTCGGCGATCACGACGGCCGACTGCGGCACGTTGTCACCTGCGAAGTCGGGCAGGTAGGTCTTCTGCTGGCCGTCTGAGCCGAACTGGGTGAGCGTGGCGGCGACGCCGGACGGCGCCAGAATCGGCAGGGCCAGGCCCATGTCGCCGTAGGCCATCGCCTCGGCGACCAGCGCGTTGGTGACCACGCCGCGCGAGCTGGCGGCGCCGTCGAACTCCTCGGGGACGTTGACCATGGTGATGCCGAGCTCGGCGGCGCGCTTGAGGATGTCCTCCGGCGCGGCCGCGGCGTTGTCGGCATCGTAGGCGGCGGGGCGCAGGATCTCGGTCGAGAAGTCCTTGACCGTCTCGGCGATCATCTGCTGCTCGTCGTCCGGGGTCAGGTCGAACAGATCCTTCGGACCGGTCGACAGACGCTTGGGGGCGCTGTCGCCCTGGACCTTTTTGAAGGCGCGGTTCGCGGCGCCGAGCGCCTGAAAGCCGGTCTTGGTGCCCTGGAAGGCGACGCGGTTGATCGGCTCGGCCAGGTTGTACTTCTGAGCGAGGTCCGAACCGGTGACCGTGGTCAGCACGCGCATGGCCGCGCCGATCGGGGTCAGTTTCCGGGGGTTCTTGCCTACCGCGGAGGTGTCGCGGGGCTCGGTGTCAGTACTCATTCTCACCAGCTGTTTCTCGTCGGAACGGGGGTCTAGCGGAGTCGCTAGAGCCGAACTTACTCGGCAGTAAGAACGACCTTACTCCGCGGTAAGGATGATGTCACTACCGACCCATCACTCGGTCGGCAGAGCTCGCATATTGCGGCCGTGTCGGTGCGGTATCGATCGCGGAAACCGGCTCCTCGCCGCGGGCGCATTCTGATCGGCGCCGCGGCGCGAAGTCGGTCGCAGACTGCACAACACGTTGTGCTAATTTGACCCGGATCGCATTCCGATGGAGCCGTCGCTGGCTCAGAGAGCGATTTCATTCATGTCTGAAATGAACCTTCCGTCAGCTGCCAGCCCGGATCAGCGGAAAGCTGCGCTGGCGCAGAGCATCAGCAGGGAGGTTGCGGCCGGCGGTTGGCGGGTCGAGTCTCAATCTGACTACCAAGCAGTTTTGGTCAAAGGTAAGAACACGAACCACTTGCTCCATTTGATCCTCACCCTGATCACCGTCTTTCTGTGGACGCCGGTGTGGGTGGTTGTCACTGTGTTGAACCAGCGAAAGACCGTGATTCTCACGGTCGACGACTATGGCAACGTGCTTCAGCAACGCTGAGCCGTCCCGCGCCCAGTAGGCAGGGCCGACGATCTACCCGTCCGGCAGATGACCGGTCTGCCGGGTCCTGTGATAACTAGACTTCGACGCGATTGCCGTCGGTGAAGTCGACGAAGGTGGTCGGGGCGGGCTTCATCTCGGCGAGCCGGCCGTGGTGAATGGCGACACCGGGCGGCGAGAGCACGGCCTGATGAATCGGCACGGCGACCCGGGGAGCGACGGCCCGCAGGTAGTCGACCGATTCGCTGATCTTCAGCCAGGGCGCCGCAGCGGGGATGGCCAGCACGTCGATGGGCTCGTCGGGCACGAACAGCGAATCACCGGGATGCCCGAAGGCCGCCCGCTGCGCCGCGGTGTCGAGCAGGTAGAAGGCGTTGTTGATGATCGGGATATCGGGGTGGATCACCGCGTGGTCGCCCCCGGTCACCCGCACGTGTACGGGACCGATGTCGAACTGATCACCCGGATGCGCGGGCTGCCACTCGCCCGCGGTGCCGAGCTCGGCCAGCTGCGCGGCGGTCTGCGGATCGCAATGCAGCTGCGCACCCGGGTTGGCTGCGACGAGCGCAGGCAGCCGGGCCACGTCCGCATGGTCGGGATGCTGATGGGTCACCAGAATCGCATCGATATCGGTCAGCTGCTCGAAACCAGACGACAGCGTGCCCGGGTCGAAAAGGATTCGGGTGCCGTCGATTTCGACGAGAACGCAGGAATGGCCGAAGTGCGTGAGGTGCATATCCCGATTATGCGCCGGGCGGCCCGCTTACGGGGCCAGACGGTCGAGCACCACTGTCTGCAGTCGCCCGTTGCTGGCAACCGCGCTGCCGCCACCTGGCCCGGCGACCCCGTCGAGGCTGGTGAACTCGCCGCCCGCCTCGCGGACCAGAACGTCGAGCGGCGCCAGGTCCCACAACGAGACTTCGGGTTCGGCGGCGATGTCGACCGCGCCCTCGGCCACCAGGCAGTAGTTGAGGAAGTCGCCGTAGCCGCGGACCCGCCAGACGTCGTCGGTCAGCGAGATGAATCGGTCGCGGATGCCGCGGGCGGCCCAGCCGGAGAGACTGGAAAACGCGAGGCTCGCCGAATCCAGCTGGGTCACATCGGAAACGATGATTCGGCGGGGATCCTCGGAACCGAACCGGGTGAACGCGCCGGCGCCGGCCGATGCCCACCACCGCCGTGACAAGGCGGGCGCGGAGACGACGCCGACCACGGGCACCGCGTTGACCAGCAGCGCGATCAGCGTCGCCCACACCGGAACGCCGCGCACGAAGTTCTTGGTGCCGTCGATCGGATCGATCACCCACTGCCGGCCGGTCAGCTCGACGTCGCCGCCGAACTCCTCGCCGAGGATCGCGTCGTCGGGCCGGCTCGTCGCCAGCAGCTCGCGCAGGGCCGTCTCGGTCGCGAGGTCGGCATCGGACACCGGGGTGAGGTCGGGTTTGCTGTCGATCTTCAGATCGAGGGCCCCGAACCGGGCCGAGGTGATGGTGTCGGCGTGATCGGCCAGCGTCAGGGCCAGTTCGAGGTCAGTGGCGATCGGCGCGGGGGTCGACATGGTCCACACGGTACTGATCGTCGAACTCGCCGCGATCGGCGCGGGCATCAGTAGCCTGGACGTAATCGGACATGGGAGGCGGATCGACATGCTGTTCTCGATTGTGTTGCTGGTGGTCTTGATCGTCGCGGCGATCGCCATGTTCATGCAGTTCCGTGGCCGCAACCCATTCGGGGGCGGGTCGTCGGTCGGCATGGTGCAGGGGACGCTGACCGTCACCGGCGTCGCCGACCGGCCGGCCGAGCCCGACAAGAACGGTCAGATGTTCTGCACCCTCTCCGGCACGATCCTGGGCCCGGAGACCGCGCCGACAGAGGTGTACGGCACCTACATCGTCGGCCAGATGCAGACGTGGCCGCGGGTCGGCGACGAGCTGCCGGTGAGTTACAAGCCCGGTAAGGCCGAGACCACCTGGCGCGCGGCTTTGCAGCCGGGAGCCGCCGGGTAGCCTGGTTGATCGTGCATCCTGACGTTCAATCCGACCTCGACAACCTCGACAGCACCCTTACCACGGTGGAGAAGGTGCTGGATCTCGAGGAGCTGCGGCGACGGATCGACGAGCTCGAACACCAGGCCGCCGACCCGGAGCTGTGGAACGACCAGGACCACGCCCAGCAGGTCACCAGCGAGCTGTCGCACGCGCAGGCCGAGTATCGGCGCGTCACCGAGCTCCGCCAGCGCCTCGACGACATGCCGGTCCATTATGAGTTGGCCGAGGCCGAAGAGGGCGCCGATCAGGAAGCGGCCCTTGCCGATGCCGATGCCGAGCGGGCGACGCTGCGCGCCGACATCGAGGCGATGGAAGTCAAGACGATGCTCGCCGGCGAGTACGACCAGCGCGACGCGGTCGTCAATATCCGTTCCGGCGCAGGCGGTATCGACGCGGCCGACTGGGCCGAGATGCTGATGCGGATGTATGTCCGCTGGGCGGAGAAGCACGATTACGGGGTCGAGGTCTACGACACCTCCTACGCCGAAGAGGCCGGCATCAAGTCGGCGACGTTCACCGTCAAGGCGCCGTACATGTACGGAACGCTGTCGGTGGAGCAGGGGACGCACCGCCTCGTACGCATCAGCCCGTTCGACAACCAGGGCCGCCGCCAGACGTCGTTCGCCGAGGTCGAGGTGCTGCCGGTGGTCGAGACCACCGACCACATCGATATCCCGGAAAACGAAGTGCGCGTGGACGTCTACCGGTCGTCCGGCCCGGGCGGGCAGTCGGTCAACACCACCGACTCCGCGGTGCGACTGACACATATCCCGACCGGGATCGTGGTCACCTGCCAGAACGAGAAGAGTCAGCTGCAGAACAAGGTCGCCGCCATGAAGGTGCTGCAGGCCAAGCTGCTCGAGCGCAAGCGTCAGGAGGAACGGGCCGCGCTCGACGAGCTCGGCTCGGGCGGCAACGCCTCGTGGGGCAACCAGATGCGGTCCTACGTGCTGCATCCGTATCAAATGGTGAAGGACCTGCGGACCGAGTACGAGGTCAACAACCCGTCGGCCGTTCTCGATGGCGATATCGACGGGTTCATCGAGTCCGGCATCCGATGGCGGATGGCGCAGGAACAGAACGTTTAAGCCGTGACTTCAATTACGGCGCTTTCGTTCAGCAGTCCGGCGGGCACGCTGGGCTGGACTCGCTGGCTCTTGACGTCGGGCCTGCTGATCGTGTTGTGGGTCGTCGGCTCGATCCTTGCGATCCGGGTGGTGCGCTGGTCGGTCGACCGGATCACCGGCCACATCGATCAGGACTTCGCGGCCAGCGACGACCTCGTCCGGACCGAGGCGGCCAAGCACCGGCACGCCCTCGCGCAAGTGGCCGCCTGGGTGGCGATCGCGATCATCTGCACCATCGCCGCGTTCAACATCATTCATCAGATGGGCGTGCCGATCAGCGGATTCGTCGCTCCGGCAACGGTCCTGGGTGCAGCGTTGGGTTTCGGTGCGCAGCGGGTGGTGCAGGACCTCCTCGCCGGCTTCTTCATCATCACCGAGAAGCAGTACGGCTTCGGTGATGTCGTGCAACTGACCGTCACCGGCGGCACGGAGGCGGAGGGCACGCTCGAAGACGTCACCCTACGGGTGACCAAGCTGCGTTCGTCCGACGGCGAGGTGATCACCATCCCGAACGGTCAGATCGTCAAGGCCACCAACCTGTCCAAGGACTGGGCTCGCGCGGTCGTCGACATCCCGTTCCCGTCCGGGGTCGACGTGGGTCGGGTCACCGATCTCCTGCATGACGTGGGGGAGCAGGCCTTCGACGACGAGAAGCTCAAGCGGCTATTGCTGGATGCTCCGACCACCATGGGGGTGATCGATGTGGAGGTGGATCAGGTGACGGTGCGGTTGGTGGCGCGAACGCTGCCGGGCAAGCAGTTCGAGGTCAGTCGTGCGCTGCGGACCAGGATCATCCGTGCGCTCGGTCGGGCCGGTATCGCGCTGGCGCCCGGCAGCGCGATCACCACCACGAGTGTCAGTCCGGATGTGTCGTCGTCGCCGTCGCTGCGCGGCGAAGACGCCAGTGAGGCGGGCCGATGAAGGTGACAATTCCCCGCACCGTGTTCGGTGGCCGGATGCGTAGCACGACGCTGCTGCTGATCGTCGTGTTCATCGGTCTGATGCTCGCGTACGGGCAGGCCTCTGCTCACTACCAGAAGCAGGACGAGGCCAAGGCCCGAGAGGCTGCTGCCGAGCGCTTCGCGCAACGGCCGCGCCCCACGGAGACCGAGCCGACGACCGAACCGACGACCACCACCCGGCGCAAGCCGACCACGTCATCGTCGTCGAGCACGCCCACGACCAGTTCCTCGGCGTCGACTGCGCCCACCTCTATGCCGGATGAGTCGGGGACCTCGAGCAGTCCTGCGCCGCCCGGACCGTTCCAGTTGCCACCAGGCTTTAGCCTGCCGTCGGTGCCGAGGATTCCCTGACGCGCATCGCCGCAGGCGCACCTCCCGGAAGCACCCGGATTCGTCAGTACTATTGGGTGCCGTGATCAGCGTCCAGAACGTCACCATGCAGTACAAGGCGTCCGCCCGCCCCGCGTTGCGTGACCTGTCCCTCCAGGTCGACAAGGGCGAATTCGCCTTTCTGATCGGACCCTCGGGGTCCGGCAAGTCGACGTTCTTCCGGTTGTTGCTCAAGGAGGACAAGCCCACCGCCGGCGACATCTACGTCGGCCAGTTCCATGTCAACAAGATGCCCGGGCGTCGGGTCCCGAAGCTGCGGCAGTCGATGGGCTGCGTGTTCCAGGACTTCCGGCTGCTGCAGCAGAAGTCGGTCGCCGACAATGTGGCATTCGCACTGGAAGTGATCGGGAAGCCCCGGAGCATGATTCAGCGGGTCGTGCCGGAGGTGCTCGACTACGTCGGGTTGTCGGGTAAATCCGACCGGATGCCCAACGAGCTCTCCGGCGGCGAGATGCAGCGCGTCGCGATCGCGCGGGCCATCGCGAACCGGCCGCTGCTGCTGCTCGCCGACGAGCCGACCGGCAACCTCGATCCGGAGACCAGCGAGGAGATCGTGGATGTCCTCGATCGCGTCAATCGCCGCGGCACGACCGTGGTGATGGCGACTCATGACGCCCATATCGTCGATTCGATGCGGCGGCGAGTACTCGAGTTCAGTGGCGGCCGCCTGGTACGCGACGACCAGCACGGCGTGTACGGACTCGGCTGAGCCCGCCCGACCCGTCCGCTCACGACTGCCCCGATATAAGGACATAGCAAGCGCATGCGATCGAGCTTCATTTTCAGCGAAGTCTTCAACGGCTTCCGCCGCAACATCACCATGACGGTGGCGATGATTCTGACCACGGCGATCACCCTCGGCATGTTCGGTGCGGGGCTGCTGGTGGTGCAGATGGCCGACAAGAGCCAGAAGATCTTCCTGTCCCGGGTGGAGATGCAGGTCTTCGTCAAGATGGACCTCTCCCTGAAGGACCCGGACTGCCGCGCCCAGGAATGCACCGCGCTGCAGTCGAAGCTGGAGTCGATGCCCGGCGTCACCCGCGTCGAATACATCAGCCCGGCCGAGGCGCTCAACGATGCCAAGACGCGCACGTTCGTCAATCAGCCCGAGATGCGCGATCTGCTGACCCCGGATACGTTCCCGGGTTCGTTCCGAGTGCGTGCCAAGTCGGCCGACGACTTCGGTCCGCTGGTCGACCAGCTGCAGCCCGACAAACAACCCGACCCCGCGCAGCCATTCGCCGCCGGCGACCCGCGCAACGCGATTGACCAGGTGCTCGATCAGCGTGATCTGGTGAAACGGATCTTCAGCGTGCTGGACGGCGTGCGCAACGCGGCGTTCACCATCGCGCTGGTCCTCGCGGTGGCGGCGGTGCTGCTGATCGCCAACACGGTTCAGGTGGCCGCATACACCCGGCGCACCGAGGTCGGCATCATGCGGCTGGTCGGTGCGACGCGCTGGTACACACAGCTGCCGTTCCTCCTGGAGGCGGTGTTCGCGTCGGTGATCGGCTCGATATTGGCGATCGCGGGCCTGTTCACGGCCAAGACGGTGCTGTTCGACAACGCGCTCAAGGATCTGTACGGCATTAATATCCTGGCCAAGATCTCCGACACCGACGTACTGTTTGTGTCCCCGTGGTTGGTGATCGTCGGTGCTGCGCTGGCCGCCGTCACCGGTTATGCGACGCTGCGGGTCTACGTGCGGAATTGACGTCCGCACCGGTCGGTCGCGAGTTGTCAGAGGGGAAGTAGTTGAAAGAGAAGGGCCGCAAGCCGATTGCGACCAACCGCAAAGCGCGGCACAACTACGCCATCCTCGACACCTACGAGGCCGGCGTAGCGCTGGTCGGCACCGAGGTGAAGTCGCTGCGTGAAGGCAAGGCGTCGTTGGTCGACGCGTTCGCGACCGTCGACGACGGCGAGGTCTGGCTGCGCGGGCTGCACATTCCCGAGTACGGACACGGGTCGTGGACGAACCACGCGCCGCGGCGTACCCGGAAGCTGCTGCTGCACCGTCGTGAGATCGACAGCCTGATCGGCAAGATCCGGGATGGAAATCTGACGTTGGTGCCGCTGTCGATGTATTTCACCGATGGCAAGGTGAAGGTCGAATTGGCACTCGCGCGCGGCAAACAGGCGCACGACAAGCGCCAGGATCTGGCACGACGCACCGCTCAGCGCGAGGTCACTCGCGAGCTGGGGCGGCGGGTCAAGGGCATGTAGGAGCGGGCGTCGGCCGCCCGAGGAGATCTCGCGATGAATTCGAGCGGCTCGCCCAGTCAATCTATTCGAACAGTCAACGCTTGGCGTTGATGCGTGGATGGCCGCTGTCGTTAGGCTGCCGTAACGTCATCGACGACACCGAAATCGGTCATGGCCGATGGTGATGATGAGAGGAAACTGATGGCACTGCTGTTGTACCGGCTCGGCCGGTTCTCGTTTCGACATAAGTGGTGGGTGATCGCGGCCTGGGTCGCGTTACTCGTCGTGGTGTTCGGCCTGGTCGGCATATTCAATCCGAAGTTCTCCAAGGACTTCGAGCTGCCCGGCACCGACGGCGGCAAGGCGATGACTGTCATCAAGCAAGAGTTCCCCGCGAACAACGAGAAATCGCGCGAGTCGTCGACGAGCGTGGTGGTATTCGCGCAGGACGGTCTGGCCAACCACCGTTCGGAGTTGGACGGTCTGGTCCGGGACCTGCAGAACATGCCCAGCTATCAGAACGAACTCAAAGACGCGAAGAAGAAGGTCGCGGATGCGAAGAACCCGGCGGATCGCGCTGCGGCCGAGGCTGATCTGACCAAGATCAACTCGTACATCTATGGCGCTCCGTCAGGGGAGACCGGTGTTGCGAGCCCGCTCGCTCACCCGAATGACGCGGCGGTGATGAGTCAATCCGGGGAGAACAAGGGCAAGGTGGGCCTCATCGAGGTCAATCAGGTGACCCATCCGGAAGATCTGAAAATCGGGGCGCAGAACGACCTGAAGGACGTGCTCAAGAAGCATCGGGTCGGCGGACTCCAAGTCGAGGCGACCGGCGCGCTGATGCAGGTGCAGCAGCAGGGGGCGTCCGAGGCGATCGGCTTCATCGCCGGTTTCGTGGTGATGATCGTGGCGTTCGGCGCGTTGATCGCCGCGTTCATCCCGATCATCACAGCAATTGTCGGGGTCATGCTGTCGATGCAGCTGGTCACGCTTGGCGCCGGCATCTTCAACATGAACGAGAGTGCGACCGGGATCATCATGATGCTCGGAATCGCGGTATCGATCGACTATGCGTTGTTCATCGTGTCGCGGTATCGCAGTGAGCTCAACGTCGATCCGGATCGCGAATCGGCGGCAGGTCGTGCGGTCGGAACCGCCGGAACCGCAGTGTGTTTCGCGGGCTTGACAGTGATCATCGCGGTGGTCGCGCTCAACGTCGTCGGTATCCCGTTCGTCGGTCAGATGGGTGGCGGCGCCGGTGTGGCCGTGCTGATCGCGGTGCTCGGCGCCTTGACGTTGATCCCGGCCCTCCTCGGCGCTTTCGGGCGGTTCGCGTTCAAGCCGCGAGTGAAGGGCCTGCGGCACGGTGACGAGCCGGAGGAGATGGAGTCCAACGGACACCGCTTCATCATTGCGATTACCAAAGGCCGCCGCCCGTTGCCGATAGCGATCGCCTTCTTGATCCTGCTGGCGATCGTTGCCATCCCGATCGGCAGTCTCAAGCTGGGTATGGATTTCACCTCCGACGCCGAGCGTCCCGCTATCGCCCTGATGCAGAAGGGGTTCGGCGAGGGCGCCAACGGCGGCGAGCTCTATGTGACTGTGCAGGCCAAGGAGGCCGGCGACGTCAAGGCGGCCGCCGGCAAGGCGATCGGCTTCATCGACAGCACCAATAGCAGCGGCACCACCTACGTGGCGGGCGCGCCTGCGGTCGCGGCCGTCAATGGAAACACGGCTCTGTTGCTGGTGGTTCCGCAGCAGTCGCCGAGCAGCACGGCGACGCACGACTTGGTCGAAAAGATCCGTGACTATGCCAAGGAAAGCGCCGTCAAGGATGCGGGCACCGAGATCCACGTCGGCGGGCAGACCGCGATCATGTCCGACATCTCGGCCAAGCTGAGTTCGGCGCTGATCCCGTACCTGATCCTCGTGATCGGTCTGGCGTTCATCATCATGATGATCATTTTCAGGTCGATCCTGGTGCCGCTCACCGCAACTCTCGGCTTCGTGTTCTCGGTGGCGGCCACCTTCGGTGCCACGGTCGCGATCTTCCAAGAGGGGCACCTGGGCATCATCAGTCATCCGCAGTCGATCATCTCGTTCCTCCCGATCTTCTTGATCGGCGTGGTGTTCGGCCTGGCGATCGACTATCAGGTGTTCCTGGTGACTCGAATGCGCGAGGAGTATGTCCATGGGATGACCGCGCGTGAAGCAGTCATCAGCGGTTACAAACATGGAGCGCGTGTCGTCGCATCGGCCGCGGTCATCATGATCTGCGTGTTCGCGGCGTTCATGCTCTCGCCGGAGACCGTGTCCAAGATGATGGGCTTCTCGTTGGCCGCGGCGGTGTTCTTCGACGCGTTCATCGTCCGGATGATCGTGGTGCCCGCGGTGATCGCGGTCATGGGCGATCGGGCGTGGTGGATACCCAAGTGGCTGGACAAGATCCTGCCGAACGTCGATATCGAGGGCGAGGCCATCCGCAGGATTCCGCTGCCATCGCAGCAGCAGGATCCTAGATCGGATGCCTACCAGTCGGCGAAGTCGTAGGTTCGGCCCGAACTAGAAAGGCCCCCTTCATCATTCGATGAAGGGGGCCTTTCTGGTTCTCAGTCGCGGGTCAGATGCGGAACCAGCTGCTGGGTCTTCTCGACCGTCCAGCCGGGTGGCTCGAGGATCGCGGCCCAGCAGTACGGAATCCCTTCCAGGTAGGAGTGTCCGTGCCCGTCGGGGACCGACGTCGACACCGCCATGTCGGCGGACACCTGCAAAAAGGTGACGATCGGAATCCAGGTCATCGACGACAGCACGTCCCGGCCACGGGATCCCTTGAGCCACGCGGGCTCGTTGAACAGCAGCCGTGGCGTCCAGTTGGTGATCGGGTCGGACGGATGCTGCAGGTAGACGATTCGCGGACCGGGCCACGGGGCATCAGGCCGCGCGAGGTCCTTGGGCTCGGCGACGAATCGAACCTGCTGTCCGTGCTCGTAGATGGGCAACCACGCCGGGCTGCCCCGGTCGCGGTCGTGAGTCGTCTGCTCCCACAACTCGTTGCTGAATGTGGGCCCGCTGAACAGCGCGCCGTCGGTGCGCGCCGCGATGTCCGGGATGGTGCCGAACGCGGACTCGGCGCCGAAGCTGCCGAGGCTCTCGCCGAACACGACCACCTTCGGCCGCTCGGCTTCGGGCATCCGGCGGATCTGCGCATCGACCGCTTCGAAGAGGGCCTGGCCCGCGGCCCGCGCCCGGTTTTGGTCGACGATGAACGACAGCCAGCTCGGCAGATACGAGTACTGCATCGATGCCATCGCGGTGTCGCCGTTGTACATGTATTCCAGGGAATCCATGCTCGACTGATTGAGCCAACCACTACCAGTCGAGGTGCCCAGCCCGATGACCTTGCGCTGGAAGGCGCCGGTGCGCTGCAGTTCGCGGACCACGATCGCGGCGCGATCACGGATCGAGTCGGTGGAGTCCAGCCCGGCGTATACGCGGATCGGTTCCATCGCGGGGGTGTGGTTGAAGTCGGTCAACTGCTGGACCGACGGACCGGCCCCGACGACCTGCCGGCCCTCACGACCGAGTGAGTCCCAGCTGACCAGCGAACCCGGACCGCCGGAGCGCAGGGGGCTGGTCGGTTCCACCGAGGCGGCCTTGGTCTCGTCGTTGGCGGCGGCGAACGAACTGTTGAGCGTGTTCATCGCCCAGCTGACGATGACGCCGTTCACCAGGAAGATCGTCACGATCACCACCAGTGCCGCACCGGACACCGCGGCGATACGTGGCGGCACCACGGCCGTGAGCTTGCGGACGAGCCAGCGGATCAGGCCGGCCCAGGCCCGACCGATCGTCATCAGCAGGCACAGCACGACCAGCGTGATGACGATCGTGATCGGGTAGACCGTCCACGTCTGCAGTTCCATGTCCATCAGGCGCCGCAGCTCTTCCTCCCACTGCGCATGCAGGATCAGCATCACCAGCCAGCCGACCACGGCCACCGCCGCGAGCCCCAGCCACCACCGCGCCCGCGGCTGCGGCCACGCAGTGTCGCGGGAGACCATGTAGCGCGCCAGCCACGCCAGGAAGACGCCGACGCAGTAGCCGATCGCGGCACTGCCGCCACTGACCGCGCCCTGGAACAGCGGGCCGCGGGGCAGCAGCGACGGCGTCAGCGAGAGCCAGAGCATCAGCACGGCGACGACGAGGCCGGCATACGAGAACCGCCGCAGCTGATTGACGAGGAAACGCTGCGCCCGCACCGCTCTGCTTGCGGTCGTGGGGGTTTGGGCCGGCTGGGTCGACTCCTGGATCGCGGCGTTCTCCGGGGTCGACTCTTCCGTCGGGGCGTCCTCCGGGCTCGACGCATCGGGTGCCGCGGGCGGGTCAACGGACTCGACCTGCTCGTCCGCCCCGTCGGATGGCTGGGTAGTCATGCGTGGACGATAGCCGCAGCCGGGGAGACAGGAGGGCTCAGCGGCCAAATGCGTCCGGCATCAAGGGATCAGGTGTGGTCGCCCCGCTCCAGCTCCGATTGGTCGGCATCGTCGGCGGTGGCTTCCGAACCCAGTGATTCGCGCAACGTACCGAGGACGGCCATACCCTGCCCGACGAGCCCGGTGATCGTCTCGTTGACGCCTTCCTGGCCGTTGAGGACCGTCAGGTTGGCGCCCGACAGGCCGCCGGCCGCTTCTCGAACCAGTTGCGGCAGTTGCGAAATCAGCTGCTGATCGAGCGCGATCTTGTTGAACGATGCCGCCGCCTCGGCCTGGATCTTGGTGCGGTCGGCCTCGGCTTTGGCGAGCACGCGCACCCGCTCGGCCTCGGCCTCGGCGGGCTTGATCACCTCCGACCGCAGTTGCTGCTCGCGCAGCTCGGCCTGCTTGACCGCCAGGAGCCGCTGCTGTTCGAGGACAGCCTGCTGGGCCTGCGCCTCGGCCATCGGATAGGCCTGGGACGCCTCGGCCTGGGCGCGGTCGGTGTCCTGCTTGTATTGCGCCTGCAGCACCGCGGTTTCGCGCTCGAACTCCGCCTGCTTGCGGATCGACTCCTGTTCGGCCTGCGCCGCAGCCTGATTCGCGGCCGCCTGGGCGATCTGTGCGTCACGTTTGACCGCCGCGTTGTGCGGTGCGGCCAGGGCCTCGATGTAGCCGAGGTTGATGTCGTCGATCGATTGGATCTGGAACGAATCGACCAGCAGGCCGATGTTGCCCATCTCGATCTTCGAGGCTTTGAGCACCTCGTCGGCGAGGCGTTGCCGTTCGCGGATGATCTCTTCCACGGTCATCGAGCCGACGATGGACCGCAGGTGTCCGGAGAAGATTCGGCCGGTGAGGACGGACATCTCGCTCTCCTGCTCGGAGAGGAAACGTTGGGCGGCGTTGACTAGGGAGGCGTTGTCGTTGGCCACCTTGAACGCGATGACCGCACGCACGTCGAGCAGGATGCCCTGGCCGGTGACGCAGCGCTCCTGGATCTCCGCCTCGTTCATGGCGAGGGTGAGGAACCGGACCTTGCGGAATATCGGCATGACCCACTTGCCGTGGCCGACGACGACGCGGAAGGGTTCTTCGCCGCGACTCTTGGCGCCACTGATCAGCATCGCCTGGTCGGGATTGGGGACGTGATATCCGAACATTGCGGACTCCTGTTGTGTGGTCGGGTTGTGCGCCCACCATTGGTGGGCGGATGGTGATTACTTGTCCAGCAAGCCGATTCGCAGCGCGGAGTCGACCGGCCAGGGGACGACATCGACCTGATGGCCCGGACGGACGGCGATGACGAGAACCGATTCGCCTTCGGCTATCGGCTCCTCGGCGTAGGCGATATAGGTCTCGCTGCCGCCGCGGAATGCCACCAGGATCTCGCCGGGCGTGCCCTTGGACCGGATCGGATTGATCACCGTTCCGGTCAGTCCCAGTACGTCGTCGGCCACCTAGCCCCCTTGTTGATTTCGGTGCCTTGAGCCTAGTCAAAATCGGTATGCGACCGCGGTCGTGTATCGCGTAGAATCGAGAGTCCGGCCGCGAGAAGTCGAGAGACGACTCGGGACCGGACCTTCCTCGGGGCTGAACGGTTTCGACTGCGTGCGTTGAGGTAGGGGAAGCGTGTCGGTGCAGGCTAGAGACCACCGTAAGCGTCGCAGCAACCAATTAAGCGCCGATAAGAATCAGCGCGACTACGCTCTCGCTGCCTAAGCAGCAAGGCTAGTCTGTCGGCCCGGGTGTGCCTCCGCCCCGGATCCCGGCATCATTCAGGGGGCTCACCGTCCGGCTCGGTCGCGGAGTCGGACGGAACATCTAACAGCGACTGGGATCGTCATCCTGGCTTGTTCGCGTGACCAGGAGATCCGAGTAGAGACATAGCGAACTGCACACGGAGAAGCCCTACTGACACGGCGAAGGACCCGGGTTCGATTCCCGGCAGCTCCACCGTGAAGGCCCCCGATCCGGATTCCGGATCGGGGGCCTTTCTCATTCTCGATGCCGCGTCAGTCGCGCGGTCGGGTGCCGTCGCAGCACGAGCATTCGTCCGCCCCCGTGGCGGTCTGTTCTCGGATCGGCGCTGCGCAGCAGGCGTCGCCCTGCCAGGCATTGATGCCCTCCCGGACGGCGATGACCGCAATCACCAGTGCAGCAAGGGGATCCGCCCACGACCAGTCGAAGAGCGCGTTGACCACCAGGCCGACCAGCAGGACCGCGGACAGGTAGGTGCAGAGCAGGGTCTGCTTCGAATCCGCCACGGCTGACACCGATCCGAGCTCGCGGCCCGCGCGCCGCTGCGCCCACGACAGCACCGGCATGATCGCGAGGCTCGCGGCTGCGAGGACGATGCCTACGACGGAGTGCCGGGCTTCGCCGAGTCCGAACAGCGCTCGCAGCGAGTCGGCGGTGACGTACGCCGCCAGCGCGAAGAAGGAGAACGCGATCACGCGCAGCGCGACCTTCTCCCGCGCCTGCGGATCGCGACCCGCGAACTGCCAGGCGACGGCGGCGGCCGACGAGACCTCGATCACCGAATCCAGACCGAAACCGACGAGTGCGGTAGACGACACACGGGTCCCTTCGGACAGCGCGACCACCGCCTCGATGACGTTGTACGAGATTGTCGCTGCGACGAACCAGCGGATTCGTCGGGACAGGGTGGCGCGGCGCGCGGGGCTCGGGCCGAGAGTCAGCGGCGCTGCCATCAGCAGCATCCGTCGGCCGCGGCCGCGTCGCAGCAGGCCGGATCGACCGCCAGCACCAGGCCGAGCAGGTCGTCGAGCGCCTGCCCGATCCGGGGATCGGCCAGCTCGTAGCGGTTGCGCCGGCCCTCGGGTACCGCGACCACGAGGCCGCATCCGCGTAGACAGGCGAGGTGGTTGGACAGAATCTGCCGGGACACTCCGATCTGTTCGGACAGCTCGGCGGGGTAGCCGGGTTGCGTCCGCAGGCTCAGCAGGATCAGGGTGCGTGTCCGGTCCGACAGCGCGTGGCCGAACCGGGTGAGGGCATCGTGACCAAGGATCGTCTGCATGAGCTCAATAGTACATAAGAATCTGTATTCAGAAACTCATGAATCGTTGCCAGGGCCCTCGGCCCGCGGTGGTCAGGCGTTGCCGCTGCCGAAGGCCTCGCGGCGGATCATCTGCCAGATCGTCGGCGCGCCGTCGCTGGTGGTGACGGCGACGCGTCGACCGACCCAGCGCTCATCGCCGGCCTGGGCGACGAGGCAGGCCGCGAGATCCGCGCGGCTGGTGAAGACGCCGTCGGCGTGGTCTTCCTGCAGGCGGTACTCGCTGACGTCGTCGGTGTCGAAGAGGCCCGACGGCCGCAGCACGGTCCAGTCGAGGTTGCTGCCGGCGAGACTGCGTTCCATCGCGGCCATGTCGGCATAGGTGGTCTTGCCGATGGTCCGGGTGATCATCGGCTGCATAACGCGGTTGATCATGAAGCCGCCCTCGGCGTGCGGGCGCGGGTCCAGCGCGCTGGAGCTGACCGCGACGATCCGCCGGATCCCGTGCCGGTGCATCGCCTCGATGATGTTGGCGATGCCGACGCTATAGATCGTGATCGGGTCCCGGCTGAACGGGACGCCCAGCGCCGACACGACCGCGTCCGTGGCGTCGACGGCCTTGTAGACCTGTTCCTTGTCGTAGACGTCGGCCTGGACGACATCGAGATCGGGGTGGGCGATCGGGAAGTCTTCCGGGTGGCGGGTGACGGCGGCGACCTGATGGCCGGCCGCCAGGGCTTGATCGGTGGCGTGGCGGCCGGTGCCGCCGTTCGCGCCGAAGATGACGAGTTTCATTGAATTACCTTCTGGGGTGGTTGATTCGGTCAGTCGATCGATACGTGGGCGAGCTTGTCGGCGTCGAGGACCAGGTTGATCTCGGTGATCCGGCCGGCGGTGACGGTCATGCCGACGACGGCCATCACGGTGGTGTCGGTCTTGGCGACCACGCCGATCGCGCCGTTGACGAGTGCCGGTTCGCACAGCGTCGCGAAGCGCGGCCCGACGTTCGCCGCATGTTCGGCGACATCGGACGCACCGGTGAGCAACGCGGGCACGAGTCCGGCCCGGGTGCCGGCGTCGACGCGGAAGACGACGTCCGGGTCGAGCACCTCCAGCAGCCCCTCGAAGTCGGCGGCGCGGGCCGCCGCCAGGAAGGCGTCGACCACCTGCCGCTGGGTGGTGAGATCGGCGTCGGGCATCGGGGCGCTGCCGCGGACGCGGCGCCGGGCGCGGCTGGCGAGCTGGCGGGTCGCCACCGTCGTGCGATCGACGATCGGCGCGATCTGGTCGAACGGCACCCCGAACATGTCGTGGAGGACGAAGGCCAGCCGTTCGTCCGGCTCCAGACTCTCCATGACGACGAGCATCGCCAACCCGACCGAGTCGGCCAGCAGCGCCGACTGTTCGGGTCCGATGTCCGCATCGTCGCCGACGACCGGCTCGGGCAGCCAGGTCCCGGTGAGGTGGTCGGGCCGGGCGCGGCGGGCGCGCAGCATGTCGATGCATACTCGCCCGACCAGGGTGACCAGCCAGCCGTCGATGTTCTCGATCGTCCCCGCATTGGATCGGGTGGTGCGGATCCATGCCTCCTGCAGCGCGTCGTCGGCATCGGTCAGCGATCCGAGCATTCGGTAGGCGACCGCGCGCAGCCGCTGCCGATGCTGCTCGAATTGTTCGGCGAACCAGATGCCGTCGTCGGTCATATCGTCCGTCATGTCGCTGCCACCAATCGATTCACATGAACGCGGTCTCACAGGTGGGCCGCCTTCCGGTATTTCGGCTCCCACATCCGCCGGTAGAGAACGCGGGCGGGCAGGGGGAGGATCGCCAGGACCGAGGCCCGCACATCATCATTCGCCCCATCGACGAGCCAGGGCAGATAACGGGCTGCCGCGGAGAGCCCGCCGACGCGGGTACGGATCTGCTTGCCGAAGTTGTCCCATCCGGCCTGGCCGAGATGCTTCTCGACCAGTGGGAGCGCGGCATCCTCCTCATGCGCCATATGTTCCGACAAACTGCGGCGGAGTGTTGTGAGTCCGTCGGTCAGGGCCGCCGAGTCGCCGGCCGATACGGCCGCGTTCACGGCGTCGATCAGCGGATCCAGAACGGCATGCTCGCGCTCCATGCTCTCGAGGACGCCGCGATCGGCCGGGCCGGCGGTGGCTTCGATTGGGGGCCAAAGGATCTCATCCTCCGCGTGGTGATGGATATGCAGCTGTTCGGCGAACATCGCCCAGGTGGCACGCATCTCGTCGGTGATCTTTCGCGATCCGGGCAGCGTTGTCGTGGCGTTCTGCAGCCGGTGCAGGTCGCGGTCGAACGCATCGTGAGCCGCGTACATCATCATGAAGTCCACCTGCCCGCGGCTGCGGCCACGCCGGGACCAGGCCTCGGCACGCGTCTCGACGCGGTTATTCGTGGTGCGCCCATTCATAGTGAGATCGTCTGTCTTGTCGGGCATCTGAGCTCCCTTCCTGCGGGCCCGGTCTCGGGCCGCGAAATGCCGTCACTCCAAGGACGTATCTCGCGGAGCGAGTGTGACGAGACGTCAGAGCAGGGCGGTCCGCACGCGATCGGCGGGCCGGGTTGCCGCATGCCGGGTTGTCACATTCGGGGATGCCGATCTGTCTTATGAACGACGGTTCTTGTAGGAACGGAGATGAAGGGAGAGTGGAGACGAGATGACGGAAATCGCCTATGAACGGCTCCTCGAGGAGCGCGTCGACATCAATGCGCCGGCCTCCGTGGTCTGGGAGCTGATCAGGGACGTGCGCCGGTTGGCCGAGTGGAGCCCGCAGGTCGAGTCGACACGGCTCGCCGATGGTCGCACTGAGGTCGAGTCGGGCGTGGCGTTCACCAACCACAACCGGCATGGCGAATTGACCTGGACCACGCACGGCACGGTCGTCCGATTCGAGCCGAATCGGGAGATCGCGTTCCGGATCGAGGAGAACTGGGTGGTGTGGTCCTTCCGCATCGAGGGGACCGGCCGCGACACGGTGACACTCGTTCAGCGGCGCGAGGCGCCGGACGGGATCTCGGACTACTCACTGGACCTGACCGAGAAATACATGGGCGGTCAGATCGAGTTCACCGAGGTCATGCGTGCGGGCATGCGCCAGACGCTGGCGGGGATCGCGGCCGCGGCGCAGTCGGCGGCCTGCCGGCGGCCCATGCCGGCCGGGCTCACTGCGATCACCGACCCGACGTGAGGGTGATTTCACGACTGCGCAATCGCCTGCGCAGGTCCGTGCAACGTCCGATTCCTAACTTCTGTGGGTGACAGCCCCCGCAGAAGGAGCCCCGATGACGTCAGCAACGAGCAAGCACACCATCACCGGATGGGATCCGGAGGACCGTGTGGCCTGGGAGAACGGCGGTGCCGCGATCGCCCGACGCAATCTGGTGTGGTCGGTGATCGCCGAACACATCGGGTTCTCGGTGTGGTCACTGTGGTCGGTGATGGTGCTATTCATGCCGGCGTCGGTGTATCACCTGTCAGCCGGGGACAAGTTTCTGATCGCGGCCACCGCGACCGCCGTCGGATCGGTGCTGCGACTGCCGTACACCATGGCCACCGCGCGGTTCGGTGGCCGGAACTGGACGATCTTCTCCGCGATCGTGCTGGTCGTGCCGGTCGTGGCGACCATTGTCGTGTTGGCCAATCCGGGGCAGCCGCTGTGGGTCTACCTGGTCTGCGCGGCGTTGACCGGCGTCGGTGGCGGCAACTTCGCGTCGTCGATGACGAACATCAACGCCTTCTATCCGCAACGGCTCAAGGGGTGGGCGCTCGGGGTCAACGCCGGCGGCGGAAATCTCGGCGTTCCGGCGATCCAGCTGATCGGCCTGCTGGTGATCGCGGTCGCGGGTAACCGGCAGCCGTACTGGGTATGCGCGGTCTACCTGGTCGGTCTGGTGATCGCGGCGATCGGCGCCTCGCGCTACATGAACAACCTCGACATCGTGTCGGTCGACACCGCATCGATGCGCGCCGCGCTCACGCACCGGCACACCTGGCTCGTGGCCCTGCTCTATATCGGCACGTTCGGTTCGTTCATCGGCTTCTCGTTCGCCTTCGCCCAGGTGCTGCAGATCTCGTATCAGTCGAGCGGACAGTCGGCGGCCCAGGCATCGCTGCACGCGGCGCAGATCGCCTTCCTCGGCCCGCTGCTCGGCTCGATCGCCCGGGTGTTCGGCGGCAAGCTGGCCGACCGCATCGGTGGCGGCCGGATCAGCCTGTATGTCTTCGTCGGCATGATCGCCGGCGCCGGTCTGCTCGCGGGCACCGGGACGGTGGCCGGCAAAGCCACGTCGGGCACGACCCTGGCCCTCTACATCGTCGGATTCATCGCGCTGTTCATCCTCAGCGGCCTCGGCAACGGCTCGGTGTACAAGATGATCCCGTCGATCTTCGACGCCGCCGCCCGATCCATGCCGGGCGATGAGGCGGCGCGGGCGGCGTATTCGCGGGCGATGTCCGGAGCCGTGATCGGCATCGCGGGCGCGATCGGCGGCCTCGGCGGCGTGGCGATCAACCTGGTGCTGCGCGCATCCTATCTGGCCAACGGCACGGCGACGGCGGCGTTCTGGGCCTTCGGCGCCTTCTATGTGGTTGCGGCCCTGGTCACTTGGCGCATCTACGTCCGGATCCCGGCCGGTGACGTCCCGGCACCGGTCGATGTGCCCGAACCGGCCGCGGAGCCGATCAAGGCATGACGCCGACTAAACTGGCACTCCAGCCCGACCGGCGCGTGGCCGATCGGGCTGGAGTGCATCGTTCAACTGAAAGTGACGGTATGACCAGCGCGGATGCGGCTTCGAGTGCGGCGGTGCTGACGGGATTCACCGTCGCGATCACGGCCGCGCGCCGGGCCGACGAACTCGCGGCCATCCTGCAGCGTCGCGGCGCGGACATCGTGTCGGCTGCGGCCATCCACATGGTCCCCCTGTCCGACGACGTGCATCTGCGGTCCGCGACCGAGGAACTCATCGCGACTCCGCCCGACATGCTGATCGCCACCACAGGGATCGGCTTCCGCGGCTGGGTCGAGGCCGCCGAGGGCTGGGGTGTCGCGGAACCGCTGCTGCAGTCGTTGGCCGGGGCGCGGGTGATCTCGCGCGGACCCAAGGCGACGGGTGCGTTGCGGGCCGCCGGCCTGCGCGAGGAATGGTCGCCGGCATCGGAATCATCCGAAGAAGTGTTGGCGCACTTGACCGTCGACGATCTGCGCGGTCGCCGAGTGGCGGTGCAGCTGCATGGCGCGGTCGACGACTGGGATCCGGTCCCGGGTTTCCTCGACACGCTGGCCGAGCGGGGCGCCACCGTCGTGCCGATCCCGGTATATCGCTGGGAACCGCCGACCGATCTGCAGGCGCTCGACGCATTGGTCGAGAAGGTCGCGTTGAGTTCGGTCGACGCGATCACCTTCACCTCGGCGCCGGCCGTCGCATCCTTCCTGATGCGGGCGGACGCGATGGCGCTCAAGGACTCGGTGCACCGGGCGTTGACGACCGACGTGGTGCCCTTCTGCGTGGGGCCGGTCACGGCCCGGCCGCTCGACCGGATCGGTGTGGAAAGCGTGCGGCCCGAGCGGATGCGGCTGGGTGCACTGGCCCGCATCGTGGGCGACGAGCTGCCGCGGCTGCGCCCGGACCTGGCGGTCGCCGGCCATCGGCTCGGCGTGCGGGCCGGCTGCGCCGTGGTCGACGGTGAGGTGATCATGCTGACGCCGAATTCGCTGGTCCTGCTGAAGATGCTGGCCCGCGATCCCGGGGCGATCGTGACCCGTGAGGTGATGCTGGAGACGCTCGGCGCAGAGGATCCGCATGTGATCGAGGCCGCGGTGGCGCGGTTGCGCAGCTCCCTGGGTGTCAAGGAACTGGTGGCCACCGCGGTCAAGCGGGGCTACCGCCTGGCGATCGACGACCCGGGGGTCTCGTCATGAGAACCCTCCTGGTGGCGCATGGCACGCGTAATCCGCACGGCGTCAGCATGATCGGCGATCTCGCCGCGGCGATGGCGGATCGCCTGGGCGAGCGGGTTCCGGTGGCATTCGTCGACGTGCTGGGACCGCGACCCGACGAAGTGCTGGCGGGTCTCGGGTGCGAGCCGGTCGTGCTGGTGCCGGCATTCCTCTCCAGCGGCTATCACGTGCGGGTGGATGTGCCCGAACATGTTGTGACATCGCGGCATCCGGATGTCACCGTCACCGACGCTCTCGGTCCGTCGCCGGAACTGGCCCGGGCGATGGTCGATCGGTTGCTCGAATCGGGCTGGCGTCCGGGCGATCATGTGGTGCTGGCGGCGGCGGGTACCAGCGATCGCAACGCGCAGGGCGAGGTCCGTGCGGCGGCCGCGATGCTCTCGGCGATCGTGGGTCATCGGGTATCGATCGCCTTCGCGGCCGGCACCGGCTCCGACTATCCACTGGTGGCGGACGCGGTCCGGAAGGCGCGGATGCGCGGCGCTCGCCGGGTGGCCGTGGCGTCATACTTGTTGGCGGAAGGCCTTTTTCAGCAGCGATTGCGGGATGCGGGCGCGGACGTCGTCGGCGAACCGTTGGGGTTGCACCCGGCGGTGATCCGACTGGCGTGCCTGCGTCGGCGGTACGCGGGTCTCGCCGATCGAGATCGCGCATCGGCCTGACCGTCGACTGGACGCTCACGCCCGTCGACCGGACCTTCATATCCGCCGAGTGGACCCTCATGCACATCGACTGGACTGTCATGCGCGTCGACTGGACATAATGAGTGGTCTCGTGCGATCCGGCCTGGAATAGTCGTCACGCATGGAATCGGTTGTGACATTGTCAGCCGGTGACGCCGGCGAGCTGCTTACTTTGCAGCGTGCCGCGTACGTGACGGAAGCACGAGCGCACGACGATCTGAACCTGCCACCTTTGGTTCAATCGTTCGATGAGCTGACGGCAGAGCTGTCCAGGGCCGATGTGGTGGCATTCGGGTTGCGCGATGAAGCCGATCGTCTTGTGGCCGCGGTCCGCGTCCACATGCTTCCGGCGACCACACGCGCTGCCGAATTGGGGCGGTTGATCGTGGCTCCTGATATGCAAGGTCGCGGGCTGGGAAGCCGGCTACTTGAGCTCGTCGAAGGGTCGCTGTCCGACGAAGTTATTGTGTTGCAGTTATTTACAGGTGAGCGCAGCCTCGGAAACCTGCGACTGTACGCGAGATTCGGTTTCCAGGAGACGCATCGCACTCCGACTCCGGGTGGCTACGCGCTGGTTCATATGAGTAAACGGATCCGGTGATCGGCGGCGAGCTCGAACGACTGTGGGCCCCGAGACTTGTGTGTCTGGTCGACTAGCGGTCCACTCGACGCACATCAGAGTCCACTCGGCGTGCATGAGTGTCCGGTCGGCGGGTCAGGCGGGCCGGCGGTAGCCGAAGCGGATCTCCGGCGAATTGGCGACGAATACGGTGCCGTCCAACGTGATCCGGGTGTCGTACACCGGGATGTAGATGCCCTCGGCATCGAGGCAGCGCCCGTCGAGCAGGCTGAACGCCTGCTTCTTCAACGGCGACTGCACCACCGGAAAGCCGCCGCGGTCGCCGACGATGCCGCGCGACATCACCGCCGCGCGACCGATTGGATCAATGTTGCCGACCGCGCGAATGGTGTCGTCGGCCAGCCGGAACAGCGCAACCTGCGCGCCGTCTGGTAGCAGCACCGCCACCCCGCGCAGCCGTTCGAGCTGACTCATCGCGCACGCCGGTGTCCAGTCGCTGCGCCAGGCGTGCAGGTTGAAAGTGCTGGTCATCGCGTGCTCCTCACGGTGGGGGTGCCGATGAGAACCGGCACCTTGCGGCCTTGCTTCTCGCCGAATTCGACTGTCGGATCCGGAGATTCCGGGGCGTTGACGAACGAGACGAACCGGGCCAGCTTGTCGGGATCGGCCAGGACGCCTTTCCATTCGCAGCTGTAGCCGGACACGTGCTGGCTCATCGACTCCTCGAATTCGGCTGCCAGGCCGAGGGAATCGTCGATGATCACCTCGCGCAGATGATCGAGGCCGCCGTCGAGTGCCTCGACCCACGGCGCGGTGCGCTGCAGTCGATCCGCGGTGCGGATGTAGTACATGAGGAACCGGTCGACGTAGCGGATGAGCGTCCCCGAGTCGAGATCGGAGGCGAGCAGCTGCGCGTGCTTGGGCGTCATGCCGCCGTTGCCGCCGACATACAGATTCCAGCCCGATTCGGTGGCGATCACGCCGACGTCCTTGCCGCGGGCCTCGGCACACTCACGCGCACAACCGGATACGGCCATCTTGATCTTGTGCGGCGACCGCAGGCCGCGGTAGCGCAGCTCCAGGTCGATGGCCATCTGCACCGAATCCTGCTGCCCGTATCGGCACCAGTCGGACCCGACGCAACTCTTCACCGTGCGCAGTGACTTGCCGTAGGCCTGACCGGACTCCATACCGCCCTCGACGAGCCGGCGCCAGATCTCCGGCAGCTGGTCGACGGTGGCGCCGAACATGTCGATCCGCTGGCCGCCGGTGATCTTGGTGTACAGCCCGAAGTCGCGGGCGATTTCGCCGATCAGGATCAGCTGCTCGGCGGTGATGTCGCCGCCGGGCACCCGCGGGACCACCGAGTAGGTGCCGTTGCGCTGAATGTTGGCCAGGAAGTGATCGTTGCTGTCCTGCAGCGAGGCCTGCTCGCCGTCGAGGATGTGGTCGGAGCTGGTGGACGCCAGGATCGAGGCGACGGTCGGCTTGCACAGGTCGCAGCCGGTGCCGTTGCCGTAGCGCTCGATCAGCTCCGAGAACGTCCGGATGCCGCTCGCCTGGATGATCTCGAACAACTCGGCCCGCGACTGGGAAAAATGCTCGCACAACGCCTTCGAGACCTCGACGCCCTCGGCGGTCAGCAGCTGCGAGAGCAGCGGCACGCACGAGCCGCAGGAGGTGCCGGCGTTCGTGCAGCCCTTGAGGTCGGCCACGGTGCAGGCCCCGTCGGCGATGGCCGAGCACAGCGTGGCCTTCGAAACGTCGTTGCAGGAACAGATCTGGGCCTCGTCGGGCAGGGCGCCCACGCCGATCTGCGCGCCGCCGGACGCCGAGTTGGGGGAGATCAGCGCTACCGGATCGCCGGGCAAGCTCGACCCGACCAGCGGCCGCAGCACGCCGTAGCTGGAGGCATCGCCGACCAGGATGCCGCCGAGCAGCGTCTGCGCGTCGTCGGACAGCACGAGCTTGGCGTAGGTGCCGCCGATCGGATCGGAGACGACGACGTCGAGCGCGCCCGGGGTGGTGCCCATCGCGTCGCCGAAGCTGGCGACGTCGACCCCGAGCAACTTCAGCTTGGTCGACATGTCGGCGCCCGGGAAACCGGCATCGCCGCCGAGGAGTTGGTCGACGACGACCTCCGCGGTGGCGTAACCGGGACCGACGAGTCCGTAGCAACGACCCTCTATGGCGGCGACCTCACCGATCGCATAGATGTTGGGATCGGAAGTGACGCAGGTGATGTCGGTGAGCACGCCGCCGCGCTCGGCCAGGTCCAGGCCCGCGTCCCGGGCGAGTTCGTCCCGCGGTCGCACACCGGCGGCGAAGACCAGCAGGCCGGCGTCGACCGCCGACTCGTCCTTCAGGGTGACGCGGAGACCGGATCCGGTGCTCTCGATGCTGGTCGTGCCCGAGCTCAGCGAGATGTCGATGCCCAGCGCGCCGATCATTCGTGCGAGGTGTTCACCGCCGCCCTCGTCGATCTGCTGCGGCATCAGGCGTGGATTGACCTCCACCACATGGGCTTTCATTCCAAGGCTGCGCAGCGCGTTGGCGGCTTCCAGGCCGAGCAGCCCGCCGCCGACCACGATGCCGACCGCGTCCGGGTCGCCGGCCAGCGACCGCTCCGCGTCAATACGGATGGCGTCGAGGTCGTCGAGCGTGCGGTAGACGTGGCAGCCCGGGAGGTCGTGGCCGGGCACCGGGGGTACGAACGCGTAGGATCCGGTCGCCAGCACCAGTGCGTCATAGCCGAATTCGCCGTCGTCGGTGACGATGCGACGGCCGTGCCGGTCGATGGAACGGACCGGCGTGCCGAGCCGGGACTCGACGAGATCGTCGCCGGGGTAGTCGTTGCCGGCGAGCGCGAGCTCGGTGCGGTCCCAGTTGCCGACATAGGACGACAGTCCGACGCGGTCGTAGGCGGCGTCGGCCTCCTCGCCGAAGACCAGGACGCGCCACTCGTCGGCGACATCCCGGGCCCGCAGGGCCTCCACGAATCGGTGCCCGACCATCCCGTGTCCGATCACCGCGACGGATCGTGTGCTCATTCGACCAGCTCCTTTCGTACGTCCATCACGCTAGGGAGGCTGTGTTGCCGGTCGCCGTAGCCGCAGTTTCGGCGCTGTCACGCCTTTCTCACAGCGAACGATCCGCGGGAGTGAGGCAGGCCCTAGTACACGTCGCGGACGTAGCGGTGCTCGGCCGACAGCGACTGCAGGTAGGCGGCGGCGCTGCGCTCGCTGCGGCCGCCGTGCTGGGCGATCACCCCGCGCAGGGCCTCGTCCACGTCACGGGCCATGCGTGACGCGTCGCCGCACACGTAGACATGCGCGCCGGCGGAGATCCATTTCCATACGTCGGCGCCGTGTTCGGCGATCCGGTCCTGCACGTAGACCGTGGAGTCGCCGTCGCGGGAGAAGGCGGTGTCCAGCCGGGTGAGCACGCCGCGATTGCCGAGCTCGGCCAGCTCGTCGCGATAGTAGAACTCCGAATCCTGGTGGCGGGAGCCGAAGAACAACCAGTTGTCGCCCTCGTGCCGGTGCCCCGCGCGTTCGTGGAGAAACCCGCGGAACGGGGCGATGCCGGTGCCGGGTCCGATCATGATCGCCGGGGTGTCCGGGTCCTCCGGCGGCCGAAAGTGTTTGGTGGGCTGCACGAAGACCTCGATCTGGGCACCCGGTTCGAGGCCGGCGAGCAGTCCCGAACAGACGCCGCTGCGCACGGCGCCGTCGGCCGCGGCGGTGGTGGACTCGTAGCGCACGACGCTGGTGGTGATCTGTACCCGTTCGGGGTCTTCCAGCGGGCTCGACGAGATCGAATACAGCCGTGGAGTCAACGGTTTCAGCAACGCCGCCCACTCGTCGACCGATGCGTCCACCGGGTACGCGGCGAGCAGGTCGAGCGCTTGGCGGCCCCAGGTCCACTGGGTGAAATGCGCCGGATCGTCGATCGCTGCGGCCAACTCGTCGGTCGGGTGGTGACGGTGGATGAATCGCAGCAGGTCGGGGCTGATGCGGGTGATGTCGAGCGTGGGCAGGACCTCCGACAGCGGGACCTCGTCTTCGCCGCGAGTTATCGGGGTGAAGCCCGGCAGACCGGTGCGGTCGAGCCATTCCGCGACGGTATCCGGGCTGTTGCGCGGCCACACCCCGAGTGCATCGCCGGCGCGGTACTCCAGGCTGCCGGACGGCAATGCGATCGAGATGGACCGGACGTCGCGTACCGCGTCGGGCGGGCACAGCGAATCATTCGAGATGATGCTGGTGTGCAACGGATTTCGCCGGTTGTACACCGGAGTCGCGGGTGCTGAGACAACGCCGCCAGACGCCTGCTGGTCGCCGGAAGCGTCGGGTGCGGCAGCGGCATCGGCGTCGGCGATGATCGTGGAAACCCGCGTGACCCAGTTCGCTGCCGTCTCTTCGTAATCGGGTTCGGCGGAGATCCGTTCGTGGATGCGGTGGGCGCCGAGGTGGTCCAGCCGGGCGTCGAGCTTGCGGGCGAATCCGCAGAAGTCGGCATAGGACGAATCGCCGAAGCCGAGTACCGAGAATTCGAGTCCGTCGACGTCGCCGGGCTCGGCGGCGGCCAGGGCATCCCACAGTGCGATGCCGTTGTCCGGGGCGTCGCCGTCGCCGGTGGTGGCGACGATGAACAGCACGGTGCCGGTGAGGTCGGCGACCGACACCTGGTCGGCCGGGCGGATCCGGGCGTCGATCCCGTGCCGGGCGAACATGTCGGCCGCACCGTCGGCGAATTCCTCGGCCGTGCCGGTCTGCGACGCCCACACCACGGTCGCCGTCGGGCGCGCGGGCGCTGACTCGGCGACGGAAAGCTGCTCTGCCCCGGCCGTTTCCGCGTCGGTTGCGCGGGAGAACACCCCCGCGAGCAGTCCGTCGAGCCAGGCCCGGGCGGGCGCGCGCAAGGGTGTGTGGGCGGGCAGCACCGGAACCTCGCCGGTCGGCGGGTGCGCCCGCAGCCCGGCGAGCAGCCCTGCGGCATAGGTGCGTTCGTCATCGGTCAGGTCGACCAGGGCGGGCAGCGGACCGAGAGCGGCGGCGAATGCGTCGATGGGCCGGGAGCCGGCGCTCGATCCGATGTCGGTCATGGGGGTATCGCCTCGCTTGTCCAGAGGAGTGGTGGAAGCCGGTGGATCCTCCGGCTCCAGGGCGGTCAGTGCGACGGCGCAGACCTTGAATTCCGGTTGC
This sequence comes from Jongsikchunia kroppenstedtii DSM 45133, assembly GCF_000380485.1. Taxonomy (GTDB): domain Bacteria; phylum Actinomycetota; class Actinomycetes; order Mycobacteriales; family Mycobacteriaceae; genus Jongsikchunia; species Jongsikchunia kroppenstedtii. The sequence goes on along the minus strand of NZ_AQYG01000051.1, from coordinate 330,821 downwards.
AGCGAATCAGCGTCGACCGCGTCGTTGGTCACCGCGTTGATCGCGACATCCGGTGCGAATATGTCGTTCCAGTGCATGGGGGCGAAGCAGACTCCCGGGCGCACGGCGTCGTCGATCGTCGCCGGCAACACCGCGCGTCCGCGACGCGACCGGACCTCGACCCGGTCGCCCGGAGCGATGCCGAGGCGCTGCGCGTCGTCGGGATGCAGCTGCAGGAACGGCGCCGGGTTGAGCTTGTTGAGCTTGGCGACCTTGCCGGTCTTGGTCATGGTGTGCCACTGATGCGCGACCCGGCCGGTCGTCAGGACCAGGGGGTAGTCGTCGTCGGGGAGTTCGTCGGTCGGCATATGCGGGCGAGCGAGGAACTGCGCACGCCGGCTCGGCGTCGGGAATGCGAGCTCGGGCACCGTACCGTCGGGCGCCGTGAACAATGCCTGGCTGACTCCGGTGTTGCGGTAGCGCACAGGGTTTCGGGTGTCGCCGTCCGGTGCCGTCGGCCACTGCACCGGTCCGCCGCGCAACCGGGCATGGTCCACCCCGCGCAGATCCCAGCCGGTCCGTGGATTGTGGAAGGTCGCGATCTCATCGAAGATCTCGGCGGCGGAGGCGAACTCGAATCCCTCCGCATAGCCCATCGCGCGGGCCACCCGACAGATCAGTTCCCAGTCGGGGAGGGCGTCGCCCGGGGCGCGCATCGCGGGGCGGCACAGCGTCATCGATCGTTCGCTGTTGACCATCACGCCGTCGGCCTCGGCCCACAGTGCGGCCGGCAGCACGACATCGGCGTAGGCCGCGGTCTCCACCTCGGCGAACGCGTCCTGCACCACCACGAGCTCGGCCCGCTGCAATCCCTCGATCACGGCAGCTCGATTGGCCACGGAGGCAACGGGATTGGTACAGATGATCCACGCAGCCTTGATCTCGCCGTCGACCATCTTCCGGTACATGTCGATCGTGCCCGAGCCGGCCTCGGACCGGATCGTGCCCGGTGCCAGATTCCACCGCTGCTCGGTGAATTCCCGATCGGCCGCATCCAGTGCGGACCGTTGACCGGGCAGTCCCGGTCCCATGTAACCCATTTCGCGGCCGCCCATCGCGTTCGGCTGGCCGGTCAGCGAGAACGGGCCGGCGCCGAGGCGGCAGATGGCCCCGGTCGCCAGATGAAGGTTGCACAGGGCGTTGGTGTTCCAGGTTCCGTGAGTGCTCTGGTTGAGGCCCATCGTCCACAGGCTCACCCAATTACGATTGGCGACAATGAGTTCGGCGACTTCGACGAGCTGATCCGCATCGATGCCGGTGAGCTCGGCGACCTGGGCGGGCGGGTAGTCGTCGAGCAGGACGTCCAGCGCGTCCCAGCCGTCGGTGTGCGCGGCGATGAACTCCTCGTCGAGGCCGCCGAGTTCGCGGACGAGATGCAGCAGCCCGTTCAGCAGCGCCAGATCGGTGCCCGGCCGGACGGCCAGGTGGATGTCGGCCTTCGCCGCGGTTGCCGTGCGGCGCGGATCGATGACGACCAACTTGGCGCCGTCCCGGACGCGATCCATCATGCGCAGGAACAGAATCGGATGGCAGTCGGCCATATTGGCACCGATCACAACGAACAGGTCGGCATGGTCGAGATCGTCATAGCTGCCGGGCGGGCCGTCCGCGCCGAGCGACTGCTTGTAGCCGGTACCGGCGCTGGCCATGCAGAGGCGAGAGTTCGATTCGATCCATTGCGTGCGCAGGTAGCCCTTGGCGAGCTTGTTCGCCACATACTGCGCCTCCAGCGACATCTGGCCCGAGACGTAGAGGGCGATCGCGTCCGGACCGTGCGTATCGCGGATTTCGGCGAGCCGGGCGGCGACACCGTCGATCGCCGCATCGAGAGGTGCGGGTTCGGCCGGCGCGGCGCGCTGCTGCCGGACCAGCGCGGTGCTCTGGCGCCCGCCGGCCCGCAGCATGTCCGCGGTGGTGTTGCCCTTGGTGCACAGCCGGCCGCGGTTCGCCGGATGGTCGGGGTCGCCGGAGGCGCGGCTGACGGTGTCGCCGTCGATATGCAACCGCATCCCGCAGCCGACCCCGCAGTAGCCGCAGGCGGTCGACACCACGGTCGCGTCCACCACTGGGCCGCCGCCGACGCCGCGCGTCGGAGACCCGGCGTCGCCGCGTGCCTCGCTCACGCCCCCGATGCAACGCGTGGGGTGTTGCCGATGGTGTCGGAGACGGTTACGGCGATGTCAACGGCGCCTATGCAGGCCGTCACATTCGGTGTGAAGAATGGCGTCGATGACTCCGGAAACCGCCTGATGACGGCGCCGGAGCGGATATGGGGCGCCCAGTACCTCCATTGATTACAGAATCCGCGGCCTCGTCCGCTAACGTCGGGCCTTATGACTACCGGGGAATTGACGCCGACAGAAGTGCTCGAGCAGGTCGTCGGCAACGTGTACACCACCCCCGACTATTACGAGGTGGGCCGCGAGAAGATCCGCGAGTTCGCGCGGGCGCTGCATGACGACCACCCGGCGCACTGGGAGGACGAGGCCGCGCGCGCCGCCGGGTACTCCGGATTGCTCGCCCCGCTGACGATCGTCGCGATCATGGGTGCCAAAGCGCAGTTCCAGCTGGTTGAGGAAGTGCTGCCGGGCAACATGCTCAAGAAGGGGGTGTTGCAGGTCGATCAGCGGCTCATTTTTCACAAACCGGTCGTCTGCGGTGACCGCCTGATCTGCGACGTATCGCTCGACTCCTATCGCACCGTTGCCGGTGCTGCTGACCTGTTCACCGTCAAGACGGTGGTGCGCGAGCTGGACAAGGGCGTCATGCAGGAGTCGTACACCACGCTCGCGAGTCAGGTCGACGGCGACACAATGACGCCCGAGGTCGAGAAGATCATCGACGACATCATGTTCTCCGGCGGTGACAAGCACCGGCTGCCGCTGGTGCGCAGCGAGGCCGCCGAGATTCCCGACGACCATCCGCGTCCGTCATCGGCCGTCCCATTCGACTCGGTGACGGTCGGCCAGGAGTTGCCCGGCCGATCGGTGCCCTTCACCCGCGGCGATGTCATCAACTACGTCGGCGTCTCCGGCGACCCGAACCCCATTCATCACAGCGATGAGCTGGCCGATAAGGCCGGTCTGAAAACTGTTGTGGCACAAGCGATGCTGACCATGGGGACGGCGGCCGGATACATCACCAGCTTCGTCGGCGACCCGGCGGCGGTCTACGACATGTCGGCCCGATTCACCAGCCCGGTGTATGTGCCGCCCACCAAACCGGCGGTGGTCGAGTACACCGGCAAGATCAAGTCGCTCGACCCGGAGACCAAGCAAGGCGTCATCGTCTTCGGTGCGTCGCTGAACGGTAAGCGGGTCTTCGGTCGGTGCACTGCCACCGTGCAGTTCAGCTGACGGAGGTCAGTGTCCGGCCGCGACGCAGAACTCGTTGCCGGCCGGGTCGGCCAGCGTCACCCAACTGAGGTCGCCCATCTCGCGTTCGGCGACCTTGCGCGCCCCGGCGGCTTCCATATCGCGCACGCGCGCAGCCAGGTCTCCGTCGGTGGTCAGATCCAGGTGGATGCGGTTCTTGCCGGGTGTTGGATCGTCGACCTTCTGAAACCCGAGCGCCTGCCCGGACGGCAGCTGCACGACGACGAACCAGCCGTCGTTCTCGGCGACGATGGTGCCGCCGAGTTGGGTTGCCCACCAGCGCCCGAGGGAGAGCGCATCGGTGGCGTCGACGGTGATCATCGCGATGGTAGTGGTCATGATCGCCACGGTAGACGTTAAGTCGGACATCCCCACCGGGCCCCGGCGTTAGCCTGGACGTATGGATGAGGTCGACCGAATGGTGGTCGCCGGGCGCCTGCCGCCCGGCGTCACCTCGATGGTCGGGTACCAGTCGGCTCCCGATCCTGGCGGAGTGCATCGCGGATTGCCGTCGTCGAAGCTGGTGTTCATCGTCAGTCGCGACGATGGTGTGTGTACCGATGGGCTGCCGCCGAACCCGGTCGTGCTCGGTGGGATGCACACCGAGGCGTCGACGGTGCTGACGCCGGTTGCGCAGGCCGGAGTGCAGTTGGCGGTACATCCGCTGGCGAGCCGAGCCGTGTTCGGCCTACCGACGTCGGACATCGTTTCCAGCACGTTCTCGGGGCTCGATCAGCTCGGTTCCCGTGCCGCGCGCCTGCACCAGAGGATGACCGAAACCTCCGACTGGAGCGAGTCCTTCGACCTTCTGCATGCCGACCTGGTCGCGGCGTGGAACCCGGATCTGCTGCCGCGGCCGGAAATCGTGCGGGCCTGGCGATTGCTGGAACGCGGGTGGTCGGTGGCATCGACGGCTCGGGAGGTGGGCTTCTCCGAGCGGCGCCTGCAGACGCTGTTCCGAGCCGAGTTCGGTTGCTCGCCAAGGACCGTCGCCCAATTGATGCGGTTCGAGCGCGCGACGGCGCTGATCCGCCGATCGATCATGGACGGTGCTCAGGGATTTCTTGCGGATGTGGCGGCGCGGGCGGGATACGCCGATCAGCCGCATCTGACCAGGGAGTTTCGGCGATTCGCCGGCCTTGCTCCGACCGCTTGGATGCGTGAAGAGGGCTGGCTGCACGGAGAGTTCGCAAACGTTCAAGCCGCCGAGGCCGTTGACGGTGAACTATCGAGAGCATGAAAACGATGACAACCAATCCCACGCTGTTTCACACGCTGCGCGCAAACGATGCCAGCGCCCTCATCGACTATCTCGTGCGAACGTTCGGCTTCGTACAGGCCGCCTGCTATCGCGATGACTCCGGCAAAGTCGCTCACGCACAGCTGAATTGGCCGGAAGGCAGCGGCGGCGTGATGCTCGGCGACCATCGCCCGGACACCGGGTGGGCGCTCGCTCCCGGTACGGCCGGCTGCTATGTGGTCACGGCCGACCCGGATGCGCTGTACACCCGCGTCGTCGATGCCGGTGCCGAGGTGATCCGGCCGCTGGAGGAGACCGAGTACGGTTCCCGCGAATTCGCCGTTCGGGACCCGGAGGGCAACCTCTGGTCGTTCGGCAGCTACGCGGGCGAGCAACCGCAGGATTAGTACGATGGCTGCGACGCGCCGACCGACCGGCGGCGAGCAGGCGGTCCACCCGCCGTGGGACGACTCGTATCGCCACGGCCCGGCACCGTGGGAGATCGGTGCGCCGCAGCCGTCTTTGGCGCCGCTCATCGAATCGGGCGCGTTCGTCGGGCCGGTCCTCGACGCGGGATGCGGTACCGGTGAGCACGCGATGGCGCTGGCCGCTCGCGGCTACGACGTGGTCGGGGTGGACGTCGCCGGCACCGCGCTGGCGAAGGCGCGGGCGGTGGCCGCCGATCGGGGCCTGACAATCGAATTCGTCGACGGCGACGCCCTCGACCTCGCTCCGCTCGGCCGGCGTTTCGCCAGTGTCCTGGACTGCGGACTGCTGCACACCCTCGGCGCCGACGAACGTCCGCGCTACGCCGCCAGTCTGGCGTCGGTCACCGACCCGGGAGCCGTCGCGCACATCCTGTGCTTCAGTGACCTGGGAGGGCCGATCGGGCCGCATCCGATCGGCGAGAACGACATTCGCGCGGCGTTCACCGCGGCGAACGGCTGGGAGCTGGTCGAGATCGCGCCCGCCGCGATCCACACGCTGATCGCCAAGGAGCCGTTCGCGGCTCGGCTCGTGACGGCACGCCGGATCGCGCCTACCCTGGCCGAGTGACTTCCATTCCTGATATCTCGCTCAACGACGGCACCTCCATCCCGCAGCTCGGCTTCGGCGTCTTTCAGATCCCGCCGGCCGAGACGAAAGCCGCGGTGCTGACCGCACTGGAACTCGGGTATCGGCATATCGATACCGCCGAGATGTACGGCAACGAGAAAGAAGTCGGTCAGGCGATCCGCGAGTCAGGCGTACCCCGCGACGACATCTACGTGACGACCAAGCTCAACAACGGATTTCATGAGCCTGACAAGGCGCGCGAGGCCTACCAGCTCTCGCTCGACGATCTGGATATCGGCTATCTCGACCTGTTTTTGATCCACTGGCCGCTGCCGACCCTGTATGGCGGTGACTACCCGACAACGTGGAATGCCCTGGCGCAGTTCAAGTCCGAAGGCCTGGTCAAGTCGGTCGGCGTCTCCAACTTCCAGGTCGACCATCTCGAACGGCTGGCCGCTGAAACCGATCTCGTGCCGGTCGTCAACCAGATCGAGGTGCATCCGTACTTCGCCAACGCGGCGGTCCGCGACTACGGCACGGAGCATTCGATCGCCACCGAGGCCTGGTCGCCGATCGCCCAGGGCGCCGTGCTCGACGACCAGGTGATCACGGAGATCGCCGGCCGGGTCGGACGCACGACCGCGCAGGTGGTGCTGCGCTGGCATATCCAGCTGGGCCACATCGTCTTCCCGAAGTCGGTGAGCGAGAAGCGAATCGCCGAGAACGCCGACATCTTCGACTTCGAGCTGGATGCCGAGTCGATGGCCGCGATCAGTGGGCTGGATCGTGGCGAGGACGGTCGGCGCGGGCCGAACCCGAGTGTCTTCGACTGGATTCCGGGCTGACCGGAATCTCGGGCTGACCGGCTAGTTTCCGGACAGATCGCCCACCGGACCGCCCATCGCCTGCCCGATCACCACGATCGGCGCATCCGGCGGAATGTCCATGCGGACGTGGCTCGCCGACCCCGGCCAGCCTAGTGGCACGCCGTCCGGCTGCGGGTTGTTCATGGCGGCCGCGCTCCGGACACCCCGACCACGAGCGCGGTGGCGGGCACACCGTCCTTCAACTTCTTCCGGAACAGGCCCATGCCCAGCGACGATACCGCTGACGGAGTCCCGGCGACCCGGGGTTGGCGAGGTCCGCGATCAGTCGCGAGATCACTGCAGGCGCTGCATCAACCACGGGAGCGCGTCGGCGAAGGCGCGTCCGGCGAACGGCCAGGTGTGCGTGCCCCTCATGGTGCGCACGACGGTGGTGATGCCGTTCTGTTCGGCGATCGTGGAGAGCTGTTTGGTCGCTCTGATCTGTGCCGAGTCGTAGCCGCCGAGCCGTCGCGACCAGTGCCCCTCGGTCTGAAACCAGCCGGCCACACCGTGATACGGGCCATGCGCGGCCATCACCGTCGACGGATCATTGGCGGCCCACGCCGCCGCGTTGCCGCCGTACAGCGTGGAGATGGTCTTCTGCTTGTTCCCGGAATTCGGTCCGATGTCGCCGGAGATGTCCAGGAAGGTGCTGAACAGATCGGGATGCTTGGTGACGAATCCGATGGCGCAGGTGCCGCCCATCGACCAGCCGACGACGCCCCATCCCGCGGCCGCGGGGTCGGCGCCGAAGGTCGAAACCACATAGGGCCGAAGTTCTTTCGTGAGCCGAGTGTCGACCATGCCCCGCGGGCCGTCGACGCATTCGGTGTCGTTGTTGTAGCCGCCGGTCGGATCCATCAGCAGCAGGATGGGCGCCTCGCCGTGATGCGTCCGCGCGTATCGGGTGACGGTGTCGAGCGCACCGCCGCTGCGCACCCAATCTTGGGTCGCGGTGATCACCCCGCCGATCATCACGAGCACCGGCAGCCGTGGCGGCGTCGGACCGGTGAACCACTGCGGCGGCAGATACACGTACTCGACGCGATGTTTGAAGTGGCTGATGGGATTCGGCACATTGATCGGGACCGTGCGGCCCTGCGGCTGCGGGGTCCCACGCAGGGGAGCCAGCAGGGCCGCCTCGGTCTCGTTGGGCAGCGGCTCGGACACGAGTCCGTCCCAGGCGCGGTCGATCGTGGGGTAGTAGCCCGTCCACTGATTGGCCGCGAGCGCGACGCAGAAGACCGTCAGCGGAATCGCGATGACCGACAGCAGCTTTCGCCACCATCGCGTCTTCGGCCAGCCGAAGACCGCAACTGCCAGGGCGAGACCGAGCAGCGCCACCCATACCCAGAAGATCAGCGGCGCCGTGTCGGGAAGCATCTGCTGAGAGCCGAGATACCAGTAGGTGATCCACGCCGCGCCGACGCCGATCGCGGCGGCGGCCGGCAGCCACACCGTCTGCCATCGCCGATCGCGCCAGCCGATCGCGAACGCCAGGGCGATCAGGGTGATTGCCTGCACGGTCGGGAAGAACCAGCCGCTGAGCAGGTGGATGATCACCGCTCGGACGCCCGACCCGGGGCGGTGTCGGGGGACAGCAATGATCGGACGAAACGGATTGCGTCGCCGTGCCATTGGCCGACGTGGTCGAGCATGGCGTGGCCGCCGCCGGAGATCGCGGTGTAGCTGGCGGCGACGCCGCGTTCCTGGAGTTCGGCGATGCCGCGCTGAGTGCGATGCGCGTAGGTCCGGGTGTCGGCGGTGCCGTGGATCGCGTGCACCCGTGCCTCGTCATGAATGTGCCGCCAGTCGGCGAACTGCCACCACGGGGCCAACGCGAGGACGCCGCTGACCGCCGGATCGGCGGCGAGGTGCGCCGCGACCCGACCGCCCATCGAATGCCCGACGAGGATCACGTCCGCGCCCGGGTGATCGGCCTTGGCGCGATCCAGCGCGGCCCGGGCGTACGGCAGTGGGCTGGCCTGACCCCCGTTCCAGCCGTAGACGCGGTACTCCACCTGACGCACCACGGCCCGGCCGACGGTGGCGGCGCGCAGCGACCAGGTGAATGGGTACATCCGCAGCGCCGAGCCCTGCGTCCGGCGGAAGGGCTGGTAACTGAAGTCTGTGCCGCCCGGAAGGACGAGCACCACCGCGGTGATTCCGGTGGCGCCCTGTCGATCGTCGGTGCAGTTGCGGGTATCAACCACCGGCGGGGACTCCGATCAACCAGCCGACCAGGAAGGTGGCCGCCGCCGCGATCACGCCGAACACCAGCTGTCGGAGCGCGCCCTGCCAGACCGGCCGATTGGTGAACCGGGCGGCCAGCCCGCCGGCGAGGATCAACCCGATCCCGCCGACGATGAGCCCGGCGAGCAGGGAATCGAAGCTGAGCAGGTAGGGGATCAGCGGGAAGACCGCGCCGATCGAGAACATGAAGAACGATGACACCGCCGCGACGATCGGTGACGGCTTGTCCTGCGGGTCCAGGCCGAGCTCGTAGGTCATATGCAGGTTGACGGCCCGGTCCTGATCGCGGTGGATCTCCTTGGCAGCTCGTCGGGCCGTATCGGCGGACATGCCCATCTCGACGAAGGCCTCGGACAGTTCTTTCAGTTCGGCGGACGGGTGGAGGACCTGCTCGCGCCGCTCGACCGCGACCTCGGCGTCGACCTGCTCGTTCTGGGTGGTCACCGAGGTGAATTCGCCCAGGGCCATCGAGAACGCGCCGGCGACAAGTCCGGAGACACCGCTGAGGATGATCGTCCTGCTGTCCGCGCCGGCGCCGCCGACGCCGGCCACCAGGCTCAGATTGGTGACCAACCCGTCCATAGCGCCGAAGGTCGCCGCCCGGAGCCGGCCGCCGGAGACATCCGCATGGGTATGCCCGATCTCATCCTCACCGCGGTCGGTGGGATGCGGCTGAGCATCGGAGGCGGTCACCGGTTCATGGTAGGACGCAGGTCCGACCGGGTCGCGTCACGCAGGGCCGACGGCGGGAATCGTCGGGCTATTTCGGGCGATCGGTACTCTGGCTGATCGACAGATTCATGCGGCGACACGCACGCCGCGAGATCCATCGCGGTGGAGGGAGTTCGGTGAGCAACAACAAGGTGCCCAAGAAGGTCAAACCGGTGCGCGCGGGGGCGAAGAACCCCCGTCAGACGTCGAGTGTCGTCACGTACGTGCTCGCCGGGTTGGCGATCGTCGTGGTGATCGCGGTCATCGCGATCGGCATCGTCGCGAGTGACAAGGACAAGTCCGGCAAGTCGCTGCCGCAAGACCAGCTCGCCCAGACCACCCTGTACACGGCCGTCAAGCCGGGGGCGACCCCCGCGGCCACGCTGGATCTGTTCGAGGACTTCCAGTGCCCCGCCTGCCAGTCGTTCGAGAAGCAGTACGGCGAGCAGATCGTGCAGGCGATCAACGACGGCAAGCTGAGCGTTCGGTATCACATGGTGAACTTCCTGGACCGGTCCGGAAAGTACTCGTCGCGCGCCGCGGGCGCCGCGAAGGCCGTCGCCGCCGAGAACAATCTCGACCTGTACCTGAATTTCCACACCAAGCTGTACGACCAGCAGCCGCCGGAGACGAATGCCGACGGCCTGTCCAACGAGCAGTTGGCGCAGATCGCGGCGAGCGTCGGCGCCAGCCCGGCCACCCAGCAGACGATCGCGACGCAGCAGCTCGATTCCGGCAACGTCGCCGACGCGATGACGCTGGCGAGCAACTCGCTCAAGCAGATGAGCGATCTCCTCGGGGCGTCGAACGTCAGCACCCCGTCGGTCGTCTATCAGGGCAAGGTCTACACCAAGTACCAGTCCGACCCGAACTGGCTGTCCGAGCTGACCAAGTAGGTCGGTCAAGACCCGAGCACCGGAGCCGCCGCGTCGGCGGGCGATCAGCCCGCTGCCGCGGCGGCTCCGGCTTTGCGGCCGAAGAAGGTGCCGTCGCCGAGCGACGTACCGCTGATGTAGCCCCATGAGTGCAGGCCCGAGGTGGCCCGGCCGGCGGCGAACAGTCCGGCGATGGGCCGGCCGTCGATATCGAGCACGGCGCCGTCGACCGTGGTGTGCAGGCCGCCGATCGTGAAGACCTCTGCGGCGCCGCCGGTCGCGTCGCCGTACTCGGGCGGTGCCATGCCGCGCGACACGTCGATCGCCGCGAACGGGGCCTCGAGCGGACGCAGCCACCGGGCGGCCTTGTGGAAGTACGGATCATCGCCCGCTGCGGCGTGCCGGTTGTATTCACTGACGGTGGTCTGCAGGGCGCCGTCGGGCATGCCGAGCTCGGCCTCCAGTTCGGCCACCGTCTCCGCCACGAAATGCGGAGTGACACCCCACCTTTCGGCCTCGGGGACCGCCTCGTAGGCGCGTTCGTCGAGGATCACCCACACCTTGAGGTCGTGTTTGTACAGCGCGGCCTGACCGACCAGGCCGGGGTAGACGTCCTCGTTGATGAAGCGTTGCCCGACGTTGTTGACGATCATGCCGCGCACCATCATTCCGGGGATCAGCGCGATGCCGACCTGGCCGGCCGACATGTGCCGCACGGCGGCCCGTACCGCCTGCGACATCAGAATGCCGCTGCCGTCGTCGCCACCATCACTGGTGACGCCGAGCCCGACCAGCTGCGGCGCGTGCTGCTTGACCATGTCCTTGTTGTCGGCGAACCCGCCGGTCGTGATGACGATGCCCTTCCGTGCTCGGTAGGTGACGGTCTTCGCGAAATGCCGGGCCACGAGTCCGACCACCCGATCGCCGTCGGTGATCAGCCGCAGCGCGCCGGTGTCGGTGTGCACCGAGATCGAGGTGGCCGCGACGGCCTGGGTGAGCACGTCCATCAGCACCTTGCCGCCGAACCCGGGCGAGGTGACCCGGTGCCCGCGAGGGGCCGGCGCGGCGATGCCGGCGAACGGGTAGGCGCCCTCGCCCATCCACATCAGGCCGTCGTCGGTCGGCGGAACCCACGTGGGCGATTCCCAGATCGACTCCTTGAACGGCACGCCGTGATCGACCAGCCACCGGTAGTGGTCGACGCTGCCGTGGCTGTACGCGTGGATCTTGTCGGCGTCCGCGTCGGGACCCAGCGCCGCGTTCAGGAATTTCTCCATGGCCTCCGGGGTGTCCTTGAATCCGCACGCCTGCTGGATCGGGGTGCCGCCGCCCAGACAGATCTCGCCGCCGGACAGCGCCGCCGAACCGCCTCCGCCGGTGAGCTTTTCGAGCAGGATCGTCTCGGCTCCGGAAGCAGTGGCCGACAACGCGGCGGCCGCTCCGGCGCAGCCGTATCCGACCACCAGCACATCGGCCTCGTGATCGAAGTTCGCGATGTCGACGATGTCGACGGGGGTGTGGTCGACGGATGTGGCCATGGATGAAGTCCTTTCGTGGCGAACTGAATTCACGTCGGGTTACGGCGATCTGATCCCAACCTAGGAATGTCGGAGAGGGCGGGAAGGGCAATGGTCCGCCCAGCGGGACGGGTAATCGGGGCACGTCGCGTGCTCGCGGCGGTTATCGTGCGACCACACCTGTGCCTCGTCGTCCATCCGCTCGCGGTGGGTTCGAGGACGCCACACAATCGGGAGCCCTGACGATGCCGACAGTTCAGCCGCCGATCGACCTCGGTTCGTGGATCGTTCGACGGGCCGCGATCAACCCGCACCGACCGGCGCTGACCTTTGCGGGGCGCACGCGCACGTTCGGCGAATTCGCCGACGAGATCGACCGGTTGGCCGCGGCCTTGGAAGCGGGTGGAGTTCGTCCGGGTGATCGGGTCGGCTACGCCGGGGCGAACCATCCGGCGTTCTTGATCACCTTGTTCGCGTGCAGTCGGGTCGGCGCGATCTTCGTGCCGCTGAACTTCCGGCTGTCGGCCGCGGAACTCGCCTACATCATCGGCGACGCCGGCGCCGGGACGTTGATCGCCGATGCCGCGCTCGCCGCGACGATCGACTCGGTTCGTGGCCAGATCGAGGTGTCGCGGTTCATCGCGCTCGATCGGGTCGATGACTGGGAGAGCTACGACGAGGTGCTCGCGGCGGCTCAGCCGATCGCCCGGCCGCGTCATCCGGGCGCTGAGGACGTCGCGGTCATCATGTACACCTCGGGTACCACCGGGCGGCCGAAGGGCGCCATGCTCACGCACGGAAACCTCTTCTGGAACAACGTCAATTCGCTCCTCAGCTTCGACACCCAGTCGACCGACGTATCGCTCGTCTGTGCGCCGCTCTTTCATATCGGCGGGCTCAACGTCACCACACTGGTCACGCTGCAGAAGGGCGGTCACGTCGTGCTGATGCCGGCATTCGATCCGCAGCAGGCCCTGCGGCACATCGCCGAGGACCGCATCACCACGATGTTCGGCGTGCCCGCGATGTTCTTGTTCATGGCGCAGACGCCGGGGTTCGACGATGCCGACATGTCGAGTCTGCGGTTCTTGATCTGTGGCGGCGCGCCGGTGCCGGAGCCGCTGATGCGTCGGTACGGCGAACGCGGCGTGGTATTCGCGCAGGGGTACGGGTTGACGGAGACGGCTCCGCTGGCGCTGGTGATGGGAATCGACGAGTCGGCCGACCGGATCGGTGCGGCCGGACATCACGTGCTGCCGCTGTCGGATGTGTGCCTCATGGACGCGTCCGGAGAGCAGGTCGGTCCGGGCGGCCGTGGCGAGGTCTGTGTGCGCGGGCCGCAGGTGATGGCCGGCTACTGGCAGAACGATTCCGCGACGGCCGCGGCGATCGATGCCGACGGCTGGTTCCACACCGGTGACGTCGGGCAGATGGATGATGACGGCTACGTCTATGTCGTCGACCGGGTCAAAGACATGGTCATCACCGGCGGTGAGAACGTCTATCCGGCAGAGGTGGAGAGCGTGCTCTACAGCCACCCGGCGATCGCGGAGGTCGCCGTGCTGGGCCTGCCGGATGACAAGTGGGGCGAGGCGGTGACGGCGGTGGTGGCATTGGCGCCCGGTGCGGCGCTGACTCTCGATGATCTCCGCGAGTTCGCCCGCGATCGGCTGGCCGGATACAAGTTGCCGTTGCGACTGGAATTCGTCGAGGCGTTGCCGCGTAACGCATCGGGCAAAGTTCTCAAATTTCAATTGCGCGACCAACTGAATTCCTGAATTCTGCACACGAAAACCGCCGAGTTGACAGTGTTTGTGCGCAGGTACATACTTGTCGTTGTCAGTACCTCGCTAGGTGAGGCTCCTGCATGAATACAGGCCACTGATCCGACGACGTCGAGAGACGCCCAGGGTTAGGACAGATCTCTCCGGATTAAGGGGTGATCCGAAGTGGCTTCCCGAATGGGATCACGTCATGCAGTGCCGAAGCCCTGACGAGAGGGGTACGCCATTCGCACCGCGCACGCGTCGGTGCGGCTCCCTCTCTTGTCGCGCCGGTCCTGGCGGCTATCGAGACGTGTCTCGACGACGAGTGCTTCGGCAGAGAGGAGGTGGGGACGCCAATGCCATCCGGTGACAGTCCGTATTCCAGTCCGGGTCGATTGCCCGGCCAGGTGATCTACCAGTCGTTCCCGGTTCCTCGCGCTGCTGAACAGCGCCGTCGGAGTGCTTAGCGCCCCAGCGGCTGCCGTCGGCCGCCAGCGGACCGGCAGCACCCGAAAGGGGAATTCGTCATGTTCGTATTCGCACACAATGTCCGCACCCGGTGGTACTGATCAACCCATGATTTTCAACCCATAATTTCGGCCGTTCAATCCCGTCGTTTTCGGCGGGACCGAACAATGCCGAAAAATTCCATTCCGCACGTCGTCTGACTATCTCGGCGAGCGGTAATTCGGCATGCCTTTATCACGCGAATGGCGGACATTCGCCAGCTATTCAGAGGACTAATTCGATGGCCCGTTTCAAGAGCGATCCCCGTAAGAATCAGGCGCCCGGCGCGGTGCTGGATGTCGCGCACGTCGGTGACATCGAGGGCGCCCTCGGCACCATCCGGGTCGGCGAGACCACCACCGGTCGGTCGCCCTGGCAGCGGCTCCGCATGCTGCTGGTGGTGATCGGCCCCGGGCTCATCGTCATGGTCGGGGACAACGATGCCGGCGGTGTCGCGACGTACGCGCAGGCCGGCCAGAACTACGGCATGGCGCTGCTGTGGACGCTGGTGCTGCTGATCCCCGTGCTCTACGTGAACCAGGAGATGGTGGTGCGGCTCGGCGCCGTCACCGGCGTGGGCCACGCGAAGCTGATCTTCAGCCGGTTCGGCAAGTTCTGGGGCGCGTTCAGCGTCGGCGATCTGCTGATCGTCAACGCGCTGACGATCGTCACGGAATTCATCGGGGTGTCGCTGGCCCTCAGCTATTTCGGTGTCCCGCGGGCGATCTCGATCCCGTTGGCCGCGGTGCTGCTGTTCGCCGTCGTCGCCGGCGGCTCGTTCCGGCGCTGGGAGCGTTTCCTGTTCGGGCTCATCGCCGTCAACATCGTGATGTTCCCGCTGGCGTTCATGGTGCATCCATCGGTGCACGACGCCGCGAGCGGTCTGGTGCCGTCGTTCCCCGGCGGGCTCAACACCGAGCTGCTGCTCCTGATCGTGGCGATCGTCGGCACGACCGTGGCTCCCTGGCAGCTGTTCTTCCAGCAGTCGAACGTCGTCGACAAGCGGCTGACGCCGCAGTGGATCAAGTACGAACGTATCGACCTCTGCGTGGGGATCGTGGTGGTGATGGCCGGCGCGATCGCGATCATGGCCGCGGCCGCATTCGGACTGCCGCGGGGCGCCGGCGGCGACTTCACCGACGCCGGCCGGGTAGCGCATCTGCTGTCCGAGCATGCAGGGCAGGGAGCCGGTGCGCTGTTCGCGATCCTGCTTCTCGACGCGTCGTTGATCGGGGCGAACGCGGTGGCACTGGCCACCTCGTACGCCGTCGGCGACACCCTCGGCCGCCGGCATTCGCTGCACTGGCGCGTCGGTCAGGCACCGCTGTTCTATGTCGGCTACGCCGTGCTGCTGGGGATCTCGGCGGCGGTCGCATTCAGCCCGGACCATGTGCTCGGGCTGCTGACGCAGGCCGTGCAGGCGCTGGCCGGCGTGCTGCTGCCGTCGGCCACGGTATTCCTCGCCCTGCTCTGCAACGACCGGCAGGTGCTGGGGCCGTGGGTCAATTCGCGGGTGCAGAACCTCATCACGGGAGTGATCGTGTGGGCGCTGGTCCTCCTGTCGTTGACGCTGACCGTCGCCACCCTCTTTCCCGACGTGACCACTCGGCAATTGGAGTGGTTCTTCGTCGGCGGGGCAGCGGTGGGAGTCGCCGGCGGTGCGGCGATCGTGTTCGCCGGGCGCCGGACGGATCGGCGCCGGGCCGAACATGATGCGGTGGGCGCGGCCCGCGATCTGGGTGGGCTCGACCCGCACCAACTGGCCGACATCGAATTGTCGGCGCGGCATGGACGAGATCATCGCCGAGTGCTGGAGCAGGAACGCGCCACCTGGCGCACGCCTGCGCTGGACACGCTCGAGCGGCCGGCCTGGTCACCCCTGCGCACGGCCGGCATGATCGCGCTGCGCGGCTACCTGCTCGTCGCCGTGGTCATGGTGGGAATCAAGGTGGCTCAAGCAATTTCCTGAGGACCGGGGCAATGTCCTGATGCACCCTCTGATGCCGTGTGGCAGAACGGAACTTCGATATGAACAACTGGGAGATCATCGCGCGGGTGGCCGTCGGTCTCGGGCTCGGTGCCGTGATCGGCATCGAGCGGCAGTGGCGCGCGCGGATGGCCGGACTGCGCACCAATGCGCTCGTGAGTGTCGGCGCGGCACTGTTCGTCATCGTCGGCGCCGACGCGATCCACGGTCATGATGCCGACCCGACTCGGGTTGCGGCGCAGATAGTTTCCGGCATCGGCTTCCTCGGCGCCGGCGTGATCATGAAGCAGGGGGCGTCCATCACCGGACTGAACACCGCCGCCACGCTGTGGGCGACGGCCGCGGTCGGCGCGCTGTCCGGCGCAGGAATGTACTGGGTCGCGGTATTCGGCACCGCCGCCATCGTTCTCGCCAACCTGGTGCTCCGGCCCGTCGCGCGACTCCTGGATCATCAACCGTCCACCGCGGGTCGCGAGCAGCCGCCCGCCGAATACGCGTTCGAGGTCACGGCCGCCGACAGCTCCGAAGCCCACGTACGCGCGCTGACGGTGCAATCGGTGAGCCGGCCCGAGTTCGCGCTCCGGTCGGTGCGTTCCTTCGACCTTGATGACGGCCGCGTTCGGGTCGTGGCCAAGCTCCTCGCCGCCGAACGGGACGATTCGCTCCTGGAATCCGCGGTCAGCCGGCTGTCGATGGAGCCGGCGGTCTCGGCCGTGCGCTGGGAGGTCACCGACGGGCCGGTCGAACCCGATGAGCGGCAACTGTTCCCGTTCGTGGGGCGCGCCGACGACCGCTGATGCCGGTGCCGGCAATCACGACACGTCGAGCGCCGAACTGAGGACCCGGGTGGCGGCCAGGGTGCGCGGAAAGCCGTCGAGCCGATAGTTCGGCGGCCCGGGTGGTTCGGACTGTCCCTCCAGCGCCGCGGCGATCGAGTTCAGTTGGGCGAGCTGCGCGTGCACCTGGTCGGCCGCCGGGAGCGGCCGCTCCGTCGGGATGCTGAGCGCGAGATCGGCGAGGTCTTCGACCGCCAGGGTCACCGCCCGATCGTGTCGGGACCCGGCGGTGAGCAGCCGGTCGGCGGTCGCGTCGTCGGCGAGAGTGCGTAGCGACAGCAGGCGCTCCTGCAGATGATGCTGGGCCGCCACGAGTCCGGGTGCCCGATGAGTGTTGTCGTCGCCGCTGGTCCAGCGGATGCGCAGCACGTCGGCGATCGATCGCACGGTGTCGGCGCGAGCGGCGGGGAGCCGCGTCGAGTTCGTCTTGGGCCACAACAGCATCCGAAGGATCACGACGAGGGCGGCGCCGATCACGGTGTCGAGCAGCCGGGCATCGATGGTCGACCCGATCTGCGCGTGCGGGGCGGCGAGGTCGTAGACGGACAATGCGATGACGGTGATGAACGTGACCGCGACCGCGTAGTTCGCGACGATGACGATCTCGGCGATCAGCTGCGCGATCGTCGCCGCCACCGCGACCGCGGCGGCGGTCGGGCTGAACGCGAACACCGCGCCGGCCAGCCCGACACCGGTGACGGTGCCGACGAAGCGATGCATCGAACGCCGGAAGAGCATCGTGACGTTGTTCGCCTGCAGGGCGGCGGCGCAGGTCAGCCCGACCCAGTAGGAGTGCTCGAGACCGAGCAGCCGGCCGACCGCGGTGCCGATCGCCACCGAGACGCCGATCCGGAGTGCGGTCGGCAACACGACGTCGCGGGAACCGAGGCCATCGAGCAGTCGTCCGAGACCGGTTGCGGGCGGCCCGGGTTCGGCGTCGTAGCCCCTGTTCAGCGTCCGGGCGGTGGCGAGGGCGGTCGTCAGCGGGGCGGGCAGTCCGGCGGTGTCGGCGGGTTCGTCGGGACTCGCCAGCACCGCGTTCGCCGCCGCCGGGTCGAGCGGCTCGGTGCTTTCGATGGAGATCGACAGCGTCGTCGCGAGCAGCACCTCGATGGCGGCCTGACGACCGGCGAGATCGGCGGCCTCGCGGCTGCCGGTCTGACGCAGCGCGACCCGGGCCGCGTGCACGGCGGATACCGCCGACTGTCGCGCGCGGGCCGCATCGTCGGTGCCGGCGGCGCGGAGGATCCCGGCGACCGCCGCCTGCGCCTGGTCGACCGCCTGCCGGGCCGGGGACGGCGCGGGATCGATGAGGGTGAAGACGAGCGCGACCAACCACGCGGTTGCCGCGCCCGCGGCGACCAGCCAGACCTCGCGGAGGGCGCCGTCCAGGTCGACCGGGATTCCGGTGCCGGCCAAGGCGGTCAGCACGATCAGGTACTCCCGCGGCGGTCCCATGTGCGCGGCCAGACAGACATAGCTGGCCACGACCGCCACGAACCCGACCCAGATGATCGCGAGCCAGGCGATATCCGACAGCAGCCCGCTGACGGGCACGATCACCATCGTCGCGGCACCCACCGTCGGAATTACTTTCGCTCGGTACGCCCACGGGGAGGTGCCGACGGAGAATCCGGCGAGGGCGCCCATCGACGCGATCGCGCCGTACGAGGCGTGGCCGACGGCGACTCCGATCAGCAGCGGCAGGCCGAGCGTGACCGCGGCGCGGACGCCGACCAACCAGCGGGTGCGCAGTGCGGTCTGCAGTCGCCGCATCAATGGCCGCACCTGCTGCGATGTCCACCCGCGTGCCATAGCCCTGAATTATTGCGGACAACCGCCGCAGCGGTTCCACTCGCTTTGTCGCGAACGCGCCATCTGGGCGGAATGCTCTTGTACCGTTCGTAGCGGCGCGTACCTCGCCCGCCCGGAAAACGCAGGAGGACCCATGACCGCAATGACGGTGAGAGCAGTGGGAGTCGGGGTGGCGGCCGCGACTGTCGCGGCCGGGATCATGACCGGTGCCGGTGTCGCGGGTGCGCAGACGAAGGGCACGGCCCTGGAGGCGAGCGCGCTCGGCCACTGCAAGGTTCAGTTCACGCTGACCAACTACACGAATGCCCCGTACTACCAACCCGATTGGTGGTTCGACCAGGAGGGCCCGGCGCCCGCAAACGGATCGGACCCGGCGAGTTTCACCCCGCCCTGGCGGACGGTCCCCAGCACCGGGACGAACTGGCCGTTCGCGCGGTGGATCGGCGATCCGCCGCTGCATTCCGAGCTCGGGCCCGGGGTGCCGTCCTGGGGCAGCGGGGTGCCCTACAAGTCCGACGCACAGCCCGACGGGTTCGTGTCGACGGCGACCATCGATGTCTCCACCGCCACGAACCCGGCTCCGCCGGCGCCGTCGGCCAACGGCACCTACACCGTGTGGTTCCGAATCAACAACGGTCCGCAGACCGCCGACCGGGTGCCGGCGAAATCGGTCGTCGTCACCGGGTGCAACACCAACACCGGTTCGCTGCACCTGGGAATCGTGAATTTCGGATCGCTGGGCTCCAGCTGACCCAGGTCATTCGGGGGAGGCGCCAGGCCAATCCCGATACGCGATTCGATTGATCTTCTCGATCTCGCCCAGATGCCCCCACTCGTTGGCGCCGAGGCGCGAGATCGGCTTGAGCAGGTCGATGGCCGGACGTCCGTCGCGCAGTGCCGTTTCCGACACGACGGCGTGTACGACGCGTCCCATCACGACCGTGTCCCGGCCGAACGAGACGATGGTCTGCAGCGTGCACTCGAGCGCGACCGGCGACGCGGCCACCCGTGGCGGACCGACCCGCAAGCTGGGTTCGCGCTCCAGCCCGACGGCATCGAATTCGCTGATGTCCGAAGGGAAATCGGTGCCCGTCGCGTTCACCTCGGTCTTCAGCGGCGCGGGCGCGAGGGACACGACGAACTCGCCGGTGGCCTGGACATTGCGCAGCGAATCCTTGTGTCCGATCGAGGTGAACTGCACGATCGGCGGATCGCAGGACGACACCGTGAAGAAGGAATGCGGCGCCAGGTTGTCGGTTCCGTCAGCCGACCGCGTCGAGACCCAGGCGATCGGTCGAGGAACGACCACCGAGGTCAACAGCGAATAGAACTGACCGTGCCCGATCTCTGCGGGATCGAAGTCGATGCGGCTCATCATTCGACGATAGCGGTGCGCCTCGGATGACTACGATGACCGTGGTTGAAGGGGGTGCGCGTGGCCCGATCGCGGAAGCGGCGAACCGTCATCGGAGTGTCCGTCGCGATGGCCGTCGGCCTGGTCGTCGCGGGCTGCGGCGGGTCATCGACGCCGACCGCGGCATCGAGTTCGTCGACGTCGCCGACCGGGGTGACGACGGCGCGGCCGCTGCCGGGGCGCGTCGGACAGACGCACACCCTGATCGTCGGCACGAACACCCCTTATGCGCCCAACGAATTCCTCGACCCCCGAGGCGGACTCGTCGGATTCGACGTGGACGTGGTCAACGCGATCGCGAAGGACCTCGGGCTGCGGGTCGATTACCGTCAGGCACCCTTCGCGGACCTGTTGCCCAGTGTCGCGGATGGCCGGTTCGACATTGTGATGCGATCGCTGTTCGACACGAAAGCCCGTGAACAGCAGGTGGATATGGTCACCTACTACAGCGCGGGGACGATGTGGGCGCAGCGGGCCGGCGCCCATGTCGATCCGGACAATGCCTGCGGCAACCGGGTCGCCGCCGAAACCGGTACGGTGCAGGCGGTTACGGAGCTGCCGGCCAAGAGCGAGGCCTGCCGGATCGCCGGTCAGGCGCCGATCGTCGTGGTGCCCATCGATATCGAGACCGACGCCGAGGCGGCGCTGCAACGTGGCGAGGTGGATGCGGTGTCGGCGGATTCGCCCGTGATCCTCTACGCCGTCAAGCAGTCCGCCGGCCGGCTCGCCGTGGCCGGCCGCGCATTCGACACCGAGCCGTATGGATTCCCCGTCGCCAAGGGGTCACCACTGGGGCCGTTTTTGCGGGAATCGATTCAGCGCCTCATCGACTCGGGAGAACTCAAGAGGATCGCCGAGAAGTGGGGCGTGCAGGACGGATTGATCACCACGTCCACCGTCAACGGGGCGACGAGCTGATGCGGCGTATACGCCGCGCGGGGATACGGCTGCTGGTGGTCGGCGCGGTCTGTGCGGGGCTGGCGAGCTGCGGCGGGTCCGGTGGCTCGACCGTGCGACCGGCCGACGCCGGCGGTGCGGCAGGCGATTTCGCGAAAGTCGTCGCCTCGTCGAATGTCGATGCGGTGCGCTATCTGTATCCGACGACGACCGGCAGCCGGGACGACAAACAGAACTGGGCCGACCTGTTCCTACCCAAGGGGGAGCTGCCCGATCAGTCGGTGCCGCTGGTGATCCTGGTGCACGGCGGTGCCTGGCAGGCGCAGATCGGGGCGGACAGTTTCGTGACTTTCGCGCGGCGGCTCGCCGAGCGTGGGCTGGCGGTGCTCAACATCGAATATCGCCGTGTCGGCTCCGGCGGCGGCTGGCCCACCACGTTCAAAGACGTTGCCGCGGCACTCGATTTCGTGCCCGAGATCGAGGAAGCGGTGCCGGCGATCGACGCTCGGCATGCGGTGGTGGTCGGGCATTCGGCGGGCGGCCAGCTGGCGATGTGGGCCGGGACCCGAGACCGGCTGCACGCCAACGAAGTCGGCGCCGATCCGAAGTTCGATCCGTCGTCGGCGATCTCGCTGGCGGGCCCGCTGGACATGCGACAGGCGGTGGTGATGGGGGACGACCGCATCGTCGGGGCGCTGGGCGGCACCCCGCAGCAGGTACCCGATCGGTATGCGTCGGTCGACCCGATCCAGAACATCGACCGGAGTATGCCGGTGATCGCGATGGCCGGCTCGCGCGACACGGTGGTGCCCCCGGTGCTGTCGCAGAACTATGTGAAGGCCGCGACGGCAGCCGGCGACGATGCGCGTTTCGTGCTGGTGGCGGGCGCAGATCATCCGTCGATCGTCGACCCGTCCGCGCCGACCTTCCAGCTGGTCCTGGAGACCATCAGCCGCTCGGCGCACGACGCCGCGCGCAGGTGACGGCGAAGCCCGGACGCAGGGAAACGGACAGGCCGCCGCGGCAGGTGATCGGATCGCCGCCGCCGGAAGATAAAAAACCCGCTCCGACCTGTGTCGAAGCGGGTTTTCGGTGGAGCTAAGGGGACTCGAACCCCTGACCCCCACACTGCCAGTGTGGTGCGCTACCAGCTGCGCCATAGCCCCGTGATTGCTCGATCGAAAGTACACCATCGGCGAACAGGCGACCAAATCGCGCGGCGCGATCGCATTGGTGCGGTGCGCCCAGTTCTCGTTGTGCGGCGCGCTCAGTTCCCGCCGGTGGATTCCGGCACGTCGGCATCGGGCATCTGCTGCGAACCCTGGACCGAACGGTAGCTGCCGTCGGACATCTCGAAACCGCTGTTCGCCGTGTTATTCAGGCAGAACAGGCCGGATACCTCTGCGGCGCAGATGAAGTCGCCGAATGACAGGGAGTTTCCGTACGGCAGGATCTGGCTGCGCGTCAGCACCTTCGCCGCGTCGGTGCATTCGCCCTGCTGAGCCCCGGAGGTGGTCAGCACCACAATGTGGCCCGCGCCCACCGGGCAGCCGGTGCCACCGGGCGACCGCGCGCCGGCGTCGTCGCTGTTGCCGACGCAGATCAGTGTCGGGGTGTCGGCATTGACCGAGGAGCACGACGCGTCCAGGCTGGGCGTGGCGAAATGGAATTGGGCCGTGGTCTGCATCGTGGCATCGGGACCTGTTGCACCCGAATGGTATTGGCTGCTGTCGACATCACTCGCCGACCGGATCGACTCCAGGATGGTCGGGCCGCCGCCGCTGTCGGTGCGCGACGTCGTCGTCGACTGGTCCCGGGTGGTCGTCGTGGGCGGTGTCGGCTGCTCGGTCGAGAGCTCGTTGGTCGGCGGCAGCTCGGACAGATTCGCGCTGCCCGAATCCGACCCGCCGCAGGCGGTGATCGTCGTGGCGATCGCGATGCCGGCGGCCGCCAGCGCGGCACCGCGGAGCGGCCGTCGCAGCCATCTGATCGCCAGCCCTGTCATCGCCGTTCGACCCGCTCTCTACCCTGGTCACCGTGGTGCCCAAGATCGTTCTGTTTTACGTGTTCACTCCGCTGCCGGATCCCGAGGCCATCCGCCTGTGGCAGCACACCCTCTGCGAGGCGAACAGCCTGCGCGGTCGCATCCTGATTTCCGGCCACGGCATCAACGCCACCGTCGGCGGCGACATCGACTCGGTAAAACGCTACGTCAAGGGCACCCGCGCCTACCAGCCGTTCGCCGACGCCGACATCAAATGGTCCGACGGGCTGGGCGACGACTTCCCGCGGCTGAGCGTGAAGGTGCGTCCCGAGATAGTCACCTTCGGCGTGCCGGACGAGGTGGTCGTCGACGAGACCGGGGTGGTCGGCGGCGGTACACGCCTGACACCGGAGCAGGTCAACGAGCTGGTCGCCGAACGCGGTGACGACGTGGTCTTCTTCGACGGCCGCAACGCCATCGAGTCCGAGATCGGCCGGTTCAAGGGGGCGGTGCGCCCGCCGGTCACCACCACCCGCGACTTCGTCGGCCTGCTCGACGGCGGCGTCTATGACGACCTCAAGAAGCGGCCGGTGGTCACCTACTGCACCGGTGGCGTGCGCTGTGAGGTGCTCAGCTCGCTGATGCGCGCCCGCGGATTCGAGGAGGTCTACCAGCTCGACGGCGGGATCGTGCGCTACGGCGAGCAGTTCCGCGACGGCGGGCTCTGGGAGGGTTCGCTGTATGTCTTCGACAGGCGGCTGACCGTCGACTTCTCCGACGAGGCGACCGTGGTCGGGGAGTGCAGCCGCTGCGGTGGCGCCACCCGCAATGTGGCGAACTATCCGGACGCGGACGGCCGCGAGCTGGTCGTCATCTGCCCGGACTGCGCGGCCGCATGATGGCAGCATCGTCAGTACCGGTCGTCGTGCTCGCCGGCTATCTCGGCTCGGGCAAGACGACGCTGCTCAACCATCTGCTGCGCAACCGACGTGGATTGCGAATCGGCGTGATGGTCAACGACTTCGGCGCGGTGAACGTCGACGCGCTGCAGGTGGCCGGTCAGGTCGACCGGTCGGTGAGTCTGTCCAACGGCTGCATCTGCTGCGCGGTCGATGGCGATGAGCTCGCCGATGCGTTGTCCGCCTTGGTATCCGGCGCGGAGCTGGACCTGGTGGTGATCGAGGCGAGCGGGATCGCCGAACCGGCGTCACTGATCCGGATGATCGTCAGTGCCGACAGTCCGCGAATCCGTTACGGCGGCTTGGTCTACCTGGTCGACATGGTCGGGCTCGCCGACACGACGGCGCGCCATCCTGGTGTCGTGCGGCATCTGCGGCACGCCGACCTGATCCTGCTCACCAAGAGCGATCTCGCGACCGACGAGCAATGCGCTGCCGCGGAAGACTTTGCGGCGGAGGCCAATCCGACGGCGCCGCGGTTGGCGTGCGTCGACGGCAACCTCGACCCGGCGATGCTGGTGGACGTTCCCGAACGCGCGCCGGTGGTGGGGGAGCAGTTGGGCTTCGACGAGCTGCTCGGCGCGGATCATCACGATTGCGACGACCACTCCGACCATATGCACGCGCAGTACCAATCCGTCGATTTCACCGATCCGCGCCCGTTCGACCCGCGACGGCTGACGGCGTGGCTGGAACAACCGCCGGCGGGCGTGCTGCGGGTCAAGGGGTTCCTCGGCGTCGGCGTGCCCGGCTACGGCAACGGATTCCTGGTGCAGACCGTCGGCAGCTACATCACGGTCGCCGATGCCGGCCGCGATGCGCCGGCGTCGACGCAGCTGGTGGTGATCGGGGCCGGGATCGACGTCGATGGGGTGCGGGCGAGCCTCGCGGCGTGTCAGCAGGGTGCCGGGGACTCGCCGGACGAGCAGGGGATGCTGGGCTTCCTGCGTTATCGGCGCTGAGGGATTATCGGCGCTGAGGGCCGATTTTCTGTCAGGAATCTGCGGTCGAACGGCAATTATTGTCTGTGCTCGCCCCACAGCAACAGAAAATCCGGGCGCTGCCGGGTCACAGCTTCCTAACAGCTTGCCGAGATGACTGGTTGCGGTTTTCCAATCGTGCTGATGCCTGATTCACTGTTACTGCTGTTGCAAATGTGACTGATGTGACGAAAGTGTTTTGAGGGGTGAGTGCTGTGCGTCCGAAGATGATGCGCCGGAGGACCAAGCAGATGACCGGGCTGGGGGCGATCGCGATCGCCGTCAGCGCAGCCGTGACGGTGCCGATCCTGGCGACCGCAGCCCCGACACCGGCGCCGAAGCCCGCCGCCCCGACCACCAGCGCCCCGGCCCCCAACGGAGCCGCACCGGCGAACCTGGCCGGCAAGACCGTGTTCCTGGATCCCGGGCATCAGGGCGGCACCGACGGGCACGCGCTCAACAAGCAGGTTCCCGACGGCCGCGGCGGCAAGAAGGATTGCCAGACGACCGGCGCGACCAGCGTCGACGGCGTTCCCGAGCACACCATCAACTGGGACGTCGTACAGCTGGTGAAGACCGGGCTCGAGGGCATCGGCGCCAAGGTCGTGCTGAGCCGGCCCAATGACACCGGCTGGGGCGGCTGCGTCGACGAGCGGGCCGCGGCGGCGAGTGCCGCGCACGCGGACGTCGCCGTCAGCGTGCACGCCGACTCCACGGCGAACGGCGCCGACAACACCCACCGCGGATTCCACATGATCATTCCGCAGCTGCCGATCCCGGATGCCACCGTCAATCAGGTCCAGTCGACCGGTGGCCTGAAGGCGTCGCAGGCGATGCGCGACTCGTTCAAGGCCGCCGGCTTCACCCCGGCGAACTATGCGGGTGTGAACGACGGTCTGCAGACCCGCTCGGATATCGCGGGCGTGAACCTGACGAAGGTGCCGGATGTCTTCATCGAGATGGGCAACCTCTCGAACCCGACCGAGGCGAAGACGTTGGGCAGCAAGGAGGGCCAGGTCAAGTACGCCCTGGCGATCAGCAACGGCATCGT
The DNA here is from genome assembly GCF_000380485.1 of Jongsikchunia kroppenstedtii DSM 45133. GTDB lineage: Bacteria > Actinomycetota > Actinomycetes > Mycobacteriales > Mycobacteriaceae > Jongsikchunia > Jongsikchunia kroppenstedtii. The sequence goes on along the minus strand of NZ_AQYG01000051.1, from coordinate 304,694 downwards.
CCGCTACCTGAACGGCGACAAGGCCGCGGGGCCGACCACGACCGCGCCGATCACCGACTCGTCGTCGCTGCTGGCCGCGATCACCAACGGCCCGGTCGGCACGATCATCAACAAGCTCACCGGATCGGCCGACACGGCGCCGACGACACCCACCACCCCCGGCACCACGCCCACCAGCCCTGGCGCCACGCCGACGACCCCCGGCACCACGCCGACGACCCCGGGCACCACGACCACGCAGCAGCAGGCGGGCATCCCAGGACTGAGCAACCTGAACCTGTCCGAGCTGATCGGCATGGTGACCCAGCTGTTCGCCACGAACAAGGTCGCGCAGCCGGTGACCGAGGTGCCCGGACGCGAGCCCGCCGCGGCGCCGCAGGCGCCCAATCTGCCGATCCCGACGTCGATTCCGGGTCTGCAGGCCGGGAAGCTTCCCGACATCAACAAGATCATGGGATCGGAACGATTCGCGCAGGCCGAGGACCTGACCTCGCAGATCCTGCGGGTGATGCTGGTCGCCGTCTACCAGCTCAATGGCGGCAAACTGCCGTTCTGACCGAGCCGCGGCACGGCCTATTGCACAGCGTGTGAGTAGGCTCACTGAATATGTCAGTCAAAGACCTGTTCGTGATGGAACCGCCGGTGAAGTCGTTCGCCGGTAAGAAGGTGCTGATCACCGGCGCCGCCAGCGGTATCGGCAAGGCCACCGCGGTCGCCGCCGCCGCGCAGGGCGCGCAGCTGGTGCTCACCGACATCGGGGCCGACGGGCTCGACCTCGCGGTCGCCGAGATCACCTCGGCCGGTGGCAACGTGCTGTTCCATCAGGCCGGCGATGTGTCGGATTACGAATGGGTGCAGCGGTTTTCGCAGCAGGTCGACGCTGAGGTCGGCGTCATGGACGTGGTGATGAACATCGCCGGCGTCTCGGCGTGGGGCACGGTCGAGACCCTCGAGCATCGCGTGTGGAAGAAGATGGTCGACGTCAACCTGATGGGCCCAATCCACATCATCGAAAGCTTTGTGCCGCAGATGGTTAGGCGGGGCGAGGGTGGCCAGCTGGTCAACGTCTCGTCGGCTGCGGGCCTCCTGGCGCTGCCGTGGCATGCGGCCTACAGCGCCAGCAAATTCGGCATCCGCGGCGTGTCCGAGGTGCTGCGGTTCGACCTGCGCCGCCACAACATCGGTGTCTCGCTGGTCTGCCCGGGCGCCGTCAAGACACCGCTGGCCGAGACGGTCGAGATCTATGGGGTCGACCGGGAGAACAAGGCGGTGCAGAAGGCCACCGGCCAGTTCCTGCGCGTCGCCGCGTCACCCGAGAAGGCGGCGAAGGCGATCCTCAAGGGCGTGACCAAGAATCACTATCTGGTGTACACCTCGTTCGATATCCGCTTCGGCTACTGGTGGGCGCGCAAGTTCGCGCTGCCCTACGAGGTGCTGATGCGCGTCGCGAACAACCGGTTCAACAAGCTGGCGCAGATCAGCCGTGCGTCGGCTGGACTGGATTCGGCTCGGAGTTGACCCCTTCGCGCCACCAGGAATCGAATGGCGTCACCGGCACCGTCCGCTTGTGCCGCGACGTGACGAAGAGGTACTCGATCCGCTCGGCCGCGGCCGCATCGACGGACTTGCCCTCGAGGTAGTCGTCGATCTGTGCATAGGTGACCCCGAGGACCTCCTCGTCCGCGAGTCCCGGCCGGTCGTCCTCCAGGTCGGCGGTCGGCACCTTGGCGGTCACCGAGTCGGGTGCGCCCAGATGCCGGAGCAGCTGTGCGCCTTGGCGTTTGGTGAGTCCGGTGAGCGGGGTCAGGTCGACGCCGCCGTCGCCGTACTTGGTGAAGAAGCCCGACACCGCCTCGGCGGCATGGTCGGTGCCCACCACCAGGAGCGACCGTTGCCCGGCCACTGCGTACTGCAGCACCATGCGCTCGCGGGCCTTCACATTCCCGCGCACGAGCTGGCGGAGCTCCTGGGAGATCGCGGATTCGGCTGCCGCGGCGGTGGCGTCGGCGCCCGGCTTCACGTTCGCGACGATCGACTCGTCGGGCGCGATGAACTGCAGCGCGATCTGCGCGTCGTGTTCGTCGGCTTGCGCGCCGTAGGGCAGTCGCATCGCGACGAACGCGGCGTCGACGCCCTCGGCCCGCAGTTCCTCGGCGGCGAGCTGGCAGAGCTTGCCGGCCAGCGTGCTGTCCTGTCCGCCGCTGATGCCGAGTACATAGCCCTTGGTGCCGGTGGCGCGCAGGTAGTCCTTGAGGAAGTCGACGCGGCGGCGGATCTCGGTGTCGGGGTCGACGGTCGGCTGTACGTCGAGTTCGGCGATGATCTGGGACTGCAGGGAGCTCATGGACCGATAGTAGGGCGCATTGCCGCGCGGTTCAGTACTCGTCGGGCCGCAGGCGCCGCCGCCGGTTCCGGGGAGCCGAGATCGCGACCGCGGCCACGACGGCGAGAAGACAGCCGACGGCGCCGGATATCGCGACCACGCGGGCGACTCCGCCGTTCCCGGTCGCCGGTGCGGGCGGGTCGATCGCCCGGCCTGCGGTGTCGGATCGGTGCTCGCGTGGAATCTGGTCGGTCAGGGCCGCGACGGCATCGATGACGCCATAGCCGATCGCATCGTCACGTCCGGTGCCCGGCGCGTGCGCGGTGGCGGTGATCCGGTCGATCACCTCGGCGGCGGTCAGCGAGGGGTACTTCGCCCGGACCAGCGCAGCCACGCCGGCGACGTACGGTGCCGCGAAGCTGGTGCCGTCGATGGTCACCAACCCGTCGCGGCCGGGCTGGGCATTGACGAGGTGGCCGGACCCGGGCGCGCTGTCCAGGCTGACGATCCCGGTCCCCGGGGCCGCCACCGACACCCACGGTCCGTGCAGGCTGAATCCGGCCGGGCGGCCGGTTCGGGAATCGACCGCCCCGACCGTCAGCAGCTGCGGAGCGAACCACGCCGGGCTCGCGACCGTGGCGACGGCATCCCAGCCGTGGCCGGCGACCGCGGGCGGGTTCTGTGTGGCGCAGGAGGAGTCGGCGCCGAGATTGCCGGCGGCCGCGACCACCACGACGTTGTGGTCGTAGGCGTATCTGATTGCGGCACCGAGGGATTGGTCGCGCAGATCGGTGCCGGCCGCGGCGCAGGCCACCTCGGAGATGTTGATGACCGTGGCGCCGAGTTCGACCGCGCGCAGCACCGCCGACGCCATCGTTCGGACCGAGCCGTAGCCGGTGCCGATCGCGCCGGACTCGGATCCGCGTGCGGGCGAGCGCTTCTCGAACGCGGCCGAGGTCTGCCGGATCGCGATGATCGACGCGTCCGGGGCGACGCCCGCAAACGCGTCCGACGCGCTCGGTTGTGCCGCGATGATGCCGGCGACCAGAGTGCCGTGGCCGTCGCAGTCGGCCGTCCCGTCGCCGGTGGAGACGTAGTCGCCGCCCGGCTGCACCCGGGGGAGGCGAGGATGACGGGTGACGCCGGTGTCGATCACGGCGACTGTTTGTCCGGCGCCGCGGCTGAACTTCCACGCGGTCGCCAGCTCCAGCATCGCCTGGCCCGGGCTCGGTTCGAGATAGTCGGTGCCGGGCGCGGTAGTCGGCTTGGCGCACAACAGCTTCTGATCCGTCGGTTCCGGCGGTGCGGCCGCGCCACCGGGCGGCAGGGCTCCGGGCGCGATGATCGGCGGCTCGACCGCCAGCGCCGGCGCGGCGCCCACGGCGACAAAGGCCACGAGCGTCGCGAGGCCGAGGCGACCGAGCCTTCGAGCGGCCGTCACAGATCCCGGACGAGCTGGTAGAGATCCATCACCCAGAGCGCCAGTGGCACGACGGCCGCGATCAACACGTATTCGGCGATCTCCGAGGCTCGCCGCATCACCGGACTGAACTGCTGGGTCGGAGCCCAGACGCCGCACATGAACGCGGCGACGGTCATCAGCACCGACGCGGTGACCGCGCCGAGCGCCCATCCCGCCGAGGTCGCCGCGACCGATATCGCCACGATACAGGCGGCCGCGCTGCCGCCCGCGATCACCGCGGCCGCCTGCACCCGGTCGCTGTGCGTGCGACTGCGCAGCATCAGGATCGCGGCGATGACGGCGGCGAAAAGGATTGCGGGCCAGCGCAGCGCCGACCAGGGCGGCGCCACCAGGACGGTGCCGACCGTGGTGGCCGCGGTCGCCCCGACGATCATCCCGGTGAGGTAGCGCCGACCGAGCTGAACCCGGTCGGCGAGGACGTCGGCGGCCGGCAGCACCATCGCGCCGACCGCGCCGACGCCGGCGATGGTCGGGCGCGGTGCGATGTCCGCCGGGTCCAGCGCTTCGCCGGTGGTCGGCACCGGCGGCGTGGGCAACCCGGCGAGGAGCACCGTCAGTCGGGGTGCGGCGGCGATCGTCAGCAGGCCGGTCAGGGCGAGCAGCGGGCCCGTCGCCGCCGGCGAATCGGGCTGCCAGAACAGCTGGATCAGTGCGGCGACCGCAATCAACGAACTCGCGGTGATCAGCGCCGAGTGTGTCAGTGGATCGGTGTTCGTGAGCCGATACGACAGCGTGGCCACGGCGGCCGTCAAAGCTGCGGCCAGCAGGATATGTTCGGCCCCAAACGATCCGGGGACGACCAGGAGGCCCGCGGGCACCGCGAAGACGGCGGCGGCCAACGACAGCGCGGTGCCCGTCGCCCGATCATCGAAATGCCGGGCCACGATCGTCGCGGCCGTGATCAATGCGATGACGGCCACGATCGCCGGCGCGGCGGGCCAGACCGCCGGCGCGTGCAGGCGATACAGCGCCAGTGCCGCTGCGCCGGTGAGCGCCGCGAGCACGCCGAAGACCTGCCCGGCGAGCCGAGAGGTATCGGCGGTCCACGCCCGGTGCTGCGCGGCGTTCACCTCGGCGACCGCCTCGATGACGTCGTCGAAGAGCGGCGGCGGCGTCGATGCGTCGGCCGGGCGGAGCATCAGCAGATCGCCGTCGCACACACCGCTTTCGGCGAGGGAGTGCCCAGCCGGCAGCGGTTGGCGACCGGTCTTGCCGAGGGTCCAGCGATCGCGTATCTCGTGCGGTGCGCTCGCGGACTCGTCCCCGGACGCCGGCTCCAGCAGCTGCACGAGGTCGGTCATGATCGCCGAGATCGGCACATCAGCCGGCAGCCCGACATCGACCTGGCGGGTCGCGCCCAGCACCGTGACGCGCGCCAAGCGGGGCACGAGTGCGTCGGCGGGTTCCCGATCGGCGCCGACGTCACTGGCGACGGACTCGCTCGGCATCTTGGCGATGGTCATTGCGCTCCTTCGGCGACAGCAGGCAATAATAGGGCAAATCGGACATGCCTAGCGAACAGGATGACACACGTGCCACTCGCGACGACCGAAGGATTCGTGCGCCGTCCGCGGATCGCGCCGCCGCCGATGCCGGGCGGGGACGTGCCGGTCCAGGCACCGCCGGAGGTGCCGCGGGTGATCCCGCCGAACGTCCTGGCCCGGTTGATGCCGGTGGTGATGGTGGTCGCGGTGATCGGCATGGTCGCGCTGATGATCGCGACGGGCGGACGGCAGCTGCTGACCAATCCGCTCATGCTGATGTTCCCGATGATGATGCTGATGTCGATGGTCGGAATGTTCGCCGGCCGTGCGGCCACCGGCGGCAAGAAGGCCGCCGAACTGAACGAGGACCGCAAGGACTACCTTCGCTACCTCACCCAGACCCGCGCCGAGGTGCGCGAGACCGGGACGGCCCAGCGTGCCGCGCTGGAATGGAGTCACCCCGATCCGCGGGCCCTCGCGGGGATCGTCGGCGGTCGGCGGATGTGGGAGCGGCGGCCGGCCGACGCGGACTTCGGCCATGTGCGGGTAGGCATCGGGTCCCATCGGCTCGCCAGCCGCCTACTGCCGCCGGAGACGGCGCCGCTCGAGGATGTGGAGCCGGTGTCGGCGGTGGCGATGCGCCGGTTCATCCGCACACACTCGGTGGTGCACGGGCTGCCGACCTCGATCTCGTTGCGCGGGTTCCCGGCCATCAACGTCGAGGGCGACCCGGCCGCGACCCGGCGGCTGGCCCGCTCGATGATCGTGCAGCTGTGCGCCTTTCACGGCCCGGATCAGCTGCGGATCGCGATCGTCACCGACGATCCGGAGTCTCCCCAGTGGTCGTGGACGAAATGGCTCCCGCACGTGGCGGATCCGGCGCGCACTGACGGTATCGGCGCCGCGCGCATGATCTTTCGCTCTCTTGCCGAGTTGGAATCGGCCCTGGGATCCGACCTCAACGAACGCGGCCGCTTCAGCCGGACGGCGCCGCCGGTGGCCGGTCGTGCGCTGCTGGTCGTATTCATCGACGACGGACATGTCGGCGGCGATGAGCGATTGATCGCGGACGCGGGCACGGAGTCGGTGGTAATCGTCGACCTGTCGGCGCCGTCGGACGGGGTCGCGGTCCGCCGTGGGCTGCAACTGGTGGTCGCAGACCAATCCGTGGGCGCGCGGAGCGTGTACGGCGTCGAGGAGTTCGCCACGCCGGATCAGGTGTCGGCGGCCGAGGCGGAGGCGTTCGCCCGCGCGATGGCCCGATACCGGCTCGCGACCGCGGCGACGCTGATCAACCTCGAACAGGATGCGGCGCCGGTGGACCCGGGATTGTTCAGCTTGCTCGGTGTCGCCGACCCGGCACAGGTCGATCCGGAACGGTTGTGGCGCAAGCGCAGCCCGCGGGAACGGCTGCGGGTGCCGGTCGGGTATTCGGCATCCGGGTCAGCGATCGAGATCGACCTCAAGGAGTCGGCCGAGGGCGGCATGGGTCCGCATGGGCTCTGCATCGGCGCCACCGGATCCGGGAAGTCCGAATTTCTGCGGACCCTGGTGCTGTCGCTGGCGACCACGCATTCGTCCGAGGCGCTGAACCTCGTGCTCGTCGATTTCAAGGGCGGCGCAACGTTTCTGGGGCTGGACGCGTTACCGCACGTGTCGGCGGTGATCACCAACCTCGAGGACGAGCTGGTGATGGTGGACCGGATGCGTGATGCGCTGTCCGGGGAGATGAATCGGCGGCAGGAGCTGCTGCGCTCGGCCGGAAACTATGCGAATGTCGGCGACTATGAACGGGCGCGGGCGCAGGGCGCGCCATTGGCGCCGCTGCCCGCGTTGTTCATCGTGGTCGACGAGTTCAGCGAATTGTTGGCGCAGAAGCCGGATTTCGCGGAGCTGTTCGTGGCGATCGGCCGGCTGGGGCGGTCGCTGCACATGCACCTGCTGCTGGCCTCGCAGCGTCTCGAGGAGGGAAAGCTGCGCGGTCTGGACAGCCACCTGTCGTACCGAATCGGATTGAAGACATTCTCGGCCAACGAATCCCGATCGGTCCTGGGCGTGCCCGATGCGTACCACCTGCCCAGCGTTCCCGGGTCGGCCTACCTGAAGTGCGATTCGGCCGAGCCGGTGCGGTTCAACACCTGTTACGTGTCCGGTCCGTACCGGGCCCCGGATTCGTCCGACGGAACGCGGGCACCGGGACGCTCGGGGGCCGGTCGGGTGAAGCCGTTCACCGCATCGTTCGTTCCGGTCGATCCGGTCGATGAGCCGGATGCGGATCGGGCGCAGCCGGATTCGGCGAATGAGGTCCAGGCGGCGGAGGTCTCGGTGCTGGCGACGGTTGTCGCGCGGCTGGCGGGCCGGGGTCCGGCCGCGCACGAGGTGTGGCTGCCGCCATTGGACAGTTCGCCGACCGTGCGAGACCTGGTCGGCCCGCACGATGCGGGCACGCTGCAGCTGCCGGTCGCGATCGTCGACCGGCCCTACGACCAGCGACGCGATCGGCTGGTGCTGGACGTGTCGGGGGCCGCCGGGAACATCGCCATCGTCGGCGGCCCGCAGTCGGGCAAGTCATCGACGGTACGGACGATCATCATGGCGGCCGCGGCGACGCATTCGCCGGAGCAGATCCAGTTCTTCTGCCTCGACTTCGGCGGCGGCGCCCTCGCCGGGCTGGCGGAGTTGCCGCATGTCGGCTCGGTGGCGACCCGGAATCGGCCCGATGTGGTGCGGCGCACCATCGCCGAGGTCACCGGGCTGATCCGGGACCGGGAGCGACGATTCGCCGAGCTGGGGATCGAATCGATGCGCCACTACCGCGCGTATCGAGCGGCGATGACCGGTCCCGCTGCGGAGCGGTCGGACCTCTTCGGAGATCTGTTCCTGGTGATCGATGGGCTGGCGACCATCCGCGGCGAGTTCGAGGGACTCGAGGATCAGGTGAACGCGATCGTGTCGCAGGGTCTGTCCTATGGCGTGCATGTGGTGGTGACGGCCGCTCGGTGGGCGGAGATCCGGCCGGCGATCAAAGATCTCCTCGGGACCCGATTGGAACTGCGGCTCGGCGACGCGCTCGACTCCGAGATCAACAGGCGGACGGCCGAATCGGTGCCACGCGGCCGGCCCGGTCGCGGCCTGACCGCGGACCAGATGCACATGCTGGTCGCGCTGCCGAGGCTGGACGAGGATGACGACCCCACGACCGTCGCCGCGGGCCTGGCACGGTCGGTCGAACAGGTCGCCGCCGCGTATCCGGGACGGCAGGCGCCCGCGGTGCGCACCCTGGCCGGCGACATTCCGCGGGCCGCGGTGCTGGACCGGCTGACACCGGACGCACTGAGGCCGCACGGCGTGGCGATCGGTCTCGACGAATCAGACTTGGCGCCAGTCGTTCTGGACTTCGCCGGGCAGCCGCATCTGGTGATCCTCGGCGATGTCGAGCATGGCAAGACCACGCTGCTGCGTTCCATCGTCGCCGGTCTGGTGGAGAACGGCAGCGCCGACGACACCCGGATCATCCTGGTCGACTACCGGCGAACGATGCTGGGCGCCATCGATTCCGATCATCTCGCCGGGTACGCGACGTCGGCGCCGACGCTCGCGGCCATGGTCGCCGAGCTGCGCCGGTTCCTGCAGGCGCGGCTGCCCGGTGACGATGTCACCACCGAGCAGCTGCGCGAGCGGTCGTGGTGGTCGGGACCGGATGTGTTCGTGGTGGTCGACGACTACGACATGGTCGCCGTCGACCGCGCGAATCCGTTGAGCGAGTTGGTGGATCTACTGCCGCAGGCCCGCGATATCGGACTGCATCTGATCCTGGCCCGACGCTCCGGCGGCGCCGGTCGGGCGATGTTCGATCCGGTCATCGCGCGCCTGAAGGACCTGTCCTGCGACGCGTTCCTGATGAGTGGCGATCGTGACGAGGGCTACCTCTTCGGGAGGACGCGGATGCAGGCGCTGCCGCCGGGCCGGGGCCAGTTGATCAGCCGGTCGCGGCGCACCGACATGGTGCAGGTGACCAACCTGCCACCGCAGTGAGCGCGGGCGGGGCGGCGCGCGTCCTCGTCATCGATGTGGCGCGCGACGAGATTCGCGGGCCCGCGGGGCGTCGTGAATCGGAGTCGGTGATCGGCCGGATCGACCGGCCGTATCTCGATGCGCCCCCATCGACATCGGTGGTGGCCGACCTCACCGATCGTCTGCGGTCCGTGCTGCCGAATCGCTCGGCACGCTCTGCCGATGCCATCGTCGTGAGTTATCCGAGCAGCTGGGGAGCGTTGCGCCGCAGCATCATCGACGAGTCGGCCGGTCGCCTCGGCTCGGACGTGCAGGTGGTGCCGCGCGCAATCGCGATCGCCCGGTCGCATCTGGGTGCCGTCGCCGGCCGGTATGCGGTCGTCGAAGCGTTCGATGATCGCGTGGACGTGCATACCGTCCGCGGCCACGACGGCAGCTGGGAGATCGTGAACTCGCTTGCGGGTCAGTCGGATCCATCGGCGCTGCGGTCGCTGCTCGGTGCGTCGGTGTCCGATGACATCGAGGCCGTGCTGGTGGACGCGACCGACCCGGAGGTGGTGCGTGCGGCCGTCGAGCTGGTCGAGCAGGAGACCGTGGTCGGGCGCGTGATCCCGGTCGACCGTGGGTTGCTGATCCGGTTCGGCGCGGACCGGCGCACGGTCACCTCGGAACCCCAGCCGGTGCCCACGGCCGACCACGCCGGACGTCGAAGGATCCGGCGCATCGTGCCCGCGCTGGCCGCCGCGGCGATCGTGGCCGCGGTACTCGTGGCCGGGCTGGCGATCGTCGATCATCGCCGAGGCGAGGCCCCGGCCCGTCCGGACGCATCGGCGGCGCCCGCGGCCGAGCAGGTGGCGATCGGCCGGGTACGGCTCGCCATCCCGGCGGGCTGGACTCAGACGCGCGAACCGCGCACTGGCGACAGTCCGGCGGTCTGGCCGCGCACGACCTTCGCCGATCCGGCCGACGACCGGCGGCTCACCGTCATGCAGTTCGCGATCCGCGTCGGTGCCACCCAGCAGACCGTGGCCGCGAGCCTGCGCGCCCGGATCGACCAGCGGGGCGGCGGCGACGTGCAGGATTTCCGCGAGCATCGGCGGGTCGGCGCCCGGGACGTCATCGGATATCGCGAGCTGTCCGGGTCGGGACGGCCGGTGGACTGGTACGTGCTGACCGGCGACCGGCTGCAGGTATCGGTCGGCTGCCAGGCCGGATCGACGGCCGACATCGCCCACGAATGCGAGCAGGCGGTCGAGTCGCTGGTCATCGGCCCCGCGTAGCGCTTTCTACCCCCGGCGGAGCCGCGTTTCGCCCCCGGCGGACCCGCGTTTTGACTGGCCAGCGGCCTCGCCGGTACTCTTGTCCGCTGGTGTGTGTCACACACGGGTCCCGGGTCCCAGCTGGTCGCCGGGGTCAGCCCAGACACGCGCTGGACCGGCAGAATGCAACAGCAAGGAAACGACTGTGCCTACCTACACCCCGAAGGCCGGTGACATCACGCGTACGTGGCATGTCATCGATGCCAGCGACGTGGTGCTCGGCCGGCTCGCCGTGCAGGCAGCAACGCTGCTCCGCGGCAAGCACAAGCCGACGTACACCCCCAACGTCGATGGTGGCGATTACGTCATCATCATCAACGCCGACAAGGTCGCCATCAGCGGCAACAAGCTTGACGGCAAGCTCCTGTACCGCCACTCCGGGCACCCGGGTGGGCTCAAGTCGCGGACGGTCGGCGAGGTGCTCGATAGTCGCCCCGATCGCCTGGTGGAGAACGCCATCAAGGGCATGATCCCGCACACCAAGCTGGGTCGCGCGATCATCGGCAAGCTGCACGTATACGCAGGTCCGAATCATCCGCATGCCGCGCAGAAGCCGGTTCCCTTTGAGATCAAGCAGGTGGCCCAGTGAGCGAGAACGAAGTGAACGAGACCGTCGAGGTCACTGCTGAGGTCGGCGCCGACGATTACACCGTCGAGGAGACCGTGGCCGAGACCGTTTCGGCCCCGCGTCCGCCGGTGCAGCTGGATCGCCCCGTGCAGACCGTCGGCCGCCGCAAGGAGGCCGTCGTCCGCGTCCGCATGATGCCGGGCTCGGGTGAGTTCAAGCTCAACGGCCGCGCCCTCGAGGACTACTTCCCGAACAAGGTGCACCAGCAGCTGATCAAGGCTCCGCTGGTCACCGTCGAGCGCGTCGAGTCGTTCGACGTGCACGCCACCCTGGTCGGCGGCGGACCGTCGGGCCAGGCCGGCGCCCTGCGCCTGGGCATCGCCCGCGCGCTGGTCGAGGTCACCCCCGAGGATCGTCCGGCCCTGAAGAAGGCCGGCTTCCTCACCCGTGACCCGCGTGCCGTCGAGCGTAAGAAGTACGGCCTGAAGAAGGCCCGTAAGGCTTCGCAGTACAGCAAGCGCTGATACCGAGCCTTTCGGGGAGCTTTCTTCAAGTGGGACGACTGTTTGGCACCGACGGGGTGCGTGGGCTGGCCAATGCCGATCTGACACCAGAACTGGCAATGGCCTTGGCGAATGCCGCGGCCCGCGTACTCGTCGGTGCCTCTCATCTTTCCGGGGCCACTCGCCCCGTGGCAGTGGTCGGGCGCGATCCGCGTGCCTCGGGCGAGATGCTCGAAGCCGCGGTCTGCGCCGGACTCGCGTCGGCGGGAGTCGATGCATTGCGCGTGGGCGTGCTGCCCACCCCGGCGGTCGCCTTCCTGACCGCCGACTACGACGCCGCATTCGGCGTCATGCTGTCGGCATCGCATAACCCGATGCCGGACAACGGAATCAAATTCTTCGCCGCCGGCGGACACAAGCTCGCCGACGCCGTCGAGGACGAGATCGAGCAGGCGATGAGCACGCCCGATGAGCGTCCGACCGGTGCCGCCATCGGCCGCATCGTGGATGACGTCGACGATGGGCGCGCGCGCTACCTGGCGCACATGCGGGCCAGCGTTCCGGCGCAACTGGATTCGCTGACGGTGGTCGTCGATTGCGCCCACGGTGCAGCCCATGCGGTGGGCCCCGAGGTGTACCGCGCGGCCGGCGCGACGGTGGTCGCGATCAATGCCGATCCGACCGGGCTGAACATCAACGACGGGTGCGGCTCAACGCATCTGAACCAGGTGCAGGCCGCGGTGCGTGAGCACGGCGCCGATCTGGGCCTCGCGCATGACGGCGACGCGGATCGCTGTCTCGCGGTGGATGCCGACGGCCACGTGGTCGACGGCGACGCCATCATGGCCGTCCTGGCGATCGCGTCCAAGGATGCCGGCGAACTGGTCGACGACACGCTGGTTGCCACCGTGATGAGCAACCTGGGTCTGCACATCGCCATGCGCGAGAACGGAATCTCGTTGCGCACCACCGCCGTCGGCGACCGCTACGTGCTCGAGGAATTGCGGTCGGGTGGCTACAGTCTGGGCGGCGAGCAGTCGGGCCACGTCGTGTTCCCGCGCTACGCGACGACCGGCGACGGGGTGCTCACGGGCCTCGCGCTGATGGCGCGGATGGCACAGACCAGCAAGCCGCTGGCCGAGCTGGCATCGGTCGTGCAGGCGCTGCCGCAGGTGCTGCTGAACGTGCCGGTCAAGGACAAGACGGCGGTCGCCGCCGCAGCCGAGGTGCAGCGAGCGGTCGCCGAGGCCGAGGCCGAGCTGGGCGATCGGGGCCGGGTGCTGCTGCGCCCGTCGGGCACCGAGCAGCTGGTGCGGGTAATGGTCGAGGCCGGCACCACCGATCACGCCGATTCTGTTGCGCGCCGGATCGCCGGCGTGGTCGCGGGCGATCTGACGGTCTGATTCTCTCGATGCCGTGATCCGGTCATCGTGCAGCGGATCAATCAGCTGCAGCGTCGCCGGAACTCTGCATCATCGCGCGGAACCGTCGCGAGGGGCCGCACGTCCAATGGAGTGTGGAGTTCCTCTCGGTCGATAGGCCGGCCGTAGACGTGATCGTCGCCGCGCTTACCGATGCGCGTCGGCAGATCGATGGCGACTCCGTGCTGTCTCCGCGATTCGGGCCCCGCTCCTGCGGCCCCGCCTTCGTCGATCAGACGGCGGGCTACCGCGAGGCGCTCGATGGCGTCGCCGCGATGCTCGATGGCATGCGCGCCGAGGCCGAATCTCTGGCGGAGACGCTCGGAGCGGACCTGGCGATGATCGAGTCGGTCGACAGGACGTCGTCGACATGACCGGTGCCGCCGTCATCGGATATCTCGCGGACGTCGCCCGGTCAGTGCCGGAGCTGGGTCTGCGCACCGCCGACGTGGACGCGCTGGCGCGGGACCTCAAGGATTGCGTCGATGTCGACTCCTCTGCGCTGCAGGCGGATTCGGATCTGCTGCGCGCCCGGATCGCCGGGGCGCAGGCACCGCCGGCGGCGTTCGAACTGGCCGCCGCCGCATTGTCGGCCGCGTGGTCGGGGAGCGGCGGTGCCGGTGCCGCGCGACGCGCGGCGTGCGGTGCGACCCTGGCCCGGGCCGATCTTGCTCGTGCCGCGGCGGTCGCGGACACTCTTGCCGCGGCCGCTACGGGGATCGATGAGGTGCGGGCGAGTCTGGCACGACGGCTGGGCGCCGTCGACGTCACCGGGATCGGAGGACTGTCGATCCCGCAGGTGCGCAGGGCATTCGACGACGGCGACGTTGAACAGCGGCAGGCCGATGCGTGGTCGGCGGAGATCCGGTCGGTGGTCGAGCTGGTCGCGACCGGCGCCGCCGACACCCGCGACTACGTGCGATCGATTCTGGCCGCCGCGATGTCGGGCTTCCATGCCGTGCCGACCGCGCCCTTCCGGGATCGCGTCAACATGAGCTTGACTCGTGGGATAGATACTCCTGCAGCGGATTCGGGGTATCCCAGCCAGCTGGCGGTACTCGATGCGGCGCTGCATGTCGCGACCGCCGCCGGATCGATCGCCGAGAACGTCGCGTCCGTCTTCGGCGCGGGCATCGAAGCCGCGGCCGCGCTGGCGCCGGAGCCGACGGCCGATCCGCAACAAGACGAGCCGGGGCAAGACGAGCCTGGGCAAGACGAGCCCGACGGGGCGACGACGCCGAACGAGGGGGGTCCGCAGCCGCCCGAGCCGATCGCCGACGATCCGCACCCGGCGCACCCGGACGCCGATGCCGAATCAGAGCCCCGCCCAGCGGATCCGGGCCCACCGCCCGCCGATCCGGCGGGAGCGGCCGCGCCACCACCGCCACCGGTTGTTCCGCCGCAGCCGCAGGATGCGCCGGAATCCGGTCTGGCGCTGCTCGGGGACGGCTGATGCGGCCGACCGACCAGATCGACGCGATAGTTCGTCGGTCGGCGCATGCCGTGGATGCCGCCTGCCGCTCCTATCGCGATGCGCTCACCCGGCACCGCGCATCAGGCGAGCCCGACGCAGTCGACCGCCGGGCGGCGCGCGAGGAACTCATCGCCGCGGCCGAGCGAGACGGTGCCGTCATGCCGCGCGTGCTGATGCCCGCCGAGTCGGCGGCCGCGAGCCCGCATGAGTCGTCCCGGGCGCATCCCGAGACGACGACACAACCGGAGCCGCCGATCCCGCAGGCGATGCCGCCGGACGAGCCGGGATTCGGTGTCGGGTGGTTGACCGACCGATAGGTCAGCTCTTGAGCAGCCGGGAGAACAGGTCCAGGCCGTCGTCCTCGACCGTGGCGGGGTCGAGCGTCGCGATGCCGCCCAACACCTCCTCGGGATCGGTGAACGGCCGGTACTGCTTGTCGCCGGTGAGGGTGGCCAGCAGATACCCGGTCAGCACGGCCCGGACGGCCGCCTGCACCTTCTTGTCGCCGCCGGTGTCCAGGACCCAGTCGGCGGCGCTGCGGCCCTCGACGATGCCGCGGCTGTTGCCCTTCGGCAGCACCCGCAGCGTGGCGGTGTCGCCGAGCCAAGTGCGCATCGGCAGCGGGTTCCAGGAGACGGTGTCGAGTTCGCCGGGCGCGCCGAGCACGAGGGCCGGAATATCGGTGGCCGTCGCGGCGACCTCGACATTCGGGCTGGCCGGCGCGGGGAACAGCGCCGCGATCGACTGCACCGCAGCGGCGGCGCCGTGCGTGGCCAGGACGGCGGCGGCAGCGCCGAATCCGTGACCGCCGATGGCGAGCCGCTCGGGGTGCACGGTGA
Source organism: Jongsikchunia kroppenstedtii DSM 45133 (assembly GCF_000380485.1). GTDB lineage: Bacteria > Actinomycetota > Actinomycetes > Mycobacteriales > Mycobacteriaceae > Jongsikchunia > Jongsikchunia kroppenstedtii. The sequence continues at coordinate 289,266 of NZ_AQYG01000051.1, read as the reverse complement.
TGTCGCCGGTGCCGAGGCGCGTCTGGCTGATCACCGACAGCGTGGTGTCCAGATCGGCGGCCAGGCCGGCATCCGACGCCAGCGGACCACGCTCGGTATTGGGCGCGGCGGCGACGATTCCCCAGGTCGCGAGGTGACGCAGCAGGCGCTCATACCGGCCTGCGGAGGTCATCCAACCGTGACCGAAGGCGAAACCGGGCAAATCGGTGCCGCGTGCCGGCGTGTACACCGATCCGGGCACTCCGACCAGCGCCATATCGCCGCGCAGAACTTTGTGCGGACCGCTCCGGGACAACTGTGAAACGAGCTTTTTCGTGCTTGCCACGGCATGACAGTACCCTTGATCCGGCACCGGCCGGGCAGGCCGGAGGCCGGATCTTATGGTTGCGAGGGAGAAGCCTGACAGATGTGTGGAATCGTCGGATACGTGGGTAAGCGTGATGCCCTGCCCATCGTGGTCGAGGCACTGCGGCGGATGGAGTACCGCGGCTATGACTCCGCCGGCGTGGCGATCGTCGACGATTCCGGACATCTCATGGTCGACAAGCGGGCCGGACGGCTGGAGAACCTCGACGCCGCGCTGGCCGCGCACCCGGCGGGATCGTTCGCCGGGACCACTGGCATGGGGCACACCCGATGGGCCACCCACGGCCGGCCGACCGACCGCAACGCGCACCCGCATGTGTCTGCCGACGGCAAGGCCGCCGTGGTGCACAACGGCATCATCGAGAACTTCGCGCCGCTGCGCGCCGAGGTCGAGGCGGCCGGTATCGAGTTCTCGTCCGACACGGACACCGAGACCGCCGTGCACCTGCTGGCCCTCGAATACGACGGCGGCGAGCATGCCGGCGACTTCATCGGGTCGGCGTACGCAGTCCTGCGCCGGCTCGAGGGCGCGTTCACCCTGGTCTTCACCCATGCCGACCATCCGGGCACCATCGTGGCCGCCCGCCGGTCGACCCCGCTGGTCGTCGGCGTCGGCGACGGCGAGATGTTCGTCGGCTCGGATGTCGCCGCGTTCATCGAGCACACCCGCGACGCAGTGGAGCTGGGTCAGGATCAGGTCGTGGTGATCACCGCCGACGACTACACGATCACCGACTTCGACGGAGTCAGCCAGCAGGGCAAGCCTTTTCACATCGACTGGGATCTGGCGGCCGCCGAGAAGGGCGGCCACGACTTCTTCATGCTGAAGGAGATCGCCGAGCAGCCGCAGGCGCTCGCCGATACGCTGCTGGGCCACTTCGAGAACGGCCGCGTGGTGCTCGACGAGCAGCGGCTGTCGGACGGAGATCTGCGGGAGATCGACAAGGTCTTCGTCGTCGCCTGCGGCACCGCCTATCACGCCGGCATGCTGGCCAAGTACGCCATCGAGCACTGGACGCGGGTGCCGGTGGAGGTCGAGCTCGCCAGCGAATTCCGTTACCGCGACCCGGTTCTCGACCGGTCGACGCTGGTCGTCGCCATCTCGCAGTCCGGGGAGACCGCCGACACCCTGGAAGCCGTGCGCCACGCCAAGGAGCAGAAGGCGCTCGTGCTGGCGATCTGCAACACCAACGGCGCGCAGATCCCGCGCGAGGCCGACGCGGTCCTGTACACCCACGCTGGCCCCGAAATCGGTGTCGCCTCAACGAAATGCTTCCTTGCGCAGATCGCCGCCACCTACCTGGTCGGCCTGGCCCTGGCGCAGGCGCGCGGCACCAAGTACCCCGACGAGGTCGCGCGGGAGTACGCCGACCTGGAGCGGATGCCCGACGCGGTGGCGGAGGTGCTCAAGACCGGTCCGGCGGTGCGCGATCTCGCGCAGTCGCTGGCGGACGTCAACACGGTGCTGTTCGTCGGCCGGCACGTCGGCTACCCGGTGGCGCTCGAGGGCGCGCTGAAACTCAAGGAGCTGGCCTACATTCACGCCGAAGGCTTCGCGGCCGGCGAGCTGAAGCACGGCCCGATCGCGCTGCTCGAAGACGACCTGACGGTGATCGTGATCATGCCGTCGCCGAGCGGACGCGCCGTCCTGCACTCGAAGATGGTCAGCAACATCCGCGAGATCCAGGCGCGCGGCGCGCGGACCATCGTCATCGCCGAATCCGGGGACGACGCCGTGCGGCCGCTGGCCGATCACCTGATCGAGATCCCGCAGTGCTCGACGCTGCTGCAGCCGCTGGTGTCCACGGTGCCGCTGCAGATCTTCGCCGCCGCGCTCGCACAGAGCCGCGGCTACGACGTCGACAAGCCGCGCAACCTCGCCAAGTCCGTCACCGTCGAATAGTCCGGGTGCGACGCGGATGATCGACTACTTCTCGGCCGACCGGATCCGCGCTGCCGAGCATGCGACCGGAACGCTGCTGTCCTCCGGTGTGTTGATGCGGCGGGCCTCCCACGGGGTCGCCGATGTCGTTGCCGCCGAACTGCGCCACCGCACGGGCGGTGCCTACGGGCGCACGGTCGGCCTGCTGATCGGGTCGGGCGACAACGGCGGAGATGCGCTGTTCGCCGGGGCCTTCCTGCGGCGGCGGGGCGTCCGCGTGCGCGCCCAGCTGCTGAATCCGGAACGGGCGCACGCCGCCGGACTCGCCGCGTTCACCGAGGCCGGCGGTCGGGTGGTGGCTGAGCTCGGCCCGGTGGATCTGGTCGTCGACGGGATCGTCGGGCTCTCGGGTCGGGGCCCGCTGCGCGAGCCGGCGGCGACAATGGTTGCCGCACTGGATGCCCCGATCGTCGCGGTCGACCTGCCGTCCGGCGTTGACGCCGATACCGGATTCGTGCATCCGAATGCCGTGCGGGCCGCCGCCACCGTCACCTTCGGGGTGCTGCGCAACGCGCACGCCCTGGCCGCGGTGCAGTGCGGGCGAATCACGCTGGTGGACATCGGAATCGAGGCGACCGAACCGACCCTGCGGCGGCTGACGGATGGCGAGATCGCGACCCGCTGGCCGGTGCCCCGACCCGACGACGACAAGTACACCCAGGGCGTCGTCGGGGTGGTGGCCGGTTCCGATCGCTATCCCGGGGCGGCGATCCTGTGCACCGGTGCCGCTGTCGCCGCGACCTCGGGCATGGTGCGGTACGTGGGATCGGCGCGCGCCCAAGTGGTTTCGGCGCACCCGGAGGTGGTGAGCGCCGATGATCTCGATTCCGTGGGTCGCGTGCAGGCATGGGTGATCGGCCCGGGCGCCGGGACCGACCAGGCCGCCCGCGAACGGCTGCATCGGGTGTTGGCCGACGATGTCCCGGTGCTGGTCGACGCGGATGCGCTGACGCTGGTCGCCGCGGAGCCGGAGCTGGTTCGCGATCGCCCGGCCCCGACCCTGCTCACCCCGCATGCCGGCGAGTTCGCGCGGCTGACGGGATCGGCGCCGGACGATCGCGTCGCCGCGACCCGCGATCTTGCGCAGGCCTGGGGCGCGACGGTGCTGCTGAAAGGACGGGCGACGGTGATCGCCGACCCCGACGGGATGGTCCTGATCGACGACGCCGAGGCGTCGTGGGCGGCGACCGCCGGCTCGGGCGACGTGCTGTCCGGAATGGCCGGTTCGCTGCTCGCCGCCGGGCTGCCGGTCGCCGAGGCCGCCGCCATGGCGACCCGTGTCCATTCGCTGGCCGCGATCGAGGCTTCGGAGGGTGCGCCGATCGGGGCGTCGTCCCTGCTAGGGGCGGTGCATCGGGCGCTGGTGACGCTGCGCACGGGGTATTGATTGGGCCGGATCCGCCGCGATGAGAGACAATGGCGGCGATGACTGTGACCAGCGATTCGGCATCCCCGCGCACGCCCTCCGATGCGGGGTTGGTCGCTACTGTCGACCTGGCTGCGGTCCGGCACAACGTCGGGGTGCTGCGCGGGTTCGCCGGCCGCGCATCGGTGATGGCCGTGGTCAAGGCGGACGGATACGGGCACGGCGCCACGCAAGTCGCGCGAGCGGCTGTCGCCGCCGGGGCCGCCGAGCTCGGCGTCGCCACGATCGCCGAAGGATTGGCGCTGCGGGCCGACGGCATCACCGCGGCGATCACCTCCTGGTTGCATGCGCCGGGCGCCGATTTCGCCGCGGCGATCGCCGCGGATGTCGGCGTATCGGCGTCGTCCGTGCGGCAGCTGCACGAGATCGTTGCCGCCGCTCGCTCGTTGGGCCGCACCGCCACGCTGAACCTGAAGGTCGACACGGGGCTGGCGCGCAACGGGGTGGCGCCCGACGAATGGGCGGATATCCGCGACGCGCTCGCGAAAGCGGTTGCGGAGGAGGCGGTTGCACTGCGCACGGTCTTCTGCCATCTGGCGCTGGCCGATCAGCCCGATAACCCGCACAACGATCTGCAGGCGGCTCGCCTCGACGAGGCATGCGCCGACCTGGACCGGGTCGGTGTCGCCGTGCCGGCCCGGCACATCAGCAACTCCGCGGCCACCGTCACCCGCCCGGACCTCGCCCGGGATCTGGTGCGACCGGGCATCGCGGTGTACGGCCTGTCGCCGATTCCCGAGCGGGGCGACTTCGGGCTGACCCAGGTCATGACCCTCTCGGCGCGGATCGCGCTGCTCAAGAACGTCAAGGCCGGCCAGGGGGTGTCGTACGGGCACACCTGGACCGCGGCGCAGGACGGCACACTGGCGCTGCTGCCGATCGGGTATGCCGACGGATTGCCGCGGCTGCTCTCGGGACGATTCGACGTCGCGATCGATGGCCGGCGATACCCGGGCGTGGGACGTATCTGCATGGACCAGTGCCTCGTCGACCTGGGCACAGACCGCGGCACCATCGCGGAGGGCGACCGGGCCGTGATCTTCGGCCGGCCCGACCGGGGCGAACCGACCGCCACCGAGATCGCCGACGCGATCGGCACCATCGACTACGAGATCGTCTCCGGGGTGCGAGGACGGGTGGTTCGCGAGTACACCGACCTGAATCTCAGGGGCGGGGAGCAGACGTGATGGAGGCGCAGCGGACCGCGACCAAGCGGTGGGAAGTCCTGGCGGGCGTCGCCGGCGTGGCGACGCTGGGTGCGGTGGCGGCCGGTGGCGCGGCCCGCAACATCACCCGGCGGTGCAGCGGTGCCGAGGATCCTTACCGCGACGAGGATTTCGACGCGATCTACGACGACGCCGCGAGCATCGTGACCGCCGACGACGGTGTGCCGCTCACGGTGCGCGAGGTGGGTCCGGCCGACGCGCCGATCACCGTCGTGTTCACCCACGGATTCTGCCTGCGGATGAGCAGCTGGCATTTCCAGCGCGTCGAGCTGGAGCACCGCTGGGGCGATCGCGCCCGGCTGGTGTTCTTCGATCAGCGCGGGCACGGCCGGTCCGGTGCCGCCGACGCCGCCAGTTCGACGATCGCTCAGCTCGGCGCCGATCTCGACGCCGTGATCCGTGCAGTCGTGCCGACGGGGCCGGTCGTGGTCATCGGCCATTCGATGGGGGCGATGGGCGTCATGGCACTCGCCACGCGGCGCCCAGAACTGTTCGGCACCAAGATCATCGGCGTGGGCCTCATCTCCTCGGCCGCCCGCGGCATCGCCGACGACGGCATCGGTCGCGGACTGCACAACCCGGTCGTGGACGCGTTCCGGATGTCGGTGCGGCAGATGCCGGGAGCGGTGCAGGCCGGTCGGGGCGTGACCCGCAGCCTGATCGCGCCGGTGCTGACGGCCGGCAGCTTCGACCACCGTTTCCGCTACCGGTCGGTGATCGGGTTCGCGGAGAAGATGATTCATCAGACGCCCGTGGCCACCATCGTGAACTTCCTGCGGGCGTTGGAGAGTCACAACGAGATGGCCTCGCTGGCGGCGCTCACCCGGGTACCCACGATGGTGGCCTGCGGCTACCAGGATCGAATCACGCCGCTGGCGAACTCGGTGGAAATTCATGGCGGCCTTGCCGATTGCGAACTGGTCGGGGTACCCGACGCGGGCCACATGCTGCCGCTGGAATGTCCGGACGTGATAGACGACGCGATCGATCGACTGGTCGGTCGCGCGGCCCTGCTGGTGCCCGATGCCTGATCGCGTCACCTCGGTGGGCGATCGTGCGGATGCGCTGGCCGACTCCGGTTCCCGCGTGCTGCCGACCGTCGCCGATACCGAACAGTTCGGGCGCGAGATCGCGGCCACGCTGTCCGCCGGTGATCTGGTGATCCTCGACGGCCCGCTGGGCGCCGGGAAGACGGCCCTCACCCGGGGCATCGCCGCCGGACTCGATGTGCGCGGCCGGGTATCTTCGCCGACCTTCATCATCGCCCGGGAGCACCGGGCGCAGAACCCGGGCGGTCCCAACCTGATTCACGTCGATGCCTACCGGCTCGGCGGCCTGGACGAACTCGATGCGCTCGATCTCGACAGCGACCTGACCGATTCGGTCGTCGTCGTGGAATGGGGTGCAGGCGTGGTCGAGCGACTGGTCGAACGGCATCTGCTGGTGCGGCTGCGCCGCGACGCGAGCGATGACGATGTCGCAGAGGACGGAGCGGACGTGGATGAGACCCGCGTCGTCGAGTGGGGGTGGCGGTGACTGGGGCTGCGGAGACGAAGACCGTTCTGGCCGTGGATACGTCGACGCCCATCGTCGTCGCCGGAGTGGCCGCGGTCACCGATGGTCAGGTGCGGGAACTGGCGCTCGGGCGGGCCGAGAACGCGCGTGGGCATGCCGAGGTACTGACGTCGTTGATCCTTACGGCGCTCGCTGATGCCGACGTCGGGCGGGACGACCTGGATGCCGTGGTGGTCGGCTGCGGCCCCGGCCCGTTCACCGGACTGCGGGTGGGCATCGCCACCGCCGCCGGCTTCGGTGACGCGCTCGGCCTCCCGGTATACGGCGTCTGTTCACTGGACGCGATTGCGGTGCAGTCATTTTCGACTGCGCCCGACCTGCATGATCTGCTGGTGGTGACCGACGCGCGCCGCCGCGAGGTGTACTACGCGCGCTACGTCGACGGAGCCCGGATCGACGGCCCCGGCGTCAGCGCGCCCGCCGACCTGCAGACTGCGTTGGCGGACAACCGGATCGACCGGGTGGCCGGCTCGCCGACGCACGCCGAGCCGTTCGGCGAGGTCATCGCGGGTACCGAGGCGCCGGATGCGGTCGGACTGGTCAGTGTCGCGCTGCCCGGAATCGTCTCGGGCGAGATGCCGGAGCCGTTGGAGCCGCTGTATCTGCGCCGCCCGGACGCGGTCGAGCGAGCACCGGGGCGACGGCTGTGATCGCCACCGAGACCGCCGAGATCTTCCCGTTGACGACCGCCGACGCGGGGCGGTGCGCGGTGATCGAGGCGGTGCTCTTCGATGGCGACTCGCCGTGGCCGGAGCAGGCGTTCCGGTCGGAGATCGAGGCCGCGCACAACCACTATTTCGGGCTGCGGGTGGACAATGAATTCGTCGGCTACGCAGGGATTTCCGTGCTCGGGCCGGTGGGCGATCGTGAATGCGAGGTGCACACCATCGCGGTGACTCCCGGCAGTCAGGGGCGCGGGCTGGGCCGGGCGCTGCTGGATGCGCTGCTGTCGGTCGCCGACCACGAGCGCGCCGTGACCTACCTGGAGGTGCGGGTCGACAACGACGCCGCCATCGATCTGTATCGCCGCAACGGATTCGTCGATGTCGGCATCCGCCGCGGGTACTACCAGCAGGCCGGTGTCGACGCCCTCACCATGCGGCGCGACGCCGTGGAAGGGAACGACGCATGAGCGGGCCGTATCGAGCGGGGCCGATCGTCCTCGGCATCGAGAGCTCGTGCGACGAGACCGGCGTCGGGATCGTGCGTTGGAACGCCGACGGCACGACCACGCTGCTCGCCGACGAGGTCGCCTCCAGCGTCGACGAACATGCCCGCTTCGGCGGCGTGGTTCCGGAGATCGCGTCGCGCGCCCATCTGCAGGCGATCGTGCCGACGATGCGTCGGGCCCTGGCCGCCGCGGGGATCAAGCGCCCGGACGCCATCGCGGTCACGATCGGACCCGGACTGGCGGGCGCCCTGCTGGTCGGCGTCGCCGCGGCCAAGGCCTATGCCGCCGCTTGGGATGTGCCGCTGTACGCGGTGAATCATCTCGGCGGACACGTCGCGGTCGACACTCTCGAACACGGGCCGATGTCGTCGTGCGCGGCCCTGCTGGTGTCCGGTGGCCACACCCATCTGCTGCATGTCAACGACCTCAGCGAGCCGATCGTCGAGCTGGGCACCACCGTCGACGACGCGGCGGGGGAGGCGTTCGACAAGGTGGCGCGGCTGCTCGGGTTGGGCTTCCCGGGCGGTCCGGCGCTCGATGCCGCCGCAGCGGCGGGCGATCCGCAGGCGATCACGTTCCCCCGCGGTATGACCGGCCCGCGCGACGCCCGGCACGACTTCTCGTTCAGTGGCATGAAGACCGCCGTCGCGCGGTACGTGGAGAAGTGCGACCGCGAGGGTCGGGAGCTGCCGACCGCCGACATCGCGGCATCGTTCCAGGAAGCCGTGGCCGACGTACTCACGATGAAGGCGGTGCGGGCCTGCGCCGACGTCGGGGTCGACACCCTCGTCCTTGGCGGCGGCGCGACGGCCAACTCCCGGATCCGCGGTCTGGCCGAGGAGCGTTGCGAGGCCGCCGGGATCACCCTGCGCATCCCGAAGCCGCGCCTGTGTACCGACAACGGTGTGATGATCGCGACCTACGGCGCGCATCTGATCGCGTCCGGCATCGATCCGTCGGCACTGACCGTCGCCACCGACCCCGGCATGTCCGTGCAGCAGTCGCACTACTGAGCGACCGCTGGGCGATTGCGCCACCGAGCAGGGCCGAAACTATTGCGGCCCTGTTCTGGGCTGGCTAGTTTTTCCCCATGTCAAACGAACGGCCGGGGGGCCGCCCGGGTCGGCCGCACCACGAGCGGCCGTTGCCCGACCCCGCCCACGAACCCTACGAGCGAGGCATCCCGCTCGATGATGACGACTGGGCGCCGCCCGGTCGTCCGCAGTGGCAGCGGCCGGCCGGACCGCAGGCTGCGGGCGGGGGCGGCTACCGCGCGGCCGAGCCGAGCGGCCGGCATGATGCCGGCGGGAGCCCGCCGACCCTGCGGCCTTCGGCGCCGGTGCAGCGGCCCGCGCAGCCGCCGGTCGGTCCGCCCGCAGCCCGGAATGCTTCCGGCCCACAGCGATTCGACCCGCAGGGATTCGACCGACAGGGATTCGACCCGCCACCTGCCGGTCGTCCCCGTCCGCCGGCGCCCACCGGTCAGTCGGCGCCGCGGCCGACGGGTGGTCGGCTGTCGCGATCGCCACGCCCCGCCGGCCCGCCGACGCAGCAGTCGTATCCGGCGCCGCGCCCGCCCCGTCCGGAACCGGTGACGGAGCCCGCGATCGACCCGGTGGTGGATCGTGAGGATTCCGCGAATCTCGAATCGGGGGTCGACGCAGCCGGCCGACCGCCGACGCCGCCGATGGTGACCGGCCGGTTCCGGCGCCCGGGCAGTGCCCCGAAAACCCGGAGGAGCGGGCCGCCGTCGGGCCGGGTCCGCGAGATCGATACGTCAGGAGTGCGCCGCGGCCGTGGCGAACTCGTAACGCCGGCGGGTACCGAAACCTCGCCGCATCAGCTGCTGGCCCCGGAGGTCGGCGGCTCGATCGCGTTCGGCCTGTTCAGCGGCGTCGCGTTCGGCCTGGCCTGCGTGATCTACACAGCGATCGTGCTGAGCGCTCCCGGAATCGCCATGCCGGACTGGTTCAAGGTGGCCGGCGGCTCGAACGACGCGACCGGAAAGACGCAGTTCTACGCGCTGTCGATCCTGCTGCTGCTGGTGCTCGGCATCGTGATCATCCCCGCGTCGGTGCTGGCGTTCCGCGCGGCGCGGTCGCTGGCCTTCGTGAAGGCGCTGCTGGTGCTCGTCGCGGTCGTGCTGGCCGCCTACGTCACCTGGTACCTGATGGACGCCGGCGCGGCGATCAAATTCGGTTCGACCAGCGAGTGGCGCGGCAATTGGGTACTCGCAGCACTGCTGACCCTCGGCGGACTGGTCACCCTGGTCGCGAGCTTCGCCGGCGGTGCGTACCTGCGGGCGCGTCGCGAGTTCCAGGCGCGCAATCGAGCACGCCGTTCGCGGCGACTCTAGATAGGACGACTTTAGACAGTCAGGTGGGCCCGGGCGGCGGCCGCGAACTCGTCGGCGCCGCAGAGGCCGGTGCTGCGGGTCTCGCCATCGGCCTGCAGCAGGGCCCGGGAGACCTCGCTGCGCAGCACCGCCCGCTGAACAACCTTGGCCTCGGCGTATTTGGCGGCGCCCGCATCGGTCAGTTGTACGAAGACCGATCGGCGGTCGGAGTCGCACATCGTGCGATTGACGTAGCCGTTCTTCTCCAGGCCGGTGACCAGCCGCGATAGCGCACTCTGACTGAGGTGGACGAGGTCGGAGAGCTCGCTCATCCGCATCTTTCCGTCCGCCTCGGTGAGCTGTTCAAGCGTCTCGAACTCGCTGGCCGACACCTGTGCGTTGGTCTGCAGCGTCCGATCGATGGTGCAGTTGAGCTTGTGGAATCGCACGGTGAGTCGATGCCACTGAGCCGCCAGCTCCTCGTCGCATACATCGTCGGACATGTCCGCATCCTAACACATGCAACTGCAAAACATGCGTCTGCAATATATGTAGACAGAACTAATGCATATGCATATAGTTCCTCGCATGACGACAGAACTTCTCATTCAACCTCCGGAAAGCGCTCGGGATGCGACCGCCGGTCGACGCCCGATACACCAACTCGTCACATCGGCGGCCGGTTGGCCGGGCCGGGTGTGGCTGCTGCTCGTAGTGCTGGGCGGCGTCCTGTTCCTGGACGGCCTGGACGTCTCGGCCGCGGGTGTCGCGCTCCCGTCGATCGGCCGTGACCTGGGGATGGGCCCGTCGCAACTCCAATGGATCGTCAGCGGATACGTGCTCGGCTATGGCGGACTGCTGCTCCTCGGCGGGCGCGCGAGCGATCTGCTCGGCCGGCGCCGGGTGCTTCTGGTCGCAGTCGGCGTCTTCGGCGTGGCGTCGGTGATCAGCGCGCTGGTCAGCATCGACCAGCTGATCATCGCCCTGCGCTTCCTCAAGGGCGTGGCTGCGGCGTTCACCGTGCCGGCCGGCCTGTCGATCATCACCACGACCTTCGCGGAGGGGCCGGCGCGCAACAAGGCGCTGTCGATCTACACCGTCTGCGGCGCCAGCGGCTTCTCGCTGGGCCTGGTCTTCGGCGGTCTCCTGACCGAATGGTCATGGCGCGCAACGCTGTTCTTCCCTGGACCGATCGCGCTGGCGCTGCTGCTGATCGGCCTGCGGGTGATCCCGCGCTCGGAGCGGACGCGGTTCAGCTGGGCGCAGTTCGACGCGGCCGGCGCGGCCAGCAGCACGCTGGCGATGCTGCTGCTGGTGTTCGCGGTCGTGCGGGCGCCGCAGGTGGGTTGGGTCTCCGGGCAGACGATCGGGCTGCTGGCCGGGTCGGCGGTACTGCTGGCGATCTTCGTCCTGGTGCAGCGGCGCCACCGGCACCCACTGGTCCGGCTCGGCATCCTGCGGTCGGCACGGCTGGTGCACGCCAACATGTCCGGCATGGTGATGTTCGGCGGATACATGGCGTTCCAGTTCATGGTCACGCTGTACCTGCAGGATTCGCTGCACTGGTCGCCGATCGAGGTCGCGCTGGGCTTCCTGCCCGCCGGGCTGATCGTGGCGGCGAGCGCCACCAAGATGGATCGCGTGCTCGATCGCGTCAGCACCAAGGTGCTGATCGTCGTCGGACTGGCCGCGTTCCTGGCCGCCTACCTGTGGTTCCTGCGGGTGCAGCCGGGGATGAACTACGCGGACTTCCTGCTGCCGACGATCGTGCTGCTGGGTGTGGGATTCGCCCTCTGCTTCCCGTCGGTCAACTCGCAGGCGACCGCCGGTATCCACGACGACGAGCAGGGGCTGGCCTCGGGGCTGGTGAACACGTCGATCCAGGTTGGCGGCGCGATCTGGCTGGCCGTGATCACCGCGATCCTCGGCAGCTCGGGGACCACGGTCAAGCAGGGTGAGCTGCTCGGCGGCATGCAGGCGGGGTTCCTGGTCATCGTCGGATTGACCGCGGTCGGACTGCTGGGCACCGTGGGCCTGCTCATCGCCGACGGGGTGCGCGCCCGGCGCGCCGCGTAGCGCCGCCGGCCGTACCGGGGAGTGCCAGCGCTCAACCGCCTTGAGTGCTGGCACTCTCATGTATAGAGTGCTAGTTGGCACCGGTGAGGTCCGGCACCGCGACGACGGGCCAAGCACGGCGCCACATGCGTTATATCCCGAAACACCTGGTGACCACTGCGGTTAGCTGCAGCGGACACCGTAATCCACATGGAAGGGCTCGAATCGTGGCGAGTGTGAACATCAAGCCGCTCGAGGATAAGATCCTCGTCCAGGCCGTCGAGGCCGAGACGACGACCGCCTCCGGCCTGGTCATCCCTGACACGGCCAAGGAGAAGCCGCAGGAAGGCACCGTCATCGCCGTGGGCGAGGGTCGTGTGACCGACAACGGCACCCGGATCCCGGTCGACGTCAAGGAAGGCGACACCGTCGTCTACAGCAAGTACGGCGGCACCGAGATCAAGTACGCCGGACAGGACTACCTGATCCTCTCGGCTCGTGACGTGCTGGCGGTCATCTCCAAGTAGATCGCGGCAAGAAGCGTTTCGCCCCGGCACCGAATTCGGTGCCGGGGCGAAGTCGTCTCCGGGGGACGGGCGAAACCCGTCAGGCGATGCGCCGCCCGGCGGTGCTGCGCCGGGCCAGGACGCCGCGCTCGGACTCCGACAGCCCGCCCCAGATGCCGTAAGGCTCGGACACGGACAGGGCGTACTGACGGCACTGGGCGATCACCGGGCACTGCTTGCACAATTCTTTGGCGCGTCGTTCACGCTGGGCGCGGGCGCGGCCGCGTTCGCCATCCGGATGGAAGAAGACCGACGAATCGACACCTCGACAGGTCCCCTTCATCTGCCAATCCCAGATGTCCGCGTTGGGGCCGGGGAGTTGGTTGGGTGCTGGCATCTGATCCTCCTGGTGCCGGTACCTCGGTGCCGTAGTGGACCGGGAACATGGGAAGCGGGTAATCCCGCTGGAGCCGGGCCGGTGAACCGCGCTGTTTTCCGGTAAGGCATCGCCCACGGTAGGCAATTGTGGGAATTGTCGTCAACCACCCGCGAATGGTGATCCAAACCCCTTTTGTGGCGGATCCAGGTAAACACTAGGCGTCAACGAATCGATGTGATAATGCGGTCTGGCCAGCATCGGTTCACTCGGGTAAAGGCAGTATCTTCACTGTTCAACAGCACTTTTCGCGGCTGATTAGCCGGTCACCGGCGGGCGCGCGGGGGTGTCGTGGCGGCTTTGCGGGCCGTCGAATCGGTAACCTGCCGGCAATATTGAATTGACCCGATCATAAGAAAAAATCGGACACGTGGGAAAATCCGCTCAGGTTAATTTCTCGGAAATTCCGAATGGACAAAAGGAATTGCAGTGCCTTTGCAGCTGATCGACGCGGCGTTCGGCGATTCGCCCGGCGCGTTCGACGTATCACCCGCGGCGTTTCCGCTCGGACCCGACAACGTGCTGCAGGCGCGGTGGTTCCGGGCGGTCGCGCTCGGCGGACTCGGCCGTTACGCGGCGGCGGCCGCCGATCTGCGGTACCTGACCCGCGGCCCGGCCCCGGCGGCGATGCGCTCCCTCGCGTTCAGTGCGACGGCGTCGCATCTGCGTCAGTGCGGACAGCATCGGATCGCGTTGGCGTGGGATGGTCGGGCGGTGTCGGCGGCCGATGATGCGGTGTCGTTGGCCGACGCGCTGGTCGGGTTGGCCGCCGACAACCTGGGCCGCGGCGAGTTCACGGCGGCCGGCCGGTTGCTGGCTCGTGCCGCGGAGGTCGATCCGGCGGCGTCCGGCGCGGCGAGTGCCGACGATCCGTGGTGGCGATCGGGCCGGGTGACGCTCCGTCGGCAGTGGGTCGGCGCCGAGCTGGCGCTCTATAGCGGCGACTCGGCCACGGCGCGGGCGATCGTCGAACAGATGGATGCCGACACGCCGTCGCTGCGTCATCGGCTCAAGACGGTGCTGATCGGAGCGGCCACCGCGGCGGCGAGCGGCGATGCGGGGGAGGCGACGGTGATGGCACAGGAAGTGTTCGGTACATCACATGAGCACCGACAACGGCCGTTGCAGTGGGCCGCGGCGATGCTGCTACGGTCGCTCGATCCGGACGGTCCCTGGGTTCGGGCTGTGAACACGCTGTCTAGCTGGATGTATGTGCCGGAGGTGGGTTTGCATCGAGCGGTCGGGGCCGGTCGCTAAGCTTGCCTAGGACTGGTCGGGGGACTTCCTGGGCAGGCTATTTACGTGGAGAATTTCGAGTGACCAAGCTACTTATTTCTACGAAGTAGTGACGGTTCCGTAACGCTGAGGCACACATCTTCGATGAATCTGTCAGGTGACGAGCTAGATCGCGCCGCCGCTGCCGCTGTGCAGGGCGACCGGTCGGCTCTCGCTGATGTCCTCGAGAGCATCAGACCACCGGTTGTGCGGTACTGCCGCGCACGGGTCGGTGCTGGAGAGCGGCATACGTTGTCTGCGGACGACGTGGCACAGGAGGTGTGCATGGCGGTCATGACGGCTCTGCCCCGGTATCGAGACCAGGGTCGGCCGTTTATGGCGTTCGTGTACGGGATCGCCGCCCACAAGGTGGCCGACGCCCACCGGGGTGCTGCCCGGGTGAAGGCGGATCCGGTCGAGGAGCTTCCTGAGGCCATGTCGGTGGACAACGGCCCCGAGCAGCTTGCGCTCGATGCAGACGCCAGTCGGCGGATGGCTGAGCTGCTCGAACTGCTGCCCGAAAAGCAGCGTGAGGTTCTCGTGCTGCGCCTCGTCGTCGGAATGTCGGCGGAGGAGACCGCCGAGGCGGTCGGCAGCACGGCCGGCGCTGTGCGGGTCGCGCAGCATCGGGCACTGAACAAGCTGAAGACCGAACTGACGAGGGTGAGAGTGGGTGACGACAACACATGACCGACAAGTTTGATGACTTCCTGTCCGGGGAAGACGCAACGCCTTTCGATCTGTCTGCTGTCTACGCCGACGATCAGCTCATCGAGGCGTTGCGCACCGATGGATACGTCGCCACGCAGTCCGACCAGGAGTACGAGCTCGCCTCGTTGCTCGCCGGATGGCGGATCGACGCCGGAGCCACGCCGATGCCGGCCGAGCCGACGCTGGAGCAGGTGGAAGCCGAGATCCAGCGCGTCGACACCCGGGCCCGGCACCACCGCCGCATGCGACGCCTGCAGGTCGTCTCGGGCGCTGCGGCCGCCATCGCCATCGCCATCGGCGGTGTCACCATCGCTGCCCACGACGCGTCGCCTGGATCGGCGCTGTGGGGCGTCAAGCAGGTGATGTTCAGCAAGGCCGCCGCCGAGACCACCAACATGGCCGCCGCGCAGGAAGCGGCCTCGTCCGCCACCGCGGCCATCAGTCGCGGCGACCGCTCGTCCGCGCGGCAATATCTCAACGCCCTGCAGGATCGGGCCTCGAAGATCCACGACGACGATCACCGCCAGAAGATCGAGAGCCAGATCGACGTGCTGCGCAATCAGCTCGACTCGCCGACGACGCCGACGGCGCCGACCGTCACGTCGCCGCTGACCATCCCGACCCTGCCGTGGACCAACATGCTGAAGCCGCCGTCGTCCTCGCATACGGTTCCGTCGATACCGGTGACGCCGCCGACATTGCCGACGCTGCCGCCGACCGTGACGTTGCCCACGCTCCCGCTGCCGACCGAGTCGCTGCCCACGGTCACCGTTCCGACGGTGACCGTGCCCACGGCTACGATCCCGACCGTGATTCCGACGCTGCCACCCGTGACGATTCCGCCGGTGCAGCCGGGCGCCGGGGTGTACCAGCTACCGACGATCCCGACCTACGGCGGGCTTTAGGCGCCGCGGATTCTTCCGAAACTCTGGTGACCTGAGATCACCCGGCCGATGTCGAAGGACATCGGCGTTTTTGTGTCTGTGGGCCGGTCAGTCGATATCCGAGCCGCGCATCATCGCGTCCGCGTATCCGCGGCAGTAGTCCCATGTGACGTAGGCGTCCGGCGCCGGGTCGACGGCCGGCTCGTGCGGCCGCACCGTGCCCTCGACGAGCAGCTGAAGCAGGTTGGCGCGCAGCATGTCCCAGTCGTGGTAGTGATCCTGCTGGCAGTCCTCGCACACGACGACCAGACCCCGCACGCCGTGCGGAGCCAGCAGGGCCTCATAGACCGCGAGATCGGCCAGATCCTCTTCGACCGCCATCCGTTCGGCGGGATCGAGCGGCGCGCCCGGATCAAGAGAATCCAGCGCCGCCGACGGGTCGCTGGGATCGTCGGCGAACGGGTCCGGGGGCAGGCCCGGGGGAAGATTGTCGCGCACGTGCTCCACGGTAGTCAGCAAGCGGTGGCCCGCGCCACTTTCCGCTGCGTACTGCGTCGGCGTGCGCCGCGAAACTTCCGGATCCGGGCGCGCGGACGCAGCTGCGCGGCGTCCGAATACCGCCGTTCGGGTGACAGCGGATCCGACGATACGATGGGTATCTGCCACGCGCGCGCACCCCGTTCCTTGGCGGTCTATTCCGGAATTACTCGATCCATGCGGAGGTTGATCTGGCCATGTCTGACGCTGCGAAGACCGAAATCACGGCCCCGTCCACCCCCGTACGGACCGGGGGAGACGATCCGAACAAGGTCGCGATGCTCGGACTGACGTTCGACGACGTGCTGCTGCTTCCGGCCGCCTCCGACGTCATCCCCAGTGAGGTCGACACCTCCTCGCAGCTGACGCGCAACATCCGCCTGCGCGTGCCGCTGGTCAGCTCGGCGATGGACACCGTCACCGAGGCGCGGATGGCGATCGCCATGGCCCGCGCCGGCGGCATGGGCGTGCTGCATCGCAACCTGTCGATCGACGAGCAGGCCGGTCAGGTCGAGACCGTGAAGCGGTCGGAGGCCGGCATGGTCACCAACCCGGTCACCTGCAAGCCGAACAACACCATCGCCGAGGTCGATGCGATGTGTGCGCGCTACCGCATCTCGGGGCTGCCGGTGACCGACGAGAACGACCAGCTGGTCGGCATCATCACCAACCGGGACATGCGTTTCGAGGCCGACTCGAGCCGCCCGGTGTCCGAGGTGATGACCAAGGCGCCGCTGGTGACCGCCCAGGAGGGCGTGTCCGCGGACGCCGCCCTCGGGCTGCTGCGTCGCCACAAGATCGAGAAGCTGCCGATCGTCGACGGCCACGGCCGCCTGACCGGGTTGATCACCGTCAAGGACTTCGTCAAGACCGAGCAGCATCCGCTCGCCACCAAGGACAGCGACGGCCGGCTCCTCGTCGGTGCCGCCGTCGGCACCGGTGACGAGCAGTGGAAGCGGGCGATGGCGCTGTCGGATGCCGGCGTGGACGTGATCATCGTCGACACGGCGCATGCGCATAACCGCCTGGTGCTGGAGATGGTCGCCAAGCTGAAAACCGAAGTGGGCGAGCGGGTTCAGGTCGTCGGCGGCAACGTCGCGACCCGCGCGGCCGCGCGGGCGCTGGTCGATGCCGGTGTGGACGCCGTCAAGGTCGGTGTCGGGCCCGGCTCCATCTGCACCACGCGCGTCGTGGCCGGCGTGGGCGCCCCGCAGATCACCGCGGTGCTCGAGGCGGTCGCCGCGTGCAAGCCGGCCGGCGTCCCGGTCATCGCCGACGGCGGCCTGCAGTACTCCGGCGACATCGCCAAGGCCCTGGCGGCCGGCGCGTCGACCGCGATGCTCGGCTCGCTGCTGGCCGGCACGGCCGAGGCGCCGGGTGAGCTCATCCTGGTCAACGGCAAGCAGTTCAAGTCGTACCGCGGCATGGGGTCGCTGGGCGCGATGCAGGGCCGCGCGGACCAGTCCGGGCAGCGTCAGTCGTACTCCAAGGACCGCTACTTCCAGGACGACGTCCTGTCGGAGGAGAAGCTCGTCCCCGAGGGCATCGAGGGCCGCGTGCCCTTCCGCGGCCCGCTCGGTCAGGTCATCCATCAGCTCGGCGGCGGTCTGCGCGCCGCGATGGGCTACACCGGCGCGAACACCATCGAAGAACTGCAGAACGCGCAGTTCGTGCAGATCACCGCCGCCGGTCTGAAAGAGAGCCACCCGCACGACATCACCATGACGGTCGAGGCACCGAACTACTATTCCCGGTGACCCGGGGCCGAAACCCTGGCGAACTGGGCGCAATCGCTGCCCACCTGATCTGAAAGGCACTCGTCGTGCGTGATCTCGTAGACATCGGCATGGGCCGGACCGCCCGCCGCACCTTTGAACTGGACGACATCAACATCGTCCCGTCGCGCCGGACGCGATCATCATCGGAGGTGTCGACGGCCTGGCAGCTGGATGCCTACCGGTTCGAGTCGCCGATCCTGGGCCACCCGACCGATGCGCTGATGTCGCCGGAGGTGGCGATCGAACTCGGTCGCCTCGGGGCGCTGGGCGTCTTCAACGGCGAAGGTCTGTGGGCGCGCCACCGCAACGCCGAGGACAAGATCGCCGAACTCGTCGCGGTCGCCGAGGGCGGCGACGCCGGTGCGACCACCCGCAAGCTGCAGGAGCTGCACGCGGCACCGATCGACCCGGACCTGCTCGGCGCTGCGATCACCCGGATCCGCGAGGCCGGAGTCACGACCGCGGTGCGGGTGAGCCCGCAGCATGCGCAACGGCTGACCCCGACGCTGCTGGCCGCCGGCGTGGAACTGCTGGTCGTGCACGGCACCATCATCTCGGCGGAACACGTCTCCAACGGTGACGGCTCGGCCGACAGCGATGGGGCGCCGGAGCCGCTGAACCTCAAGACCTTCATCGCCGAACTCGACGTGCCGGTGGTCGCCGGCGGCGTCCACGATCACCGCACGGCGCTGCATCTGATGCGCACCGGCGCGGCCGGAGTGATCGTTGGCTACGGCTCCACCGAGCGCGCCACCACCACCCGCGAGGTGCTGGGCATGGGCGTCTCGATGGCCACCGCCATCGCCGACGCCGCCGCGGCTCGCCGCGACTATCTGGACGAGACCGGTGGTCGCTACGTGCACGTCATCGCCGACGGCGACATCGCCGGATCGGGCGATCTGGCCAAGGCGATCGCCTGCGGTGCCGATGCGGCCGTGCTGGGTGCGCCGCTGGCCGCCGCCGCGCAGGCGCCGGGCCGCGGCTGGTACTGGCCATCGGTGGCGGCGCACCCGTCGATGCCGCGCGGCATGCTGACCCTTGTCGGCGACGACGAGCCGGCGAGCCTGGAGGCGATCCTGCACGGACCGTCCCACGATCCGCACGGCGCGATGAATATCGTTGGCGGACTGCGGCGTTCGATGGCCAAGGCCGGGTACTCCGACCTCAAGGAATTCCAGAAAGTCGGGCTCACCGTCTCTGCGTGATCTGCTGCACAGCCGGGGTGATCTGTTGCACATGCGGCGATGTAACATCGTCCGTTGACACGTTCACAGCCCCGACGTTCACAGCCCCCGAGGAGTACCCGACGTGAGCACACCTGATTTCGACGTTCTGATCATCGGATCCGGCTTCGGTGGATCGGTCAGCGCGATGCGCCTGACGGAGAAGGGGTACAAGGTCGGCGTGCTCGAGGCTGGTCGCCGTTTCACCGACGACCAGTTCGCCAAGACCAGCTGGCGGGTGCACAAGTTCGTGTGGGCGCCGAAACTGGGGATGCTCGGCATCCAGCGGATCCACATGCTCAAGGACGTGATGATCCTGGCCGGCGCCGGCGTCGGCGGGGGATCGCTCAACTATGCGAACACCCTGTACAAGCCGCCGACCCCGTTCTTCACCGATCCGCAGTGGAATCACATCACCGACTGGGAAGACGAGCTGAGCCCGCACTACGACCAGGCTCGCCGGATGCTCGGCGTCGTCACCAACCCGACCTTCACCGAGTCGGACCGGGTGATGAAGGAGGTCGCCGAGGAGATGGGCGCGGGCGACACTTTTGTCGCGACGCCGGTCGGCGTCTTCTTCGGCGACAAGACCGGCGGTGCGGGCGCACCCGGCGAGACCGTCGCCGATCCGTACTTCGGCGGGGCCGGCCCGGAGCGGACCGTCTGCACCGAGTGCGGGTCGTGCATGACCGGTTGCCGCGTCGGCGCCAAGAACACGCTGCTCAAGAACTATCTGGGACTCGCCGAGTCCAAGGGCGCGACGGTGATCGAGCGCACCACGGTCACCGGCCTGCGGCAGCGGGCCGACGGCACCTGGGCGGTCGAGACGACCCGGTCGTCGGCGTGGGGGCCGCTCGGGGCGCGGCGTCGCACCTACACGGCCGGACAGGTGATCATGGCCGCCGGCACGTTCAACACGCAGAAGCTCATGCACGCGGCGAAGGGATCGACGCTGCCCGAGATCTCCGACGCGATGGGTCTGCTGACGCGCACCAACTCCGAGTCGATCCTCGGCGCCATGTCGCGCAAATACGATGCCGCGCATGACTATTCGCATGGCGTGGCGATCACGTCGTCGTTCCATCCCGAGTCCAACACGCACGTCGAGCCGGTGCGCTACGGCAAGGGCTCCAACGCGATGGCATTCCTGCAGACAATCCTGACCGACGGCGGTACCCGCCGGAATCGGTTGACGCAGGCGCTCAAGCAGATCGTCGCCAACCCGTTCCTGCTCGTCCGGTTATTCTACGTCCGGCAGTGGAGCGAGCGCACGATCATCGCGCTGGTCATGCAGTCCACCGACAACTCGCTGACCACGTTCGTCCGTAAGCGCGGTCCGTTCAAGTACGTCACCTCCAAGCAGGGGCACGGCGAGCCGAACCCGACGTGGATTCCGGCCGGCAACGAGGCCACCCGGCGCATCGCCGACAAGCTCGACGGCGGTATCGCCGGCGGCACCTGGGGCGACGTGTTCAACATGCCCCTCACGGCGCACTACCTGGGCGGATGTGTGATCTCCGACAATCCGGCCACAGGTGTCATCGACCCGTACCACCGGGTGTGGAACTACCCGACGCTGCATGTCACCGATGGCGCGGCGATCACCGCCAACCTCGGCGTCAACCCGTCGCTGTCCATCTGCGCCCAGGCCGAGCGCGCGATGTCGTTCTGGCCCAACAAGAACGAGAAGGACACCCGTCCGCGGCAGCAGGTCGGCTACCAGCGCATCGAGCCCGTGCAGCCGAACACCCCGATCGTCCCGGAGGGGGCGCCGGGTGTGCTGCGGCTGCCGCTCACGGTGGTGAACAAGGCCGAGCGCCCCACCGCCACGGATTCGGCCACCGCATAAGATGGGGCGGTGACAAGCTCCACTACGCCGCGACCGGTCCTCGTCGTCGATTTCGGTGCGCAGTATGCGCAGCTGATCGCGCGACGCGTGCGCGAAGCACGGATCTATTCCGAGGTGATCGCGCACACCGCCACGCTCGACGAGATCAAGGCGAAGAATCCTGCGGCCCTGATCTTTTCGGGCGGACCCGCGTCGGTGTATGCCGAGGATGCGCCCAGCCTGGACCCGGCGGTTCTGGATCTGGACGTGCCGGTCTTCGGCATCTGCTACGGATTCCAGGCGATGGCGCTCGGCCTCGGCGCCGATGTCGCCAACACCGGTGGCCGGGAGTTCGGACGCACCACGCTGACGGTCTCCGATCCCGGCGTGCTGCATGTGGGCCTGCCGACCGACCAGCCGGTGTGGATGAGCCACAACGATGCCGTGCAGGTCCCGCCGGCCGGCTTCGTCGCCACCGCGTCGACGCCGGGCGCTCCGGTCGCCGCCTTCGAGAACGTCGAACGCAAGATGGCCGGCGTCCAGTACCACCCGGAGGTCCTGCACAGCCCGCACGGTCAGCAGGTGCTGACCCGGTTCCTGTACGAGATCGCCGGACTGGAGCCGACCTGGACCGCGGCCAACATCGCCGAGGGTCTGATCGACCAGGTGCGTGCGCAGGTCGGTGACGGACTGGCCATCTGCGGCCTGTCCGGCGGCGTCGATTCGGCCGTGGCCGCGGCGCTGGTGCAGCGGGCCATCGGTGATCGACTCACCTGCGTCTTCGTCGACCACGGCCTGCTGCGTGCCGGCGAGCGCGAGCAGGTGCAGCAGGACTTCGTCGCCGCCACCGGAGCCCGGCTGGTCACCGTCGACGCCGAAGAGGTCTTCCTCAAAGAGCTTGCCGGACAGAGCGATCCGGAGACCAAGCGCAAGATCATCGGCCGCGAGTTCATCCGGTCGTTCGAGGGAGCGGTCTCCGAGGTGCTGGGCGAACAGGCCGCGACCGGCAAGACCGTCGACTTCCTGGTCCAGGGCACCCTGTACCCGGACGTCGTGGAGTCCGGCGGCGGCACCGGCACCGCCAACATCAAGAGCCACCACAACGTCGGCGGTCTGCCCGACGACCTGGAGTTCGCCCTCGTCGAGCCGCTACGGCTGCTGTTCAAGGACGAGGTGCGCGCCGTGGGCCGCGAGCTCGGGCTGCCGGAGGAGATCGTTGCCCGCCAGCCGTTCCCGGGACCGGGCCTGGCCATCCGCATCGTCGGCGAGGTGACCGCCGACCGGCTGGACACCCTGCGTCGCGCCGACCTGATCGCCCGCGAGGAGCTGACGGCTGCCGGCCTGGACGGCCAGATCTGGCAGTGCCCGGTGGTGCTGCTGGCCGACGTACGCAGCGTCGGCGTGCAGGGCGACGGCCGCACCTACGGTCACCCGATCGTGCTGCGTCCGGTCTCCAGCGAAGACGCGATGACCGCCGACTGGACCCGGGTGCCTTACGAAGTGCTGGAACGGATTTCGACGCGCATCACGAACGAGGTCGAAGAGGTCAACCGGGTCGTGCTGGACGTCACCAGCAAGCCCCCCGGAACCATTGAATGGGAATAGCTGATCACCAGCTAGCACTCCGCCACTAGCGCTTCTTGCGCCAGCCGCTCGCGATCAGCGTGAGTCCCGCGGTCGCCGCGACGGCGATGATCACCCAGGTCAGGGTGGACGTGTTCTGGTGATCGAAGTCGACGCCGCCCAGTACCCACCCGGAGATCACGAGGGCGAGGGCACCGAGGAAGGCCAGGCCGATCCGGATGCTGCGGCGTTCGGGTTGGTCGATGGGCGAGTTCGCCGGTGTCGGGATCTCGGATTCGGGTGGCATCGAGGCGTTTTCGAGAGGGTCGGTCATTTCGGTGCGCTCCGTCCACGGATCAGGGTGACTTGGCCGATGTTGGCCCGAGCGTGCACGGTGAGCAGCGGGCCGCTGGCCGGACCGACGGTGCCGTCCGGGCATTTGACATCGCCGACGCTGACCTCGCACTGGGCGCGCACCCGCATGTCGTCCGGCACATAGATCTTCGCCTCGCCAAGACCGACCTGCAGCGTCAGCTGCCGATCCGCGTCGAGGGCCAGACCGGTCAGGTCGACCGACGCGCTGCCGATCGTCAGCGAATACTTCGACGCGATATCGGTCGTGGTGATCGGTCGCCAGGTGCGGTCGCCGACGCCACCCGGGCTGGACTTCCAGGCGGGCAGCGCCGCCGCGGCAACGGTCAACGCCAGCACGGGGACGGTGATCCACGCGAGTGCCGCACCGCGTCGGTCGTCAGGCAGCCGATAGCGGAAGGCGGCGATCACCAGCCCGACACCCAGCACCGCGAGGGCCAGTGCACTGATCTTGGCCGCGGTGAGCCAGCCGATGCCGGCGGCGGTGGCGAGGGCGGTTCCGATGGCGGCCGTGAGCAGCGCCGTGCCCATCGTCACCGGGGTCAGGCGGCTGGACCGGCGCACGACCGGTGGAGGTGGCGGGGTGGGCGAGGGGTCGGGCAGATCCCAGGCGAAAGGCGCCGCTCCCAATGGATCCCAGGCCGGCGGCTGTCGCGGTCCGTCGCCGATCGGCCCGGTGCCGGGCCGGTCGATGGGGACGGTGTCGGCGGTCGCGGTCGTTGCGGTGGTCGACGTCGAGATCCAGCTCATCGCGGGCGCCTCGGCGGTCGGCGCGGTCGACGCGGCGCCGGCAGCCGTTTCCTGCCCGACGGTGTCGGCGCTGGTGCCGGGGTCGGCGTCCGGCTGGTGCTGATAGAGCAGCCACCAGCCGAGCAGCATGAGCACCAGGCCCAGCATCGTGCCCATGGTCCAGGTGTTGTTGGGGCTGAAGACCCCGGCGATCACCGCCACCACCACGATCAGTGCGATGGTCGGCGGATGCGACAGCATCGAGCGGATGCCGCGGACCCCGTGAGAGCGATGGAAACGTCGATGGATCGGATCCGACTCCACCTGCAGCGTCGACGAGGGGAAGGCGACCCAGGCGGCGATGTACAGGGCCAGCCCCGACCCGCCGAAGAGGGTGGAGATGATGAACGCCACTTTGATCAGTGTCGGGTCGACGCGATAGCGCAATCCGATGCCGCCGCACACCCCGGCGACGGTGGAACCGTGGCTGACCCGGACGGGACGCGTCTCCCAGAGACGACGCAACTGCTCGGAGTTCATGGATTCGATTCTGTCGACGGCGCCGACGGCCCGCCATCGGGATTTACCCTGATCATTGCCCTGATGCCGGATTCGCTCCCGGCATGTCAGTATCGAAGCGTGACTTCATCTCCGCCCCGGGCGTCCGCCTCGCCCGCGCGCATCGTGCGCCGCGACGGCGGCCGCGTGATCGGTGGCGTCTGCGGTGGCATCGCTGACCATTTCGGCGTGCAGCCGCTGAAGGTGCGCGTTGTGTTCGTCGGGCTGGCGGCGATGGCGGGGGCCGGTGCGGCCGCCTATGCGTTGCTGTGGTTCATGTGCCCGCAGGGCGACGACACCGACCCGCCCGCGGCCGGCGAGCGGCGGCAGGGCATCGGGCTCGCCCTGCTGGGGGCGGCGGCGATGTTCGTGGTGGCCTTCCTGGCATCGGGAACACCAGCCGGATATCTGGTGCCGCTGGTCGTCGTGGCGATCGGCGCGATGCTGGTCTGGCGGGAGGTCGACAACAGCACCACGGGCGCGGGCCGCACCCGGCCGCGGGCGTTGACGTGGGTACGTCTGGCCGGTGGCAGCGTGCTCGTGGTCGCCGGCCTGGTGGTCGCGGTCCTGGCCGGCGCCAAGAACATCGGCGGCCTGGCGACCAGCGTGCTCGCGGTGCTCGCGACCCTGCTCGGGGTCGGGCTGCTCACCGTGCCCATCTGGATCCGTATGCTGCGCACCATCAATGCCGAACGGTCGGCCCGCATCCGCAACGAGGAACGCGAGGAGATCGCGTCGCACCTGCACGATTCGGTGCTGCAGACGCTGGCGCTGATCCAGAAGCAGAGCAACCGGCCCGAGGAGGTGGCCCGGCTCGCCCGCAGCCAGGAGCGCGAGCTGCGGCGGTGGCTGTTCGGCGGGAATCAGGATCCGGGCAGTTCCCTGGCGGCGGCGCTGGCCACCATCGCGGCGGAGGTCGAGGACGGCTACGGCATCGAGGTGGATGTGATCACGGTGGGGGACTTGGCCTTCGATCCCGAACCCAAGAAGGTCGAATGCTGGTCGGCGCTGCTGGGTGCCACGCGCGAGGCGATGGTCAACGCGGCCAAGCATTCCGGTGAGCGCAAGGTGTCGGTGTACGCCGAGGTGACCGATCTCGAGGTCGAGGTGTTCATCCGCGATCGCGGTAAGGGTTTCGACATGGATGCGGTGCCGGACGATCGGCAGGGCGTCGCGAAATCCATTCTGACCCGGGTGGATAGACGCGGCGGCAGTGCCGAGGTGCAGTCCACGCCCGGCCGGGGCACCGAGGTGCGCCTGACGATGCCCCGGGAAACAGCCCGGGAAACAGAGATAGGGTCCCGCGAGACGGTGGTCACGGAGAACGGTACGGCGGAGAACGGGACAGCGGAGACCGGGGTGCCGGGGAGCGGGATGGAGCAGGAGTCCAATGACTGAGCAGGATGGGGCCGGGCAGGCGCCGGGACGATATCGACTGTTCCTGGTGGACGACCACGGCGTCTTCCGGTCCGGGGTGCGGGCCGAGCTGGCGCGCGAATCCGGGATGGACGTGGTCGGCGAGGCGGGCACGGTCGCCGACGCGGTCGCCGGAATCATCGCTGCCGCACCGGATGTGGTGCTGCTGGACGTGCACATGCCCGGTGGCGGCGGGGTCGCGGTGCTGCGCGGGGTCGCCGACCGATGGCCGGGCAGGCCGGAGGCCGGCCAGGTTGTTAACGAGAACAAGTCTCCAATTTTCCTCGCGCTGAGCGTGTCGGATGCGGCCGAGGATGTCATCGCGACCATCCGGGCCGGCGCCCGCGGGTACGTGACCAAGACGATCGGGGGACCCGAACTCGCCGACGCGGTACGACGGGTCGCCGAGGGCGATGCGGTGTTCAGTCCGCGGCTGGCCGGTTTCGTGCTGGACTCGTTCACCGGCCGGTCGGCGGTGCCCGAGCCGCATCTCGACCCAGAGCTGGATTCGTTGACGCCCCGCGAGATGGAGGTGCTGCGACTGCTCGCCCGCGGCTACACCTATCGGGAGATCGCCGAGGATCTGGTGATCTCCATCAAAACCGTTGAGACGCATGCCTCCAACGTGCTGCGCAAAACGCAGCAGTCGAATCGGAACGCACTGACCCGCTGGGCCGCCAACCGCCAGATCGGGTAGCTGGCGCCAGCTGAACGTCCGGCTGATCACCAGCTACGGTCGTTATCGCAGGGTGCCGATGAGAACCAGCGCCAGTACCGAGAGCGCGATGAAGACGGCGAGGATCGCGGCGGCCAGCACCTTGGGCGAGCTGCTATAGCCATGCGCCGGAACGTCTCTCGGCGGGTATGACGGATACGACGTGGGCCCGGCGGACTCCGGGCCCGACTGCCACTCGGGGGCGCTCACCATCGAGGTGTGCGGCCATTGTGTGGTCCGGATCGGCTGGGGCGGAACGGAATACTGTGGGGCAGGCGGCGGGGCGGGGGTGTGCGCCCGGGTGGTCGCAGCGCTCGGATAGTTCCGGATCGGCATCGTGCCGACCGTCAACGGTGCGGTGAGAACCGTTGCGGTGTTGCCCGATTCACCGGCCGCGATAACCGCCAGCCGATCGCGGATCTGGGTCATCGTGGGTCGGGCGGCCGGGTCGGGATCGAGCATCTGCCGCAGGATCGGTCCGAGCTCGCCGGCCTGGCGCGGCGGATTGATGTTCCCGGCGGCCACCCGGTGGAGCAGGACCAGCGAGTTCTCGTCGATACCGAACGGCGGAGTGCCCTCGACCGCGGTGTAGAGGGTGGACCCCAGGGAGTAGACGTCGGAGGCCTCGGTGGGTTCTTCGCCGCGAGCGACCTCGGGCGAGAAATACGCCGGCGTCCCGGTGATCACGCCGGTCTGGGTGAGTTGAACGTCGCCGCGGGCGCGCGAGATGCCGAAGTCGGTGATCTTCACGATGCCGGCGTTGCGGCCGGTATCAGCGATCAGGATGTTGCCGGGCTTGATGTCGCGGTGGATGATGCCGACCTCGTGGCCCTCGGCCATCGCGTCGGCGACCTGCGCGCCGAGCTGTGCGGCCTGGGTCGTCGGGATCGGGCCGGTGAGATCGAGAATCTGCGCAAGACTTTGCGACGGAAGGTATTCCATCACCAGCCACGGCTCGCCGGCTTCGAGAGCGACGTCGTGCATTGCGATCGCGTTGCGGTGCGACAGCCGCGCGGCGATACGTCCCTCGCGGAGTGCCCGCTGACGCATCTCCTCGGCGGTCGATTCGGTCATGCCGACGGTGGAGATGACCTGTTTGATGGCGATCTCGCGGTCGAGCAGCTGGTCATGCGCGAGCCAGACCGCACCCATGCCGCCGCCGCCGATCATCGAGCGCAGACGGTAACGCCCGGCGACCAGGTAATCCGGCCCTACCGGTCGGGGCGGCTGTGAGGAAGATGTCTCGGTCATTGCGGGTCAGATTACCTGCGCGTTCGTCCACACGGCGGTGTACCGGAAGCACAGCCGACGACGTAGTCGGCTGCCGGGGAGTTCGGCGGCGAATCGAGCGCACAGCTCGTCGAACGGGATCGTCGGATCCATCACCGGGAACTGCGGGGCGAGCCGAGTCGCCGCTGGGCGGGGATGCTTGACGATCCCGATGAGCGGATTGGCGACGGCGGAGGTGAGATCCCAGACCTGGTCGGCTGTGCTGACCGGCGGCGCGAGCCCGACGACGAGGAAGCGGCCGCCCGGTGCGAGCAGCCGCCGGATCTGCGCGAGCGTGCGGTCGAGATCCAGGTGGTGCAGCACGGCGACCATGGTGATGAGGTCATAGGGGCCGGCGAGTTCATCCAGCTGGTGGGCGGTGACGGTGACGTTGGCCAGTTCCGCGGTGCGCTGGGTCGCGACGTCCCGCATCGTCTGGTCGTGATCGGTTCCCTCGACGTGCGCGAAGCGGTCGGCCAGGGCCGCGATCAGCGCGCCGCGTCCGCAGCCGACGTCGAGCGCCCGTCGGCGCTGCTCGGGCAGATTGCGCAGGATCCATCCGTGGAAGTGGTCGTTGTGGCTCCACGGATGACGGGCGTTGAGCCGGTCCAGGCAGCTGCGGGCGCGGACTGTCATCGGGTTGGTCGATGCCCTGATATCCATCGGAACCAGGCTATCGGAAATCCGAAAGCGCTTGGGCTCCATGGGGATATGCGCGCTCTGTGACGGCTGGGGCAGGTGTGATCGGCGGCCGGATGCTGGATGTTTGCGTCTTGTCAGACTCCCGTCCTACTCTTGACTCGAAAACTTGTTCGATGACTGTTTTCGTGATGTTGCACCTTCCCGGCCGCATCCGCTTCCCACTGGGTCATCGCGTTCGGATCGACGGCTGGGAGGTGGAGTGTGAGCGCTCCGGTGGTGGACGCGCGGGTCGACAAGTTGGCGCAGCTGCGGCAGCGCATCGCGGCGGTCTCGTCGGCGAGTCGGGCGAATTCCATTGTTCCGCAACGACAGCAGTCGTCCGTGTCGTCGCTCGACGAGCACCATCCGCAGGATGTGCTGGCGGTATCGGCGGCGCTGTCGCCGTTGTTCCCCGGTGGCGGGCTGGTGCGCGGCACGGTCACGGAGTTCGCCGGTGCCAGCTCGGTGCTGCTGTCGATCGTGGCCGAGGTGACCGCCGCGGGCGGGCAGGTCGCGGTCATCGGCCGGCCGCAGCTGTGTCTGGCCGCGGCGGCGGATATGGGTGCCGATCTGTCCCGGATCGGGGTGGTGCCCGATCCGGGGGCCGACCCGGTGGAGATCGCCGCGGTGCTGCTCGACGGCATGGATCTGGTGGTGCTGGGCCTGGGCGGGATGTCGGTGCCGCCCTCGCGCAGCCGGGTGGTCACCGCCCGGGCTCGGGGCAAGGGGGCGGCGTTGATGGTGGTCGACGGGCGGTGGTCGGGGGCGCGGCTGAAGGTCCATGGCACGGTGTGCGGCTATCGGCATCTGCCGGATCGACGTCCCGGATACGGCCGGATCGGCGGATACACACTGACGGTTCGCACGGCGGGCAAAGGATTCGCCGGCGCTGACGGCCGGGTCGATGTCTGCTTCAGCGACGGCCGAATGCGACTGCAGCCATCGGTCGAACGGATTCAGGCGGCGCCGACGGACCTGCCGGAAAGGGAATCGGGTGCACGAGCCAGCTGATACCCCGGAGTGTCCTCGAGTTCTCGCACTCTGGTGCCCCGACTGGCCCGCCATTGCGGCGGCGGCGGAGATCGATCTTTCCCCGGATCGACCGGTCGCCGTGTTCGAGAACGGGCGAGTCAGGGCCTGCAACGCCGCCGCCCGAGCGGTGGGGGTGCGGCGCGGGATGCGCAAACGCGAGAGCCAGGCGATCTCGCCGGAGCTGCATGTCGCGATCGCGGATGCCGGCAGAAATGCGCGGATCTTCGAACCGGTCGTGGCCGGGGTGATCGAGACCATTCCCTTCGTCGAGGTGCTGCGGCCGGGACTGCTGGTGATGTCGGCGGCGGGTGCCGCGCGGTATTTCGGCGGTATGGAGATTGCGGCCGAGCGTCTCATCGATGCGGTATCGGTGCATGGGGCGGAGTCGTCGATAGGGGTGGCCGACCAGCTCTTCACGGCGGTGACCGCGGCCCGTCGGGGGCAGATCGTTCCGGAGAACGGCGACGCGGAATTCCTGGCGCCGCTGCCGATCGCCGAACTCGCATCCGAGCCCAGCCTGTGCGCCGAGGACCGCGGGGATCTCGTAGATCTGCTGTACCGATTGGGTATTCGGCGGATCGGTGACTTCGCGCGGCTGTCGCCCGCCGACGTCGCCACGAGGTTCGGGGCCGATGCCATTGCGGCGCACCGGGTCGCGCGGGCGGTACCGGATCGCCCGCCGTCGGGGCAGCCGCTGCCGCCGGATCTGGTGGTCGAGCATCAGTGCGACCCGCCGGTGGACCGAGTGGATGCCGCGGCCTTCATCGGCCGGATGCTGTCGGTGGAACTGCATGCCGCGTTGTCCGCGGCGAGCGTGGCCTGTACCCGGTTGATCGTGACGGCGAAAACCGAGACAGGCCAGGAGTGTTCGCGCGTGTGGCGGTGTGCCGAGCCGTTGACGCCGGAGGCGACGGCCGACCGGGTGCGCTGGCAGCTCGACGGCTGGTTGACCGGCAAGGCGGTTCGTGGGGTGGGGGATCGGCCGGATTCGCCGATCGTCACTTTGCGGCTCGAGCCGGTGGAGGTGGTGGATTCGGCTGCGCTGCAGATGGGTTTGGGCGAGGTCGGCCTCGGCGGAACCGATCCCGAGGGGGCGCAGCGGGCCAAGCGGGCTCTCATGCGGGTGCAGGGACTGCTCGGCGGCGCGGCGGTGCAGGTGCCGATCCGCAGCGGCGGGACCGGTCCCGCGCAACAGGTGACGATGATTCCGCTGGGTGATGAGCAGGTGCCGGACGCCGATCCGGAGGCGCCGTGGCCGGCCAGGCTGCCGCAGCCGGCGCCGGCGGTGCTGATGTCGCAGCGGGTCCAGATCACCGACCCGGATGGCCGGCCGGTCCGGGTGACCGGTCGCGGCGGTTTCAGCTCGGAGCCGTCCACGCTGTCGTGGGGCAGCCGGAGCTGGGATCTGGAGTGGTGGGCCGGGCCGTGGCCGACCGACGAACGCTGGTGGGCCCCGGACGGCGGCGGCCCGGCGGCGAGGGCCCAAGTGCTGCTGGATGATTCGCGGGCCCTGCTGCTGCATTTCGCCGGACAGGGCTGGTCGGTCGAGGGGGTGTATGAATGACTCCGAAATAACAGGCAGGCTTGCCTGTTTGTGAAATTGGGCCTAGAGTCCAGACATGGCCGCAAGAGGTCGCCCTCAGCAATCAGATGAACCGGTTCGTATCCCTCGTGCCGAGCGGGTCGAGGCGATGCGCAAGCGCTTGTTGGAGGCCACTCTGGGATGCATTGTCGACAAGGGCTACGCCGCTACGTCGACCAACGATGTCGTGCGACGAGCCGGTGTATCCCGCGGCGCTCTCGCTCATCATTTCCCCACCAAAGCGGCGTTGGTGAATGCGGCTGCCGGCCACCTGGTCGCCAAGCGCGCGGCGGATTTCGAGACGCGTATGGCCGAACTCGATCCGCACCAGCGCACTCCGCAGATGGCATTGGACATCCTGTGGTCGTACTACGAACAGCCCGAATGCCGTGCCTTGATGGAGCTTTCGATCGCAGCCCGGCATGACCCGGAGCTGCGAGCCTTGATGTCGACCTGGGACGACGCATACATCGCCATTCTTCGTAAGGCGGGCGCCGAGTACTTCACCGACGCGGCGGCGCCGTTCATGGATGTGTTGCTCCGTACCATCACGGCGCTCTACGACGGGCTTGGTCTGTACGACACCACCCAGGAGGGGCAGCGCGACAAGATCGCCGAAGTGCGTGCCCTCTTCACCACAATGCTGTTCCAACTGGAGGCTGTTCCAACTGGAGCCGACGATCGGAGAAAGGCATGACTGACACCCATACACGCGCCGTGCGGGCCCGCCGCATCCATTTCGACTATCCGGAAGGTGGTCTCGACCGTCATTACGTCCAGGGCGACCTGGTGATGAGTCACCTTGTCGCATATCTGTCTTCGACCTTTCCCGAAGGCGAGGACTTCTTCGTACGGTCCGTGCGTCACTACGCGGATCAGATCACCGATCCCGTTCTGAAGGAACAGGTCAAGGGATTTGTCGGCCAGGAAGTCACCCACGGTCGCGAGCACACCGCGCTCAATGCGCGGTTGCAGCAGATGGGTTATCCCACCAGGCTCAACGAACGACTCACCAGGATGGCGCTGCGCTGGGACGAACGAACATTCTCCCCACTGACATGCCTGGCGATGACCGCGGCGCTGGAGCATTTCACGGCGGTCCTCGCGGAATCCCTGCTTGGTGACGAGGATGCGCAGGCCCTGCTCGGCGCCACCGAGGTGCGGAAGATGTTGTTGTGGCACGCGTATGAAGAATCCGAGCACCGCGCCGTCGCCTTCGATGTCTACCGGGCAGTCGGCGGTAGTGAGCGTCGCCGCATCTGGACCATGCGTCTGGTGTCATCCACTTTTGCGGGCAGCGTCGTCATATCCACTGCGCTGTCCTTGTTCAGAGACCGGGCCGCCTACAACCCGGTGCGTCTTGCTCGCAGCGTCTGGAGCCTGCGCCGTTCGCCGTTCGTGAAACCGGCGGTGCGCCGGCGAATCCGCCAGTACTTCACCGTCGGATTCCATCCGAACGACGTCGACAACACGGACCTGCTGAATCGGTGGCAGCCCGAGTTGTTCGGTGAGACCGGCCAACTCGCTGCCAATATGCGACGGTAGCGATGCATACGCCCGCGGTGCGACGCCAAAGCCTCAGGCGCAGTGCGGTCTTCGTGCGTGGGTTCCGCGGGCGACGCCCTATCGGCCGTAGGCCCTCAGCGCGCGGGCGGGATCATTTCTCGAGCAGCTCGGCGTAGTCGCCGGCGGCCGTGGGTGCGACGAGGATTGCCCGAAGTGTGAGCGCCAGCTGCGCGCGGATGTAGTCGTCGAGCGCCATGGTTCGCTCGAAGTACCAGTGCTTGAGAGCCCACGCGTGAGCGAGGAGCAGCAGGTTGTAGGCGACCAGGTCGGAATCGTCTGCGATGAACTTTCCGGCCTCGACACCCTGCCGAAGCGTGTCGCGCAGCGGTTGGCTTGTTTCGATCTCGAGCTGTTTGATCCGCTGGCGGCCGGCGGCATCGAGGGAGTTGGACTCGCGGTAGGTGAGCACCGCCGCGTGCCGGTGCTCGTTGATCACCCGGCAGTACGCCGCGAACGCCGCGGCCAGTCGGAACACCGGGTCGTCGCCTGCCTGCTCGATCGCGGCCGGGACCTCCCGGGCGAAGGCGTCGAGGACTTGAGTGATGACCGCCAGCAGTATCTCGTCCTTGCTGCCGAAGTAGCGGTAGATCAAGCCAACGCTGACGCCGGCCTCTGCCGCCAGTGCCTGCATCGAGACGGATTCTGATCCGTCGCGCTCCATCAATCGTGCTGCCGCATCGAGGAGTTGGCGCGAGCGGTGTTCGGCCAGGGTGCGACGAGCGATCTGCTGCGGGTCGTCGGTAGCGACGTCGGGCATGGCACCTCCACGGGAGTGAATCGACGTTCATCGTAGATGAGAAATTTCCGGCCGGAGCCGTTGACAGCATCTCTGAGTGAATCTATGTTCATCGTAGATGAACTAATATTCACTAACAATGCGAGGGTGCCGTGAACTTTGACGACTACGAACAACTGACCTTCACCCGGCAGGAGAACGGTGTCCTGCTGATCACGATGAATCGGCCGGAGAAATACAACGCCACGGATGAGCAGATGCATGGCGAGCTGGCGAAGGTGTTCCGCGACGTCTCCGACGACCCGGCGACCCGGGTGGCGGTGATCACCGGTGCCGGTAAGGCATTCAGTGCGGGCGGTGACCTTTCCATGGTGGAGCGGCTCGCGGGTGACCACGAGCGGGTCGATCACATGCTTCGCGAAATGAGCGACATGGTCTACAACATCGTCAACTGCGAGAAGCCGATCGTGTCGGCGATCAACGGGGTGTCGGTCGGTGCCGGCACCGTGGTCGGCATCCTGTCCGACATTTCGATCATGGCGGAGGACGCGAAACTCGGGGACGGGCATGTCAAACTCGGCGTCGCCGCCGGGGACCACGCCGCCATCATCTGGCCGCTGCTGTGCGGCATGGCGAAGTCGCGCTACTACCTGATGACCGGCGAGATGCTCACCGGCGCCGAAGCCGAGCGAATCGGCCTCGTCAGCAAGGCATTACCCCGCGAGGAGGTTCTCGACGAGGCGATGCGCGTGGCGCAGGTGATGGCGACCGGAGCGCAGCAGGCCATCCGCTACACCAAACGCACACTCAACAGCTGGGTCCGGCAGGCGGCGCCGATCTTCGACCAGTCGGCCGCCTACGAGATGCTCTGTTTCATGGCTCCCGACGTGGTCGAGGGTTACACCGCGCTGCGCGAGAAGCGCGACCCGATCTTTCCCTCCGCCCGCTGAGGAGGGGTCGTGCACTACGGATTCGACGAGGACGAAGAGGCCTTCCGGACCGAGCTCCGGCGGTGGACCGACAAAGTTCTTGCCCCGCACTATCAATCGGATGACAAGGCCGCACAGTTCCGGCGGCAGCAGGCGATCGACATGGCGCAGATGGGTCTGACCGGACTACGCATTCCCGAGGCGTACGGGGGCCAGGATGCGACGGCCGTGATCGCGGGAATCGCCGCGGAGGAAGTCGGTCGTGCAGATTTCAATGCGGGGTACCTGATCATCAACACCGCATTGATCAGCGACATCCTGGTCCGCAACTGCACCGCCGAGCAGAGGGCCGATTGGCTGCCGGGTATCGCATCGGGTGAGACGGTGCCGTGCATCATGATCACCGAACCCGGTGCCGGGACAGACGCAGCAAGCCTGTCCCTCAACGCGATTCCCGACGGAGAGGACGCGTGGCGGCTCAGTGGGGAGAAGACGTCGATCACCCTCGGCATGGCGGCCGACCGCGCCGTCGTTCTTGCCCGCACAGGCGGCCCGGGCGCTCGTGGCGTCAGTGCCTTCTGGGTGGACATGGACGACCCGGGCATCTCACGGGGCGCCTTCGACGACCTCGGCAGCCGGGCGATCGGCCGGGCCTCGATCCATTTCGACGACGTGCGCGTGACCCGCGCGGACATGGTCGGCGATGAGGGCGGCGGGTTCGTCTCCGTCATGCAGGGTTTCGACTACTCCCGCGCCATCATCGGTCTACTCTGCCTCGGCGCGGCGCAGCAGAGCCTCGACGAGGCGTTGCAGTGGTCGCGCGATCGTGAAGCGTTCGGCAAACCCATCGGCACCTTCCAAGGGGTCGCATTCCCGCTGGCCGAATGCGCGACGTATATCGCCGGGGCTCGTCACGTCTGCTATGAGGCGTTGTGGCGCAAGGATATCGGACTCGAACACAGCGCCGAGGCGGCGATGGCCAAGTTCTGGGCGCCGAAGCTCGCCACCGATGTGATCCATCAGTGCCTGCTCACTCTCGGACACATCGGTTACTCGACCGAGCACAAGGTGGGGCAGCGGCTGCGTGACGTCATCGGTCTCGAGATCGGCGACGGTACCGCGCAGGTCTCCAAGCTCGTCATCGCTCGCAACATCCTCGGCCGCGCGTACGCCCCGTAGTCCCCCTGCAACGTGGTCCACCTGCAACCCGTGATCCGCCACAACTTCGCAACGAATCCCACCGCCTAGCAAGGAGTCACAGTATGGGAAAGCTCGACAACAAGATCGCGATCGTCACCGGAGCCGGCCAGGGTATCGGTGCGGCGATCGCCACCAAGCTGGCCGCGGACGGCGCCGCCGTCGTCGTCACCGACATCAATGAGGACACCGCAGCCGCGACGGCGCAGAAGCTGGGCAGCGGCGCGATCGGTCTACGCACCGACGTCGCCGACCGCGAATCGGTCGATGCAATGATCGACAAGGTCGTCGCGCAGTTCGGGCGGGTCGACGTACTGGTCAACAACGCGGGCTGGGACAAGGCCGAACCGTTCGTCGACTCGGAACCTGCAACTTGGGACCGGATCTTCCAGATCAACCTCTACGGCCAGCTCCACACCTGCCACAAGGTACTGCCGATCATGGCGGCACAGGGCTACGGGCGGATCGTGAACATCGGCTCCGACTCCGGACGCGTCGGCTCGAGTGGTGAGGCGGTCTACTCCGCAGCAAAGGGCGGTGTCATCGCCTTCACCAAGACGATTGCGCGAGAAATGGCGCGGGCGGGGATCACGGCCAACTGCGTGTCACCCGGGCCGACCGACACCGCGCTGTTCGCGTCCATCGGCGGGGAGAAGCTGCGCGAAGCACTCAAGCGTGCGATCCCGTTGCGGCGTCTCGGGCAGCCCGAGGATCTCGCCAACGCAGTCGCGTTCCTGGCTTCGGACGAAGCCGCGTTCATCACCGGCCAGACCGTCAGCGTCAGTGGCGGCCTCACGATGAGCTAGGGAGTCTCCGGTGTCCTTCGAAACACTTCTCACGCCCGAGCGGATCGCCCGGGAGACCGATGCCGGCCACTGGCGCGGCAAGGTGATCACCGACTTTCTCGATGAGTACGCCGCGGCGACCCCGGACAAGGTCGCCTTCATAGACAGCCGCCGCCAGGTCACGTTCGCCGAGCTGAAGAGCGAGGTCGATGCCTTCGCTCGGGGCCTGTACGTGAAGGGGATCCGCTCCGGAGACGTGGTGTCGTTCCAGATCCCCAACTGGATCGAGTGGATCGTCGTGCACTACGCAGCCACCCAGATCGGCGCCATCAGCAACCCGTTGATCCCGATCTACCGTGAGCGCGAGGTCGGATTCATGGTCGGCCTCGCCGCACCGAAGCTGATCGTGGTCCCGCGGGAGTTCCGTGGGTTCGAGTATCCGCCGATGCTAGATGGCCTGGCTCCCGACTGGGACGTCGCGCCCGAGGTCGTGGTCGTGGGCGAGCGGTCCTGGGATGACCTCCTGACGGCCGGCGAGGCGGTCGACCCGGCCGTACTCCCGAGTCTGCGGCCCGAACCCAACGATGTCACGCTGCTGGTCTTCACCTCGGGCACCACCGGGGAGCCCAAGGGGGTCCTGCACACCCACAACACGATGGTCGCGGCCAATGATCCGTTGCCCGAACGACTCGGCATCGGTCCCGGCAGCGTGCTGCACATGGCCTCGACTCTGGCGCATCTCACCGGATTCCTGTACGGCGCCCGGCTGGGCATCCAGAACGGTGCCACCTGTGTGCTGCAAGACATTTGGGACGCGTCCACGTTCGTGGAACTGGTCGAACGATATGGCATCACCTACACCTCGGCGGCAACCCCGTTCCTGCACGACCTGGTCGCTGCACCGGGTCTCGCGGAGCACGACACCACGTCGCTGATCCGCTTCTGCTGCATGGGCGCTCCGATCCCGCGGGCCATGGTGCGAGAGGCCACCGAGAAGCTGCCCCGTCTCGTCGTCGTCGGCGGTTGGGGACAGACCGAGGAAGGCCTCGTCACCATCGGCATCCCGGGCGATCCGGAAGACAAGATCGTCGACACCGACGGATATCCGTGGCCCGGCATGGACATCCGGGTCGTCGACGCGAACGGCGTCGAGCAGAGCCCCGGCGCCGAGGGTGCTCTTCAGGTGCGCGGCCCATTCGTCTTCGTCGGATACGCCGAGCGGCTCGAGTTGGCACGTCGGCAGATGGTGGCGTCCGACGATGACCGGGGCGACTGGTTCGACACAGGTGACCTCGCGTTCCTCGACGAGGAGGGCTACCTGCGCATCTCGGGGCGAACCAAGGACGTCATCATCCGCGGTGGCGAGAACATCCCGGTCGCCTACATCGAGAACGTCCTCTACGAGCATCGCGACATCGATGCGGTCGCGGTCGTGGCGGTACCGGATCCCAGGCTGCAGGAGCGCGCATGCGCGTGTGTGGTGCTGACAGCCGGTAGCAGGCTCGACCTCGAGCAGATGCAGGAGTTCCTATCCGCCAAGGGCGTTGCCAAACAGTACTGGCCCGAAAAGCTCGTCGTGTTCGACTCCTTCCCGACGACCCCCAGCGGCAAGGTTCAGAAATTCCAGCTGCGCCAGCAGGTTTCGTTGTGACCGCACCCAGCCGGCGCATGCGTCCGGCACTCCGTTCGCTATCTCCGTTAGGACCCCGACATGTCACAGACCCCGCTCGAACTCTTTTCCATTGACGACCTCATCGGCGATGAGGACCGCGACATCCGCGACACCGTCCGGGCGTACGTCGAGAAATCGGTCAAGCCGCAGATCGCCGACTGGTACGAATCCGGACAGATCCCGGCGAAGGAACTTGCCAAGGAGCTCGGCAGCCTCGGGGTGCTCGGCATGCACCTGGACGGCTATGGCTGCGCCGGCACGTCGGCGACCGCGTACGGGCTGGCATGTCTGGAGTTGGAGGCCGGCGACTCGGGGTTACGCTCGCTGGTTTCGGTCCAGGGATCGCTGGCGATGTTCGCCATCTGGAAATGGGGAAGCGAGGAGCAGAAGACCGAGTGGCTGCCGCAGATGGTGACGGGTGGGGCCATCGGTTGTTTCGGACTGACCGAACCCGACTTCGGTTCCAACCCGGCCGGTATGCGCACGCGGGCTCGCCGGGACGGTGACGATTGGGTCCTCTCGGGCAACAAGATGTGGATCACCAACGGCTCCGTCGCCGACGTGGCCGTGGTCTGGGCGCAGACCGATGAGGGCGATCCGTCGCGGCCGGGCAGCGGCGTACGCGGCTTCGTCGTGCCGACCAGCACGCCGGGCTTCTCGGCGCCTGCGATCAAACACAAACTGTCCCTGCGTGCTTCGGTCACCTCCGAACTGGTTCTCGATAACGTTCGGCTGCCGGCATCGTCGGTCTTCCCCGACGTGCGTGGCCTGAAGGGGCCCCTGTCGTGTCTCAACGAGGCCCGCTTCGGGATCGTCTTCGGCTCGCTTGGCGCCGCACGTGACTGCCTCGAGACCGCCCTTGCCTACGCGGGCGACCGGGAGATCTTCGACAAGCCGCTCTCGTCGTACCAACTGACACAGGCCAAGCTCGCGGACATGAGTCTCGAACTCGGCAAGGGCATGCTTCTGGCGCTCCAACTCGGGCGCCTCAAGGACGAGCACCAGTTGCGTCCGGAGCAGATCTCGCTCGGCAAGCTCAACAACGTTCGTGAGTCCATCGCCATTGCCCGCGAGTGCCGAACGATTCTCGGCGCGGCCGGCATCACCTTGGAATTCCCGATCCTACGGCACGCCAACAACCTTGAATCAGTGCTGACCTACGAGGGCACCAGCGAGGTGCATCAGCTCGTCATCGGCCAGGCGCTGACCGGCCACTCGGCGTATCGCTGAACGGTTCGTCACGGTCTGCCGGCTCAGAGCAGCTTGTGCAGCGTGTTCAGGTTCCGGTTGGTGACGAACGGGCTGTCGGGTCGCTTCGGGATCACCTTGCCCGTCGCCTTGCCGAAGCCGCTGTCGAGCGTCTGACCGCGCTCCACTTGCCAGTACACCACCGAGTCACCCCCGGCGATCTGCTCCTGCGTCGGGTCCAGGTCGTCGCCCTTGTCGAGCAGTTGGCCCACCAACGCGTCCTCGGAACAGAAGATGACGTACGAATGCCAGCCGTCGCGCGCGGCGAACGGATAGGCGTCGACGACCGACTGCAACTGTTCGGTGGTGACGATCAGAACTCGTGCCCCGTAACCGAATCGCTCGCCGAGCGCGGATTCGAGCTCGGTTGTCACTGTCGCGGCCTTCTTGCGGGACTCGAAGACGATGTTGCCGCTCGCCAGCACGGTCTTCACATCGGAGTAGCCGAGCGCGGTCATCGAGTCGCGCAGGTCGGCCATCTTGATGCGGACACCGCCGACGTTGATGCCGCGCAGCAGTCCTACGTATCGGGTCATTGCTCCACTCCTGGGTTCGACACTCTGCCGTAGTACAACGGTAAACCTGTTGCGGTGTCGACTATCTCGTAGACGAACGGCCGATCGGCCACGAATCCGTTAGCCGGTGACGGCGGCAGCGGGGCGATCGCCCGCGAATCGGTGGACGCTGCCACGGTCCCGCGTTCGCCGATCGTGATCGCGCTCCGGGCGACGGCTGCGGACAGATGGGCACCCGGGCCGATCGCGGCGAAGTCGGCCGACTGCGACACCGCAGCAGTCGCACCCAGCCGGGCGAGGGCGCCGGCGATATCGGCCGACCCGTGAAAGCTCCAGCGCGGCAGGGTGACCGGGGTGGACTGGCTGGGCGCCGATCGCAGCGCCGCGTCGGCGTCGAGCAGTGCGTCGGAGGTGATGGCCGACGCGGGTACGGCCGGGTCGGGCAGCAGGATGTTCATCGCGAGGCCGGGGCCGAACGGTAGCCGTACCGCCGCCCAGCCCGCGCCGCGGGCCGACTGCGCCGCCGGCATGCCGGACATGAACGGCACGGTCAGCGCCGCGCCGTCGCCGGTGGTGAAAGCCCCGGTCCCCGTGGATTGGTCGGCGAACGGACTGGCCCATGCCGCGGAGAGGAAAGCGCTGGTCATCGCCGTCATCGAACTCGTCGGCGCCGCGATGTCGGCCGGGGCCCGCGCGGAATCCGATCCGGTGTTGACCGACAGCCATTCGCTGACTCCGGCCAGGGGGTCGTTTCCGGAGAAGTCGACGGGGTAGTAGCCGGTCCCGAAGTCGGTGCCGAGATGACGCAGGAAGTCCTGTTCGACCGGAATGGACTTGCGAATGAAGAGCCCGACACCCTGGTGGTACACCGGGGTCTGCGGTGGGGCATCGACGGTGACCGTCCCCGGGTCGCCGTCGACCTGCTGGACCTGGCCGATCAATGCCGTCACCGTCTCCGTCGAAGCGCCGCCGAGCAGCCGATCCAGCTGGGCAGCGGTCACGCCGCTCGCGCCGGTTCGGAGCATCGCCAGCAGCGTCGCCGTACTCCACGGTGCGACAAGCGCATTCGATGCCGCAGCGTCCGGGGCGAGGGCCAGACCCAGCCGGGTCGTCGCGGCCACCACCGCCGGAACTCCGTCGCGCACCTGGTCGATGCCGACCTCGTCGAACTGAACCTTCGGCGCCTTGCTGAGGGCCACCGACGTCGGGGTCGAGGTCGACGTGGAGCATCCCGCCAGCAACAGCAGTGCCATCGCGACGATCCCCCATCGCCGGACCGTCATGCGTTCGCTCCCCGGGCCGCGACCGTCCACCTGACGGGGCCATCGTCGGCATCCACGACCAACTCGTCGACCAGGTTGACGGCGTTGCAGACATGATTCGGAATGACGCAGACGCGCGTGCCCAGATCCGGTGCCGAGCCGGCGAACTCGACGGTCGCATGATGCTCGGAGAGGGCGGTCACTCGGGCGTGCGGATCGTTGGCGATCCGGCCGAACCCAGTTGCCCAGGCAGCCTTGTCGGCACCGAGGATCTTGCTGCCGGCGTCGAGGATCGCGACCCTGTCCCGGCGATGGACCACGGTGCCGATCGCGGTCAGGGCGACGTCATCGAAGTCGCAACTGCCCAACTCGATCTGCTGGGCATCGTTGAACGGGTAGACGCCGGGCCGGATCTCGGTGAGCACGCCGGCGTCCGCGGCGGCCACCGTGGGCGTCGATCCGCCGCTGCGGACGACGGGTTCGATTCCTACGCTGCGTAATTCGTCGGTCGCGCACGCGATCGCCGTGCTCTCGCCAATCGCGGCGGCGACACGATCGCCGGGGGAGTAGCCGTGGCCCGGGAAGGTGAAGACGCCGGTGACCCGCAGTCCGGCATCGGCGGCGGCGCGGGCCACCGGTCCGGCATCGGCCGGGGCGACGCCGGTCCGATGATGTCCGGAATCGATTTCGACGAGCACGTCGACCGCACTCGCGGCGGCGCCGAGTCCGTCGAACAGGCGCCGGGCGCCGTCGACCGAATCGATCGCGAGCGTCAGCCGGGCGCGGTCGGCGATCGACCGCAGCCGCCGTGACTTGGAGTCGGTGAGCCACAGCGGGTACGCGATGAACAGGTCGTCGAAGCCGGCGTCGCCGAACACCTCCGCCTCGCCGATCGTGGCGACGGTGAGTCCGGTTGCGCCACTGTCGATCTGGCGTCGCGCGATCTCCAGGCACTTGTGCGTCTTCGCGTGCGGCCGCAACGCGAGGCCGGTGGAGCGAGCATGTTCCGCCCGCTTCGCGATATTGCGGTCGAGGATCGCCGGATCGACGCACAGAAATGGCGTGTCGATGGCGTCGAGCGGGCGAAGGGTCACCCGATCAAACTAGTCGCCTGCACGTGGGTGAGGGACGGCGTCAGTACGTCGGCGCGGTCGTCGGCTGCGGGTCGACCTTGTAGTTGAAGTTCACTTCTTTGCCGTCGATGGATGTCGCGGTGATGTTTGCGGTGTACCACTGTCCGTTTACCTTGACCGCGCACACTTGGGTGGCGCCGACCTTGCCGTCCAGCGCGTCCTTGCATTTCACCTGGTTGGCCGCTGTGCCGTTCTGATTTATCTGTGTCTTCAGGGTATTAGCCAGGTTGGTCTTGGTCACCTCGACCTTGCTCTCGGTCGAACAGCCGGCGAGGCCGACCGCGACGCCACCGGCGAGCGCGAGTGTTGCGATACGGAGTGCCACTGCACGAGTGGGCTGCCAGGTGGCCATCGGGATGGTCCCTTCGAATAGGTCCGTTGAATCGAGTGCTCACTTTAATGGCGAATTCGCCGGTATCGGCGGATTGGCGAAAGTTCAGCCGTTCGGCTGACGCTCCGCGCGCTGTGCTGGCGTCATGGCGCCCAGATCCACTTGGCGCCGGGCGTTGGCGATCGCGGTCACCGTGCAGTTTCCGAGCAGTTTCCGACGTGCCATGTCGGTCGAACATCGTGGCGTTGTGTGCATGGCATTAGTCGACTGGAGCGAGCGGGCCGTGGCGGCAACAGATTAGTAAGGCTTGGAAAACAAATTGGCATCCTTCTTGTCTGTGGGTCTCCTGTGGATGCGGTTGCCTGCACCATGGTGGTTATGCGGAAATTCGGAATATTGATCGCGCTGGTGGGCATGATGCTCGGCTGCTTCGTAGGGGCGGGGACCGCGCAGGCAGCGCCTAAACCTGATGTCGAGGCGGCACTCGTTGCGGCCGGAGTACCGGCCGGCGTGGCGTCGCAGACGCTCCGCGCGACACCGGCAGCCACCGGGCAGGTCGTCAATATCACTCATCCGAACGGTGGTTTCCCCGGCAGCACCGTTGATGCCGTGATCAACCACGACACAAAGAATGTCACGGTGATCCAGCGATGGAACTCGAGCGCGTCGGGGTTGTCCGTGGGTTGGGTGAATCTGTCCACAGGAGGATCGGGGATCAGTGGATTCCCCGACAAACTCGCTCGCCCCGATCTTGGCGGCAACTATTGGGATTGGGCGACAACGCTTCCTACTGGACCAGGGCCGGTCGCTCTCGTCGTGTGGGGGAGGGTGCCCAGCTGGACCGGATTGATTCCTGCTGCCCCCGAGTACTTCGGAATTCTCACGCCGGGCGGCGCGCTGCTTACCGTGTGATCTGAACGCAGAACGCACGGAAGGAGCGGCCGAGGTCGGTGGGGTTGACCGGCGCGGCGGCGACCGCGACAAGAACCTCTCCAGGGCCGGGCTGGACGACGGGAACGTCGATGATCTCGATCGAGTCGGGCCCGCTCGGGATACGGACGACGGCTGCCCGGAAGGTAGTGGTGCTCATAGCTCATCCCTCTTCACCTGGTTTGTGCTGACCAGACCCATGATTGGCGCGCGATCCGCCGACGTGAAGAAGGCACTTTGAAGTGCGTAAGGCACCTCGGGGTGAAGCGCGATGACAATTCCGCGCATAGAACATACGTTCGATACAATGGGTGGATGGGCTGGAACACGGGGCCGCGTACGTGGGGAGAACTGGAACGGATCTTGTCTGGCCGGCCGGCGGTCGGTGGGCGCACCGGCGACGGCGTGCCGGGGGATGGCAACGACAGTCCGGCGTGGACGCGGCATCGCGGCGACTATCGGGCGAACAAGGATGTCAAGCCGGTGCCGTCGACGGTGCCGTATGCCGAACTGCATGCGCACAGTTCCTATAGCTTTCTGGACGGCGCGTCGTCACCGGACGAGATGGCTGAAGAGGCCTACCGGCTGGATCTCAAGGCCCTGGCGCTCACCGACCATGACGGCATGTACGGGGTTGTCCAATTCTTCCAGGCGGCAAAGGATTTGGGGCTGCCGACGGTCTATGGCTCCGAGTTGACGCTGCGGCACGATGCTCCCCGCACCGGAATTCCCGATCCCGAGGGCGCGCATCTGCTGGTGCTTGCCCGTCACGTCGACGGATATCGGCGGTTGTCCGCTCAGGTCTCGGCCGCGCATATGGAGGCGGGCGAGAAAGGGTTGCTACGACACGACATCGACAAGCTTGCCGACGTCGGGCGTGATCAATGGATGATCCTCACCGGATGTCGCAAAGGTGCTGTGCGTCAAG
The DNA here is from genome assembly GCF_000380485.1 of Jongsikchunia kroppenstedtii DSM 45133. Classification (GTDB taxonomy): domain Bacteria; phylum Actinomycetota; class Actinomycetes; order Mycobacteriales; family Mycobacteriaceae; genus Jongsikchunia; species Jongsikchunia kroppenstedtii. The sequence goes on along the minus strand of NZ_AQYG01000051.1, from coordinate 244,843 downwards.
CCCTTGCCAAGGATGGCGCCAGAGCGGCCGATCACGAGCTGGGCCGGCTGATCGATTATTTCGGGCGCGACAATGTGGCCGTCGAGCTGACTGCGCCCGTTGTCGCCGGCGACGACGAGCGCAATGCTGCATTGGCGGATCTGGCTGCAGCACATCGGGTCCCGATCATCGGAACCACGGGAGCGCATTTCGCAGTTCCGGAGAGACGTAGGCTCGCGATGGTGATGGCGGCAATCCGGGCGCGACGGACGATGGACGAGATCGAGGGGTGGCTGGCGCCGCTGGGTGGTGCGCATCTACGCAGTGGCGATGAGATGGCGAAGCTGCTTGCCGCGCATCCCGAGGCGATCGACAACGCCGTACATGTGGCGCAGGATCTCGCTTTTGAATTGGATCTAGTGGCACCGGAGCTACCCCCGCACGACGTCCCGGATGATCATGACGAGAACAGTTGGCTGCGGAAACTGACCATGCGGGGTGCCGGCGAGCGTTATGGCCCGCCGGCGGGTAATGCGAAGGCCTACGAACAGATCGAGCATGAACTGCAGGTCATCGAGGACCTGAATTTCCCGGGCTACTTCCTGATCGTGCATGACATCGTCAAGTTCTGCCGCGACAGCGACATCCTGTGCCAGGGTCGGGGAAGCGCGGCGAACTCGGCCGTTTGTTACGCGCTCAAGATCACCAATGTGGACCCGATCAAGAACGATCTGCTGTTCGAGCGGTTTCTGTCGATCGAGCGGGATGGACCGCCGGATATCGACGTCGACATCGAATCGGATCGTCGTGAGGAGGCGATTCAGCACGTCTACAACAAGTATGGCCGCAGGTATGCGGCCCAGGTCGCCAATGTGATCACCTACCGGGGGCGTTCTGCGGTGCGGGATGCCGCACGGGCACTGGGGTATTCGATCGGTCAGCAGGATGCTTGGAGCAAACAGGTCAGTCGGTGGTACGGAGTCAAGGGTGACGATGCAGATACCGACGGCATACCGAAGGCCGTTGTCGAGCTGGCGGAACAGCTGACCAATCTGCCGCGGCATCTCGGCATTCACTCCGGCGGCATGGTGATCTGTGACGGTCCGATCGATGAGGTGTGCCCGACGGAGTGGGCGCGGATGCCGAATCGCAGTGTTCTGCAATGGGACAAGGACGACTGTGCGGCGATCAACCTCGTCAAGTTCGACCTGCTCGGGCTAGGCATGCTGTCGGCACTGCACTACATGCTCGACCTGGTGAAGGAGCACAAGGGGATCGACGTCGACCTGGCGAAGCTGGATCTGTCGAATCCCGAGGTCTACGACATGATCTGCAAGGCCGACACGGTGGGCGTCTTCCAGATCGAGTCCCGGGCGCAGATGGGGACGCTGCCGCGATTGCGGCCGGACAAGTTCACCGACCTCGTGATCGAGGTGGCGATTATTCGTCCAGGTCCCATCCAGGGCGGCTCGGTGCATCCCTTCATCCGTCGCAAGAGTGGCGATGAAAAGGTCGCCTATGACCATTCTTCGATGAAGCGTGCCCTGAAAAAGACGCTGGGAGTGCCGCTGTTTCAGGAGCAGTTGATGCAGCTGGCGCAAGACGTTGCTGGATTCACGCCACCCCAGGCCGACGCCTTGCGGAGGGCGATGGGTTCCAAGAGATCGAAGGATCGGATGGAGGAGCTGAGGAAGCTGTTCCAGGACGGCGCGTATGAGCGGCACGGAATAGACAAAGAGCTGGCCGATCGAATCTTCGAGAAGCTCAAGGCCTTCGCCAATTTCGGGTTCCCGGAGAGTCACGCGCACAGCTTCGCGTCGCTGGTCTTCTACTCGGCGTGGTTCAAGCTGTACCACCCGGCCGCGTTCTGTGCCGCACTGCTGCGGGCCCAGCCGATGGGGTTCTACTCGCCGCAGTCATTGGTCGCTGATGCCCGCCGGCATGGCGTAATTGTTCGCGGCCCGGACGTGAATGCCTCGCTGCCGCATGCAAATCTGGAGAACGGGGGCATGGAGGTCCGGCTGGGGCTGGCGACGGTGCGAAACATTGGGCAGGAGTTGGCGGAGAAGATCGTGGCCGCCCGCGATGCCGACGGACCTTTCGCGGATGCTGCCGACCTGTCGCGCCGTACCGAGATGAGGGCGAAGCAGCTCGAATCGCTGGCCACCGCAGGCGCTTTGGGGTGTTTCGACAAGAATCGTCACCGGGCGCTGTGGGATGCGGGTGCTGCGGCGGCCGAACGCGCCGACCGACTGCCGTTGCAGACGGGCTCCACCGCACCGATGTTGCCGGGGATGGACGGGATCGAAGAGGCGGCCGCCGATGTGTGGGCCACCGGCGTCACCCCGACGAAGTATCCGACAGAGTTTCTCCGCGACCGCCTCGATGCGATGGGCGTGGTGCCGGCGGGAAAGCTTTTGGACGAGAACGATGGAGCGCGGGTACTGGTGGCCGGCGCGGTGACTCACCGACAGCGGCCGGCCACGGCGTCGGGCATCACTTTCATCAATCTCGAGGACGAGACGGGCATGGTGAACGTGGTGTGTTCGCGGGGGCTGTGGGCGAGGTATCGCAAGGTTGCGTCCGGGGCTCGCGCCCTGGTGATTCGCGGCAGGCTGCAGAACGCCACCGGAGCGGTGTCGGTGGTGGCCGAGCATCTGCAGCTGCTCGACCTGAAGGTGAGCAGCAGGTCGCGCGACTGGCAGTGAGACATCGATCAGAACGGCGGTGGGTTCATTCGTTCCCAGTATTCTTGTGCCTGTTGTTGTTTGGTGCGCACGGTTGCGCGATGCCGGTCGAATCGGCTGCGACTGGGATGGTTCGGTGGCCGGTCGGGCGGGTTGGCGGCGATGGTGTCGAAGATGTCTACGCCGCTGTAAGCGTTGCCGACATATTGCAGGTTCTCCGGACTGATGAACACAGTCTTGTGCCATAGATCCTGATATTGGCGCCAATGGCCAAACGTTTTGAGTCTGTGGTGAAAACGGCACAGTGGACCGATGTTGCCGCGAACGGTCTTTCCGCCGTCACGGTGGGCGTGATGATGGTCGAAGTCGGCCTCGCTGACGGGATTGTTGCAGCCGGGAAATTGGCAGCACAGCTCCGACGCGTGCAGTAGCGCCCGGAGTTTGCGGGACGGCCGGTATCGCTGCGCGGCAGCGTCCGGATCTTCCTGCGGCGGCGTCACATACGCCCGTTTGGCTTCGGCAACAAGCCTTCTGGCGTTGTCGGCGTCGATGAGGCCCTGTCCATCCAGGTAAGCCGGAGCGTTGTCGAGGCCGAGCAGCGTCGACAGGTTCACCACCACATACATCAGGGGCTCGGTCGGGTGATTGCAGGCATCCGACTGCGCGGAAGATGCTGCCTCGCCGGCCGATGATGCGGGAACCGGTTGTGCCGCAGTAGCACCGCGCTCCGCGGTGCGCGCCGTTTGACAGTCGATGCAGCCGCACATGAGATGCTGCTGTCCCTGCGCGAGAGCGACGTACGCATCGGCCCGACGCTGCGTGAGCGTCCGGCCATCACCCTTGTGGACTTCTTTAGCCATCGCGTCGAGGCGGGCGTTGATCAGTGCCGCCTGCTCCTGCGGCAGATTGCCGGAGATCCGCGCCTGACCGGTGGTGAACCGGTCCGGACGGATCGAAATGTTCCGGTCGTCGTTGGTGCGGGAGGTGCGTCGGCGAATCGCCTCGGGATCGTGCTGGTGAATCAGCTTGACGATCAGCGCCTGGAACCGGTGCGTGGACATCGGCCCGCGATGAGCGATCTGGGCCGCGAGCTCGCGATCGAGCCGGTCGATAGCTTCATCGTTCACCAGGTCGGTGCGCTTGACGGCCAAGACCATTCGGTCCAGGTCGATGAATCCCTCAGCCAACGTGCGGGCCGTCTCTGCCAGCCGATAGCGGGCGGCGTGGGCGGTCGTGAGCAAGCAGCGGGCCCGCTGTGGAGTGACGCATAGCGCGGCGCCGACATCGCCGATGGCCCGTTCCAGGCCGTTGGGCCCGAACTTCTCCCGCGGCGTTCGCAACTCGCTGATGCTGCCGGATTCGACCGGTGGGACCCGGTCGGCGAGGGCCGCGACCTCGGCAACGTATTCATCTTCGCGGCGTTCATGGATCAGGGACAGTCCGAACAACAATCGGTAGTCGGCGGCTCCGCGCACCCGTGCGGTGTAGCTGACAGCGTGAATCAGCTCGGTGACCGAGAGGTCTGCGTCGAGGAGTTCAGGTGCTGCGGCGGACATGAGGAAAGAATGCCATCGGCGTCCGACAAATTTTGTGCCACAACACTTTTGACACGCATTTTATGCAACTACACGCGTGTCCCCGGCAGACACGCCGGGATCTCGACCTGGCGCGGCTACACCGCGCCCCCGAAGTCGTGCTGTCGCCAGGCCTCGTACACGGTGATGCTGGCAGCGTTGGCCAGGTTCAGCGATCGCCGGCCGGGCAGCATCGGGATGCGCAGCTGGGCGGTCACATGCGGATCCGCGAGCACCTCGTCGGGCAGCCCGGTGGGTTCGGGCCCGAACAGCAGCACGTCGCCCGCTTGATACGCGATCCCGGCGTACGACGTCGTGGCATGCGCGGTGAAGGCGTAGACCCGCTGCGGTGCCAGCGCGCTCCACGCGGCATTCAGATCCGGGTGGACGGTCACCGACGCCATGTCGTGATAGTCGAGCCCGGCGCGCTTGAGTTTCGCGTCGGACAGCTCGAACCCCAACGGCTCGACCAGGTGCAGCTCACAGCCAGTATTGGCGGCCAGCCGGATCGCGTTGCCCGTGTTCGGAGGGATGCAGGGCTCATAGAACAGGATCTTGAACATAGCTGCGCAAGTACATCACCATGCGAGTGTGCGGGCGAATACGACTCCCAGTCATCGCCAATGCTCCCGCTGAGGTGGAGGGCCGGCGTGAGTCGTTGGAACGGTAGGCCGCCCGCCAACGGAGGCTCCGACAACTCTAGTCGGCAGACTGTCGAGGCCTGACGGTCGACAGAAACGACAACTGCTGAATCGGCCGAGCCTCAGACGACACCGTTGGGCGTCTTACCAAGCTGCCGGGTAACCGCTAGCCGCCCGCGTTCCGCGGAACGCGTATCTCCAACTCCCACGGTCATCCGCGATGGCCCGAAGGTGTCGTATTTGCCCTGGGAAGTTGGAGATGCAGAGAGGGTCGTCGACTCTCGCACACGACCTGAAAGAATGGGGCCCGTGAGCGCGCAGACACTGGACGGTAAAGCCACCCGCGACGACATCTTCGCCGACTTGAAGCAGCGAGTCGATGCGTTGCGTGAGCGCGGCGTCGTGCCCGGCCTGGGGACGGTGCTGGTCGGCGAGGATCCAGGGTCGGCGACGTATGTCCGGCTCAAGCACAGCGACTGCGAGAAGCTCGGTATCAATTCGATCCGTGCCGACCTGCCGGCCGACGCCACCCAGGCCGACCTGGAAGCGGTGGTCGATCAGCTCAACGCCGACCCGGACTGCACGGGCTACATCGTGCAGCTCCCGCTCCCGAAGCATCTGGACGAGAACGCGATCCTGGAGCGGATGGATCCGGCGAAGGACGCCGACGGCCTGCATCCGGTGAATCTCGGCCGACTGGTGCTGGGCACCCCCGGCGCCCTGCCGTGCACGCCACGTGGCGTGATTCACCTGCTACGCCGCTACGACATCCCGCTCAACGGTGCCCACGTGGTGGTCGTCGGCCGCGGCACCACCATCGGCCGGCCGATCGGGCTGATGCTCACCCGTCGTTCCGAGAATGCGACGGTGACGTTGTGCCACACCGGAACTCGTGACCTCGCGGCCGAGACGCGCCGCGCCGACATCGTGGTCGCCGCCGCCGGCACCCCGGGACTCATCACCGCGGACATGATCAAGCCGGGCGCGGCGGTCGTCGACGTGGGCGCGTCGAAGGGGCCGGACGGCCGGATCGGCGACCTGGCCGCCGACGTCGTGGATGTCGCCGGCTACGTATCGCCGAATCCGGGCGGCGTCGGTCCGCTCACCCGGGCATTCCTGATGGCCAACATCGTCGAGCGCGCGGAACAGCTGATCCAGAACTGATGGTCAAGTCGGCGGCGGAGATGCAGCGAGCACGGAAACGTGCCCGCCGATTGCACCGTGCGCAGCGCCGGCGCGTCGTGATGGCGCAGATCCCGTTCCTCATCGTGATCGCGTTCGTCCTGGTCGCGATCCTGTTCGTGGTGATCGACCGCTGGCGCCGCGGCGCCCTGGTCTTCGGCATCGGCACTCTGGTCGGCGCGGTGCTGCGGGCGATCCTGCCGGTCAGTCAGGTGGGCCTGCTGCAGGTGCGCGGGCGCGTCTTCGATGTGTCCGCAATGGCGGTCGCGGGGACGCTCATCCTGTGGCTGGCGTCGTCCATCGACTCCCTCGGCACCGACTGAGCCTTCGGCTAGTGCCGAGCCAGATCGAGTGTCTGCTTGATCAGATCGGCGACGGCGTCGAACTCCGTGAGGAACCCGTCGTGACCGTCGTCGGATCGCATCACCTGCAGGCCGCCCACGCAGGACGGCATCTTGTCGGCCAATTCCTGTTGTAGCCGTAGGGGATACAGGCGGTCGGAGTCGATGCCGCCGATGATCACCGGCACCCGTGCGCTGGCGAGCGCGGCGTCGATGCCGCCGCGTCCGCGACCGACGTCGTGGTGGCTGAGCACGTTCGATAGCACCACATAGCTACCGGGATCGAACCGGCTGACCAGTTTGTCGGCCTGGTGTTCGAGGTAGCTCTGCACCGCGTAACGGCCGCCGTCGAGCGGAACCTCTTCTCCCTGAGGGGAGTTCGCGAAGCGTCCATCGAGCTCATGCTCGGTGCGGTACGTCAGATGTGCGATCCGGCGGGCGATGCGCATGCCGGCGTTCGGCACCCGGCCGGTGCCGTAATAGTCGCCGCCTTGCCAGTCGGGGTCGCTGGCGATCGCGGCGACCTGGGTCGACTGCGTTCCGATCTCGTCGGCCGTGGCGCGGGCGCCGACCGCCAGGATCAGTCCGGAACGGACCCGATCGGGGTAGCCGATGACCCATTCCAGCGACCGGGCACCGCCCATCGAACCGCCCAGGACCGCGGCGACCTGCTCGATGCCGAGGGCGTCGAGCAGCGCCACCTCGGCGCGGACCTGGTCGAGCACGGTGACCTGCGGAAAGCGTGAACCCCAGGCCTTGCCGTCCGGGTGCGGCGTCGCCGGTCCGGTGGAGCCGCGGCAGCCGCCGAGGACGTTCGCCGCGATGACGCACCATTCGTCGGTGTCGAGCGGACAGCCCTTGCCGACCATGCCCTCCCACCAGCCGGCCGACGTATCGCCGAGCGTGCCTTCGGGATCCATCGGCCCGATGTTGCCGGTGACGTGCGAGTCGGCGGTGAGCGCGTGCATCACCAGGACGACGTTGTCGCGCCTGGGGGACAGCCGGCCCCACCGCTGGAACGCCAGGGTGACGTCGTCGATGTGACCGCCGTTGTCGAGTTCGATCGACCCCACCGGCACCTTGGTCAGGGTGCCGTCGGGCTGGTCTTCCCAGGTACGCGGAAATGCCGGTCGGGTCACCCCGGTGCCGGTGGCGTCGATACTCACGTGCGGTTGCTGCCCCTTGCTATTTCACTGGCGCGTGCGCGCTCATTTCGCTGCCGCGAAGCCTGCTTCCAGGTCGGCGACGATGTCGTCGATTCCCTCGATGCCGACGGCGAGCCGCACCAGGCCCGGCGTGACCCCGGCCGACAGCTGCTCCTCGGGGGTCAGCTGCGAATGGGTCGTCGACGCCGGATGGATCACCAGTGACCGTACGTCACCGATGTTGGCGACATGGGAGTGCAGGGTCAGTGCATCGACGAACCGCTTGCCCGCGTCCACGCCGCCGGCGATCTCGAAGCCGATGATGGCGCCCTGACCCTTGGGTGCCAGCTCCTGTCCGCGCTGGTAGTACGGCGAGGACTCGAGTCCGGCGTAGGCGACCGACTCGACCTGGTCATGGCCCTCGAGGAACTTCGCCACCTTCTGCGCGTTCGCGACATGCCGCTCGACGCGCAGGCTCAGGGTCTCCAGACCCTGAGCGATGAGGAAGGCGTTGAACGGCGAGATCGCGGCGCCCACATCGCGCAGCAGCTGCACGCGCGCCTTCAGGGCGTACGCCGGTGCGCCCAGGTCGGCGAACACGGCGCCGTGGTAGCTGGGGTCCGGAGTGGTGAAGCCCGGGAACAGATCGACGCCGTCGCGCTGGACCCGCCAGTCGAAGGTGCCGCCGTCGACGATCACGCCGCCGATCGCAGTCCCATGTCCGCCAAGGTATTTCGTCGCCGAGTGCACGACCACGTCGGCGCCGTGGGCGAGCGGGTTCAGCAGGTACGGCGTCGCGACGGTGTTGTCGACGATCAACGGCAGCCCGTTGTCGTGGGCCACCTTGGCGACGCCGGCGATGTCGAGGATCTCGTTGTTCGGGTTGGAGATCGTCTCACCGAACAGCGCCCGCGTGTTCGGCTTGATAGCCGCGCGCCAGCTCTCGGGGTCGTCCGGGTTCTCGACGAAGCTGATCTCGATACCCAGCTTGGGCAGCGTGTAGTGGAAGAGGTTGAACGTGCCGCCGTACAACCGGGGGCTCGTCACCAGGTGGCTACCGGCCTCCACCACGTTGAGAATCGCGAACGTGGTCGCCGACTGGCCCGACGCCACCAGCAGTGCGGCGACGCCGCCCTCGAGGGACGCGATGCGCTCCTCGACCGCGTTCTGGGTCGGGTTCATGATCCGGGTGTAGATGTTGCCCGGTTCTGCGAGGCCGAACAGATCGGCTGCGTGCTGTGTATCGCGGAAGGTGTACGACGTGGTCTGGTAGATCGGCAGTGCTCGCGCCGAGGTCTCCGAATCCGGGGACTGACCCACGTGCACCTGCTTGGTCTCGAAGGACCAGTTGGCGGTGGGATCTACTGCGTCGTTGGTGGGTTCAGACATGGCTACCCAAATCTCCTATGAGTCGGCTGGGGCCCGACCGTCGGACCCGCGCTTGCCGCAGATTTTCTGCGACCAGGTCTTCTCCCGGGGCACCCCACCGCGGTAGGAGGGTTGCCGGTCAGCGAGCCGGGACTTCGCGCTGACACTCTTGACCTGTGGTCAAGGATATAGCAACGTCCGATTCAGAAGAACAACGGTTTCGGTCGATCCGAATCTGACTCGGCGCGGCCCCCGGATCCGTGCTTCCCCGCGGAAACGATCTGCCGACGATCCGACGTCCACTCAGTGGTGATGCGAGCGCATGTGATCTGAGCCGGTGGACTAGCCTGAATGCGGTCGGTCTAACAGCGCCCGGGAAATTCCGCGTGCGTAGGCTGTAACCGTACGGACGTTATATTTCCCAAAAGGAGACGCGTAGCGGCATGGGCAAGATCAAGGTTGAGGGCACGGTCGTTGAACTCGATGGCGACGAGATGACCCGGATCATCTGGCAGTTCATCAAAGAGAAGCTGATCCACCCGTATTTGGACATCAACCTTGACTACTACGACCTGGGAATCGAGCACCGCGATGCGACCGATGACCAGGTGACCATCGACTCGGCCCACGCGATCCAGAAGCACGGCGTCGGCGTCAAGTGCGCCACCATCACCCCGGACGAAGCGCGCGTCGAGGAGTTCGGGCTGAAGAAGATGTGGCGTTCGCCGAACGGCACGATCCGAAACATCCTCGGCGGCACCATCTTCCGTGCACCGATCATCATCTCGAATGTCCCGCGACTGGTGCCGGGCTGGACCAAGCCGATCATCGTCGGCCGTCACGCCTTCGGCGACCAGTACCGCGCCACCGACTTCAAGGCGCCCACCGGCGGCACCGTCACCCTGACGTTCACCCCGGACGACGGCTCGGAGCCGATCGAGCACGAGGTCGTCAAGCTGCCGGAGGACGGTGGCGTGGTGATGGGGATGTACAACTTCAACAAGTCCATCGAGGACTTCGCGCGCGCCTCGCTCAACTACGGCCTGCAGCGCAACTACCCGGTGTATCTGTCGACGAAGAACACCATCCTCAAGGCGTATGACGGCCAGTTCAAGGACATCTTCCAGCACGTCTACGAGACCGAGTTCAAGTCCGAGTTCGACGCTGCCGGCATTCATTACGAGCACCGGCTGATCGACGACATGGTCGCCTCCTCGCTTAAGTGGGAGGGTGGCTATGTCTGGGCCTGCAAGAACTACGACGGCGACGTCCAGTCCGACACGGTCGCGCAGGGCTTCGGCTCGCTCGGCCTGATGACGTCGGTGCTGATGACGCCGGACGGCAAGATCTGCGAGGCGGAGGCCGCGCACGGCACCGTCACCCGGCACTACCGCCAGCATCAGCAGGGCAAGCCGACCTCGACCAACCCGATCGCGTCGATCTTCGCGTGGACCCGAGGCCTGGAGCACCGCGGCAAGCTCGACAACACCCCCGAGGTGATCGACTTCAGCCACCAGCTCGAGGACGTCGTCATCAACACCGTCGAGAGCGGCAAGATGACCAAGGACCTCGCCCTGCTCGTCGGCAGCGACCAGGCGTTCCTCACCACCGAAGAATTCCTGAATGCGCTGGACGAGAATCTTCAAGCGGCCCGCCGCTAGCCTCGCCGTCGCGACGCGTCTGCCGGAGGCGGACTTCGTCGCCGACCGCACCGAGTACTCGTTTGCGGTGGCCGCACAGCCCGTTTCGGCGGAATCGCTGGCGGCCGCCGGGAATGTGCTTGTCCGCACCGTGCACGGGGCGCGAATGCGTACGCGGGCAACGGCTTTCCTCGAACTGTCGCGGGTGTTCGACTTTCCGGCGGGTTCCGGCGACAACGCCGACGCGCTGATCGACCTGCTGTCCGACCTGGAGTGGCTCGGCGAGCGTCGTGGTTATCTGACGTATATCGGGGACGCCGCGCAGGTGCTGGCCGACGAGCCCGACCAGCTGGGCGACTGGCTCACCACCATCCGGTACGCGCAGGCGCGCTGGAATGATCCGGACTACACCACCGGCTGGTCGCCGCGGTTCCGCATCGTCGCGGTCGACACGAAGCCGTTGTCGCCGGCCTGGTCGGCGTTGGGTGCGGCTGTCGCACTCGACGGCTAGGCTGCCCGCGTGATCATCACAAACGTCAACGTCAACGGTATTCGCGCCGCGGTCAAACACCGCTCGGAGACGAATCTCGGTTTCCTGCCGTGGCTTTCGGACACCGCCCCCGACTACGTCCTGCTGCAGGAGACCCGGGCCAGCCACGATCAGGTGACCGAGGCGCTGGCGCCGGCGTTGGAGCAGGGCTGGCATCTGTCCCTCGCCGAGGCCGAGAAGAAGGGGCATGCCGGCGTCGCGGTGCTGTCCCGGACCGCGCCTGATGCGGTGCGAATCGGATTCGGCAGCAATGAGTTCGATCACACCGGCCGCTATCTCGAAGCCGACTTCGGCGACCTGACCGTGGCGAGTCTCTACCTGCCCAAGGGTGCGTCAGACGGAGAGAAGCGCGACGAGAAATTCCGGTTCATGGACGAATTCGGTGCGCATATCACGGCTTTGGCGCGGAAGCGCCGCGACGTGGCGATCGGCGGCGACTGGAACATCGCCCCCAACGAGGTCGACCTGAAGGCATGGAAGACCAACAAGCGCAGCCCCGGCTTCCTTCCGGAGGAGCGCGCCTGGGTGGCCGACCTGACCTCGAACGGGCTCCGCGACGTGCATCGCGAGCTGCACGGCGACGAGCCGGGCCCGTACTCGTGGTGGTCGTGGCGCGGCAAGGCATTCGACAACGACTCCGGCTGGCGTATCGACTACCAGCTGGCGAACAAGCGCTTGGCGGCCCGCGCGCAGAGCGCCCAGGTACATCGCGCCGATGCCTACGATCTGCGGTGGTCCGACCACGCGCCGGTCGCGGTGACCTACGCGGACTGACCCCGATCAATTCGGTTGCCGCAGGATGAGAAAATCGATCACGTGAGCAACCAGCCGCCCCGCGTCCTATCCGGAATCCAGCCGACCAGCGATTCGTTCCACCTCGGCAACTACATCGGCGCGCTGCGGCAGTGGGTGAGCCTGCAGGACGATTACGAGGCGCTGTACTTCATCCCGGACCTGCACGCGATCACCGTGCCGCAGGATCCGGCGGAGCTGCGACGGCGCACGCTGCGCGCGGTGGCTCAGCTGATCGCGCTCGGTGTCGATCCGCAGCGGTCGACGATCTACCTGCAGTCGCATGTGCCGGCGAACGCGGAGCTCACCTGGGTGCTCTCGTGCATCACCGGATTCGGCGAAGCCAGCCGGATGACGCAGTTCAAGGACAAGTCGGCCAAGCAGGGCGCCGAGTCGGCGTCGGTCGGGCTGTTCACCTATCCGATCCTGATGGCCGCGGACATCCTGGCCTACCAGGCCGACCGCGTGCCGGTCGGCGAGGACCAGCGCCAGCATCTGGAGCTGACCCGAAACCTGGCGCAGCGATTCAACTCTCGCTACGGCGAGACCTTCGTGGTGCCGGAGCCGCATATCGTCAGCGATGTCGCGAAGATCTACGACCTGCAGGATCCGACGTCGAAGATGAGCAAGTCGGCCGACAGCGAGGCCGGGCTGATCAACCTGCTCGACGACCCGAAGGTGATCGCCAAGCGGGTGAAGTCGGCCGTCACCGACAACGACGGCGTCGTCCGCTTCGACCGCGAGAAGCAGCCGGGCGTCTCGAACCTGCTGACGATCCAGTCGGCGCTGCGCGGCAAGCCGATCGACGAGCTGGTCGCCGACTACGAGGGCAAGCAGTACGGCCATCTCAAGGTCGATACGGCCGAGGTACTCGCCGAATTCGTCGGCCCATTGCGGGCCAAGGTGGATGAACTGATGTCCGACGAGCGGCACCTGGACGAGATCCTGGCTGCCGGTGCGGCGAAGGCACGCGCCATTGCCGGAGCGACGCGTAATGCGGTCTATGAGAAGGTGGGTTTCGTCCCGCTGCCGTAATGAAGGATGACGCATGCGATTGCGCAAGCCGAAAGATCCGTCTCCATTGAAAGATCCCGGCAAACCGTCGTTCTTGGACAGACAGCGGGCGGCGCGACCGTGGCTGGACCACCTGGTGCGCGCGGGCAAGCGTTACCAGGAGAGCAATGCCGACTTCTATGCGGCCGGGACCACCTACTTCAGTATTCTGGCGCTTTTCCCACTGTTGATGGTCGGCTTCGCCGTTGTTGGGTTTGTCCTGGCCTACGACCACCACCTGCTGACTGAACTGCAGAACAAGATCGCGGACTCGGCGCACGGTCAGATGGGTGACGACATCAAGAAGATGGTCGACCAAGCCATCGCTGCTCGAACGACGATCGGCATTATTGGCCTGCTCGGCGGCGCGTACGCGGGTCTCGGCTGGATGGCCAACCTCCGGATGGCACTGACCAGTCAATGGGGCGACGAGCCACCCAAGCAGAGTTTTCTGCGTACCAAGCTGTCGGACACGGTCGCGCTGCTGGGACTGTTCGTAGCGTTGGCGATCACGATCGGCCTGACCGCGCTCGCCGGCAGCAAACTCACCGAACAGCTGGTGTCGGCGCTCGGGCTCGATGGTGTGTGGGGAATGGGCCTGCTACTCCGGATCGTGTCGATTGCGTTGTCTGTCGCCGCGTCCTGGCTGATGTTCACCTGGGTGATCGCCAAATTGCCGCGAGTGTCACTACCGATGCGCAACGCCGCCAAGGCGGGGCTGCTGACGGCCGTCGCCTTCGAGGTCTTCAAATACATCGCGACCTTCTACTTGAAGGCGGTTCTGACCGGGCCCGCAGGAGCCACCTTCGGCCCGATCGTCGGGTTCATGGTCTTCGCTTACTTCACCACGCGCATCATCCTTTTCGCGACGGCGTGGGCATCCACCGATCCGATGAACCGGAAGTTCGAGCCGGCGCCGGTTCCCGACCCGGTCGTCATCGCGCCGCGGATGCCGGCCGAGCCGTCACCGGCCGCGATGCTGGCGCCCGCGGGCGTGGGACTGCTTGCCGGACTGGGTATTTCCCGACTGCTGCGCGGCCTTCGTCGTTAACGCCGGTTGATCCGCCGCGCCGCGCTGACGAGGCCGTAGACGATAGCGAGGCCGATGAGGCCGTAGACGATCTTGCGGCCCCAATGGCTCGACGAGCCGGAGTCCGAGTCGTCGGACTGATCGGCGGGCGCCTGGTGCCCGTTCGACGCCTCCGAGGAGTGCCCGTCCGATGCGGTCGCCAGGCTGCCGACGCCCGCCGATCCGATAGTGGCGAACCCGTAGTCGAGCATGGCGCCGGCCTGATGCCAGTAGTTGTCGTCGGCCTCGTTGAACCCGTACATCAGCGTGACGACGATCCGATGCCCGTCGCGCTCGGCGGCGCCGATATAGGTCTTGCGCGCGTCGTCGGTGTATCCGGTCTTGCCGCCGATCGCGCCCGGATACAGGTTGAGCAGCGCGTTCTCGTTCTGGATCTGCCAGGACGGGTGCCCGACCACGCTGGGCTCGCCGCCCGGTGTCGACACGGTCCAGCCGCCGTTGTTCGGGTCGATCGATGCGGAGGGGCTCGGCGGGGCGCCGTAGCCGGGGAACTGCATGTCGCGCATGGCCGTGATCGCGCGGAAGTCGGTGTTCTGCATAGCGGCACGGAAGATCAGCGCGAGATCATAGGGCGAACTGCTCATCCCGGCGGCATCCAGTCCGGAGGGGGAGGCCGCCCGGGTGTCCTTGGCGCCCAACGCCTTCGCCTCGTCGTTCATCTTCTCCAGCGTCTGCGAGGTGCCGCCGAGCAGCTCGGCCAGTGCGTTGGCGCAGTCGTTGCCGGACACCAGCAGCAGGCCCTCGAGCAGTTGCCGGACCGTGTACCGGCCGCCCGGTCCGATGCCCGCGCGATCGCCCTCCATGTCGGCGTCGGCCTGGGTGCCGGTCACCGTCTTGTCGAGATCGAGGTTCTTCAGGGCGACGAGCGCCAGCAGCGTCTTGATGGTGCTGGCCGGCCGGTAGCGCCCGTGCGGGTCCTTGGCGGCGATCACCTTGCCGGAGTCGAGGTCCGCGATCAGCCAGCCGGCCGCGGTGATGCCGGCCGGGACCGGCGGCGCGCCCGGGGCCGCCACGACGCCGCACGCACCCAGATCCTGGCCGCCGACGGGCGGGGAGGGCACCGGCAGCGGCGTCGGCGTGGTCGAGCCCGGCGCGGCCTGTTCGGAGGTGTCGACCGCGGGCGGCGGTCCGGCCTGGTAGGGGCAGTGGTCGGTGACCGGGGTCGCCGGGGCCGGGGCCGGAGCGATCGGGTCGGCGATCGCCAGCGGCGCCCCGATCGTCAGGAGTGCCGCACCGGCGGCTACACAGAGTGAGTTTTGTGCCCAGCGATTCATCGCGAGCAGACTACCCGGCGACGGTCGCCTCCAGGTCTTCCTCCTCGGCCGCGAGGGCTTCGGCCTCGGCACGCGCGCGGACCGCCGAGATTCCCGGCAGCAGGAAGGCGAACACGGCACACAGCGCGTAGCCGACGATCGGCACCCAGACGCCGACGTTGAAGGCGTGCAAGGCGTGTTGCTGCCCCTCATGCATGAACACATGCTGCTGTGCGGGTGGCAGTTTCGCCAGCTGGGCCAGCTGCGCGTCCGACGGTGGGTTGCCACCGTTGCCGAAGAACATCACGCCGACGATGGCGATGCCGAGCGCGCTGCCGATCTGCTGGAAGGTGCTCATCACGCCGGAGGCGGCGCCCGCGTCCTCGTGGCCGACGGTCGACAATGAGATGTCCAGCAGCGGCACCATCATCGTGGTCAGGCCCATACCGGCGAGCAGCATCGGCCACACGGTGTCCCAGGACGAGTACCCGGCACCGGCCGAGTTGATGTTGTACGCGGTCCACGCCGTGCCGGCCGCCATCATGACGCCGCCGATGGCCGGCAGCATTCGTCCGAGTCTCGGAGCCAGGGGGCCGGCGATGCCGGCGGCGACCATCGCGCCCAGGCTGAACGGTAGGCCGAGCGCGCCCGAGGTGACCGCCTCGAAGCGCAGTGCGCCCTGCACGTACAGCGCCAGGATCAGGAAGAACGCGCCGATCGACGCGGCGAAGCACATGTAGATCAGCAATCCGGCCGTGAAGCCTCGGTTGCTGAACAGCCGCACGGGGATGAGCGCCGCATTCGATTCCCGCTTGGTCTGGTACCAGAAGAAGATGGCCAGGGTCACCGGGCTCAGTGCCATCAGCACGAACGACCATGCGGGCCAGCCCAATTCGCGGCCCTCGACCAACGGATAGACCAGCAGCAGCACGGCACCGATCGCCAGCAGCACGCCGAGCGGGTCGAGCTTGTTGGGTCGATCCTGCTTGGTGTTGGGCACCAGGAAGATCGCCGCGATGGTGATGATGACGCCGACCGGCAGATTGATGTAAAAGATCGAACGCCAGTGGCCGCCAAGCGGATTGCTGGTGATCAGCCAGCCGCCCAGAACCGGGCCGATGACAGCGGCGAGCGCGGTGATCACGCCGATGATGCCGAAGATGGGCGCGCGCTCCTTCGGCTTGTAGAGCGCCTGCACGCTGGCCAGCACCTGCGGCACCATCAGCCCGGCGAATGCGCCCTGGACGAATCGCGCCGCGATCAGCGTCTCGCCGTTCTGTGCCAGCGAGGCGAGCAGCGAGGCGAGGGTGAACCCGGCGATGCCCGCGATGAAGACGCGTTGTCGTCCGAAGCGGTCGCCGAGTCGGCTGGCGGTGATGAGGATGCCGGCGAAGGCGAGAGTGTAGCCGCTCAGGACCCATTGCAGCTCAGCCGAACTGGCGCCCAAGTCTTGTTTGATGTCGACCAGCGCGACGTTCACGATCGTCACATCCATGAGGTCCATGAACATTGCGAAGGTGAGGACGGCGATGGCGAGCCCGCGGTTCTTCATTTTCTTCTGCCCGTCGGTTGTGACATTGCTAGGATGGTTCCAAAGTGGAAACGTTCCGATGTGGAAAGAATAGCGAGGTGATTGTCCGATGTCCAGGGAATTGCAGCAGCCGCCTCGCCTGCAGCATCAGATGCGCACGGTGGTGGCGCTCGCGACGATGCATTCGGACAACGTAGGACGTCGGATCGGCTTGCTGCCCACCGAGGTTCAGATACTCAATCTGCTCAAGCTGCGCGAGTCCGCGATGTCTGTCGCCGACTTGCGTACGATCAGTCGCCTGCCCGCGAGCAGCCTGTCGCGAGCGATCGACCGACTCGTCGCCGGCGGATACGTGCGACGCTGGCAGGACGACACCGACCGCCGGCGGGTGCTGGTCGAGGCCGACCCGGTCAGTGAAGACATGCTCGCGCCGGAGTTCATCGCCATGGCCAGTGCCTTGCAGCGCGCCGTCGACAAATTCGAGGACGCCGAGATCGACGTAGTCGAACGATTTCTCGACGAGCTACGCGCGCAGCTGGAGGGCTCGGACTGGTAGTCGTCGGCGGGCCCGCGTCTTAGGCGTCCAGCTCCGCGAGGAACGCGTCGATCGCCGGCCAGGTCTGCTCGACGGCGGCCGACAGTGCGACCAATCCGAGGTGGCTGGTCTCGACGGTGGCGAAGCGCACGTCGGCGGACTTCAGCGTCGCCACCCCGTTGTGCACGCTCCGGAACGGCGCGATCGCGTCGCGATGGCTGCCGAAGAGCTGGACCGGCAGTGTCAGCGCTGTCAGATCCAGGGTGTGTCCGGCGATCTGCAGGACGCCCTGGGCCAGTTCGTTGCGGAAGATGAAGTGGCCCCACATCTGCGAGACCGCGCGGCCCGGATAGCCCGGGAACGAGTCCTGGAAGCGGTCGATGATCTCCGCCTTCGCCAGCGCCTCGCTGTTGTTCAGGTTCGACAGCAGGAACCAGGGACGTTTGACCTCGCGATCCCACGACGTCGCGCGGTAGACCGTCTGCACGACCGGTGCCGGGATGCCCCCGAGGGCGCGCAGCAGGCCGGTCACGGCATAGCCGTCCGTCGGCTTGCTCAGCTGCCGGGCCTGCGGGTAACCGGGGATCTGCTGGTAGTCCAGCGGAGTGCCGATGCCCGTGATCGAACGGATCGACAGCGCCGGATTGGCCGCCGCGGTCAGCAGGCTGAGCGTGCCGCCGAGGCTCCAGGCGACGAGGTCGACCTGGTCGGCGCCCGAATCGACGAGCACCCGTTCGATCGCCTGCGGGATGATGTCGGCGAAGAAGTCCTCAAGGCCGAGGTGGCGATCGGTGCGCCAGCCGATCTCTCCGTAGTCGACGACGTACGGGGTGCGGCCCTGGTCGACGAGGTGCGCGACCAGCGAGTGATCGGGATCGAGGTCGTAGCAGGTGGCCGACGCGGCGAGCGGCGGCACCAGCAGGACCGGGGGCAGATCGCGATCGCGCGGATCGGTGCTGCCGTAGCGGCGCAGCTGGCGGTGCGGCTCGTCGAAGAGCACGACATGCTCGGTGGGCTGCGGCGGCCAGATGCCCGCGCCGAGGGTGAGGGCATAGAGGTTCTGCGTCGAGGTCTTGAGGGACGGCATGGCAGGCAGTATCCCAACATCGTCGTCGTGACCCAGCACACAGGCACAAAAGAACGCGCTGAGCGCGATGATCTCCGGCGCGGTGGAGATTGCATCGCGCTCAGCGCGAGTTCATGGCGTGCTGCGGACTAGCTGCCCTTCAGCTGATCCAGCCAGCTGCCGATGACGCCGCCGCTGGCGGGGCCGTTGTCAGACGAGCCGAAGCCGTTGGCATCGAGGCTGCCGCTCGCGACCTCACCCGCGTTGGGCGCCCGGACCGTGAAGCACGACGTCAGGTTCGGCAGCTCGTTGCTCGAGCCCACGGTGCCGGCCCAGCCGACGCCGCCACTGGTGATCTGCTGTCCCACGGCGAAGCTGCTCGGCACCTTGTAGGTGAACACCGCCGTCAGCGGGTTGCCCGCGTCGACGAACCAGCCGGCGTTGGAGATCCGCCAGGTGTCCGTGCCGTTGGCGAAGGCGTCGACCGACTCGGTCTGCGCGCCGAGGCCCAGGTGGTAGGCCGTCACCTTGACGGTCGGCTTCGGGAAACCGGCCGGAGCGTGGTCGCTGATGACGCTGATGTACGGGTTGCCCGGGCTGTTCGTGCTGAACTGCACCGTGTAGCTGACCTCGGCGCCGGCGGCGGCCGTGGCCGTCACCGTCTTGCTGTAGGTGTACTTGATGCCGACCGTGCTGATGTCCTGCTTGGTGGCGGAGCTCTGCTGATTGCAGGTGGCGGCCGCGGCGGGCCCGGCGACAGCCGTCGTGGTGACGGCGGCGATGCCGGTGGTGATCAGGCCGGCGACGGCCGCAGCGCCGACGATCCGGCGGTTGGTGGACACAGACATGTGACTCCGATTCGCGATAAGAATGTGAGGTGGGTCGTTTGACCCAAATGCCTGTGAACCGTAACACGACCGTTGTCCAAGGTGTTATAAATTCTCAACATTTTCGGAGAATATTTTTCGAGTTGACGGATTTGGTGTAGGTCGAGCCAAGATGCACATTGCCCCTGTCACGAATACGTGACAGGGGCAATGTGCTCTGGGCTGCAGAGATTCAGCGCGCGAATATCGGCCTCAGCGGGCGAACATCAGGGCGCGCTTGACTTCCTGGATCGCCTGCGTGACCTGGATGCCACGCGGGCAGGCGTCGGTGCAGTTGAACGTGGTGCGGCAGCGCCACACGCCGTCCTTGTCGTTGAGGATGTCCAGCCGCTCGGCGGCACCCTCGTCGCGGCTGTCGAAGATGAACCGGTGCGCGTTGACGATCGCGGCGGGGCCGAAGTAGCTGCCCTCGTTCCAGTACACCGGGCAGCTGGTGGTGCAGCAGGCGCACAGGATGCACTTGGTGGTGTCGTCGAAGCGGGCGCGGTCGGTCTGGCTCTGGATCCGCTCGCCAGTCGGCTCGACGCCGCTGGTCATCAGGAACGGCTTCACCGCGCGATAGGCATCGAAGAACGGCTCCATGTTGACGACGAGGTCCTTCTCCACGGGAAGGCCCTTGATCGGCTCGATGGTGATCGTGAGATCTTTGCCATTCTTGGGGAGTAGATCCTTCATCAGCAGCTTGCAGGCCAGCCGGTTGACACCGTTGATCCGCATCGCGTCCGAGCCGCACACGCCGTGGGCGCAGGAGCGGCGGAAGGTCAGCGTGCCGTCGAGGTAGCCCTTGACGTACAGCAGCAGGTTCAGCAGCCGGTCGGTCGGCAAGGCCGGGACGCGGAAGCTCTCGAAGCCGGCGGCGTCCGGATCCTCCGGGTTGAACCGGTAGATCTTCAGCGTCACCATCGTGGCCTCGGCGGGGACCGGCGGCAACGGCGGCTCGGTGGTGTGGGTATCGGTGGCGGCAGTCATCTCAGTACTTCCGTTCCATCGGCTCGTAGCGGGTCTGCACGACCGGCTTCCAGTCGAGCTTGATATCCGAGATCAGTTCGGTCCCTTGCTTGTACGCCATCGTGTGCTTCATGTAGTCGACGTCGTTGCGCTTGGGGTAGTCCTCGCGCGCGTGGCCGCCGCGCGATTCCTTGCGATTGAGCGCTCCGGCGACCGTGACCTCGGCCATCTCGAGCAGGAAGCCCAGCTCGATGGCCTCGAGCAGGTCGCTGTTGAAGCGCTTGCCCTTGTCGTGGACGCGGATGTGGTCGTAGCGGGCCTTCAGCGCGCGAACGTCGTTGAGCGCGTTGGTCAGCGTCTCCTCGGTGCGGAACACCGAGGCGTTGTTGTCCATCGTCTGCTGCAGCTCGGTGCGGATGTCGGCGACCCGCTCGTTGCCGTGCTCGGAGAGGATGTTCTCCAGCCAGGCGTCGACCATTGCGGTCGGGGCCTCGGGCATCTCGACGAATTCGGTCTCGTTGGCGTACTTCGCGGCGGCGATGCCGGCGCGACGCCCGAAGACGTTGATGTCCAGCAGCGAGTTGGTGCCGAGGCGGTTGGCGCCGTGCACCGACACGCAGGCACACTCGCCGGCGGCGTACAGGCCCTTGACGACCTCGTCGTTGTTGCGCAGCACCTCGCCGTTGATCTTGGTGGGGATACCGCCCATGACGTAGTGGCAGGTCGGGTAGACCGGCACGTACTCGGTCACCGGGTCGACGCCCAGGTAGGTGCGGGCGAACTCGGTGATGTCCGGGAGCTTCTCGTTGAGGACATCCTCGCCGAGGTGCGTCACGTCGATGTAGACGTAGTCCTTATTCGGTCCGGCGCCGCGGCCTTCGAGCACCTCCAGCACCATCGACCGGGCGACGATGTCACGGGGCGCGAGGTCCTTGATGGTGGGGGCGTACCGCTCCATGAAGCGCTCGCCGTCGGCGTTGCGCAGGATGCCGCCCTCGCCACGGACCGCCTCGGAGATGAGGATGCCGAGTCCGGCCAGGCCCGTCGGATGGAACTGGTGGAACTCCATGTCCTCCAACGGAAGTCCCTTGCGGAACACGATGCCCATGCCGTCGCCGGTGAGGGTGTGCGCGTTGGAGGTGGTCTTGTACATCCGGCCGGAACCGCCGGTGGCGAAGATGATCGACTTCGCGTGGAAGACGTGGACCTCGCCGGTGGCCAGCTCGTAGGCGACGACGCCGGTCGCGACCTGCTCGCCGGCCTCGTTCTCGGTCAGGGTGATGTCGAGCGCGTAGTACTCGTTGAAGAACTCCACGTTGTGCTTGACGCAGTTCTGGTACAGCGTCTGCAGGATCATGTGGCCGGTGCGGTCGGCGGCGTAGCAGGCGCGGCGGACCGGGCTCTTGCCGTGATCGCGGGTGTGGCCGCCGAAGCGTCGCTGGTCGATCTTGCCTTCAGGGGTGCGGTTGAACGGCAGGCCCATCTTCTCCAGGTCGAGCACCGCGTCGATGGCCTCCTTGGCCATGATCTCGGCAGCGTCCTGGTCGACGATGTAGTCGCCGCCCTTCACCGTGTCGAAGGTGTGCCACTCCCAGTTGTCCTCTTCGACGTTGGCCAGCGCGGCGCACATGCCGCCCTGCGCTGCGCCGGTGTGACTACGGGTGGGGTACAGCTTGGTCAGGACTGCGGTGCGGGCCTTCGGCGCGGCCTCGATGGCCGCGCGCATCCCGGCGCCACCGGCGCCGATGATGACGACGTCGTAGCGATGTTCCTGCATTGAATCCCTTTACTGAAGTACTGCGAGGACGACTCGCGAACGGGTTATTTCACACTGCTGACGTCGAACGTGAGGATCACGTACGTGCCCAGGCCCATGACCAGGATCATCGACAGCACCAGCAGGGTGTTGAGCCAGAACCGGGTGGAGTCCTTGCGGGAGTAGTCGGCGATCACCGTGCGCACGCCGTTGCCGCCGTGCAGCTGCGCGAGCCACAGCATCAGCAGGTCCCAGCACTGCCAGAACGGTTGCTTCCAGCGGTTGGCGACGAAGCTGGCGTCGATGCGGTGCACGCCGTGGTCCCACGCCAGCATGATGAACATGTGACCGATCGTCAGGACGATCAGCGCGAGGCCCGAGAAGCGCATGAACAGCCAGGCGTTCTTCTCGAAGTTGCCGCCGCGGGGGCGACGGGGCGCGCGCGGATTGTCCAGCGAGGCCGGCCGATCGTGCGATGTCTCAAGCGTTTTCGCGATGCGCGGAGTCTGTGAGGTCGTCATCGATTCATCCCGCCTAGCTGTAGTCGATCATGATCTGGAGCAGGCGGATTGCGGCGCCTGCCATGACGACGATGAAGACGCCGAGCAGGATCCAGAGCATCTGCCGCTGGTACTTGGCGCCCTTCGACCAGAAGTCGACCAGGATGATCCGCAGGCCGTTGCAGGCGTGCAGCAGCACGCAGCCGACCAGCGCGATCTCCATCAGACCGACCAACGGGTTCTTGTACGTCTCGATCACTTTCGAGTACGTGTCCGGATTCACGCGGATGACCGCGGTGTCCAGCACGTGCACGAAGAGGAAGAAGAAAATCGACACACCGGTGATCCGGTGTAGCACCCAGGACCACATACCTGGATCGCCGCGATACAACGAGAGTTTCCGCACCGGCTCTGGCGCAGTTTCAGTAGGAGTACCCACGAGTTGAACCTTAAACCTAAGCTGATTCTCCGAGGAATCACCCTGGTGGAAAAATGGCCCCCACCAGGATCTATTTAGGTTTGCCTTACCAATTCTGACTGTCGGGTAAGGTTTTCCGACGGTCGTCGGCGGCCGACCCGAAGGGAAGTGCAGTGCGCGCGGAAATCGACTGGAATCTGTTGCGGGACAACGCCAAAGGCGCGATGGAGCGTGCCTACAGCCCCTATTCGGGGTTCCCGGTCGGCGCCGCGGCGCTGGTGGGTGACGGGCGCGTGGTGACCGGATGCAATGTGGAAAATGTCTCATATGGTTTGAGCGTTTGCGCCGAGGTGACGTTGGCCGGATCACTGCATCTCAGCGGCGGTGGCCGGCTGATCGCGGTGAGCTGCGTCGACGCCCGCGGCGCGGTGCTGATGCCCTGTGGCCGCTGCCGGCAGGTGCTGCTCGAACACGGCGGTCCGGAACTGCTGGTCGACCACTCCGGCGGTCCGCGCACACTGGCCGAACTGCTGCCGGATTCGTTTGGGCCGCAGGATCTCGACGCCGTCCGCGACGCGGGGCAGCGCTGACCGTGTTCGATGCCGTGTCGGTCATCGCGACCAAGCGCGACGGCGGCGAGTTGTCGGACGCCCAGATCGACTGGGTGGTCGACGCCTATACCCGCGGCGAGGTCGCCGACGAGCAGATGTCCGCGCTTGCGATGGCGATCGTCCTGCGCGGGATGAATCGCCGGGAGATCGCGCGCTGGACGGGGGCGATGATCGCCACCGGCGATCGGCTCAGCTTCCCGATGACGACCGTCGACAAGCATTCCACTGGCGGTGTCGGCGACAAGATCACGTTGCCGCTCGCGCCGCTGGTCGCCTCGTACGGGGTCGCGGTGCCGCAGTTGTCCGGGCGGGGCCTCGGTCACACCGGCGGCACCCTCGACAAGCTGGAGTCGATCTCGGGCTGGCGGGCCGACCTGACCGTGGCCGAGATGGCCCGGCAACTCAAGGAGGTCGGCGCGGTGGTCTGTGCAGCCGGGCCGTCACTGGTGCCGGCCGACCGCAAGCTCTACGCGCTGCGCGACGTGACCGGGACCGTCGAATCGATCCCGCTGCTGGCGACCTCGATCATGAGCAAGAAGCTGGCGGAAGGCACGGGCGCCTTGGTCCTCGACGTGAAGACCGGTTCGGGGGCGTTTCTGACCGACCGCGACGACGCGACGGAGCTGGCCCGCACGATGGTCGAACTCGGCACCGATGCCGGGGTGAAAACCGTTGCCCTGCTGACCGATATGTCGACCCCGCTCGGACTCACCGCGGGCAATGCCCTGGAGGTGGCCGAGTCACTCGAGGTGCTGGCCGGCGGTGGCCCGGCCGATGTCGTCGAACTGACCGTGGCATTGGCCGTCGAGATGCTGGCGCTGGTCGGTAGCACCGGCGTCGATCCCACCGAGCACTTGCGCGGCGGACAGGCGATGGACGTGTGGCGCGCGATGATCACCGCCCAGGGCGGCGACCCGGATGCGTCGCTGCCCGTTGCCGCGCACCGCGAGACGATCACGTCCGACCGGTCGGGCATCGTCGGATCGATCGACGCGCTCGCCGTGGGGCGCGCGGCATGGCAGCTGGGTGCCGGCCGGGCGCGGCAGGGCGATCCGGTGCAGGCGGGTGCCGGCGTGCAACTGCATGCCACCGTGGGTGATTCGGTCGTGGTCGGGGCGCCGCTGTTCACGCTGCACACGGACACGCCGCAGCGTCTCGCCGTGGCGCGCGCGACGCTGGCGGGGGCTGCGGTGATCGGTGCCGAATCCGCCACGCGGTCATTGATTCTCGACCGGCTGCGCTGACCGGTCGGGGTTACGCTGGGGCGATGAGCGCAGCGTTGGATCTGCAGACCATCGCGGCGGCGCCGAAAGTGCTGCTGCACGATCATCTCGACGGCGGCCTGCGGCCGGCGACCGTTCTCGACCTCGCGCATCGGCACGGCTATCGAGACCTGCCCGTCGACGACGAGGCCGCCCTCGCCGACTGGTTCCGCACCGCCGCCGACAGCGGATCGCTCGAGAAGTATCTGGAGACGTTCGCGCACACCGTGGGGGTGATGCAGACCCGTGACGGACTCGAACGGGTGGCCCGCGAATGCGCCGAGGATCTCGCAGACGATGGCATCGTCTATGCGGAGGTCCGGTTCGCGCCGGAACAACATCTGACGCAGGGCCTTTCGTTCGACGAGGTGATGGAGGCGGTGCTCGCCGGCTTTGTGGACGGAGCCGCCGAGGCCGCCGCGCGGGGCCGGCCGATCGTGGTGCGCACGCTGGTCACCGCGATGCGCCACGCCGCCCGATCACGGGAGATCGCCGAGTTGACCGTGAAGTTCCGCGACCGCGGCGCGGTCGGCTTCGACATCGCCGGCGCCGAGGCCGGCTTTCCGCCCACCCGGCACCTGGACGCCTTCGAGCTGATGCGGGAATCCAACGCGCCGTTCACGATCCATGCCGGCGAGGCATTCGGGCTACCGTCGATCCACGAGGCGTTGAGCTACTGCGGGGCCGATCGGCTGGGGCACGGCGTGCGGGTGATCGACGACATCGACCTTCCCGAGGGCGTCGACATGGCGGCGGCCGCGTATCCGGAAGCCCGGCTGGGGCCGATTGCGCATTACGTCCGGGATCGGCGAACCCCGCTGGAGCTCTGTCCGAGTTCCAACGTCCAGACCGGCGCGGTGGCGAGTCTCACCGAGCACCCGTTCAATGTGCTTGCCCGCCTGCGATTTCGGGTGACCGTCAACACCGATAACCGGCTGATGAGCGACACCTCGATGAGCCGCGAATGCCTGAAGCTGGTCGAGACGTTCGGCTACGGCTGGACCGATCTGCAGCGATTCACCGTCAACGCGATGAAGTCGGCCTTCATTCATTTCGACCAGCGGCTGGCGCTGATCGATGAGGTCATCAAGCCCGGCTTTGCAGAACTGATGTAGGGCTCAGCCCTTGCGCTGCAGGCGGGTCTCGAAGTCGTGCTGCAGGGCGCGCCACTGCTCGGACTCGTTGTCGAACGGGCCGCTGGGCGCCAACCGCTTCGGGTCGGGATTCAGCGAGTAGTCGATGAACCAGCCCAGCGGCGTCGAGGTGGAGAGTGCCTCCGAGACCGCGTCGTCGTCGGCGAAATCGGCGGCATCGGTGAGGAGTTCGACGGCGAGGTCGAGCTGCTCGCGATCGATCCGCTTGGGGCCGTCGGCGATGTCTTCGGTGATGCCGGGCAGGACGTAGACGTTCTCGTCGTGGACGTCGATCTCCAGCGACCCATCCGTCGCCGCGACCGCCACCTCGTCGAACGTGCTCACCGACGAGAGGTCGTTGTCGTCCGGGTCGGCCAGGAACCGGGCGAGGGCCCGCGCCGACGAGAACACGTAGATTTTGCCGTGCTTGCCCAAGAAGACCGGATCGTCTCCGAGATAGCAACGCAGGGTGAACAATTCGTCGGCGTCGGTGACGATGCGGATCGGGTCGATGCCCACCGACGACCAGAAGTCGTCGTCATCGATGTCGTCCTCGTCGTTTTCTTCATCATCGTCGTCGAGGTCGTCCTCATCCGATGCGTCGTCCTCGTCGTCATCGTCATCGTCGTCGGCGAGGGCGGCGGCACCTGCCGCGCCGGTGACCTCGAGGTCATCGTCGGCGACGTCCGGCTCGTCCTCGTCCTCCGCGCTGGCGGCCGCCTCGAGCTCGGCCTCGGCAATCGCGACGGCGCTCTTGTCGACCTCGGGCGAAGTGATCACTTCGTCGACGGCGTCGACGACGTTGTCCCAGTGCTTGTCGATCAGTGTGCCGATCTTGGACCACAGCTCCTGGCCGTCGCGGCCGTAGAAGTTCTGGGTGCCGATCGTGACGGCACCCAGCATCGGGTTGCCGTTGAAGAACTTGGTGATGGTCGTCAGCTCGCAGACCTCGCCGATGATGCGCACGATGTCGAGGGTGTTCTCGAGCTCCGCGATCACCTCGGGGGTGGGATCTTCGGCGGCCAGCTCGGGCACCGAGATCAGGTCGTAGACCTTGTCGGCGGCGGGCCGCAGCTCCGACGCGGCGAGACCGGCGACGGTATGCCATGCCGGGTGCTCGTCGAGGTCGTTCTCGTCGCCCGACCGCACGAATGCGACCAGCTCGGCGACGGAATCGAAGCCGTACATGTCGTCCTCGAGACCGAGGAACGCCTCCCACTCATCGTCACCCTCGCGCCAGCGCGGCGCCCATAGGGTGAAGGTGTTGCCCTCGGTCAAGACGAGTTCGATCGGGACGATATCTCCGGCCATGGGCACAAAGCCTACTGATTACATCGCGGCGCTTGAAACCGACTAGCTCGAAGCCGATTGGGTGGAGGGCCGGAAGAAGCCCTGGAATCCCTGACCGGCGTTGGTGGTGCGCAGCGCAGTGATGCCGACCGGGTCGCCGCCGGTCTCGATGAGCTTGCCGTTGCCGACATACATGGCGACGTGGCCGTCCCACACCGCGAGGTCGCCGGGCATCAGGTCGGACTGGCTGACGGGCACGCCGGCCGAGTCCTGCTCCTGGGCCAGTCGCGGCAGCTCGACGCCGGCCTGCCGGTAGGCCCACTGGGTGAAGCCGCTGCAGTCGAAGCCGGAATTCGGGTCGGTGCCGCCCCAGACATACGGCAGCCCCTGCTTGGTCAGGGCGGCCCGCACGGCGGTCGCCGCGCGCTCGTTGGGGGCGTACACCGTCGACCCGTCGGGAAGCGTCACCGCGACGCCGCCCGCGCTCGGCGTCGTGCCCGGAGCGGTCCCGCCGGGTCCGAAGGCCCGGGCGAATCGGTCGAGTTCGCCGCCGAGGCGGCCGAGCTGGGCCAGCCGCGGGTCCGATCCGCCGGCGATCCGCGTGACGCGGTCGATCTCGGGCTGAAGCTCGGCGCGGACCCGTTCGACGACCCGCATCGCCCGCTGCAGATGTTCGGTCGCGACCGGCAGGATCGATGCGAGGCCGGGTCCGGTGAACAGGGTGGGCCCCATCGCCGCGGCGATGCCGATGAACGATTGCGCGATCGCCTCCAGGTCGGCGGCGCCCCGGCGCACGATCTCGGCTGACCGGTCATAGGCGTCGGCAAGGTCGGAGCTGTCGTCGCCGAGGGCGGCGCTGTGGTCGCGGCTGCGCCGGATCACCAGCGAGGCGGCGCGTTGGCCGTCGGCAGCCCAGCCGGCGGCCGCCGTACCGTCCGCCTGTGTCAGCCGAGAGGCGCTGTCGCTCAGTGTCGTTGCCGTCGATCGCAGGGCGGCCGTGTGGCCCGCCGGCAGGGCGCCCGTGCCGAATGCGGCGATCAGTGCGCGGATCGGCGCGAGCAGCAATTCAATCGGGATCATGCAGACAGCCCGGCGTCGTCGGTTGCGATGTACCGATCGCGACTGGTCGCGGTGAGGTCGCCGATCCGCGTCAGCGCGGCGCCCAGGCTGCCGACCCGACCGAGATGGGTCTGGGTGGCAGCCGTTGCGGCAGAGAGGAATTCGGCGCCGATGACTCCGTAGACCGCCGCGAGGGCGGTGGTGTCTATCGCGGCGGCGGTACCGCTCGCGGATACCGCGGCGCCGAGAGTGTGGGCCGTGTCGGCCAGGCCGGTGATCGCGGCCGGCGATGCCAGGAGTGTGGTCATGTAGTTCAGACGCCATACGGCGGTCGGCGGTTCCGCCTACGGTTGTCGGATGGACATCACGGTGGTGGATCATCCACTGGCGACCTCGCGGCTCACGGCGATGCGCGACGAACGGACGACCAACGAGCAGTTCCGGGCGGCGCTGTCGGATCTGACCCAGATGTTGATGTACGAGGCGCTGCGGGGCGCGCCGGTGGCCGACGTGCCGATCACCACTCCCGTCGGGCCGACGATCGGCTGCCGGTTGGCGCAGCCGCCGCTGCTGGTGCCGGTGTTGCGGGCCGGGCTGGGCATGGTCGAGCAGGCGCATGCCATGGTTCCGGAGACGCACATCGGATTCGTCGGGATGGCGCGTGATGAGAAGACGCATGAGCCGACCACCTATCTGGAATCGCTGCCCGACCGGATCGCCGGGCCGGTCTTCGTGCTGGATCCGATGCTCGCGACGGGTGGCTCGATGCTGGCCGCACTGGAGCTGCTGGTGGGCCGCGGTGCCGACCAGATCACCGCGGTCTGCGTGGTCTCTGCGCCGGAAGGCATTGCGGCGCTGGAGCAGTCGGGATTGCCGGTGCGGCTGATCACCGCCGCGATCGATGAGGGGCTGAACGCCGACGCCTACATCGTCCCGGGTCTGGGCGATGCCGGCGACCGGCAGTTCGGGCCGCGGTACAGCTGAGGCCGAGAGGAGTCCGAATGTCCAACGACCAGATGCGGGAACTGTGGGCTCGCGGGGCCGAGGTCTGGGTGGAACACAAGGACATCTACGATCGCGAGCTGCGCGGGTTCGCCGACGCCGTGCTCGCGGCCATCGATCCTCGACCGGGCCTGCGGATACTCGACATCGGTTGCGGCACCGGAACATTGCTCGAGCTGGCCGCGGAGTCGGGCGCCTCGGGTGTGGGGTTCGACATCTCCGAGACGATGATCCGGGCTGCGGCGGAACGGGTTCCGGCGGCATCCTTCGTCGTCGCCGATGCGCAGACCACGGATCTGACGGACGGGGGACCGTACGACGCCGTGGTGTCGCGTTTCGGGGCGATGTTCTTCGACGAACCGGCGGTCGCCTTCGCGAACATTCGAAAGGCGTTGCGGCCCGGCGCGCCCATGGCCTTCGTCTGCTGGCGCGGCCTCGACGAGAATCAGATGTTCACGCTGGGAAACTCGGTGCTGGCCGATCGGCTCGACCCCAGGCCGCCGCCCCCGGCGCCAGGTGCGCCGGGGCCGACAGCGCTGGCCGACCCGGAGCGGATCCGCGCGATCCTCGCGGAGGCCGGGTGGACGTCTGTCGGTATCGAGAAGCTCGACATCGTCTGCGATTACGGGCGCGACGGCGGTGATGGCGTCGAGGACCGCTTGGTCACCGTGCTGGGCAGCATGTCGGGGCGGTTCGCCCGCGAGCAGCTGGAGGGCAGGCTCGGCCCGGAAGGCTGGGCTGCAGTGGTCGACGAGGTCCGGGTCGAACTCCGCCGCCACCTGGTTGACGGTCGCGTCCAGTTCAACGGGGCGACCTGGCTGGTGACCGCGAAGGCGTGATCGCCTGCGTTCCGCGGAACACGGGCGGGTATCAGCGCTCGGGTTTCCCGGGCTCGAAGTTGAGCGTGCGCATCTTGTTGGATTGAATTGCGAGCCAAGTAGGTCCAGAGGTGTCCGCCAACGCATTCTCGATCGAATTCCAGCGGCTGGCGAACCGAACCATCTGATCCCAAGGCAACGTGTTCCCGATTCCATGCAGATGGATCACGCGGAGCTGGTGCTCAACCGCGAGGAGGGCTTCAGCAGGGCGGGTGCGTATCCGCCTATCTGATGTGATTGCCACCCAACCGCGGTTCCCGACAATGGGAATCCAGTCTGAGTCCGAGATTCCCAGCGGGAGAATGTCGGCTACTGGATCCCGGCCAAAGCACGCAGTATCTTTGCGCAGCAACGTCATCGCACGCCCGAATCGTGCGAGGTTTTCATCGACCACGAACCGTAGCTTTGGTGTCGACGTGGTCATGGCCATCAAGCCGCGGCCGGATACTTCGCCACATACCGGACTGCGGCGTCGATCTGAGCGAGTGTCAGCTGGTAGTCGGTGGCAAGGTCAGCGCGGTCCTCACCCGCAGCAACCATTCCCGCGATGGTTGCTGCGGTTACGCGACGCCCCTGAAATGTTGGTTGGCCGCTAGAAATGCCTGGGTTGATCACGATCTCGGGAAAGCTGAGATCCATCGGCAGCTGGGAGACGACCTTGGCTGAATTCTCCACAGCCAACTCGGCATGCTCGATGATGGAGAAGCTCTGCCGACTTAAGAGCATCTGCCCGGTCCTGACAACTATTCGTGTGTCATTCGCGCTATCGCCGAGATGGCTGGCGTCGATTGTTAGTTCTCCGGCGTCTGCGGCGAGGTACGGCTGCAGATGGGCCAGCGGATATCTGACGCTGAACTGTTGTCGCAGCGCTTCGACCGCGCCGCGCAGTCGCACAGTAGACACCCGCTGATCGCGATACTCGGCCAGTATCCGAGTCTCGACAAACTCGCCCCACGTCACCCAATCCGTGTTGCGGGCATCCTCGCGGAGGATCGGATCGTAGCTGCGTCCGCCTCGTGTGTAGCCGTTGATCCAACGTCGAGCGGTGCCGGAGGCCAAACCTATGAGGCGGTCGACTTCGGCGTACAG
Organism: Jongsikchunia kroppenstedtii DSM 45133; assembly: GCF_000380485.1. GTDB lineage: Bacteria > Actinomycetota > Actinomycetes > Mycobacteriales > Mycobacteriaceae > Jongsikchunia > Jongsikchunia kroppenstedtii. The sequence goes on along the minus strand of NZ_AQYG01000051.1, from coordinate 213,583 downwards.
ATACACCTCACGGTCGAGAAGCGAGATGGGCATATTCGAAAGCATTCCATAGCTGACCGACAACACCCAGAACATTCCAAGACGTTGGTGTTGAGAGGTGTGTCAGGTCACGTCGATTACCTTCGTGACCTCATCTCCGTAGTCGTTGATCACCTTGACCGCGATCTTGCCGGTGCCCGGCTTCGAGAACGGTCGAGAGGTGGTCTTGTAGAGCGCCGACCAGGCGTCGGCGTCGATGTCAGCTTTGAGTGTGGTCTTGAGCTTCTTGTACGAGTCGTTCCCGCCGGTGAAGTAGCAGTGTCGGACGAAGAATGCTTCGCCGTTGTAGTCGGTGTCGATCATCCAGAGTGCGATCTTGTCGGTGTTGTCGCTGCGGACATCGCCCGTGTTCGGGTCATAGACGTCGACGCCCCGGAGATCCACGACCAGTCGATCGTCGTCGGTGTGCTGCAGCTCGATGTCGGGTTCACCGAAGACGGTGAACAGATTTCCGGCACCGGTCTTCTTGAGTGCTTCACCCATCAGTAAGTCCGAGTTCATCCGCACCAGAAGGACTTTGATTCGGCCAAGCTTGCGCTCGCCGGCAACGCTCGCAAAGCCGTCGTCGGAAGCGTCGATCGTGATCCCATCATCTTCGGTGACTCCGGTCGCGTTCGGATCGAAGGCGAACGCAAGAACACATAGCAGGCCGATACTGCTGTCTTGCATCGCCTCCCGCACCGCATCCTTGATGAACGTCCCGTCGACGGTGCCATACTGCGGTCCTATGCACAGTGCTACGAGGTCGTCTTCGTTGTCGCTGCGTGTGCCGACTGCCTGAATGTGCTGGCCGGCATACGAATCGACCGACGAGAAGTCGATTCGCTCATGGCGGCGGCCGTTCTGGATGCCGGCCTGCAGCAGGTTGTCGAGGATCGTCTGAACAAAATCGGGGTTGTCAACGTCGGTTTCGGCGGCCGCCTCGCTGATCGACTCTCGTTCTGCGGACTCATTCACGTCGTCGAAAGACGCTGAGCGATGCGGCGACAGGCTCTCGACCGTGAACGGGCCGGCGACGCGGACCTTCTTCTTGTCCTCGTACGGTTTGTCGTACAGGTACTCGAAGTCGGCGTGCCGCTTGATTGCGGCATCGATCTCTTCGCGCGACATGCCCTCCTTGAGATCGGGATTGTTCGCGATAGAGCCCAAGGTGATGCGTTGAATACGTTCGTATACGAATCCTTGGCGGATGTCGTTAGTCGGCTTTTCATTCAGGCCAATGGCTGAACCGGCGAGAGCAGCCTCCTTGGCCTTCCCCTCTGCCGAATCGGCGAGCAGGTAATGCGGGAATCGGCCGGTCATGATTCGCTGTCGAGCGAGCGCGAGCGCCACCCGTGATGTATCGATCGTGATCCAGCGCCGGCCCCAATGTTCGGCAACGTATGCCGTCGTGCCCGATCCACATGTCGGGTCGAGCACCAGATCGCCAGGGTCGGTGCACATGAGCATGCACCGTTCGATAGCTTTCGAACCGGTCTGGACCACATACAATTTGTCATCAGTGAAGTTGCCCGTGGCGGTATCAGTCCAGTTGTTGTTCCACGCGATCCATCCAAAGTCCTCGGGGTAGCGAATATAGCGGATGCTGTTGCGCGCAATGTGAATCCGATTGGCGTGGGCTAGCTTCTCCATGCCACTTGGAAAAGTAGCTTTCCAGTGCGAACCAGGCGGTGGACTGTAGGTGTTGCCACGAAACTGGAACTCTTGCGGTGAGCGTGATGCACCTTGGGATACAAGATTGTCTGGGGCGTACAGTCGCGACCCTTTAGGGAGCGGCGACTGTCCGTCGCGCTCAGACTTTGTTCGGCTGCGTGTCGAGTTATCTTCCAGCTGGACCCAATTGTACCCCTGTCGATCAATCGCCTTGCGCCACAGTGTCCGTGATTTCAACAGCCCGATGTCCGCTGCATACCAAAGGATGTAGTCGCCTGAACGTCCAATGGCTGATGACTGAGTGAAACCGCTTGTAGTAGAGTATGAGATTTGGCTGACGAATTGGTTCGGGCCGAATACTTCATCCAAGAGACTTCGAACTACGTGGACGTTGTCATCACCGATCTGAACGAAGCAAGATCCGCTGCTAGTCAACAGGTCTCGTGCGGCAATCAATCTGTCACGCAGGTATGAAAGGTAAGTGTGGATTCCACCGCTCCAGGTGTCGCGGAACGCCTTGATAGCCTCGACTTCTCGCGCGACAGACTCGGCCTTTCCATCCTTGACGTCGCGCTTGCCAACAGTCGGCTGCCAGTTTGAGTTGAACTTGATGCCATACGGGGGATCGATATACACCATCTGCACCTTGCCGCGGAGGTGTTCATGTTCGGCAAGTGAGGTCATAGTTAACAGCGAGTCGCCGAGAATAAGCCGGTTGGACCACTTCGCATCATGCCGATAGGGCTCGGCCAAGGACAGGTCATCGAGGCCGTCGAAATCATTGTCGTCAAACAGCGTTGGATCTTGGGCAATTGTCGCGCCATGCGCCCGGCGAAACTCTCTGATTAGTCGTTCGGGGTCGATCTTCTCCTGGATGAATATCGGCGGCGCGTCGACAATCAAGTCTTCTGCGTCCGTGGTGTCCTTGCCGCGCCAGACCAGCTGAGGATCGAGTTCGGGATCGCGTTTGTAGGTCACGGGTTCGACTCTCAGATCGGCAGGATCGAAGAATTCCTGAGCATCAGCGGTTGGGAGATTGATCCGCTTGTCCTTGTGGCGTACAGCCGAGATTGGCACTGGGCCTGTCGGTTTAGAGGTCCTACGCGCCACGTCGCTCCTCGAAGTCCAGTTGGTCGGGGTCGCCGATGATCGCGGCGTTGTTGTACAGGTTGGTGATGGCCTCGTTGAGCCGTGGCCGCGTGGTCACCGGGTCGGTGATTTCGACATAGCCCCAGATCCCGAATCCGCCATGGTTGTTCACGGCCGGACACCAGATCTCGCGAGCGGTGCGGGCCTTCTCGCGCGTCGGTCCGGGACTCTTCTGCCCGCCAGAGACCTCGATGATCAGGTGACGGACGGGGTCGTCAGCATCGCGAGTCTTCAGCCGCACGATGAAGTCCGGTACGTACCGATGGCTGCGGCCCTTGTATACGTACGGGATCTCGAAACCGAGATGGTCGTTCTTGACATATGCCGCAACGGATTTGTGCGCCTCGCACTCCTGGGCCGTGATCTGCTCCCAGGTATTGCCGTCGATGCCGTCGAGGACCACGTGGCTCACCTCTGAGTGGACGGTCTCCACCGCCTTCTTGCGAGTAATGAACCGGACGTCGGCAGTCGACCCGGCGGGATCGAAATGGCGGAGAAGGGCGCGCATGCGTGGTCGACCGTGGCCCGGCTGGCTCCCGATCGCATTGAATATGTCTTCGCAGGCGCGTAGGCAAGTCTCGTCGCGGAACAGCAGGGACGACAGCGACCGCCCATCTGCGATCTCGACACAGTCGGTAATCCATCGGTCGACGATGCGAGTGAGCTGGCGGAAATGCCACGGACGTTGATCGCCGTTGGTCTGGAAGTAGCGCTTCAGCAGCCGGCTCGCGAGATGGAACGCAACCTGCTGGCGGCGTACATGATCGAACGGATCGACGACGAGTTCGTTGACCCCGACGATCGGCGCCAGCTCCGTCCTGGTGGGCACCTCGTCGGCTTCGATCCGGAACTTCGGCAGCCCATCGGTATCGAAAATCAGGTCTGGGTCGGGCATCTCGATCCGGTAGCCGTCGACTTTCGGAAACTCGATCCGATACTGGGACCGGCCTTCGAGTGCGCGGACTTCCAGCGCGGGGGTTAGCGGTTTGGGGTCCTTGACTACCCGGTCGGTCGGGATGAATGAGAATGGGACGCCGTAGATGTTGGCGTACTCGGGGTCGAAGAATCCGTCGTCGTTGACGTCGTATGACCTGCGTCGGAGTCCACGACCGACGACCTGTTCGCAGAGCAGCTGGCTTCGGAACGCGCGGATTCCGAGTATGTGGCTGACCGTGTTCGCGTCCCAGCCTTCGGTCAGCATCGCAACGCTGACGACGCACCGCACGCCGGCGCCCAGCTTGCCTGGCTTGCCGACCGTGTTCATCACCTCGCGCAGGATCTCCTCGTCGGAGATCTTCTCCGTGTCGGCGCCGGGGTGATCGATTCGGTACTGCGCTTTGAATGCCGAGATCTCGGCTGCCGCGGCCGCTTTGAAGTCACCCTTTAGTGCTTCGCCGGATTCGAGCTGCGCGGAGTCGACAAGGATCGTCCTGGGCATGGCGAGCAGCCGATGGTCCACGACGTTGCTGAACAGGTCAAGGTTTCCCTTAACGTATGTCGTGGCGTCTTCGTTTGAGGCTTCGTAGCCAGCGATCCAGTCGTAGACGAGCTTGGACACCAAAGTATTCGGGCAGACGACGATGAATACGGGCGGCGTGTAGCCGTGCTGTGCGAGCTCGGATTTCCAGTGCTCGTATGTTCGTTCGTAGCTTCGATAAAGGCTCGTCAGCGCGCTGGATAGGACGTCGGGCATCGGCCATTCGCCGGAAACGATGTTCTTGGTCTTCCGCTTCGGGAGTTCCTTGCCGACGTACTCCCAGAGATGCAGGTAGGTGACCAAGTCTCCGGCAGCATCATCGTCCACCGGCGTGCGCGGGATCTTGACGATGCCGGACTCGATGGCATCCATCAAGGAGAAGTCGCTCACAGTCCACGAGAAGAGCTGTCCCTCCTGGTATCCGGAGCCGGACAGATAGAACGGCGTGGCGGACAGGTCGTAGACCTGCTTCACGCCGATGCGCTTCGCGACGGCTTGGATCCCTTTGAACCAGACCCGGGCGTCCGCGTTTGCCTCAGCTTCCTCGCTGCTGATCTCAGTCGAGGTCATCGGCTTGTCCTGATAGCAGTGATGAGCTTCGTCATTGATCACGATGACTTCGCCACGGACTGAGCCGAAGTCGCGCAGAACACGGGCCGCCACCGCGTCGGTCGATTCTCTGAATGGGTCGGCTTTGCCGGCGAGGAGTATCTCTCGCGTGGTCTTGCTGACTCCTTTGATTTCCTTCGCGTCGCGGGGGAGAAACGCGTGGTAGTTGGTGATGACGATCTGCGCGCGCTCCAGGATGCCGGCGAGGTCGGCCGGAATGAGGTCTCGCGCGGCGTAGTAGTTCTCCGGATCCGACGGCTGCAGGACCCGCAGCCGGTCGCGGATCGTAATGCCCGGGGCAATGACTAGAAATCGGTTGCTGAAGCGTGCGTCGCGCGGTGAGAACGCTTTGTTGATCGACTGCCACGCGATCAGCATCGCCATCACCACGGTCTTGCCGGATCCGGTAGCCATCTTCAGCGCGATGCGCGGGAGTCCGCTGTTGTGCGTGGCGTTCTCGCCGTCGAGACGCAGGCGCCAGTCTCGATAGCCGTCGCGTCCGGAGACTTCCGCTAGGAAGATCGCAGTTTCGACTGCCTCTCGCTGGCAGAAGAGAACCCGGTTGTCGCGATTTGGGTCGGACCAATGGTTCAGCAGCTTCTTGCTGATGGCGGTGGCGCGGTTGTATTCGCTCTGACGCCACTTGGCCACGTCGATCCGAAGCTCGTTAATGAGTGTGTTGCGCTCTGTGCGCTCGCCCATGCTCAGGTCGAGAGATTCCTGGACCGCGCCACGTCTCTTCTTGGCTTGCGCGATGGGGATGAACGATTCACTCGCGCGGCGGCCAGGAGCGATCTCGCCGGTGGGACCGTGGTCGCCCATGACGAAGTGTTCAGACGGTGGGTCGTATGGCGAGTTCAGGATCGGGTTCTCGATCGCGTCTGTCATCCCGTCCCCTTGATCTCGCAAAGCCATCTATAGATGGTCGACCTTACAAGTCTGGGGCGACAAAGTCGGCGAGGTGTCAGAGTCCGTCGTCGAGCAACAGGTGGCGGACCGTCTCGCTGCTCGATTGCGAGAGCTGCGCGAAGGGCTGGATCTGACCCAAGAAGAGGTTGCGGAGCGGGCGGGGATTTCACGCAATCACTACCAGTTGCTCGAGATCGGCTGGGGTAACCGGCAGTCGAAGGTCCCCGCCAATCCGCGGCTCTCGACGCTGACAAACCTGTGTCACGTGCTCGGCACTACCGTGCCGGATCTGATCGCTGCGATGTATCCGGCCGAATCGTCCGGCAGATAACCGCCGCGAACGGCGCGTTCCGCGGAACGCGGTCTGTCGGTGGCACGCGATATCCTCCTGCTCAATCGAACACTAGTTCTACGGCTTTGGGGGATGCTGTGACCGCTGCTGATGTCGCGATCGCCGATCTGGATGACGATGAGCTGGCGGATTGCCTTGTCGGGATGGCGGGCCAGCTCGCCGCGATGACCTGCCGTTTCTTGGACGCGCTGGCAGCGTTCGATGCGCGGGGTGGTTGGTGCGGTGTAGGCATCCGCTCGTGCGCACATTGGCTCTCGTGGAGATGTGGCACGAGCTTGCGGACCGGGCAGGAGCAGGTGCGTGTGGCAGGTGCGCTTCAGGAATTGCCGTTGCTGCACAAGGCTTTCGCCGAGGGGCGGGTGTCCTACAGCAAAGTACGGGCGGTCTCGCGAGTCGCCGAGCCGGACACCGAGGCGGAGCTGGTCGAGGTCGCGATGACGAAACCGGCATCGCATCTCGAACGACTCTGCGCCGGGCTGGCCAAGGTCGGCTCGGACGACGGCGAACCCGAATCGGTGACGTCGACCGGTCGCTGGCGATGGCAGGACGAGGGCACGTTGAAGGTGACGCTGACGCTCACCGCGGTCGACGGCGCGCGATTCCTAGCCGGGGTGACCCGCGCCGAATACGAGCGGGTGCGGACCGGGGATGGCACAGATGTCGACGGATGGTCCGGCGCGCCTTCGGATATCGCCGCGGCCATGGTGGTGCTTGCCGAGCGTGCTTGTGCGGAACTGGCGGCGCCGGCGATTGCGCCGCATGCCGAGGTGGTGGTCGAGCGACGACCGGACGGGCGTGCCAGGCTCGCGGACGGCCCGGCGCTGTCTGCCGTTGAGGAATCCGAGCTCCGCTGCGGTGCTGCGGAATCGGAGCGAACCGTGGACGGCGCTGGCGCGGTGCTGAACTGGGGACGCACGCGGCGTGCACCGACGGTCCTGCAGACCAAAGCGCTGTCGCGGCGTCAGAACGGTTGCTGCGGAGTCCCCGGCTGCGGTCGGCGGCGGTTCCTGCACGTGCATCACGTGCGCTTCTGGTCGGATGGCGGCGCCACCGACCTGGCGAATCTGGTGCTGCTGTGCGGCGAACATCATCGATTGCTGCACCGCGGCGAACTGTCGATCGAAATGATTGGCGGACAACGGTTTCGGTATCTCGATGGTGACGGTCACGAGCTCGTCGACGCCCCGACGATGCGGTTCGACAGCCAGGAGTTGTGGCCGTTCCATTCGATCGATGCCGACGCGATCCTGCCGAACTGGGGTGGTGAGCCACTCGATGTCGGCTACGCGACCTGGGTGCTGATGACCGAGTGGGAACGACGCCGCGAACTCAGCGCGGCGGCCTGACCCCGCGGTAGATGGTGCGCTGGATGATCGGCGTCAGCGACCAGGCGGGCATTCGAAACGAATGCCCGGTCGGCATGAAGACCTGCAGGCCGTCCGGCTGCGGCCCGAGCACTGAACCCCAACGATGCGGCCGCGGCCGGAACTGCCGCATCCGGCCGCCGGTGAGTTCGGCCCGCACATTGCGCACGAGGAGCTTGTCGCCGCGATTGCGGGCCGAACTCCGCAGGGGGTCGGTCGCCGCGACGTCGCCGATCGCGAACACGCCCGGCTGACCGGGCACCCGGAAGTCGGGCCCGACCCGCACGAAGCCGCCGTCGTCGAGCAATTCCGTTGGCAGCCAGTCGGTGTTCGGCCGTGCCTGCCCGACCGCCCACAGCACCGCATCCGCGTGGATGTCTGGTTGGCCCGTGGCCCAGTGGACCGTGCCGGCATCGAGCAGGTCGGGTGCGACGCCATGGGGCAGCTCTGCGCGATGGCCCGAGTGGATGGCGACGCCGAGCGATTCGAGCCGACGGCTGACGGTCCGCCAGACGCGCGGATGATGGCTCCGAAGGGCTTGGTCGCGCGGGAAATACAGGTCGACCCGTTTGTCCGGCCAGCGGCGCGCGATGTTGCCGGCACTGTTGACCGCGGCCGCGCCGCCGCCGATCACGGCGACCGATGCCGCGTCGGCGAGACGGGCATGCGCCGCGGCGATCGCGGTGTCGATCTCGCCGGCCGACTGCACGGTGGGCCGGCGCCAGAAGCCGTTCGTCACGCCCGTGGCGATCACCAGCGCATCGAACGGCTCGGTTCGCGTGAGGCCGTCGGCGGTGTGGATCGTGACGGTCCGAGCCGCCAGATCCACGCCGATGACCTCGCCGTGCGCCCGCTGCACTCGGTCCAGTCCGCGGAGTCGCCCGAATTCGATCCAGTAGTTGCGGGCCCATTCGTCCGGCCGGGTGAGTCGCATGCCCAGTTCCTGGCCGCTCAGCAGCCCAGGTTTGACGGAGACGCCGAGTACGTCCGCGTGCCGCGCCAGCCCGATGGCGGTGAGCATCCCGGTGTCGCCGAGCCCGACCACCACCACGCGCCTGCGCATCAGACGCCGCGCGCTGCCCAGCGGCCGCCAGATCGCTCCACGATCACGTCGTGCGCAAAGCATTTGCTGATCGCCTCGGAGGTGAGGACCTCATCGACGGGGCCCTGCACCACCTCCTCGCCGTCGGCGAGCAGCAGCGCATGGCTGGTGCTGGCGGGCAGATCCTCGAGGTGGTGGGTGACCAGCACGCTGGCCATGTCGGTGACCTGCTCGCGTAGCTGGTCGACGCTGCGCAGGAGGATTTCGCGGGCGGCGAGATCGAGGCCGGTGGCGGGCTCGTCGAGCAGCAGCAGCGACGGCCGGCCGATCAATGCCCGGGCGATCAGGGTGCGACCGCGCTCGCCCTGGCTCATCGTGGGCCACAGCAGGTTTCGTCGTTCGCCCATACCGAGCAGGTCGAGCAGCTCGTCGGCGTGAGCGTGCTCGGCGGCGGTGTAGTGCCGGCGCGGATCCGGTTCCGGGGTGTTCGTCAGGCCGGAGAGCACCACGTCGTGCGCCTCGAGCGGGTAGTCGATGCGGTGGCGCGGGTTGACGTGTCCGATGTGGGTGCGCAACTCGCGCATATCCACTCGGCCCAGGCGCTTGCCGAGGACGTCCACGGTGCCGTTGGTCGGGTGACCGAAGGCGCCGAGGATCGTCAGCAGGGTCGACTTGCCGGCGCCGTTTGGCCCGAGGAGCGCCCAGTGCTCTCCCGGTCGGACGGTGAAGGTGATGTCGCGCAACAGATATCGTCCGCCGCGCACGACATCGATATCGGCCGCGTGCAGGACCGGTTCGATGGCTGGATTCACTGCTTTATTGGCTCCAATAGTTCTGGACGGTGTCCGGGTAGCTCTGCCCATCCTTGGTGATCACCACAAAGCCGCTGGGGCTCATCAGGTACTGGGTCCCATCGGGGGCAGTGGCCGCCCATCCGGCGTCCTGTCGGTTGGCTGACTGGACCGTGACGGGTGTTCCGTCGCTGACGTCCGACTTGCCGACGTAGTACTCGCGGCCGGTCGCCGCGGACTGGCAGATGATCGCTTGTGAGCGATCGGTGACCACCACCATCATTACCGGATCGTCGTCGACCTGGCACCGCGGACCCCCGTCGGTGAAGCCATGCGGGTCGGTATCAGGCACTGACGGCTGCCGGAAGTCGGCGAGGCCGGGCCGAGGGGAGCGGCTGGTGGACCTGCTCGTGGTCGTCGACGTCGTGCTGGGGTCCGTGGATTGGGAAGTGTCGGTGGTGGTTTGGGTCACCGTGGTGGTGGTCGTCGGGGTGCCGTTGTTGCTCTGGTGCGACGGCTTGAACGCCACCAACCCGACCACGATCGACGCGGCCAGGATCAGGGCGCCGATCACGATCGATGCGAGGACGATCGGCGACGACCACGGAGATCGAGTCATTGCGCTGACGTTACTAGTGCGCGGACGTCCGCGAGCAGGGCTTCCCGCAGCAGTTCGGCACGGGGGCGTCGGGAGCCGACCGGGCCGGGCGGCGTCGCGACCTCGACGTAGCACTTGAGTTTCGGTTCGGTGCCCGACGGTCGCGCGATCATCCGAACGGCCGACCCCTCGGCATCGGTTCCGGCGAAGGCGATGGCATCGGTGCGCAACACGTCGGTACGGGACGCGAAGTCGGTGACGTCGACCGCGATCCCGGCCAGCGTCGTTGGCCCCTGTCGCCGCAGCCGCGCCATGATCGCGGCGATCTCGTTCAGGTCGTTCACGCGGATGGAGTGCTGCGCGGTCAGATGCACGCCGTGCGTCGAGAAGAGCCGATCGAGCATCGCTCCCAGTGATACGTCCTCGGCCAGGATCGCCAGTGCCACGGCGCCGCTGATGCCGTCCTTGTCGCGCACGGCGTCGGGGTCGACGCAATGGCCGATCGCCTCCTCGTACGCGTAGACGAGTCCGTCGCCCGCGCGCACCAGCCATTTGAATCCGGTCAGTGTCTGCGCGTAGCGCGCGCCGGCCGCGGCCGCGATCTTGCCGAGCAACGAGCCGGACACGATGGTGTTGGCCACCAGCGGATCCGGGTGATCGGTGGTCGTCAGAATGTGATGCCCGAGCAGCGCGCCGGTCTCGTCGCCGGTGAGCATCCGCCAGCCGGTCCCGGTGCCGGCGGGCACTCCGACGGCGCAGCGATCGGCATCGGGATCGAGGGCGACGGCGATGTCGGCATCGACGCGTCGTGCCAGGTCGAGCAGCAGATCGGTCGCGCCGGGCTCCTCGGGATTGGGGAACGCGACGGTGGGAAACCGCGGGTCGGGCTCGAATTGCTCGGCGACCGTGTGGATGTCGTGGAATCCGGCCTGGCGCAGTGCGCGAACCGCGAGCTCGCCGCCGACGCCGTGCATCGGCGTCAGGGCGATCCGCAGTCGGCGTCCGCGTCGGCCGAACCGGTCCGCCAGCCGGGCGAGGTAGCGGTCCATCGCAGCCGCGGCCCGACCGTCGGCCGCGACCGCCGCGAGCGGAATGCGTTCCGCCGAAGGCGCATCCGCCAGCAATGTCTCGATCTCGGTGTCGGCCGGCGGGACCAGCTGGGCACCGCCGTCGAGATACACCTTGTAGCCGTTGTCGGTGGCCGGATTGTGCGACGCGGTGATCTGGATCCCGGCCGCCGCGCCGAGGTCGCGCGCGGTGAACGCGACCAGGGGCGTCGGCGATGTGCCGGGAAGCGCGACCACGTCGAAACCCCGCGCGGCCAGTACTTCCGCGGTGACCGCCGCGAACTGCTCGGACCCGGTCCGCGCATCCCGGCCGACGACGACCGTCGATCCCGCGAGCCCCCGACGCGCGAGGTATTCGGCGACCGCGGCGGTCACGCGGGTGACCGTGGCGACGTTCATCCCGGTGGGTCCCTCGCGTACCGGACCCCGCAACCCGGCGGTGCCGAAACGCAGGTCGGTCACAGTTTTTCGATGATCTGCGCCAGCAGCACACCCAACGGTCCGGCGGATTCGAGCCCGGTGGCGAGCACCTCGCCGTGGCTCAGCGGCTGACCGGTGACCCCGGCCGCGAGGTTCGTCACCAGCGACAGGCCGAGCACCTGCATGCCGGACGCGCGGGCCGCGATGGTCTCGTGCACGGTCGACATGCCGACCAGGTCCGCGCCGAGCGTCCGCAGCATCCGGATTTCGGCCGGCGTCTCGTAGTGCGGCCCCGGAAGCCCGGCATAGACGCCCTCGGCGAGCGTCGGATCGACCGACTGCGCCACCTCGCGCAGTTTGGGGGAGTACGCGCCGACCATGTCGACGAAGTCGGCGCCGACGAGCGGTGAGCGGCCGGTCAGATTCAGATGATCGGCGATCAGCACGGGCTGGCCCGTCGTCAATCCGTCGCGGATGCCGCCGGCGGCGTTGGTCAGGATGATCGTCGATGCGCCGCAGGCCGCGGCCGTGCGCACCGGATGCACCACTCTCTGCAGTGGATGCCCCTCGTATGGATGCAGCCGACCGACCATCACCAGCACGTGATGCTCGCCGACCTTGATCGACTGCACCGATCCGGTGTGGCCGGCGGCGCTCGGGGCGCTGAAGCCGGAGATCGTCGACATCGGCACCGTCGCGGTCGGGGTGCCGAGGCTGACCGCGGCCGGGGCCCAGCCCGATCCGAGGACGACGGCGACGCTGTGTCGGGGGACGCCGGTGGCCGTCGCGATCTGCAGCGCGGCGGCTTCGGCCGCGCGGTGCGGGTCGATCGTGAGTTCGTTGACCGATGCGGGCATGGGTCAAGAGTAGTTGTCTAAGGTCGACACATGCCTTATCTCACTCGGAGTGACTCGGTCTGGACGCTGTACCTGGGGACTGAAGGGATCGAATTGGATCCGCAGAACCCGGAGAACCGGTTCCATCCGGACTGGATCGCCGCGGTCCACGAGCAGCTGGACCGGATCGAGGCGGATGACGAGAAGACCGCGGTCGTGCTCACCGCGACCGGCAAGTTCTTCAGCAACGGGCTGGACGTCGACTACGTCGCCGCCAATGCGGACAAGCTGCCGCAGTACTTGGACCAGGTGCATGCCCTGTACCGGCGGCTGCTGACCTTCAGCCGGCCGATCGTCGCGGCCGTCAACGGCCACGCCTTCGGCGCCGGGGCGATGCTGGTGCTGTGCGCCGAGCACCGGATCATGCGGACGGAGCGCGGCTTCTGGTCGCTTCCGGAGATCCTGCTCGGCATGCCGTTCACCGATCCGATGTCGGCGCTGCTGCGGACCCGGCTGCCGGATGCGACGGCCACCGAGGCGATGACCACCGGCCGCCGCTACGGCGCCGCGCAGGCGCAGGAGTTGGGGATCGTGGAGCAGGCCGTCGACGTCGACTCGCTGCTCACCATCGCCACGGCCGAGGCCGCCAACCGCGCCGCCGTGGCCGGCCCGGGGCTCGCGACGATCAAATCGAATCTGCGCGGCCCGCTGCTGCAGGTGATGTCGCAGCCGACGCCACCGCTATGATCGCCGAGGCGGTGGCGGCTGTCGCCACCGATCTGACCGGCCTGTCCGCGAGCATCCACGCCGAACCCGAGTTGGCCTTCGAGGAACATCGAAGTGCGGCAAAGACTTCCGAGCTGCTCGGTGGGTACGGATTCGAGGTGCGCCGCGGCGTCGCCGGCCTGCCGACCGCCTTCGACGCCCGCTTCGGCAGCGGCGACCTCGTGGTCACGCTCTGCGCCGAATACGACGCGCTGCCCGGACTCGGTCATGCCTGCGGGCACAACATCATCGCGGCCGCCGCGGTCGGTGCCGCGCGGGCGCTGTCGACGGTGGCGGACGAGCTCGGCATCACCGTGCAGGTGCTGGGCACCCCCGCGGAGGAAGCCGGCGGCGGCAAGATCACGCTGCTGGATGCCGGAGCCTTCGACGAGGCGGCGCTGGCGATGATGGTGCATCCCGCCGATGTCGACGAGATCCGGTGCCGCAGCCTGGCCTTGGCCGATATCGCGGTTGCCTACCGTGGTGTGGAGGCGCATGCGTCGGCGGCTCCGGAACGCGGTCGCAACGCGGCCGATGCGGCGACGGTCGCCCAGGTGGCCGTGGGTCTGCTGCGTCAACACCTAGAGCCCGGCCAGCAGATTCACGGGATGGTGACCGTCGGCGGGTCGGCGCCGAATGTCATTGCCGCACATACCGAGCTGATGTATTACCTGCGGGCGCTCGACGGCGAGTCGCTGCAGCGGCTCGATGACCGGGCCGAGGGCTGCTTCGCCGCCGGGGCGGTGGCCACCGGCTGCACCCATGAGTGTCGCATCGTGTCGCCGACGTATCTGGAACTGCGACACGATGATCGGCTGGCCGAGGCGTATCGCACGGCGATCATCGAGCGCGGGCGCAGGCCGGCGCCGCCGGGCCGAGAGGGTCTGCGGCCGTTCGGCAGCACCGACATGGGCAACGTCAGCCAGACGGTGCCGAGCATCCATCCGCTGATCGGGATCGATTCGGGCGGAGCGAATATCCACGAGCCGGGTTTCGCCGCCGCCGCGGTATCCCCGTCGGCCGACCAGGCGATCATCGACGGCGCCATCGCGCTGGCCGAGACCGCCGCCGCCGTCGCGGTCGACCAGGGCTGGCGGGCCGAGTTGTTGCAGTTGCGGGAGAAGAGGTCCCAGTGAGTTCCTTCGAGGCCATAGACGCCTGGGTCGCGGAGAACGAGCCGCAGCTGGTCGCCTGGCGCCGGGATATGCATCGGCATCCGGAGCTGTCGCGGGTCGAGAACCGCACCACGGATCTGGTTGTGGCACAGCTGGAGTCCTTCGGCCTGGAGCCCGTGCGGATGCCGCTCGGCACCGGCGTCCTCTGCGACGTCGGCCCGGACGGCGACCGGATCGGTCTGCGGGCGGACATGGACGCGCTGCCGATTCCGGAGCACACCGGACTCCCGTTCGCGTCGATGGTCGACGGGGTGTCGCATGCGTGCGGCCATGACGCGCATACGGCCATCCTGCTCGGCGTCGCGAAATTCCTTGCCGCGGTAGATGACCTACCGGTCGGCGTGCGACTCATCTTCCAGCCCGCCGAAGAGGTGATGGCCGGAGCGCTCGATGCGGTGGCCGCCGGGGCCACCAAGGGAGTGTCCGCGGTCTACGCGCTGCACTGCGACCCTAAGCTCGAGGTCGGCCGGGTCGGCCTGCGGATGGGGGCGATCACGTCGGCGGCCGACGTGGTGGACCTGTCTCTGAGTGCGCCGGGCGGACATACCTCGCGACCGCATCTGACCGGCGATCTGGTGTACGCGATGGGCGCCGTGATCACCGGGCTGCCGGGGATTCTGTCGCGCCGCATCGACCCGAGCACCAGCACGGTGATGGTGTGGGGCGCAGCGCATGCCGGCGAGGCGTTCAACGTCATTCCGCAGACGGGACGTCTACAGGGCACGGTGCGCACCGGCGACCACGACATCTGGGCGCAGTTGGAGCCGACGGTGCGCGACATCATCGGCGGCATCCTGGCCCCGCTCGGCGTCGAATACGACCTGACGTACAAGCGCGGGGTGCCGCCCGTGGTCAACGACCCCGACTGTTACGAGCGGTTGCATGACGCGGTCGCGGCGATCGGCCCGCACGCCGTGGCCGAAACCCTGCAATCCGGTGGGGGAGAAGACTTCTCGTGGTACCTGGAGGATGTTCCGGGGGTGATGGGCCGGCTCGGCGTGTGGAGCGGGGCGGGTGCCCAGTACGACATCCATCAGCCGAATTTCATCCTCGACGAACGTGCGCTCGCCGTCGGCGTCAAGACCTTCCTGCGCGTGGTGGCCGGAGCGTAAGTTCTGGGGCTGAGTGGGAATCCGGCCAGGCAGAAGGAGGTCGGCTATAGCGGAGCTATGCCGGCCGACTGATAACGCAGCCGGATTTTCACTCAGCCCCAGAACCCGGGCCGACGTTGCGGGCGTCGCGTACTCGGAGTGCCCGCACGTATTCGGCTGGGGCCCCGGCGATTTCGGCCGCGTCCGCCATCACGCCCAGGTAGCGGGCGGAGGGCAGGCCACCCTCGTAGGCGTCCAGCACGTACATCCAGGCAAGCACCGGGCCGTCCGCGGTGTCGACGCGCGCGCGGATCTTGCGATGGATGCCGAGTTCCGAGCCTTCCCAACGGTCCAGGCTCAGCGCGTCCTCGTCGGTGACGTCGTAGAGCACGATGAAGACCCGGGCGGTGGGGTCGGAGCGATCCTCGGTGACGGTCGCGAGGGCGCCCTCCCAGCCGATGTCGCCGCCGCCGAAGGTGAGTCGCCACCCGTGCAGCCAGCCGGTGCCCGCCATCGGGGAGTGCGGCGCACGCTGCTGCATCTGGTCCGGGTGCATATTCGACCCGTACGCGGCGTAAATCGGCACGGACACGAGACTACTCGGACCACCTGCGGCGCCGTGCTCGACTAGATTGTTCTCCCGTGACCAGCATTGTGATCATCGGCGGCGGACCTGCGGGATACGAGTCGGCACTGGTGGCCGCGAATTACGGAGCCGACGTCACGGTGATCGACGCCGACGGCATCGGCGGTGCCTGCGTGTTGTGGGACTGCGTGCCGTCCAAGACCTTCATCGCCTCGACGGGCGTCCGCACCGAGGTACGGCGGGCGGCCGCGCTCGGCATCGACCTCAATGACGAGCACACCGAGGACTCGATGCACCGGGTCAACAAGCGGGTCAAAGACCTGGCCTACGCCCAGTCGGCCGACATCCGAACGAAGCTGCTCGAAGAGGGGGTCCGGATCATTCACGGCCGCGGCCGGTTGGACGATTCGCGGCCCGGGCTGTCGCATCGGGTGCGGGCGATCAGCGCCGACGGCACCGAGGAGACCCTCGTCGCCGATGTGGTGCTGATCTGCACCGGCGCCTCGCCGCGCGTGCTGCCGGCCGCCGAACCGGACGGCGAACGAATCCTCAACTGGCGCCACCTGTATGACCTCGAACAGGCCCCCGAACATCTGGTGGTGGTCGGTTCGGGCGTCACCGGCGCCGAGTTCGTCCACGCCTACACCGAGCTGGGTGTGAAGGTGACCATGGTCTCCAGCCGCGACCGCGTGCTGCCCGGCGAGGACGAGGACGCCGCCCTGGTGCTGGAGGAGGCGCTGGCCGAGCGCGGCGTCACCCTGGTCAAGCATGCGCGTGCCGACCGGGTGGAGCGCACCGCCGACGGCGTGCTGGTGCACCTGGCCGACGGCCGTACCGTCGAGGGCTCGCATGCCCTGATGACCGTGGGATCGGTGCCGAACACCGCCGACCTCGGTCTGGAGAACGCCGGGCTCGAGCTGGACAACGGCTACCTGCGGGTCGACCGGGTCTCGCGAACCGCGGTGCCGGGCATCTATGCCGCCGGCGACTGCACCGGCCTGCTGCCGCTGGCATCGGTGGCGGCCATGCAGGGCCGGATCGCGATCTACCACGCCCTCGGCGAGGGGGTGGCCCCGATCAAGCTCAAGACGGTGTCGTCGGCCATCTTCACCCGGCCGGAGATCGCGACGGTCGGCGTGAGCCAGCAGGCGATCGACGCCGGCGACTACCCGGCGCGCACCGTGATGCTGCCGCTGTCGACCAATCCGCGCGCCAAGATGATGGGGCTGCGCCGGGGTTTCGTGAAGATCTTCTGTCGCCCGCAGACCGGCGTGATCATCGGCGGCGTGGTGGTGTCACCGCAGGCGTCCGAGCAGATCCTGCCGATCGCGATCGCGGTGCAGAACCGGCTGACGGTCGGCGATCTGGCACAGACGCTGTCGGTCTATCCGTCGCTGTCCGGCTCGGTTATCGAGGCAGCGCGACAGCTGGTTCGACACGACGATCTGGACTGATCTCGTCAGGTGCCTCGGTCGACTCCCACGCGCGAGTGGTGCGGATGTACAGCCAGATCATCGAGATCAGCCCGAAAATGACCAGCGGGCCGTACAGCCACGGATCGTCGGCCATCTCGATCGACGCGTAGCGATACATCAGCAGTAGGGCGGCGAAGACGGCGGTGCCGTAGCCAACGAGCTGGATCCGCGTCCGGCCCCAGCCCTGTTCGGGGCTGCGCAGCGCGGCCTCGATGGTGAGGCAGAAGACCGCGCCGGCGACCAGGTCGGTGCCGTAGTGATAGCCGAAACCCAGGGTCGCGGTCAGGGTGGCCAGCAGCCAGAACGTTCCGGCGTAGCGCAGCAGCCGCGGCGCCTTGCGGGAATGGATGAAGATCGCCGTCGCCCAGGCGGTGTGCAGGCTCGGCATGCAGTTGCGCGGGGTGAGCTTGTCGAAGTCCATCCAGTGCGGGCTGACCACCGGGGGCACCGTGTTGGGCCACAGGTTCGCGACGGCGTAATGCCCGCCGTCGACGCCGTAGGCGAAGATCGGCCCGACCACAGGGAACAGCATGTAGACGGCCGGACCGAGCAGCCCGATCACCAGGAACGTGCGCACCAGATGGTGGCTCGGGAAGCGTCGAAGGCGGGCGACGTTGCGCAGCTGATAGAGCGCGACGAGCACCGCGGCGACCGCGAGCTGGACATACACGTAGTCGAGGACGTGCGCCCCGACCGATCCGGTCGCCCGGACGGCGCGGCCCATCAGCCAGGACGGGTCACCGAGGGCGTGGTCTGCGGCGGCCACGAACTGATCGAGCACCCGCGGCCGCGACATCGTCGTGATGAGCAGCCAGCTGTCGCCGACCTTGCGTCCGGCGACCAGCAGCAGACCCAGGCCCACGCCCTTGAGCAGCAAGGTGCGCCGACGGCCGGTGCATCGGAAGGCCGCGTATGCGGCCCAGCCGAGCAGCACCCACAGCGCGCCGTTGCCGAAGTTCTGCTTCGCATCGACGACCAACCGGACCAGCGCGAACACGACATCGATGGCCAGTGCCGCACCGAGGGAGTAGAAGCGGTCGCGCCAGCTCACGGTGATGAGCATGAGGCCGAGGCCGGCGTAGAGCAGCGGCCCGGACTTCGGCGTGAAGATGATCTCGCGCACCTGGTTGGTCAGCGGGCCCGGCTCGCCGTAATGGCGGGACATGATCTCCACAGCGATCATGAAGCCCAGCGCGAAGATCCCGACCAGGGCCCATAGCACGACCTTGGGCTGACGGAGCAGGTCCGTCGCCCGCCGTTGCGTCAGCTGCGAATACACCCGGGACACTGTAGTTAACCCGGGGTTCATTTCCCAACCACCTCGCGGCTGCGCACCGTATCCGAATGCTTCCCGTTTCCCGGTTGTGTGAAGTCCCACAGCGGCTGGTGGCAAAATAGTTAGCAGTTATCAACTAGTCTTAGAAGTTGTTAGTTGTGGAAAGGAAAGCGGACGTGGGTGAACCGGCTGTGACCGCGAGTCCCGGCCGACCTGCAGATCTCGGGGTGGCGGCGACGGTGCACCGGGACCTCATCCGAATCAATCGGGCGCTCCGGAGCACGCCGCGGCCTGACGAACTCACCGCCGGCTGCATGTCGGCGCTGTGGACCATCGCCGAACACGCGCCGATCCGGGCCACTGAGGTCGCGGAGCTCGAAGGCGTCACCGGACCGACGATGTCCCGGCTGGTCGGCTCGCTCGAGCACCACGGTCTGCTGGCTCGCTCGATCGATCGGAACGATCGACGGGTCTGCCTGCTGTCACTGACACCGGAGGGCGTCGACTACGTCAACCACGCGTCGTCGAAGGCCGAGACGCTGTTCAAGGAGGCGCTGTACTCGCTGGACAGCGACGACCGCGCCGCCGCACAACGGGTGTTCGCACGGCTTGCCGAGGCGCTCAGCGACCCGTTCCCGGATTCCGTGGCCGCGGAACCCGAACTCGAGGAAGGAATCTGATGCAGCCGACATCCAACGGACACTCGGCGACGGGGGCCGGCGCGCCAGGCGGAGGCCGCTCCCGGGGGTCCCGTCACCGGACGCTCGAGGAGCTCGGGCCGCACTACAAGTGGATCGCCCTGTCGAACACCACGCTGGGCATGTTGATCGCGACGATCAACTCATCGATTGTGCTGATCGCCCTGCCCGACATCTTCAAGGGCATCCACCTGAACCCGTTGGAGCCCTCCAACACCAGCTACCTGCTGTGGATGATGATGGGCTTCCTCGTCGTCACCGCCGTGCTGGTGGTCAGCTTCGGCCGGCTCGGCGACATGTTCGGCCGTGCCCGGATGTACAACATGGGTTTCCTGGTCTTCACGATCTCGTCGATCTTCTTGGCGATCACCTGGTTCGACGGTGCCGAGGCGGCGATCTGGCTGATCTTCTGGCGCGTCATCCAGGGCATCGGCGGTGCGTTCCTGATGGCGAACTCGTCGGCGATCCTGACCGACGCCTTCCCGGCCAACCAGCGCGGGCTCGCAATGGGTATCAACGGCGTGGCGGCCATCGCCGGGTCGTTCCTCGGCCTGCTGATCGGCGGTGTGCTCGCGCCCGTGCAGTGGCACTACATCTTCCTGGTATCGGTGCCGTTCGGCGTCATCGGCACCATTTGGGCGTATATGAAGCTGCACGATCTCGGCGAGCGCAAACATGCCCAGATGGATTGGTGGGGCAACATCACCTTCGCGGTGGGCCTGATCGCGATCCTGGTCGCGATCACCTATGGCATCCAGCCGTACCACGGCGCCAACATGGGCTGGGGCAACCCGTGGGTGATCGGTGCGCTCGTCGGTGGCGCCATCATGCTGGCGATCTTCGGCGTCATCGAGACCAAGGTCGAGAGCCCGCTGTTCCAGCTCTCGCTGTTCAAGAATCGTTCGTTCGCCTTCGGCAACATCGCGAACCTGATGGCGTCGATCGGCCGCGGTGGTCTGCAGTTCATCCTGATCATCTGGCTGCAGGGAATCTGGTTGCCGCAGCACGGTTACGACTATTCGCGGACGCCGCTGTGGGCCGGCATCTACATGGTCCCGATGACGATCGGCTTCCTGCTCAGCGCGCCGGTTGCCGGCGCCCTGTCCGACCGGCTCGGCACCAAGTGGTTCACCACACTCGGAATGCTCTTGACGGCAGGCACATTCGGTGCGCTGATCGCGTTGCCGGTCAATTTCGACTACTGGGTGTTCGCGGTGATCCTGCTGATCAACGGGGTCGCCATGGGTCTGTTCGCGGCGCCGAACCGGACCGAGGTGATGAACAGCTTGCCGATCACCTCGCGCGGCTCGGGCGCGGGCATGATGACCACGTTCCAGAACGCGGCCATGGTGCTGTCGATCGGCGTGTTCTTCTCGCTGATGATCGCCGGCCTGAGCGCGCATCTGCCGTCGGCGATGTACGGCGGACTCACCCAGAACGGCATGCCGGACCAAGCGGCACAGGGCATCGCGCACATCCCGACGGTCGGCATCCTGTTCGCGGCGTTCCTCGGCTACAACCCGATCCAGCAGGTCGCGGGCCAGTCGATGCACGGGCTGCCGCAGGCCAGCGTCGACCATCTGACCGGCTTGGACTTCTTCCCGCACTTGATCTCCGACCCGTTCTCGGACGGACTCACCGCGGCGTTCACGTTCGCGCTCATCTGCTGCGTGCTGGGCGCGGTCGCGTCGTTGTTCACCGGCAAGCCGAAGGCTCCGGTCGCCGAGTCGGTGGGTGTCGAACTCGCCGCAGTAGCGGGGGAGGCGAGCATGGAGGCCCCGGCGCCGCTGGTGGACGAGAGCAGCTCGGCCAAAACCGGATCGAGGGACTTGGCCTAGGCGCGATCCCCGTCTATGAGGGCATCTCGATGACGGCTCGGCCGACGATCTCGCCCCTGGCGAGCGCCTGATACGCGTCGTCGGCTTGGTCGAGCGGATATCGACGGGTGATCGCCTCCTGGGGTGCGATCGTGCCGCCGGCCACCATCCGCAGCAACGCCGGCATGTCGCGGCGAGCCTTGCCCCCGTAAGAGCCGCGCACCTGCACCTTGCGACGCACCAGCCGGGCGAGATCGACGTCACCGGTCGATCCGGCGGGGGCGATGCCGACCACGACCACCCGCCCGCCGTCGTCGACGATGTCGCACGCGGTGGCGAACGTCGTCGGGCTGCCGAGCGCCTCGAACGCGACGTCGACCCCATGACCTTCGGTGATCTGCCGCACGGCATCGGAGACGTCGGTGGTGCGCGAGTTGATCGTGTGGGTGGCCCCCAGGGCCCGTACCGCGTGCAGTTTGTCGTCGTCGATGTCGATCGCGATGATCTGGCTCGCGCCAACGGCTTTCGCGAACTGCACGATGGAGGTGCCGACGCCGCCCGTGGCCACCACCGCGATCCGGTCTCCGACCCGGAGCTCGGCGGTGTTGACGGCGCCGAGCGCGGTGAACGAACTGCAGCCGAGGATGGCGACCGCGTCCAGGCTCACGTCATCGGGCACCACGAACGCCGACGAGGCGGGGGTGACACAGTATTCGGCCAGCCCGGCCATCGAGTACATCGCCAGCGGTGTGCCGTCCGCGCGGTGCAGTCGGGTGGTGCCGTTATAGAGGGTGCCGCGGAGCCGGTTGTAGGCGAAGAACCGCTCGCAGAGATCCTCGGCGCCGCGAACGCAATGCCGGCAGTCGCCGCACGGCATGATGAAGCTGCAGACCACGCGGTCGCCCACCGCGAGGTGCTCGACGTCGGCGCCGACACGTTCGACGACACCGGAGACCTCATGCCCGAGGACGGCCGGCGTCGGGAAGGCGACCTCCGACTTCATGACGTGCAGGTCCGTATGACAGACGCCGCAGGCCGCGACCTTGATCAGTACCTCGCCGCCATGCGGTTCGGGAATCGGAATCTCTTCCAGCGCAAGTGATGGGCCAGCGCCCGCGAATACTGCTGCTTTCATCACCGTCATGGAATCGAGTGTGGCGCGCCCGACCGATGGCGGGCGGCCGAATCGATCACAACGGTGGCGCCGTCCCATTATGTAAGAACATCTGTCCCGTCACGGTGTCAGCGCGCCGCGCCGGGTGCGTTGGATCACCGGGTCGGGATAGGGAACCGCCGCGACGAGTTCGGCGGTGTAATCCGACGCGGGTGCGGTCAGAACGCGCAGCGCCGCACCGGATTCCACCACCTCGCCGTTGCGCAGGACGGCGACCCGGTCCGACACCTGTTGGACGACGGCAAGGTCGTGGCTGATGAAGATCGCCGCGAAGCCGAGCTCCTGCTGCAGTTCCGCGAACAATTCGAGGATGCGCGCCTGCACCGAAACGTCCAGCGCGCTGGTGGGCTCATCGGCGATGAGCAGCGCGGGTCTGGTGGACAGGGCCCGGGCGAGGGCGACGCGCTGGCGCTGGCCGCCGGACAGCTCGTGCGGTAGCCGGCTACCGAAGGAACGGGGGAGGTGAACTGCGTCGAGCAGTTCGTCGACCCGCCGTCGCCGGCTCCGGTGATCTCCGATGCCCTGGATGTCGAGCGGCTCGGCGATGGATTCGGCAAGGGTGAAGCGCGGATCGAGAGACGCGGTCGGATCCTGCGGCACGAACGCGAGCTTGCGGCGCACCGCGCGCAGCCCGGACCTGGAGATGGCGGCGATATCGTCGCCCTCGACGAGAATCCGGCCTGCGGCCAGTGGCAGCAGACCGCCGATGGCGCGACCGAGAGTGGTTTTGCCCGAGCCCGATTCGCCGACGACGCCGATCACCTCACCCTTGCGAACGCCGAGTGAGACGTCCCGCAGAGCCGTGTGCGCCTTGGTGCCGAGCGCCGCGCGATGGATCACCGTGACCTTCTCCACGTCGAGGACCCGGTGATCGTCGTCGGGCGTCGCCTGTCCACCACCGGCCGGCGCGGCATCGGCGGCGGCCGGCAGCCGCGGAACTGCACTCAGGAGTTGGCGGGTATAGGGCTGTTCGGGCTTGGCGAACACGTCGTAGACATCGCCGGTCTCGATCGACTCTCCGAGCTGGACGACCACGACCCGGTCGGCGATATCGGCGACGACACCGAGATTGTGTGTGATGAGCAGGATTCCGGCGTCTGTTCGATCGCGGAGTCGGGCGAGCAGATCGAGGATGTCGCGCTGCACGGAGACGTCCAGGGCGGTCGTGGGTTCGTCGGCGAGCAGCAAGGCGGGGTCGTTGGCGAGTGCCAGAGCGATCACCACGCGCTGTTTCTGGCCGCCGGAGAGCTGGTGCGGGTAATAGGCGACCCGCTGCCCGGGATCGGGAATCTCCACCAGCTCAAGCAGCTCGATCGCCCGGCGCTGTGCCTGCGACCGGGACAGTCGTTGATGTGTGGTGAGGGCCTGGCGAAGCTGCCATCCGACGGTCTGGACCGGATTCAACGCCGTCTGGGGTTCCTGGAAGATCATCGCGACACTCTTGCCGCGAATCGACTCCAGGGTTCGCTCCGTCTGGCCGAGCACTTCCCGGCCGTTCACCTTCACCGATCCCGTCGCGACTGCGCCGTCGGGCAGCAAGCCGATGGCGGCGCGCGCGGTCATCGTCTTGCCCGAACCGGATTCGCCTACGAGAGCGACGATTTCACCGCGATCGACGCGGAGGCTGATACCGGATACGGCCGGGCGGGGATAGTTGAACGTCACGTGCAGATCGTCGACCTGCAACGCGGGCGGGTGTGAGGCCTGCGGGGTCGCGGGCGTCGGCGATGTCATAGTGCGGTCCTCCGGTCGGTGGAGATCGACTGTGCGATCAGATAGAAGCCCAGTACCAGGGCCGAGACGACGAGCAGTGGGCCGACCGAGAACCAGGGATTGGTCTCCATGTAGTCGTTGCCGGCCGCGAGGATCGAGCCCAGTGAGGGGGTGGGGGCCTTCACGCCGATTCCCAGGTAGCTCATGGCTCCCTCGACGAAGACGCCGAGCGACAGCGACAGCGCGAACTGGACGCCGAGTGTCTCCACGGAGTTCGGCAGGACGTGGCGCAGCAGGATGCGCGTCGTGCCGGCGCCGCTCACCCGGGCCGCCTCCACGTACGGCATCTCGCGCACGCGCAGGACCGCCGTGCGCGTCAGGCGGCCGAATATCGGGACTTCGGCGAGCGCGATCACGATGCCGACCGTCAGCGCTCCCGGGCCGAGGATCGCCGTGAGAGCGATGCCGAGGATCAAGACGGGAAACGCGAGGATGACATCGAAGACGCGTTGAGCGATCACGTCGGTGACGCTGCGCCCGACCGAGACGAGGCCGAGCAGGGTGCCGACGGCCGCGCCGACCGGCACCGAGATGAAGACGATCAGCAGGTCGACCCGGATGCCGTAGAGGATTCGAGTGAGGACGTCGCGGTTGACGTCATCGGTACCGAACCAATGACTGCCGCTCGCCGGCAGCAGGTAGGCGCCGTCTATCTGCTGATCGGCGGTGTACGAGAGAAACAGGGGCCCGACGACACCGAGGGCGATCACCGTCAGCACCAGCGCCAGACCGAGGAGACCCTGGCCGCGAGTAACGCTGCGCCAGAGTGGAACTCGAATGCTCGGGTGGTTGCGGTCGTCAGGTGATTCCGGAACCAGTCCGGGGCCGATCCCGGTGCCGCGGCCCAGGCCGGTGGATTCGGAATTCTCGGTGGTGGCGGTCATCGGTTTCCTGCCAATCGGATTCGGGGATCGATCCAGGCGTGCAGCACGTCGGCGAGGAGCTGGATGGCCACGAATACCGTGACGGACAACAGAACCAGCACCTGGACCAGTGGGTAGTCGCGGGTGAAAATGCTTTCTTCGGTGAGCAGGCCGAGCCCGGGCCAGCCGAAGATCGACTCGACCAGGACCGCGCCGCCGAGCAGACCGCCGATACTGAGTCCGAGTGCGGTGAGCGTCGGCGGCAAGGCATTTCGCAGCGCATGCTTGAGGACGACGTCGCGCCGGGTCGCGCCGAGCGCCTTGGCGGTCACCGCGTACGGCTGATTCAGTTCGGTGCGCAGCGCCTCGGTGAGGAACCTGGCCAGCAATGCCCCGGTCGGCAGGCCCAGCGTCAAGGCGGGGAGTATCAGATACTGCGCACTGATCTGCACGCTGTCGGTGAAGCCTTTCGGCGGGGTGCCGCCGGCCGGCAGCAGCCGGAAATGTATGGAGAACAACAGGATCAGGGTCGTGCCCACCACGAAGGTGGGCAGCGCGATGGCCAATGCGTTGACGGCGGTCAGCACCCCGCGCAGGATCCGGTTGTCGTAGAGCACGCCGGCGAGGGCGAGTGCGAATGCCAGAACGATGGCGATCACCAGCGCGGTGACCGTCAGCACCACGGTGTTGGTCAGTCCGAAGCCCACGAGGGAGCGGACGCTGCCGCCCACCGCGTAGCTCGTGCCGAGATCGCCGGTGAGCAGGTGGCCGAGCCAGCTGAAGTATTGAGTGAAGAAGCTACGGTCCAGTCCCAGGCTGTGCTCGATCGCGGCCAGGTCTGCCGGCGACGCGTCGGGTCCCGCCAGGGCTGCTGCCGGTGAGCCCGGCACCAGCCGCAGCACCGAGAAGATGAGCAGGGATGCGACGAACAGCACCACGATCGCGGTGGGGATGCGACGCAATAGATACGAAACCATGGGTCAGGACCTCCCGGCCGAGTTGAAGTAGGTGCCGGCGAAATGCGGCTGGTCGCGGCGGTCCCAGTCGACGCCGCTGACGTCGGGGGCGGCGGCCGCCTGCGGGATCACCACGCCGATCTCGACGAGAAACAGATCGTCGAGCCAGCGCCGGTCGAGTTCTCGATACGCATTGACGGCCGCAGGCGACGTCGGCAGCGGCGCCAGCCAGGCCGCGTTGGCCGCGGCGGTGTAGGCGTCGTTCTGATAGTGCGAGGAATTCTTGGCGGCATTGAACGGGTATGCCGTCACCGCGAGAGTCGACGGCGTGTACTGCGCGAAGGCGTGCTGCTGGATCCAGAGTCCGCTGTAGGTGCCGGCGATCAGCTTGGTGCCTTGAACGGTCTGGTCGTTGGGCACCAGGTTCACGGTGATGCCGACGTCCTTGAGATTCGACTGAACGATCTCGGCGATGACGCGGTCGGAACCCTGAGTCGAGTAGTCGAGGTCCACGGTGGGGATCGAGCCGACCTGGGCGACAAGGGCTTTGGCCTTGGCGACGTCGCGGGTGTAGACCGTGTTGGCCGCGGGATCGTAGGCCGGTGACGTCTTGGGCCAGGGCACGTTGATCGGGTAGCCGCTGCCCTGATAGACGTCATCGATGATGCGCTTTCGGTCGATGGCGTAGGCAATCGCCTTGCGCACCCGCACATCCCGCAACGTCGGGTTGGTCACGTTGACGCCGACGTACTCCTGGGCCTCGCCGCCGGAAAGCGAGATGTTGGTGAATCCGTAGCGCGACGTGGCGAGTCGCTGATCGTGGCTTGCCAGCTCGAACGCGACGTCCAGCTGTCCGGTGCGCAGCCGCGTATAGAGCGACTCCGGGTCTTTCCCCACCACCAGCGTGATCGAGTCCAATTTCGGCGCGCCGCCCCAATACTGGTCGTTGCGGACGAGCTTCACCGTGGAGTTCGGCGTCCACGACGCGAACTTGTACGGCCCGGTGCCGATGAACTTCTTGCCCGCCTTGAGGTCGGCGAGCGAGTTCTGGTCGAGGATGGGGGCGGAATCGAGCAGGTCGAAGATGTTGCTCAGCGGGTGCTCGAAGTGCAGTACCACGCGGTGCGGATCCGTTGTGTCGTACGAGGTTATCGCCGCCGCCGTGCGTTTGAACTGCGGGGTCCACGGGCCGCCGAGATACGTCTTGATGGAGTTCTCGACGTCGGAGGAGACGAACGGCCGGCCGTCGTGGAACGTGACACCCTGACGCAGATCCAGCGTCAGCGAGAGCCCGTCGGGCGCGAGATGCCACGCCGTCGCCAGGGCCGGCCGCACGTCGAGCTTGTCATTCGCGTAACGGATCAGGGTGTCGAAGACGTTCGCGGACACGATCCCGTCCGGACCCGGCTGATTGATCTGCAGGAAGGTCTTCGGCTGCAGATCGTCGAGGACGCCCACCCGCAGGTCTCCGCCGTTGCGGGCCTGGCCGGCCGCGGAACCGCCTGAGTGCGAACGCTGGTGCACCGCCGACTGGCACCCGGCGACACCGAACACCGCGACGACCAGCAGGGCCGCCCAACCAACTCGGAGACGTTCTCGTCGGCGCATGACACCACATTTCGGGCTCGTCGGAATACGAAGTAGACACCCGAACGGGGGTCATGCGACAAATACTTGAACAGAAATATCAATTTCGGATCGATTGAATTTAGGGAAAATTTAACTGTTTACAATGCCGGCGGGTTTGGGAGTCTTTGGTTGCTATTGGAGACCGCCGACTGTGGCGAAAAATTGAAATCACGAAGGATCTATTCATAGGTGACCGAGAATAAGCAATCGCAGCTTGCCGACGACGCGCGCGGATACGAAGACTTCGGGGGGATCGTCGGCCGTACGACGTCGCAGTCGCAGGCGTGGTGGCCGCCCGAGCCGTCAGCATCGGTGGGCGCCCCGAACATCGTCGTGGTGCTGGTCGACGACATGGGCTATTCCGATATCGGGCCGTTCGGCGCGGAGATCGATACGCCCAACATCGACCGGCTGGCCGAGAGCGGATACCGACTCAGCAACTACCACACGACTCCGGTGTGTTCGCCGGCCAGGGCCGCGCTGCTGACCGGGCTCAACCCGCACCGCGCGGGTTACGGCAGCGTCGCGAACTCGGATCCGGGTTTTCCGGGTCTGCGGCTCGAGCTGGGCGACGACGTACTGACGCTGCCGGAGATCCTGCGCGCGGGTGGCTATGCGACATACGCGGTGGGCAAGTGGCATCTCGTGCGGGACGCGAACATGAGTCCGGGCCGCACGCGTGACTCGTGGCCGCTGCAGCGGGGATTCGACAGCTACTACGGGTCATTGGAAGGTCTCAACTCGTTCTTCTATCCGAACCAGTTGATCGCCGACAACTCCGTGGTCGACGTGCGCGAGTACCCCGATGGCTACTACGTGACCGACGACCTCACCGACCGGGCGATCGGCGAGATCAAGGCGCTGCGCGCGCACGACGCGGACAAGCCGTTCTTTCTGTACTTCGCGCATATCGCGATGCACGGTCCGCATCAGGCGAAGAGGTCCGACCTGGACAAGTACCGCGGCCGGTACCAGCGGGGTTGGGACGCGGTGCGGGCCGAACGCTTCGAGCGGCAGGTGAATGCCGGCCTGTTCGATCCCGGCACGCCGATCGCCGAACGCAACACCGAGCCGGGCTACGACGCGCCCGCCTGGACCGACCTGACGCCCGAGGAGCAACGGCGGTTTCAGCGCTACCAGGAGGTCTACGCCGCGATGGTCGACAGCATCGACCAGAGCCTCGGTCGAATCACCGAGACCTTGGACGAACTCGGTGAACTCGACAACACCATCATCGTGTTCACCTCGGACAACGGTGGGACCGCCGAGGGTGGCCCGCGGGGGACGCGGTCCTATTTCAGCCAGTTCGTGCATGGACCGGTGCCTCCGGATTGGGAACGCGACGTCCCGCATGACGAGGGCCTGATCGGGTCGCCGGCGCTCGGGGTGCACTATCCGCGTGGTTGGGGCCAGGCCTCCAACACGCCCTTCCGCTTCTACAAGGGCCAGACGTTCGCCGGTGGGGTGCGAGTGCCCTTTGTCATCTCCTGGCCGGCCGGGCTGGCCCGGGCTGCCGACGACAGCGGCGTGCGGCGGCAGTTCTCCTACGTCACCGACCTGGCTCCCACCTTGCTCGAGCTCGCGGGCGTTCCGACCCCCGCGACCCGGCACGGCTCGCCGGCGGCACAGCGGGACGGCGTCAGCATCGCCGCGGTCCTGCGCGACGGACAGGCCGACTCGCCGCACACCGAGCAGTACGCGGAGTTCGGTGGGCACCGGGGCTTCTATCGCGACGGCTGGAAACTGCTGTCCCTGCATCGCGATCCGGCGAAGGTCGACGATCCCGAATGGGAGCTGTACGACGTCCGCACGGACCCGGCGGAGACGCGCGATGTCGCGGCACAGCATCCCGACAAGGTCGCCGAGCTCGCGGCGGCCTGGGACCGCGCCGCATGGCACAACACGGTGTTTCCGCTATTTGATTCCGCAGCTGCGCAGGCCCGGCGTCGGCCGAGCGAGGGGCGCTACTCCCAGCCGGTGCGACTGCTGCGCGGCACACCCACGCTCGAGCGCTATCGATCGAGTCGGCTGATCGCCTACCGGGACTTCGAGATCGTGATCGAGCTGTCGGGGTGGACCGCCTCCGACGAGGGAGTGCTGGTGGCCCACGGTGATCCGCAGGGCGGCTATCTGCTCTACGTCGAGGACGGGGTGTTGACCTTCGTCTTCAACAGCTACGGGCGTGTGGCGCGGGTGGCCGGCCGACTGCCGGAGCGAACCTCACAGGTCAGGCTGCAGGCGACCGCGACCGAGTCGGTGCGCTGGAACTTCAGACTGGTGGCGGTTGCCGAGGGTGTCGAGACCGCGGTCGCTGACCTGGACGATCAGTTTCAGCTTGTCGGGATGGCGCCGTGGACCGGCATCAGTGTCGGTCTCGACGCCCGCGGCCCGGTCGACGTCGAGCTGCGTCGGCGTCGCGGACTGTTCGAGTTCGGCCCGGTGCTGCGTGCCGTGACATACGTCCCGGGGACGGTGCGGGTGCCCGATTCGGTGCGCCGCGAGATCGATGAAGCCGCCGAACTGCAGGCCGATTGATCGGTGTGAATCTATTCCGGTTTTATTCATCGGGAATCAATACCTCTGGCGGTATCGAATCCCGTGGTGTCGTGGTGATTGTCGTGAGCGCACATTCACGCAGCGGATCGAATTCAATGACGAGAGGGACCTAATGACTTTGACACAGATCGAGAATCGCTCCGACCGCCACGCGGCCGCCGAAGATATCTATCGGGACGCCGGAATCACGGTTCAACGGCGCGGCGAGAATATCGGCGCGCAGATCGGTGGCGTTCGACTGGGTGGCGATGTGCCGCCGGAGCAGGTCGAGGCCATCCGGCTGGCCCTGGCGCTGAACAAGGCGATCGCTTTCACGGGGCAGGACCACCTGGATGACGACAGCCAGTACGCGTTCGCGCAGCTGCTGGGCGATCCGACAGGACCGCACCCGACCGTCACGTCGCGCGGGGAGCGGCTGCTGACCATCGAGGGGGCGGCGAACAGCTGGCACACCGATGTCTCGTTCGTCGACCGCATCCCGAAAGCCTCACTGCTGCGGCCGATCACGCTGCCCGCGTGGGGTGGTGCGACCACGTTCGCCTCGACGGTGGCCGCCTATGAGCAGCTGCCTGCGCCGCTGCGTGCGTTCGTGGATGGCTTGTGGGCCAAGCACACCAACCTGTACGACTACGCCACGGCCACCCAGCACAACGGCTCGGGCGGCCCGGAGAGTCGTGCGGAGCACTACAAGGAATTCACGAGCACCGAGTATCAGACCCTGCACCCCGTGGTGCGAGTGCACCCGCAGACGGGGGAGCGGAGCCTGCTGCTGGGTCATTTCGTGTCCGAGTTCCCGTCGTTGAAACCCTCGGAGTTCCAGGCGGTCTTCCAGCTCCTTCAGTCGCGAACCACGCGCCTGGAGAACACGTTCCGCTGGAACTGGAGCCCGGGCGATCTGGTGATCTGGGACAACCGTGCCACCCAGCATTACGGTGTCGCCGACTTCGGCGACCAGCAGCGGCAGCTTCACCGTGTCACGTTGGCCGGCGATGTTCCGGTGGATATTCACGGCGAGCACAGCCGCATACTCAAGGGTGACGCGTCGCACTACTCGACTCTGGATCAGCCGAACCTGCTCGAGGTCTACGCCGCCTGACGACGGACACACCCTCCGAACGGCGCGCAAGCGCGCCTACCGCCACTGCTGGCGCATCCGAAAGTCGGGTGCGCCAGCAGCTTTCGTGCGCCGGATGGCCGGTCGCGCGAGGCCGGTGGCCGAAAGCTGTTTGTTTTAAACAATACGTCTGATTCGAACCATCGCGGACCACGCCGCCTGCATGAGAAATTTCAGTGCGAAAATCATTCCAGCGCAACCAATCTGAAACCGTTCGGATTGGTACGATCCGAGTTGAAGGAATCCCCATGTCTCCAGCAGCAAGACCCGCCCGGCTCCTGTTCGCCGCCCTCAGTGCCGTCGCACTCGGCACACTCCTGGCCACCGAGGCGCATGCGGACACCGTGGCCAGGCTGCCCAACGTCAGTGAACCCGGCGACAGCGGCCTGCGATTGTCGATCACCCAGCAGGTCGCCCGGGTCTCTCCATCCCTTGCCGCCAACGGTGCGGGCCGTGTCGCCTGGCTGAGCGCCCACGTCACGGTCAACGCACCACATCTGACGGCCAAGGCCGCCGATCCGAACAATGGTCCGCTCGGCGAGAGCACCCTTCCCGGTTCCAATGGCACCGCCTGGACGGGCGGCGCGGCGACCTTCTCGGTCGGCTACATCATCGGCTGCCAGGTGGGCGTCGGCAGCCTGTCGATCGGCGGGTCGACGACGCTGTCGAGCAGTTCGGGCGCGCTCACCGGCTCGCTATCGGTCCCGCTGACCCCCGGCGCGGTCAACTACGTCCTCATCGATTACAAGAACATCGCCAAGTCCGGCAACTACGTGATCGACTACCGCGACTTCCAGGTCAACATCGAGGGCTGCGGCGGATACGCACAGGCCCGCGCCTATGCCGTCGTCGAGACGGGTGGGTCAGACCACCAGAAGATCGAGGCCTACGGGCAGCCGTTCTCCGTCGGCTGAGTCGACCGACGCCGCCAATCGGGCCATCTCCCGCATAGCCCCATCAACCGCCCATCAACCGCATAGCCACTGAAGGATTCATCATGTCTGTCCGTTTTTCCAGCGTCCGCCGGACCGCCGGGGCCGCCGCCATAGTCGGCACGGCAACGGTCGCCGTACTGGTCGCAGGTTCCGCGACCGCCGCCGCCGGAACCATCCGACTGCCGGCCCAAACACAGAGCAGGACACTGTCGGACGGCACGGTCGTCAGCGTGGCCCGCTCCGGCGAGGTCGCCACCGTCACCCCGTCGCTCGGTGGAACTCCGTTGCAGCGCAATGCCAATGTGTCCGGCCGCTACAGCGTGCATCTCAGCAAGCCGTCGCCGCAGTTCCGGATCCAGGCCGGCTACGTCGTGGGGTGCCAGGTGTCCGTCAGCGGCCTGAGCGCCTCGGGTGCGAACACCGGAACGGCGACGTCCAGCACCCCCACGGATTCGGCCACCCTCGGCACGACGCTGACCCTCGGTCCCGGGCGAACCGTCCAGTACAACATCACCGATCATGAGCGGGCCGACGCTTTCGGCGCCGACCAGCACAAGCCGTGGGTCAACTACAACAACGCCGCCGATGGGACGTACAGCTACCGCAATGTCTCGCTGTCCGTCGTCGGCTGCGCCGGCTACGCCCAGGCCCGCTCCTACGTCAATATCTGGATCTTCAACGACACGGTCGATCAGATCATCACTCTGTACGGGCAGCCGTTCAGTCTGGGCTGAGGCGCAGAACCGCCAACACCGCAGCGCTATCGCTGCGGTGTTGGCGTCTGACGGTTTCGGCTGTACGCGGGTGGTCGCGCTAGAGGGTCACTTCGTCGAGCCTGCCGGTGGCCACGTCGAAGACGAAACCCCGCAACGATTCGTGCTTGGTCACAAAGGGGCTGACCTGGATGCGACGGAGCGACTGGCGCACGTCCTCCTCGACGTCGGGGAAGGCTTCCGCGGCCCATTCCGGTTTCAGGCCGGTCTCGTCCTGGATGGTCCTCTTGAACTCGTCGTCGGTGAAAGTCAACATGCCACAGTCGGTGTGGTGGATCAGGATGATCTCTTTGGTGCCCAACAGCCGCTGGCTGATGGCGAGCGAGCGGATTTCGTCGTCGGTGACGACCCCGCCGGCGTTGCGAATGACGTGCGCCTCACCCTCCTGCAGGCCGAGGACGCGGTACACGTCCAGACGGGCATCCATGCATGCCACCACCGCGACGTGCTTGCTCGGTGGCAGGGGGAGCGGACCGCTGAAGTCGGCGGCGTACGCACGGTTGTTGGCAAGGTATTCGTCGGTGACGGTCACGCCCAGATCTCCTGCTCGAGTGTGCTGACAGCGCTTCTGTTCGCAACGTCGAGCGTATCCACGGTGACGACGGCGCTGGAGGCTGCGAATCAGCCTGGTTAAAACTGGGTGGCTTAAAACTGGGTGGCCCGAACCGCCCCAACTATGTCTCATTATGTAAGAAAATTGTTCGGTATCTGGACAGCGACCCCGCTATCGTCAATGCATGTCCGCGCCCCTCGCATCGAAGGCCGCCGCGAATGTCCGCGGTTCGGCGATCCGTGATCTGCTGGCACTGACCGAGCGGCCCGAGGTACTCAGCATGGCCGGCGGCCTCCCGGCGCCGGAACTGCTGCCGGCGCAGCGTATTTCGGCTGCAGCGCAGAACGCACTGGCCGATCCGGGCGCGTTGCAGTACACCGCGAGCGCCGGCGCCGCGCGCTGTCGGGCGGCAGTCGCCGATCGGCTCGGTGTGGACCAGGCGGCGGTGCTGGTGACGCACGGCTCCCAGCAGGCGCTGTCGCTCCTGGCTCAGGCCCTGGTCGACCCGGGCGAGGTGGTGGTCGTCGACGATCCGGTGTACGTCGGGGCCCTGCAGGTGTTCCAGGCCGTGCGGGCCGACATCCGGGCGATCCCGATAGGGCCCGACGGCACCGACGCCGACGAGCTGACGCGCCTGCTCGAGGCGGGGGTGCGGCCGAAGATCGTGCACACGGTGAGCAATTTCCACAATCCCCGCGGGGTCACCGCGACGGCGGCGACCCGCGACCGGCTGGTGGCGCTGGCTGACCGGTACGGGTTCTGGATCGTCGAGGACGATCCCTACGGTGAGCTGCGGTTCCGGGGCGAGACGATCGAGCCGATCGCCGCCCGGTCGGACCGGGTGATCCGGCTCGGCTCCGCGTCGAAGATCCTGGCGCCGGCGCTGCGGGTCGGTTGGATGAGCGCACCGGTCGAGGTCCTCGCGGTGGTGGAGCGCCTGCGGCAGGCGGCCGACCTGTGCGGCTCGACCCTGAGCCAGCTGATCGTCGCCGAGCTGCTCGCGGACACGCCGTGGCTGACCGCGCATCTGGCGACGCAGCGCACCGAATATCAGGCGCGGTGCGATGCGCTGGTGACGGCGCTGCACGCCGAACTGGGCGATCGGGCGATCTTCGCCGAACCGGAGGGCGGCATGTTCTGCTGGGTCCAGATCCCGGGAATCGATGCGGAACAATTGCTGCCCACTGCGGTCGAGCATGGTGTCGGCTATGTGCCGGGCGCCGCATTCGCCGTCGCGGCGGATCTGCGTGACTGCCTGCGGCTCAGCTTCGCGACGCTCACCGCCGACCGACTCGGCGAGGCGGTGTCGCGTCTGGGGCGCGCGGCGCTCTGAATTCAGCCTGATCGCAAACCTCCACGGCGCAACGGCGGCCGACCACACTGTCGGCATGAGCATCAGTACTGCGCCGGTGATCGCATCGACACCGGCACCCGACGTCGAGCCGGCAGCACGTGCCGAACGCCCGGCACGAGCAGCTCGGAGTCGACAGCGGTCGATACCGGGCTGGTGCCGGCTGCTGAGTCCCATTGCGCTGCTGGTGTTGTGGCAGATCGCGAGCGCCACCGGCGCCGTGTCACCGCAGAAGGTGCCATCGCCGGTCGACGTGTGGCAGACGGCCATACGACTGATCACCACCGATTCGCCGGCATATGGAACGCTGCAGGGCGCGCTGGTGGCGTCGCTGGAGCGGATGGCATCCGGATTCGCGCTGGGTGCGGCGGTCGCGCTGGTATTCGCCGTGGTGTCCGGGCTGAGCCGGGTCGGCGAGACCATCGTCGACCCGCTGATGCAGATGCTGCGCACCATCCCACTGTTCGGGTTGGTGCCGGTGTTCATCGTGTGGTTCGGCATCGGCCAAGAGCCGAAACTGCTGCTGATCGCGCTGGGCGCCGGGATTCCGTTGTATCTCAACACCTTCGCCGGCATCCGCAGCGTGGATCCGAAATTCGTCGAGGCCGGACGGGTGCTCGGGCTGAACCGGCTCGAGGTGCTGCGTCACGTGGTGCTGCCGGGCGCGCTGCCGCAGATCCTGGTCGGGCTGCGGCAGAGTCTCGGTGCCGCCTGGTTGTCGCTGGTCGTGGCCGAGCAACTGAATACGAAGGCGGGACTGGGCTTCCTGATCAATCAGGCGACGCAGTTCCTGCAGAACGACGTCATCTTCGTGGCACTCATCGTGTATACGATCCTGGGTCTGATCACCGACTGGCTGGTGCGCATCGCGGAGCGGAGGGCACTGGCATGGCGCCGCGAATTGGTGAACTGATCGACAGCACCCGTGACCATCCGGTCGCCCAGCCGGTGGTCTACACCCGGGATTTGACAAGGGAATTCGGCGTATCCCGGGTGCTCGATGGGCTCGACCTGACCATCGCTCCGGGTGAATTCGTCGCGCTGCTCGGACGCAGCGGTTCCGGCAAGTCGACCCTGTTGCGGGCTATCGCCGGTCTGGACGACGGCGTGACGGGGGCACTGGAGGTCGAGGGACCGGTCGCGGTCGCCTTCCAGGAACCGCGGCTGCTGCCGTGGAAGTCGGTGCTGGCCAACACGGCGCTGGGGCTCGACGCCAAGAACCCCAAGCAGGTCGCCCGGCAGGCGCTCGACGAGGTCGGACTGACCGACCACGCCGATGCCTGGCCGGTGACGCTCTCCGGTGGTCAGGCGCAACGGGTTTCGCTTGCCCGCGCCCTGGTGCGAGACCCGCGGCTGCTACTGCTCGACGAGCCGTTCAGCGCGCTGGACGCGTTGACCCGCATCACCATGCATCGGCTGGTGCTGAGCCTATGGCAGCGACATCGCCCCGCCGTCCTGCTGGTCACCCACGATGTCGACGAGGCGCTCGCGCTGGCCGACCGGGTGCTGGTGCTGCGCGACGGGCAGATCGCATTCGAATCACCTGTCGAATCGGCGCGTCCGCGCAATCGGGATGGTGCCGAACTCGTCGCCCTGCGGACCCGGCTGCTGAGCGCTCTCGGCGTCGACTGACCGAACTTCCAACCGCCGCAGCACCGATCGGTGCTGCGGTATCTCACGCTGTATCCGTCCTGATGATGAAAGAGGAAACACCATGAAACACAGCCTGTTCCGGTACCGACCGGCGATCGCGCTGGGGGCCGCGCTAGTGGCCGCCGGGCTGGTTGCGGGCTGCAGCGGATCCAGCAGTTCCACGTCGGCCAGTTCCGTGTCCGCGGCACCACAGGCGGCCGGGCAGGGCTCGCCGGTCGACCTGTCGACCGTGACGCTGACGGTCGGCGATCAGGCCGGCGTCGGATCGCAGGCGCTGCTGGCCGCGGCCGGGTTGACCGACAAGCTGCCGTTCAAGGTGAAGTGGGCGAACTTCAATGCGGGCCCGGTGATGCTGCAGGCCGAGGCGTCCGGCGCGGTCGACATCGGCAGCGTCGGCGACGCGCCGCCGGTCTTCACGGCGGCGGGCGGCGCGCCGATCGCGGTGGTCTCGGCGACCCGCAATCCGGCAGGATACGAGGCGATCGTCGTGCCCAAGAATTCGCCGATCACCTCGGTGAATCAGCTGCGCGGCAAGAAGATCGGCGGAAATCAGGGCAGCAACACCAACTACTTCACGTTCCAGGTGCTGAACCAGGCCGGTCTCAAGCCGTCGGATGTCAGTCTCGACTACCTCGCCCCGGCTGCCGGGCTCGCCGCGCTGACGAACGGCTCGATCGATGCCTGGGCGGCGTGGAGCCCGTATTCCGAGCAGGCGACAGCCCTGCACGGTGCGCGGGTCTTGACCGACACCGCCCCGTACGGCACGCACTACTCGTACAACGTGGCGTCCCGGGCGGCGCTGACCGACCCGGGCAAGGCGGCCGCGATCCGGGAGTACGTGCGGCTGTGGAACCAGGCACGGCTGTGGGCCAACGAGCATCCTGACCAGTGGGCCCAGTACTGGTCCAAGGCAACGGGTCTGCCGCTGTCGGTGACCGGCCCTGCGGCGCGGAACTCGGCGGCGGTGCCGGTACCGATCACGAAGGAGGTCATCGACTCCGAGCAGAAGCTGGTGTCCACCTTCGCGACCAACGGCCTGATTCCGAAGGATTACGACTTCTCGCCGTATGTGTACACCGGGCTGAACAACCTCTACTCCGCGTGACCGGAGTCGTCCTGGTCGGACTCGGCGGCACGATCTCGATGCGCGAGACGGCCGGCGGCGCACAGCCTTTCCGCGATGCGCGCGGCCTGGCCGACCGGGTCGGCGGGTTCGCCGGGGCGGAGGATCTGGCACTGGTCGGCGGGTCCGAGGTCGACTTCGAGCTGCTTGAACGTCTGGTGAATCGGTGTGCCGGTCTCGTCGACACCGGGGTCGCCGGGATCGTCGTCACGACCGGCACCGACTCGATCGAGGAGGTGTCGGCGTGGCTGGCGTATCGCCGCGGTTGGTCGGTGCCGGTCGTGGTGACCGGCGCGATGGTGACGGGCGAACGTCCCGACAGCGACGGGCCCGCCAACCTCGCCGACGCTCGGGTGGTCGCCGCGTCCGGTGTCGAGACCGACCCGGTGGTCGTCTTCGGTGGCCGGGTGTTCGCGGCGCGCGAGGTGCTCAAGGTGTCGGGGGTGGCGCGCGATGCGTTCGCCGCGCCGGGACGGGGACCGCTGGCGATCGTCGGAAACGGCGATCTCCAGTGGTACCGGCACCGGACACGGCAGTCGGCGCATGGAGCACCGGCGGGGCCGATTCGCCCGGTGCCGATCATCAGTGCCGCGCTCGGCGACGACGGACGCGTTCTCGCCGCGGTCGGTGCCGGGCAGCCGGCGGTGGTGGTGGCCGCGAATGGGGCCGGCAATCTGCCGCCGGCGCAGGCGGTCGCCGCCGAGCGGCTGCTGGCGGCCGGAACGCTGGTGGTGATCACCACCCGGGCCCCGGATGCTCGGGTGGCTCCGCGCTACGGATATCGAGGCGGCGGCGCGCAGTTATCGGCCGCCGGCGCCCAGCTGGCGCCGGGGTTGTCGCCGCATCGCGCCCGGCTACTGCTGTCCCTCGGGGTCGCGCAAGGCCGGGACCAGGGCGAACTGCGCGCGCTGGTCGCGGCCGAGGCGGATCGAACCGCCCCCGCGCGCTAACCGGCCATCACAGTTACCGACGAGTAACCTGGGGGCCGTGACTCCGGCACATGCAGATTGGCATTTCGATCCCGACCGGCCCGCGGATATGGGGCCGGCCTATCGCGCCGACGCCTGGGAACGTCTGCGGTCCGAGCAGTTCGACGTGGTCGTGGTCGGCGGTGGCGTCGTCGGCGCGGGGGCCGCGCTGGATGCGGCGACCCGCGGGTTGCGGGTCGCGCTCGTCGAGGCCCGCGACATCGCCTCCGGGACGTCGAGCCGCTCGTCGAAGATGTTCCACGGCGGCCTGCGCTACCTGGAGCAGTTCGAGTTCGGCCTGGTGCGCGAGGCGCTGCGGGAGCGCGAGCTGGCGCTCAGTGTGCTGGCACCGCATCTGGTGAAGCCGCTGCCGTTCCTCTTCCCGCTGACGCAGCGGGTGTGGGAGCGACCCTACGTGGCCGCCGGTCTGGCGCTGTATGACCGCATGGGCGGCGCGAAGTCGGTTCCGGGACAACAGCATGTGACCCGCTCGGGCGCGCTGCGCATCGCGCCGGCGCTCAAGCGGAATTCGCTCACCGGCGGTATTCGCTATCACGACACGGTCGTCGACGACGCGCGTCACACGCTGACGGTCGCGCGGACGGCGGCGCAGTACGGCGCGGTCATCCGCACCTCCACTCAGGTGGTCGACTTCCTGCGGGAGGCCGACCGGGTTGCAGGCGTGCGTGTCCGTGACTCGGAGACCGCGGAGGTCATCGACGTCAAGGCGCACTGCGTGATCAACGCCTCGGGCGTATGGATGGACGAGGTGCAGGCGTTGTCGAAGGAGCGCGGGCACTTCACCGTCCGCGCTTCCAAGGGCGTGCACATCGTGGTGCCGCGCGACCGGATCGTCAGCGAGACGGCCATCATCCTGCGCACGACCTCGTCGGTGCTGTTCGTGATCCCGTGGGAGACGCACTGGATCATCGGCACCACCGACACCGACTGGAATCTGGACCTGGCGCATCCGGCGGCCACCAAGGCCGACATCGACTACATCCTCACGAGGGTCAACGAGGTGCTGGTGACGCCGCTGACCGCCGGCGACATCGAGGGTGTCTATGC
This sequence comes from Jongsikchunia kroppenstedtii DSM 45133, assembly GCF_000380485.1. Classification (GTDB taxonomy): domain Bacteria; phylum Actinomycetota; class Actinomycetes; order Mycobacteriales; family Mycobacteriaceae; genus Jongsikchunia; species Jongsikchunia kroppenstedtii. Next base: position 173,905 of record NZ_AQYG01000051.1, on the reverse strand, counting down.
GGGCCTGCGGCCGCTACTGGCAGGCGAGAGCGATTCGACGTCCAAGCTGTCGCGCGAGCATGCCGTCGCGACCGTGGCCCCGGGCCTGGTGTCGATCGCCGGCGGCAAATACACGACCTATCGGGTGATGGCGGCCGACGCCGTCGACGCGTGTGTGGACTTCATCCCGACCCGGGTGGCGCCGTCGATCACCAAGCGCACCCCGTTGGTCGGCGCGGACGGCTACTTCGCGCTGATCAACCAGACGGAACGGATCGGCGAGCGATTCGGCTTGCACCCGTATCGGATTCGGCGCCTGCTCAACCGCTACGGCTCGCTGATCGATGACGTGTTGGCACCGACCGACGCGGATCCGGGCCTGCTCGAACCGCTCGCGGCGGCGCCGCAGTACCTGCGCGCGGAGGTGCGCTACGCCGTGGCCAGCGAGGCGGCGCTGCATCTGGAGGACATCATGGCGCGGCGCACCCGCATCGCCATCGAGTACCCGCATCGCGGTGCGGATTGCGCCCAGGAGGTGGCCGAACTCGTGGCGCCGATGCTGGGGTGGAGCAAGAAGCAGGTCGCGTTCGAGGTCCAGAACTATCGGGCCCGGGTCGAGGCGGAGATCGCGTCGCAGCGTCAGCCCGACGACGAGTCGGCGGACGCCCTGCGTGCGGCCGCACCGGAGTCGCGCGCCGAGATCCTGGAACCGGTGCCGGTTCCGGACTGATCGAGTGGTTGCAGCAGCGCGACCGCGCGGAGTGCGAGATGCAACTCGGCTGACTCTGCCGGGTCGGCGATGTCGCGGCCGGTGAGATCGCGGACCTTGTTCAACCGGTAGCGCACCGTATTGCGGTGGCAATGCAGCCTTTTCGCGACCTCGGTGGTGGAGCCACGACAGGCGTACCAGGCCTGCAGCATCGAGATCAGGTCGTCGCGCTCGGCGGCCGGTCGCCGGAGGATCGGCCCGAGGATCTGCGTGGCGATGCGCCGGCCCTCCTCGGGCACGGTGACCAGTAGCTGCGCTGTCGGGTCGGCCCCGTATCGGACGATTCCGCTGTCGCCGGGACACGCGCTGCGCGCCGCCAGTCGCGCCTCGGCGATCGCGGCCGGGATGGCCGACGCGCCCGTGAAGGGGATAGTCGCAGTGCGGCCTCCAGGTTGTCCGGCAGCGGAGCATCGGAATCCGGCGGCGTGATCGCCGCGATCGCGAACGTGCCGTGCTCGGCGATGCCGAGACTGCGCATCGCGGCCAATGCGCGCGCCGGGCTCTCGGTGTGATCGTCGAACAGCGTGCGCACCAACTGGACTCGGGCTTCGACGTTGGTGGTGGCGAGGCGCACCTCGGCCTCGCGGTAGGCGTCACTCGCGACTCCGGAGTAGACGTCGACCAGTTCCCAGAGACCGGATGCGAGCGCGTGCAGCTCCGGGTCACCGGGCCCGTGGGAGAGTTCGGTCAGCTGTTCCCAGACGATGCGGCCGCCCAGTCGAAACGCGTGCAGGAGCGCCGCGATCGGGATTCCGCGTTCGGCCTTGAGCCGGCCCACCGCTACCGCGGGGCGCAGGTCCGGCTCGGCGCCGGCGAGGCCGTGCGCGATGGCCGTCAGATTGGCGAGGCATGCCGCGTAGAGCTCGTCGGCGGTCAGCATGCCCTGCTCGGTATACGAGCCGTCGTCCTGGATCACCCGGGAGACGAGCGTCGCGGTCATCGATTCCAGGCGCGGCAGCAGCAGTCCCGGCAGCGTCGACGAAGGCGTCACCACCGGACTCCTGGACACGCTCATGCGTGCACTCTAGTGGGTTTGTGCATGTGCACAACAGTGCGCGGCGATCCGCGTGCGGTCGAACGTAGTGGTCGGGCGGCCGGTCTCCATAGAGTTCGGGAACGGTCACGTATCACGAAGGAATCCACTATGTCTGACAGCCCATCGCACGCCGACTACGTCGTCGTCGGCACCGGATCGGCGGGCGCGATCATCGCCGCCCGACTCAGCGAGCGGTCGAGCAACCAGGTCGTCGCCCTGGAGGCGGGCGGTGCGGACAAGAAGCAGGAGGTGCACATCCCGGCGGCGTTCTCGAAGCTGTTCCAGAGCGAGCTGGACTGGAAGGTGTTCACCACCCCGCAGCCGGAGCTGGGCGATCGGAAGATCTTCTATCCGCGCGGCAAGATGCTCGGCGGCTCGTCGTCGATGAACGCCATGATGTGGGTCCGCGGCTTCGCCGCCGACTACGACGGCTGGGCCAAGGTCGCCGGGGACAGCTGGTCCTTCGCCAACGTCGTCGAGTACTTCAAGCGCATCGAAAGCGTCGAGGGAGCCCAGGAGCCGGACGAGGGACGAACGGGGCCGCAAGCCGTCTCGAACCAGCGGAGTCCCCGCGGCTGGACCGCGGACTTCCTGACCGCGGTGCAGAACGCCGGTTTCACCCGCGAGCGTGCGAATCTTCCGCAGCCCGACGGCTTCACGCAGACGATGGTGTGTCAGAAGCGCGGCGCGCGGGCGAGCACCGCGGACTCCTACCTCCGGCCGGCGGCCAAGCGGTCGAACCTGACCGTGCTGACCAACGCCCACGCCACCAAGGTGCTGTTCGACGGGCGACGGGCGGTTGGCGTGCAATACCTCAAAGACGGTGTGACACAGACCGTCATGGCCCGCAAAGAGGTGATCCTGTCCGGCGGTGCGCTGAACACTCCGCAGTTGCTGATGCTGTCGGGCATCGGCGATCAGGAGCAGCTGCGCCGCCACGGCATCGACGTGATGCACCATCTGCCGGAGGTCGGCCGGAATCTGCAGGATCACCTGGTGTGCCTGCTCGGTTACGCGGTCGAGTCGGGCAGTCTCTTCGCCGCCGAGAAGCCGCGCGAGATCGCCGACTACCTGATCCGCCGGCGCGGCATGCTCACCTCGAATGTCGGTGAGGCGTACGGCTTCGTGCGCAGCCGTCCGGATCTCGAACTGCCCGACATCGAGATCATCTTCGGCCCGGCGCCGTTCTACGACGAGGGCATCGGGACGCCGGTGGGCCATGGCATCGGCCTCGGCCCGATCCTGGTCGACCCGCGCAGTCACGGCACGGTGACGCTGGCGTCGGCCGATCCGACGACCAATCCGCTCGTCGACCCGAAGTATCTGTCCGACAGCGACGGAGTCGACCGCGCCGCGATGCGCAACGGCCTGCGGATCGCCCACCGGATCTTCAGCTCGGAACCGCTGGCCTCCAAGACCGGAAAGCTGTTGCAGCCCAAGCAGGAACAGGCCGAGCTGGCGGACACGCTCGAGGATGCACTCACCGCGTACTCGCACACGCTTTACCACCCGACCAGCACGTGCCGCATGGGTGCGGACGAAGCAAGTGTCGTCACTCCCGACCTGAAGGTGCGCGGCGTCGAGGGGCTGCGCGTCGCCGACGCCTCGGTCATGCCCCGCATCGTGCGCGGACACACGCACGCCCCGACGATGGTGATCGGCGAACGTGCTGCCGACCTGCTCAAAGGATGATCGACATGACCACGACCAGCAGCAGCGCCACGTACATCGACGAGCTGGTGCAGCAGCTCGCCGACGGCGAAAAGATCTGGGGCACGCTTGGTCTCGACGACCGTGCGGACCTGCTTGCCGCGCTCGTGGAGGCGGTGAGCGATCACGCCCAGGAATGGATCGACCGTGCCCGGGAGATCAAGCAGCTCCCGGCCGATAGCCCGCTCATTGGGGAGGAGTGGCTCAGCGGCCCGTACGCGCTGATCGCCGGGGCACAGACGCTGCGTCAGTCGTTGGCCGCGCTGGCGGCGGGCCGCAGTCCCGTCGACGGCTACCGGATGACCGCCGCGCCCGGCGGCCGCACCGCCATCCGGGTGTTGCCGCACAACATCTTCGACCGGTTACTGCTGGGCGGATTCACCGCCGACGTCTGGTGCCGGTCCGGGGAGTCGGCCGATTCGATCCGTCGGCGCGCCGGCCTCGGACACTGACGCCCCGGGCGACCGGCGGGTTGGGCGTCGTGCTCGGCGCCGGCAACATCCTGTCGATCTCCGCGCTCGACACCCTGTATGAGCTGTTCGCGCACAACCGGGTGGTGCTGCTCAAGCTGAACCCGATCACCGATCCGCTGCTGCCGGTGCTGGAGACGGTGTTCGCCCGGTTCATCGATCTCGGGCTCGTCAAGATCGTCACCGGCGGCGTCGATGTCGGCTCGGCCGCTGTCGGGCATCCGGGTGTCACGCATGTGCACATCACCGGAAGCATCCACTCGCACAACGCAATCGTGTTCGGGCCGGGCGATGAGGGACGGGCCCGGAAGGCGCGCGGGGAGCGGCTGCTCGACAAGCCGATCACGAGCGAACTGGGCGGTGTATCGCCGACCGTCGTGGTCCCCGGGCGGTGGTCCACGCGCGACCTGAAGTTCCAGGCCGAACATCTCGTCACGCAGAAGCTGCACAACAACGGCTACAACTGCGTCGCGTCGCAGGTGCTGGTGGTCAGCAGCGACTGGGCGCAGAAGGATGCCTTCCTGGACGCGGTGCGCGCCGCGTACGCCCGGGTGGCGGCCCGGGCCGCGTACTACCCGGGCAGCGGCGACCGGACGGCCGCCGCGGTCCGTGATCATGCGCACGCCGAACATTCGGCGGTCGGCGATCGAGTACTCGTCGAGGTGGCGGCCGATCAGCCCGATATCGCGTTCGACGAGGAGTATTTCGCGCCCGTCCTGGTGGTGACCACGCTGCCCGGTTCGGGCCAGGAATTCCTGGACGCGGCAGTCGATTTCGCCAACGAGCGGCTCGCCGGGACGCTGGGCGCCAACATCATCATCGCGCCCCGGCAGATCCGGCGGCTCGGCGCCGGGTACGTCGAGGCGCTCGCGCGGTTGCGCTACGGCACGATCGCCGTGAACGCGTGGACGGGCGTCGGCTACCTGACGGCGAGCGCGACCTGGGGCGCGTTCCCGGGGCACACGCTCGATGACGCGCAGAGTGGGATCGGGGTGGTGCACAACGCCTTGCTGCTCGACGGCACCGAACGCACCGTTGTCCACGGCCCGTTCCGGCCGTTCCCGCGCTCGGTGGCTACGGGGCAGTTCACCATCGCCCCGAAGCCGCCGTGGTTCGTCACCAACCGCACCGCGGCCACCACCGGGAAGGCCCTGACGACATTTGCCGCGCGGCCCGGCTGGGGCCGGCTGCCGCGGATCTTCGCGTCGGCCCTGCGTGGATGAACCCTTGCGTGGATGAACCCTGTTGGATGAATCCTGTGGCTGACCTCCCGCTCAGTAGGACAAGAAATTAGAACGTGTTCCAATTTGGCCGGGATCACGGTAGAACCGTTGCATGAGCATTCTGGACAGTTTTCGACTCGATGATCAGGTAGCAGTTGTCACCGGTGCGGGCCGCGGGCTCGGCGCCGCGATCGCGGTGGCGTTCGCCGAGGCCGGCGCGGACGTCGTCATCGCCGCACGTACGCAATCCCAGCTCGACGAGGTGGCCGGGCAGATCGCCGCGACGGGGCGGCGCGCGCACGCGGTGGCCGCCGACCTCGCCGATCCGGAGGCCACCGCGGCGCTGGCACAGGCGGCCATCGATCAGTTCGGTCGTCTCGACATCGTCGTCAACAACGTCGGCGGCGCGATGCCGAAGCCGCTGGCCAACACCAGCCCGAAGGACCTGACCGACGCGTTCGAGTTCAACGTCGCCAATGCGCATGCGCTGGTCGACGCGGCCATTCCGCATCTGCTGGCCGGTGGTGGCGGCTCGATCATCAACATCACGTCGACGATGGGCCGGCTGCCCGGTCGTGCGTTCGCGGCCTACGGCACCGCGAAGGCGGCGCTCGCACATTACACGCGGCTGGCCGCGTTCGATCTGTGCCCGAAGATTCGGGTCAACGGCATCGCGCCCGGGTCGATCCTGACGTCGGCGCTGGACGTCGTCGCGGGCAACGACGACATGCGCACCGCCCTGGAGAAGGCGACCCCGATGCGCCGGCTCGGACAGCCCGAGGACATCGCGGCGGCCGCCGTCTATCTGGCCTCACCGGCGGGTTCGTATCTGACGGGCAAGATCCTGGAGGTCGACGGCGGTCTGATCGCCCCGAACATGGATATTCCGATCCCGGACCTGTGATCGGCTAGCCGGGACTCAGTAGCGTTTCCGGATCCGGACGCCCTGCGGTGTGGCCGAGAAGCCATGCGCCAGCAGGATCTCCGCGAGATCGGTCTGCAGGATCGGGGCGCCGTCGGCGCGGCGGATGTCGAGGCGGTCGATGCGTCCGCCGGCCACGGTGTCGGCGAGTACGACGGCCGCCTCGGCGAGGCGCTCGGCGTCCGTGGTGAACGTGAGCGCCGTCTTGCCGCCCCGTTCGACGAACAGCACCGGCTCGCCGTCGGACAGCACGACGATGGCGCCGGGCTTTCGGCCGGGCCGATGGCCGCTGGACTCGTCGCCGGCGGCCGCGGTGGTCTCGGGCCACGGCAGCGCCGCCCCGAACGGATTGGCGGGATCGGTCGCGGCCAGCGCGATCACGGCGGCCTCGCCGGCCGGCTCGCGCAGCCGGTCGACCGTGCCTGTGGTGGCGAACTGTGCACCGCCGAGATGCTCGATGAAGTACCCGCGACGCACCCGTCCGGCATCCTCGAAACCGCTGAGTGCCTTGTATACCCGGGCGAACCCGCCCGGAACCTCTTCGGCCATCACGGCGCCCTTGGTGACGACGCCGTGCCGGTCGAGCAGTTGCTCGCACGTGTACGCGATCGACTCGGTGGGATCGGCCGCGGCGGCGGGCAGCACGAACCAGCGCCCGGCCATCGATGCCGGCGCCGCCGAGTTGCGCTGTGTCATCAGATAACTCGACGACAGCCGACTCGCGCGAAGTCGCGGCGGACGGCCGCCGCGACTGCGATGGGCCGGCGGTGACGGTCGTTTCGGCCCTGTGCCGGTGAGCACCGCTCGGACCGGGGCGAGGGTGTCGTTACCGAGGTATCCGGCCCAGGCGAGATCCCAGATCGACTGCTGCAGTTCATCGCCGGGTGTATCGCCGACCCGCTCGGCCAGCTGCGCATAGAAGAAGGCGCCGCCGCCGTCGAGCGCCTCGAGTATCCGATGGTGCGTCGGCGTCATGTCGATCTCGCCGCGATCGGGCAGGGACAGCTCGGCATCGGCCGCGATATGCAGGCTCAGCCAGCCGTCGGCGCCGCCGATGCGTCCGTGGCCGGCCCACCAGACCTCGCCGCTGGTCGTCAGCTCGTCGAGCATGCCCGGCCGATAGTCGGCGACGCGGGCCGGCAGGATCAGCGATTCCCATGCGGAGGCCGGAAGCGGTACGCCGGCAAGCTGTTCCACGACCGCCGCGACGCCGTCGACGCCGTGCAGCCGGCTCTCGGGGGCGGCATGCTGCCAGTCGAGGAGGAATCGTGCGTAGTCGCGCGCCGGCACCGGCTGCACGTCGGCACGCGACGCCGCCAGCGATGCCCGCCGGATCTGCGCGAGCACATCGGAGCCGCACCACTGGTTCGCCGGGCCATCGACGAATTCGCCCGCGACGACCCGTTGTTCGGCCGCCAGCCGCTCCAGCACGTCGCGCACGACCGCGACCCCCAGCCCCAGCTGCTCGGCCGCCGCTTCGGCCACGAACGGCCCGTGGGTGCGGGCGTACCGGCCGACCACGTCGCCGAGCGGGTCGGGCACCGATTCGAGGAAGGCCGACGGCACGCCGACCGGCGCGGCGATGCCGAGCCCGTCCCGCAGGCGACTGACGTCCTCGACTGCGGCGAGCATCGAACGACCCCGATGACCGACGCGCACCGCCCGCCCGGCCGCGACCAGGTCGGCGATCACCGCGGGCAGATCGTCGCCGGAGAACCGTTGCGCGACATCGTCGTCCGTCAGCGGTCCGAGCCAGCGGAGCAGGTCGGCGATGTCGTCGGCATCGCGGGCCCGGCGATCGGGGTGCGTGCGCTGCAGTCTGTCCTGGATATCGGCGATGATCTGTGGATCCAGCAGTTCCCGCAGATCGACCCGTCCCAGCAGTTGTGCCAGCAGCGCGGTGTCGAGCGACAGCACCGCGGACCGGCGTTCGGCCAGCGGCGCATCGTCGTCATAGATGAAGTTGCCGGCGTAGCCGAACAGCAGCGACGTCGCCATCGGTGACGGGGTGGCCGTCTCGACCTCGAGGACGCGGATGCGCCGGGACCGCACGCGCGTCAGGAGATCGGTGAGGCCCGGCAGATCGTACACATCCTGCAGGCATTCGCGGACGGCCTCCAGAATGATCGGGAAGTCCGGGTATTTGGCTGCGACGGAAAGCAATTGGGCGCTGCGCTGACGCTGCTGCCAGAGCGGTGCACGACGGCCGGGACTGCGCCGCGGCAGCAGGAGAGCACGGGCGGCGCACTCGCGGAATCGGGCGGCGAACATCGCCGAGCCGGCCAGCTCGTCGGTGACCATCCGCTCGATGTCGTCGGGATCGATGGTGAACAGCTCGCTGCCGGGCGGCTTGTCGTCGGCGTCCGGCAGCCGGACGATGATGCCGTCGTCGGTCGCGGTGGTGATGCCCTCCAGGCCCAGCTGATCGCGCAGCCGGGCGCCGACTGCGCTGGCCCAGGGCGCATGGACACGTAATCCGTAGGGGGAGTGCAGGACCACGCGCCAGTCGCCGAGCTCGTCGCGGAAGCGTTCGACGATCAGGGTGCGGTCGGTGGGGAGCTGTCCGGTGGCGGCGCGCTGCTCATCGACCAGGGCGGTGAGATTGTCGCGGGCGAAGTCGTTGAGCCCCAGCCGATCCGCGTGGGTGGCGAGCTTGTCGGGGTCGACCAGCTGCCCGAAGAACTTGCCGATCGCCGCGCCGAGTTCCCGCGGCCGACCGACCTGGTCGCCGATCCAGAACGGCAGGCGACCGGGCTGTCCGGCGGCCGGCGTGACCAGCACCCGGTCATGCGTGATGTCCTCGATCCGCCAGCTGGTGGCCCCAAGCGCGAAGACGTCGCCGACGCGCGACTCGTAGACCATCTCCTCGTCGAGTTCGCCGACGCGCGAGGCCTTCTCGCCGACGAGGAAGACCCCGAACAGTCCGCGGTCCGGGATCGACCCGCCGGAGGTCACAGCGAGCAGCTGCGCGCCGCGGCGGCCCCGTATCGTGCCAGCACCGGTGGTATCGGTTTCCCGGTCCCAGATGATCCGCGGCCGCAGATCGGCGAATTCGTCGGACGGGTACCGCCCGGCGAGCAGATCGAGGGTGGCGTCGAACGCCGATCGCGGCAGGTCGGCATACGGCAGGCTGCGGCGGACGACGGAGAACCAGTCGTCGACATCCCAATCATCCAGTGCGGCAGCGGCAACGGTGTGCTGCGCCAGGATGTCGAGCGGGTTGCTGGGGACCATCAACTCTTCGATGTTCCCGTCGGTCATCTGCTCGACCGCGACCGCGCAGTGCACCAGATCGGTGCGGTGCTTGGGAAACAGCACCCCCTGACTGATCTCGCCGACCTGGTGCCCGGCCCGGCCGATCCGCTGCAGTCCGCTGGCGACCGACGGCGGCGACTGCACCTGGATCACCAGATCGACGGCGCCCATGTCGATTCCGAGTTCGAGGCTGCTGGTGGCGACCACGCAGCGCAGCCGCCCGGACTTCAGATCGTCCTCGATGAGCGCCCGCTGCTCCTTGCTGACCGAGCCGTGATGAGCCCGCGCGAGCACCGGCGCGGCGCCGGCACTGGCGCCGCTGCCCATCACGTAGGCCGGCATGCCGCCGGGGACCGCCGCATTCAGCTGTTGTGCCACCGGTTCGCCGAGGCGCTCGGCGTGGATCTCGTTGAGGCGGGCGGTGAGTCGCTCGGCGAGGCGGCGCGAGTTGGCGAACACGATCGTCGACCGGTTCTGCTCGATGAGATCGACGATGTTCGCCTCGACGAAAGGCCATAGGCTGCCCGCCGCCGGCGTCTCGTCCAGGTCCGAGTCGCCCTCGGCCGCCGGAATATTCGCCATGTCGGCGATCGGCACCCGCACGGAGAGATCAAAGGTCTTCGCGGCCTTGGGTTTGACGACCGTGACCGGCCGGCTGCCGGCCAGGAACTGCGCGACGCGTTCGGGCGGCCGGACCGTCGCCGACAGGCCGATGCGCTGGGCCGGCTGCGGCAGCAGCTCGTCGAGGCGTTCGAGCGACAGCGCGAGATGGGTGCCGCGTTTGGTGGCCGCGACCGCGTGGATCTCGTCGATGATCACAGTGGTGACCGAGGTCAGGGTCTCCCGGGCCGACGACGTCAGCATCAGGAACAGCGACTCGGGGGTGGTGATCAGGATGTCCGGCGGGGTGCGCACCAGCTGTCGTCGGGCCGCCGACGGGGTGTCGCCCGAACGCACCCCGACGGTGATATCGAATGCGGTTCCACCGCGGATATCGAATGTGGTTCCACCGCGGATCTCGGGTGCCGCCTGGCCGAGCTGCCGGGCGGCGTGCCCGATCCCGGTGAGCGGCGCCCGCAGGTTGCGCTCGACGTCGACCGCCAGCGCCTTCAGCGGCGAGATGTAGAGCACGCGGGTCGTCGGCTTCTCAGGGCGTTCGTCATGCGCCAGCGAGTCGATCGCCCAGAGGAATGCCGACAGCGTCTTGCCCGATCCGGTGGGCGCGATGACCAGGGTGTTGTCGCCGTCGGCGATGGCGTTCCAGGCGCCGACCTGCGCCTCGGTGGGGGCGGCGAACGAGTTCGTGAACCATTGCCGGGTCGCGGGCCCGAACCGCTGCAGCACGCGGGATGCAGCGGATTCGGTGGGCATGTGCCCATCATCGCTCACTGGTCGGACAATGGAGGTCATGCGGCTACGACTGATCACGGCGGCCCGCACGGCGCCGAACTCCCTCCTCTCGTTCGACGCTGCCGACAGCCCGCTCGACATGCATGGCCGGGCGGACGCGGCGCGGCTCGCGGGCCGCGGGCTGGGACGCGCAATGTGTGGGCCGGAACTCTCGGTGCAACAGACCGCCGAGATCGCCGGCCTCGGCGCGACGGTGACGCGGGAGCTGGCCGGGCCGGACCTCGGTCATTGGCGGACGGCGACGCCGGACCATATCGAGCCGGCCGACCTGCGGCGATTCTTCGCCGACCCGACGTTCGATGGTCATGGCGGAGAATCGGTGGTCGCCCTCGTCGAGCGCCTGGGGCGCTGGCTGCGGGCCCGGCTGCACGAGGACGAGACCGTCACCGCCGTGGTCACCGGGCCCGCGGCGCAAGGGATCGTGGCCGCCGCATTCGATGACCCCGCAAGGTATTTCGCTATCGAGGTGGCGCCTGCGACGGTGATCGACCTGTCCTACCGGCGGCACTGGCGACTCCTGCTGCGCTGACGCCCCACCGGCCCCGGGCAATGCACGGGTAGGCTGGGCGATCGGTTGAGAAAACGGCCGCCTCCTGCCGGGTATGTACTGACAGAATCGAGACGACCGTGCCACGTAGACCGGAGTTCACTGAGCGATACGTCGATGCGCTGCAGGCATTGGCAGTGGCGACCGGGCGTACCGCCCGCGTCACCAATGCGAACGGCCAGTACGCTCTGCGCGTCGACTTCGAGTTCGGCCGCTATCTCACAGCAACCAACACCGACGCGGTGACCGGGCTTGCCGACGCCGACGCTGCCGAACCCTGGCGGGTGCGGGTGTTCGACCCGGTCGCCGACGACGGGCCGCCGCACATGGTCGCAGACCAGTCCGGCACCTGGTTGATCGACGCGTATGATGCAGCCGTCGTGGACCTACTGCCTCCAGCGGAGGTTCGCGGAGAGCTCTGAGGAGGATGACGGATGGACCGACGCGCACGCGGCAGCCGTGGCGTGTACAGCATCTCTGTTGCGTCGGAGCTGTCCGAAGTAGGTCTGCAGACCCTCCGGTTGTACGAACGCCGTGATCTGATCCAGCCGGAACGCACCGCAGGTGGCACTCGTCGCTACAGCGACGACGACATCGATCGCATTCGGCGAATCACCGAGTTGGTCAACGCTGGCGTCAACCTGGAGGGGGTTCGGCGGATTCTCGCTCTCGAGGACGAGTGCGCGATGCTGCGCGAGCAGCTGCGGGAACAAACCGGCTAGGACGACCGGCGCGCCGACCCCTTCGACACGATCTGCTCGGCGACGTCGGCCAGGCGGGTATTGCTGTCGCTGGACAAGCGGCTGAGCAGTTCGAACGCGCGGACGGCATCGACGTCGAATCGCTCCATGATCATGCCCTTGGCCTGCCCGATGATGTCGCGACTGGCCAGCGCCGACCGGAACTGCAGGTGCCGATCGTTGGAGATCAGCGCGATGGCCGCGTGGGTGGCCAGCATCCCGCCGACCGTGTCCGATTCGTCCGTGAAGGCGCCGGCGGTGTCCGAGAACAGGTTGAGCGCCGCCATGCGGTCATCATGCGTGAACAGCCGGAAGGACAGCATGCTGTGCGCGCCGAGCGCCACGGCCGCGGGAGCGAAGGCCGGCCAGCGGGTCTCCTTCTCGAGATCGTCCGAGCGCACCGCGAGATCACTGGTCGCGGCGTCCCAGCACGGACCCTGGTGGTACTTGTGCTGAAGGCCGTCCAGGTTGCGGGCGCGCTCGGACGTCGGCGCCATCGAGCCGTAGTTCTCGGGGCCGTTGACGATCAGAATCGCGGCATCGGAGGTCCCGGGGACCAGCTCGAGGCACGCTGCCGTCACGCCGGCGAGCGTTGTCTCCACCCCGGGAGTCTCGGCGACCCCCCGCGCGAGATCGGACATCGTTTCCAAAAGCGGACCGAGGTCGCTTGTTTCGTTCGGCACCGGCGGTGTCCTCGGTTGTTCTGGGAGTGCCGCCTCGCTGTGCGGATCGCCAAGAACGCTAGCACTTCATACGGGCTGTCAGCCGGGTCGGTGGCTAGTCGGACTTCTGCGCGATCACCCCGGACTCGATGCGGGCGCCCACGTCGGGATCGATGTTCTTCCAGTACTCGAATGCGCGTTCCAGCACCGGGTCGGTGACGCCGTCGAGTAGATGGCCCACGACGTTGTCGACCAAGCGCTCCCGCGCCGCGTCGTCGAGTACCTCGCGCACCAGCGTCCCGGGCTGACCCCAGTCGTCGTCCTCCGGGTGATCGACATATGCGGATCGCACGATCGGGCCATCGGCATCCCACTGCGGTTCCGGCCGCGATGTATCGGCGGCCGGGCCGCCCTTGGAGTTGGGCGCGTACACCGGGTCGCTGACCGGGTGGATACGCATGGCGCCGTCCTTCGAATAGCTGCGTACCTCATTGCGGGGAGTGTTGACCGGAATCTGCTTGTAGTTGGTGCCCAGCCGGGCTCGATGCGCATCGGCATAGGCGAACACCCGCCCGAGGAGCATTCGGTCCGGGCTGAATCCGATACCGGGCACGACGTTGTTGGGCTCGAAAGCGAGTTGTTCGATCTGGCTGTGATTGTCGGTCGGGTTGGTGTGCAGTGTCATGCGCCCGACCTCGGTCAGCGGGTAGTCGGCATGTGGCCACACCTTGGTCAGGTCGAACGGATTGAAGCGATACGCGGCCGCGTCGTCGAACGGCATCAGCTGCACCTTCAGAGTCCAGCTGGGATGGTTGCCATCGGCGATCGACTCGAACAGGTCCCGCATGTGGAAGTCGGAGTCCTTCGCTGCCATCTGATCGGCCTCGTCCTGGGTGAAGAACTCGATGCCCTGGTCGCTGATGAAGTGATACTTCACCCAGTGCTTGACGCCGTGAGCGTTCTCCCAGAGATACGTGTGCGAGCTGTAGCCGTTCATATGCCGCCACGTCCGCGGGATTCCGCGGTCGCCCATCAGCCAGGTGACCTGGTGGGCCGACTCCGGGGACAGGGTCCAGAAGTCCCACTGCATGTCGTGGTCACGCAGGTTGTTGTCCGCACGACGCTTCTGGGACCTGATGAAGTGCTGGAACTTCATCGGATCCTTGATGAAGAACACCGGGGTGTTGTTGCCGACCATGTCGTAGATGCCGTCGTCGGTGTAGAACTTGAGCGCGAAACCGCGAGGATCCCGCCAGGTGTCCGGGCTGCCGCGCTCGCCTGCAACGGTGGAGAAGCGGGCCGCCATCTCTGTCTTGACGCCCGGCTGAAACAGTGCGGCGCTCGTGAAGCCACTGACATCGCCGGTGGTCTCGAACGTGCCGAACGCCCCGCTGCCCTTGGCATGCGGCTGCCGTTCGGGGATTCGTTCGCGGTTGAACTGGGCCATCTGCTCGATCAGGTAATGGTCGTGCAGAACGATCGGCCCGCCGGCGCCAACCGTGAGTGAGTGTTCGTCGCTGCCGGCCGGCGCTCCGGAGTCTCGCGTGGTGAAGTTTGGTGTCATCGTTCCTCCTTGCCGTCGTGTTCGGTTGGGCTCGCTGAGTCGACGGGAGAGCGGTAGAGCGGTGGGGGTGCATCGGGTTCGGCTGGATTCGGCACGCCGGGCCCGGGCACAGGTGGCAACGGGTCGGGCGTCGGCGTTGGGGTCGGCGCCGGTCCCGGCTCGGGTGCCGGCGGGTTGGGCTCGTTCGGCCCCGGCGGCACCGGGTCGGGTGTCGGGGTCGGGATGGGTCCGTGTGACACGAGGGTCGCGCTAGCGGTGAGCATGGTCATCCTTCCGGTTCTGTTCCTATCATCGGCCGATACGTGTGGTGTTGTCGAGAGCTGCCGCAATCTGCGGCGGAACATGTTGTCGCGCATCGGAAATCGTGCGTGCCACGCGGGAGCCGACGGCGGCCGACTTCTCCGCTGCCTGCGCCGCGGACTGAGTCACCACCGGTGTCGCCTGGTCGACCGCGTGCGAGATCCAATTGCCCGCCGCGGCAGCGTTGTCGGCGATGACGTCTGCGGTGTGGCTGGCGAAGTCCTTGGCCGCGGCGGCGCGGTCCGCAAGCGGCTCGGTGCCACGATCGCCGCCGGCGAGCGGGACCGCGCTCTGCAGTCGTCGCGCGGCCCGTTTCGCTCGCCATACGGTGCCCGGCTGTCCTTCGGTGTCGAACCCGGCGATGATCAGGCCGCCGGTCAGTGATAGGTCTTTGAGGAACTGCGTGGTCTGCTGCTGCCGACGCTGGGGGTCGCTCTCCAGCCAGAACGCATGCGTGATGGCGGCAGGAATCATCGAACCGGCGAGGATCAGTGATGTCGTGCGGGGAACCCGGCCGGTGGCGAGGAGCAGCGCGGCCCCGAGTTGCACGCCGCCGTACAGCCGGGCCAGTGTGCGGGCGTCGACCTGCTCGGGAGAGACGCCGGGAACACTGTCGGCGACCGCCTCCACCACGGGGTCGGCCGTAGAGAGCAGGGGTTCCGCGGCGCGCGCGGTCGGCGCCGGGTTGACCAGGGCTCGATACCCCGAGTGGATGAAGACTGATGCGAGTAGCGGTCGTGCGATTCGGCGGATCATGCGTCGTAGGTCCTTTCTGTTGTGTTGGGAGTACGGCTCGCCCGGAGGCTGCTGCACTCGTCTTCCAGCGGAAGAATCCGTTCTACGCCAGGCAGATTCACCCCGGCGTCGACGAGCTCGGTGATCCGGTGGATTCGCTGGAGGTCGTCGTCGCTGTAGCGACGGGTGCCGCCGGATGTGCGGGTCGGTTGGATGAGGCGTCGTCGTTCATAGAGACGGAGCGTCTGCAGCCCGACGCCGGAGAGTTCCGACGCCACGGAAATGCTGTAGACGCCTCTGCGTGAGGGCACGTGGGGTGCTGGCATCCTGCTCCTCTCATCGAATGTCATCGAATGCGCGGTGCGTTGGCCGGCCCCTCCCCGGTTGACAGCGTGGCCATTTGGCCGGTAAACACAAATCTATCGTAACCAACATAGAATTTCTATCATTCGAAAAGCAGTAGCGTTGGTCGCGAGCGTCAGATACATCGGCACGAGGTCTGTGCGGGAAGGAACACCATGGCAGAGAGTTCGACCGGCAAGACCACGTCCAGGTCCGCGAAAGCCGAAGAGACGAAGCAAGATTCGTCAGACGGCAACGGCGGACGAACCACCATCGCGGACGCCGTCGTCGAGAAGATCGCGGGAATCGCCGCCCGAGAGATCGGCGGGGTGCACGACTTGGGCGGCGGCGCAGAACGGGTGGTGGGCAAGGTGCGCGAGGTGCTCCCCGGCAGTTCCCCCAGCCTGTCGCAGGGCGTGGCGGTCGAAGTGGGAGAGCGGCAGGCCGCCGTCGATCTCGACATCGTCGCCGACTACGGGGTCGCCATCCACGACCTTGCAGAGGCCATCCGTCGCAATGTCGGCGGGGCCATCGAGCAGATGACCGGGCTGGAAGTGACGGAGGTCAACATCACCGTTCACGACGTCTACCTTCAGGACGATGACGACCCCACCACACCGGACTCGTCGCGAGTTGAGTAACGACATCCCTTCGCATTGAAACGAGTTCCCGATGACCGACGAAGGCTCGACGGAGACGACGAACGACGCTGTCGCCGAGCGGATTGCGGCCGCGGTCGCCGCGGTGCCCGGCGTGGCCGGGCTGCACGGCGGACAGTTCGGCGAGATCGGCACCTATCTGCCAGGGCGTCGGGTTGCCGGTGTCCGGCTGACGGCGGACCGATGCGAGGTGCACATCTCGGTACAGATGCACACCGATCCGGATATCGATGGACCCGCTTCGGCGGGTGAATCGGTGCTGGACATGGCAGACCGGATTCGGCGCACCGCATCGGCGATCGTGGATCTTCCGGTCGACGTGGTGATCGAGGACCTGACGATCCAGGAGGATCCGCCGGCGAGAACGGGAGAGACGCATGAATAGCAATGCGACCATCGGCCTGGTAGTTGGTCTGCTGCTGGCGATCGCGGCGACGACGGGCGGATTCGGCGGCTTCTTGCTGGCGGTTGTCCTCGGCGCGATCGGGCTGGCGATCGGCGCGCAACGAGACGGCTTGATCGATCTGTCGGCGTTCTTCCGTAGGCGCGGCCGTGGTTGACGGGCGGCGTGATGCTCGCGATCCCGGCGGGCAGCTGGTGCTCAGCGATCGCGTCGGCCGGCACGTGGCGCGCATCGCGGCGTTGAAGGTCGCCGGGGTCGAGCAGCATCGGGGAACACTCGGCGCGATCGTCGGCAATGGCCGGCCCCGCACCGAGGTGGATATGAGCGAGCGCCGCCCGGAGGTACTCGCTGATATCGCAATCCGTTGGCCTGCAGCGGCGTTCGATACCGCACAGGACGTGCAGGCACATGTGGCGGCGGAGTTCGCACGGGTGATCGGGACCAGCCCGAAACGCGTGGACGTCATCGTCAGTGAAGTTCTCCCCGTCACTCCCCGTCGGGTCGACACGGACGAGGACGCCGATGCGGTCGAGGCACCATCGTCGGACGAGACCTCGGGGCGGGCGCGAAGGGCGCGCGGTGTCCGAGCCGCCCCCGGCGCGGCGTTGCCGGCCGCTGTCATCGCGATCGGGTTGTTGGCGTTGGCCGCGATTGCGATCCACGATCTGGTGATCGACTGGGGATGGGCCGCCGGCGATCAGTGGTCGGCCACGGCAGCGCGGTGGATCGGCGACCTCACGTGGCACGCGTGGATGCTGCCGACGGCGATTGCCGCGGTTGTGATTGGTGCCGTTTTGGGCTGGCTTGCAGTCGCGCCACGACGGCGCACGCACCTGTCGACGGGCGAAAGAACATCCTGGTCGTCGGCATATCTGCGCCCCCAGGACCTTGCGGTGCACGCCGCCGCCGTGGCTCGCGATATCGACGGGGTCGACGCGGCGCGCGTAACCGCGGGTTCTCGCACGATCACGGCCCGTATCCAGCTGTCGGCGGACCGCGATGCCGATGACGTCGGCAGTGAGCTTCGTCGTCGGCTGTCGCAGGACCTGGCGGTGCTCGCCAAGACGCCGAATCTCGTTGTCAAGACCGGCCTTTCTCAAGCGGGGTGATGGCCATGCGTACTTCGGCGGCGGCGACGGCCCGGATATTGTGCGGACTGATGGCGCTGGCACTTCTTGTCGTTGGCGGCGGAACCCTCTGCTGGCATTGGCATGTCGCGTGGGTGCGCGACCGGATCGATCACGTGGATCAAGCCTGGTTCACCCGTGCCCCGCAGGCATCGTGGTGGACGTGGTCGCTGGCGGGGCTCGCGGTCGTCGCTGCAGCCGCGGGGATCGCCGCGCTGGTGGCTTTGCTGCGTCCCAACAGAATCGGCGATCTCACGGTGCCGTCCACCGGCTCCGGGCGAATAACCTTGAACATCAATAAAATTGCTCAGGCGGCGGCCAGTGAGCTGGCGGCTGATCGGCGTGTCCGGCAGGCGACCGGGCGCGCCTTGAATGACGGGCGCCGTGAGGTGCTGCGGATCACGGCGTCGATCGATGCGCTGATCGCGCCGAGCGATCTCGATGAATTGCTGCGCGGCGTGACCGCGCGCACGCGGACCGCGTTGGGGCCGCACCCCATCCATCTCGAGTACCTGCTGCACGTCGACCGGTGAGTGGAGCTGAGCTGGACCGCGCTAGTCGAGCTCCAGGCCCTATTCCAGCGCGGTACCGGGCCCGGCGGGATCCGGCGGCGGGGGAGGACTCCCCTGGGCGAGCGCCTTTTTGGTGGCGCGCCGCAGTTGGTATATCCGAGCCCCGCCGATCACCACCGTGACGACCACTCCGGTGATCGCGGCAATGAGCAGGCTCACTCCCAGCGGCAGATGCACTGTCCAGAAGAACAAGTGGACGGTCTGGCGATCGAGGTTCTGCACGATGAACACCAGCAGGAGGATCAGCAGGATCGTGCCGCAGATCCAGGCCACCCATGCCGCGTTGATCCGAGTGTGCCGCACGGCGCGTATCGGTTGTGGGGCAGGACGATTCGCGGCGTTGCCGGCGGGAATCTCCGGCTGCGGCTGACCGTCCTGCGGCTGAGGGCTTGTCATCGGTACCTCCCGCGTCTGGGGTCGGACGAACGAACGGACTCTCGATCAATCATATTCGTTCCGAGTCGAATTCCTGGCCGTCCCGTCGATTTCGGCGGTCAACCGAGGACAACCGGTTGCGCCGGATCGTCGACGGGCAGATCGCCCTCGACGATCGCGCTGACCTCGATGTGGTCGAGAGAGATCGCGCCGCCGTGGTTGTCGAGGAAGGCGGTGTCCGAGGAGTCGCGCCCTGTGCTGATGCGGAGCATCGCCTGACGCGGAGCCAGTCGGGTCGCATCGACCGCCTGCCAACGGCCGTCGACCAGTGCCTCGGCGATCGCATGGAAGTCCATCGGATCGCAGCCCGGGGCGTAGACGGCGACCAGCCGGGCCGGAACATTCAATGCCCGTAGCAGCGCGATCACCAGATGGGCGTAGTCGCGACAAACGCCTGTTCCCGACAGCAGCGTGTCGACGGCACCATCGATCGGGTCGCTCGAACCCGGGACATAGTCGAGCAGATCGGCCACGTATTCCACGACGCGCCGAACCAATTCGCCACGGTTGTCGGGCGTCCCGAACTCCCGCGCGGCGAAGCCGAATAGCTTGTCGGTCTCTGCGTAGCGCGACGGCCGAAGATAGAGCGACGTCTCGAATTCGTTGAGAGGGCTCGGAATTGCGGTGCCGGTCACACTCGCTCGGTACGCCGCCCGCACCGAGCCGCGCGGCGCATCGAAACAATGAATCCGTCCATTGTTCGGGCCGATCAGCTCGCGAGCCCGCACAGGTTCGCCGTCGACGGTGAATTCCACTGTCTCGTCTACCGTCAGGCCCCGAACGCTGGCGACGGCGATCTGAAATTCGAGTGCGGTCGGTTCCAGCACCGAAAGGCGCAGGTCCGCCGATACTTTTCGGCTGCCCTCGCTTGCCGTTTGCGCAACATCGGTCACCGTGGTGAGGGTAGGCCGGATTCGCGGTGACCGCTCGGTGACAGCGGACGAAAGGGGGCTGAAAGCGCCGCTGCCTAGCGTCATGTGCACGCCGTTCAGATAGCGAACCCGCCCCCAGAAGACCGACACATATGACCACGACCACCACCGCGACCGCCCCGTCGTCGCGCACCTACACGTCGCTCGCCGCGGCATGGATCCCGCTGGCGGCGCTGTGTCTGGCGTTCTTCGTCGAGATGGTCGACAACACGTTGTTGTCGATCGCCCTGCCGACGATCGGCCGTGACCTCGGCGGCGGCACCACCTCGTTGCAGTGGGTCACCGGTGCGTATTCCTTGACGTTCGGCGGGCTGCTGCTGACCGCCGGATCAGTGGCCGACCGGTTCGGCCGACGCCGGGTGCTCCTGATGGGGCTCGCCGCGTTCGGCTCGTTGAGTCTGCTCGTCCTGGCGGTCACCTCGACTGGCGAGCTCATCGCGCTGCGGGCGGCGCTCGGCATCGCGGCCGCGGCGATGGCGCCGATCACGAATTCGCTGGTCTTCAGGCTCTTCGACGACAAGACACTGCGGATGCGTGCCATGACCGTGATGATCGTCGTCGGTATGGCCGGCTTCGTGCTCGGTCCGGTGCTGGGTGGCACCGCGCTGGCCCATGTCCGGTGGGAGTGGTTGCTGGTGGTCAACGCGCCCATCGCGCTGATCGCCTGCATCGGTGTCCGGTTCGGAGTTCCCGCCGACCGGCCCGATGGGCTCACCAAGGATCGTCTGGACCTGCCGGGGGCCGCGCTCAGCATCGCCACGATCGGACTCGCCTGCTGGTCCTTGACCAGCGGAGTCGACCACGGCTGGCTCTCGGGGGTCACCGTCGCCTCCATCATCGGTGCGATCGTCGCGGGTGCCGCGTTCGTGTGGCACGAGCGCCGGAGCGCGGCGCCCATGCTGGATCTGCGGCTGTTCTCCAACGGCGCGGTCCGTGGTGCGGCGATCGCGCAGGCCGGGACTTCGATCGCGATGGCCAGCGTGATGTTCGGCCTGATCCTGCACTTCCAGTACGCGTACGGCTGGAGTCCGGTGAAGGCGGGCCTGGCCAACCTCCCGATCATCGTGACGATGCTGGTCGCCACCCCGCTCTCGGAATGGCTCGCGAGCCGGTTCGGTCACCGCGTCGCCTGCTTGATCGGTGCCGCCTGTCTGGCGGGTTCGCTGGCAGGTCTCTCGTGGGGCGTCTCGCACGGCTACGCGGTCATCGCGGTGTCGATGGTCGTGATGACGATCGGACTGCGCACCGTCATGACCATCTGCGCTGTTGCCCTGGTCGATGCGATGCCGGCCAACCGCACGTCGATCGGTGCGGCTCTGAACGACACCGCGCAAGAGGTCGGCACCAGCTTCGGTACGGCTGTCGTCGGCACCCTGATCGCGGCGCTGGTCACCGCCCAACTTCCCACAGGTACCTGGAGCAGCGGCCTGGTGGATTCGTTCTTCCACGGCGAGCGAATCACCTATGCCGTGCTCGCGGTGATTGTCGGGCTGATCGCCGGGGGCGGAGCGCTGACCCTCACGAACTCTCGCTCAACTGACGAGCACGGTTCCTGAGGATCGCCAATTCCATTGCGCCGCAAGCGTGGGATGGCCGAAGCCGCGATCTATGCTGCGTTCAGGTTGACAAAAATACTATCTCTCGGTAGAAAGTAAATCTGTCGCCGACCACATAGATTTGAGCATTGCTTCTCGTAAACGTTGGTGAAACACCCTGCGGTGTTCTGCCGGTGTGCCGCCTGCGCCATCGCCTGCGATCGCAGGCGGCACACGCACCACTCGATATGCGAAGAATCTGGGCGAACCAAGGCGTCCATCGTGACTTGAGAAACGGGTCTGATGACGAAAGATCTGCGGCCATATCCCATGTGCCGCAGGGACAGCCGCGCGGCCGCGTGGCGCGAATATGAAGGGGAGTACCAATGGCGATTTCCGACGACGCGCAGAACAAGGCCGAAGATCTGGCGGGCCGTGCCAAGGAGGCTGCAGGTGCGGTCACCGGTGACGACGATCTGAAGAATGAAGGCAAGGGCGACCAGGCCGAGGCCGACGTGAAGCAGAAGGTGGCCGACGCTGCCGACAAGGTCAAAGAAGGCGTCGACACGGTGAAGGACAAGCTGACGGGCAACTAGTCGGCGTGCACAGGGGCGGCGGTCGCATATGCGCGATCGCCGCCCCTGTCATGTCGGGGTCCTCTGTCATGTTGGGGTCGGCTGCGCCGCACGCGTCAGGTGCTGACGGCAGTCCGAATGTTGTCGTTGAGGTCATTCATCAACGCGCGCAAGCGTTCCGGAGTGGCGAAGGTGGGATCTTTCAGCCGCAACGCCAACAACTGCCGTCCGGCGGCGTGGAAGAGGTGGGCCGTGAGCTCCGGGTCGCGCAGTCCCGGAATCGCCGAAACCAGGCGCTGCTCGATGTAGGTGAGAACGAACTGCTGCGCGGTGGCCAGCCGCTCATGCAGGGCGGGCGGCGTACCCTCGGGCGGCAGCACCACCAGTCGCCAGGTCGCCGGGTCGGCATCGACCGCGTCCAGCATCGCCATGAAGGTGCGGATCAGCGGCGGCGTGGCGTCGGCGGCATCGGTCTGGGCGGTTGCCGCCAGGAATTGAGCTCCCGCCCTGGCGAATTCGCGGTCGATCAGTGCGACGAACAGTCCGGGCAGATCGCCGAACTGCTGATAGATCAGCGAACGGTTGATGCCGGCGTCCTCGGCGATCCGAGCGACGGTCGCCGCGTGGAAGCCCTCGGCATCGACGATCCTGTGTGTGACGTCGAGGATCTGTTCACGCCGGGCCCCGGCGGACATGCGTCGGCGAGGGCTCTCGGAAGTCACGGTTGACAGTCTAACTCACAGTCTGTGAGTATTACTCACATTGTGTTAGTTAATCGGAGGGGGCCTCGTGACCACGTATTACCCAGAACTCGCCGACCGTGTTCGCAGCCAGCGTGCGCTGCTCCCGGATGTGTACGGCGATCTGGACTTCGATACGCCGCCGTACCGGCACACCGAGGATCCGGCCGTGAAGTCGTCACTGCCCGAGTGGGTGACTGCACGCGGGCCGAGCCTTGCTGATCCGCAGCGCGTGGAATTGATCCGCACCGCGACGATGCTCGGCGATGTGGCGGCGGATCCGTATGCGGCGTTGACCGCCACCCGCAGCGTCACCGACCTCATCGCGATGCTGAGCACCGCCTGTCGCGAGGGCGTGGACGCGGTGGCCGACGTCCCGCCCGAACTCGTCGCGTTCATCGAGTCGATGGAGGCCACGCCCGACTGGATCGACATGAGGCTGGTCGAGCAGGGGGCGCGCGAGTCCCGGATGCCGACGGCCCTGGTCTCGCCGTTCGTCACTCGCGGCGCCTTCATCGCCACGTTCACGAATACCTATGCGGCGCTGCCGATGGCGCTCACCGGCGCGCTGTCCGGCAAGCGGGCGTCCCGGCGAGTCAACGAGACGTCGAACTTCTTCGCGCTGACCACCTTGCCGGGCGCGATGGACCGTCACGGCCCGGGATTCGAGGCGGCCGCCATGGTGCGGTTGATGCATTCGATGGTGCGCTACAACGCGCTCAAGCGGTCCGATCGCTGGGACGCGGACGTCTATGGCATGCCGGTGCCGCAGGTCGACCAGATGCTGGCCGGCCTGATCGGCTCCTATCTGCTCGCCCAGCGGGTACTGCATTCCGGCCGAACCGAATTCGACGACACCGAGCGGGCGGTGATCGAGTTCTCGCGTTACCGGTGCTTCCTGTTGGGGCTGCCCGAGGAGTTGGTGCCGCGGGAGCCGCAGGAGATCGTCGACATGCTGCATGCACGAGCGGCGTTGCTGCGCGATGGATTCGACGACGAGACCTGCGGTGCGTTGGTTCGCTCGACGATGGCGGCCTACCTGCGGTCGGACAGGACCCGTTTCGATCGCGCCGCCGATGCCGTCGAAAAGAGCTACAGCAAGATGGCTTTCACGCAGGCGTTCTGCCACGGCGACCGGAGGGCGGCGGCCCGCATGGGAGTCGACATCACGGCCACAGACTTCGCGCGGATCGCGATCACCATTCCGTTCATCTCGGGTCGCTTCTTCGCCGTCCGGTTCGCGCTGCGGTTTCCGCGGTTGCGGCCGGTTATCGACCGCTATCTCGTCGGCCTGATCCGGCGTCGGCTGGCCGAGTATGGGAAGCCGGAATTCCGGACCGACGCGGCGACCTACGCGACGGCGCATTGACGATCAGCGCAGGGTGAGCTCGATCGCCGAATCGATCCGCGTCAGCTTGTGCGGATTGCGGACGTAGTACAGCTCGGTGATCAGTCCGTCCTCCACGCGGGCCGCGAGGACGCCGTCGAACTCGCCGTCGACGTAGCAGGAGAGCGCCGGATTGCCGTTGATCACAATGGGTTCGGTCGTCAGCGTGACATCGAACCGGGCCAGGCCGCCGAGGAAGAATCGCGTCACCTTGTCGACGCCCACGATCGGCCGCGGAGCCGCCTGCTTGACGCCGCCGCCGTCGCCGACGATGGTGACACCGGGGGACAGCACATCGAGCAGCCCCTGCAGATCCGCCGATTCGATGGCGGTCTGAAACGAATCCAGCGCCGCCCGTGCCTCGGATGCCGACACGGTCGCGCGCGGTCGCCGGGCATCGACATGCGCTCGCGCCCGATGGGCGATCTGCCGCACCGCCGCCGGTGATTTCTCGACCGACCGGGCGATCTCGTCATACCCGAGACCGAACGCCTCGCGAAGCACGAATACCGCTCTCTCCGTGGGGGAGAGCGTCTCGAGCACCACCATCAGCGCCATCGACACGCTGTCGGCCAGGGCGACGTCGTCGGCCACATCGGGTGCGGTCAGCAGCGGCTCGGGCAGCCACTGCCCGACATAAGATTCCTTGCGCTGCTTGAGGGTTCGCAGCCGATTGAGCGCCTGCCTGGTGACGATCCGGACCAGGTAGGCGCGGTGGTCATCCACCTGGTCCAGATCGACTTTGTTCCACCGCAGCCAGCTCTCCTGCAGCACGTCCTCGGCGTCGGCCGCGGAGCCGAGCATCTCGTAGGCGACCGTGAACAGTAGATTGCGGTGGGAGACAAAGATTTCGGTCGAGGTCATCGCGCCGCCTGCAGCGTGGACGCCGAGTTCCGCTCCGCCAGAGCGGCGTCGCGGTGCGGATCGCGCATCCGTACCAGGCGCCGGCCGGGCTTATCGGCCTCGTGCCGCAGCCCATCGACCGTGCTCTTGCAGACCAGCTCCTTCAGCCTCGCACCGACCCGGCCGCCGACGTGCAGCGGCACGGCGACATCGTTGCGGCGCGAGAACTGGAAGGTGCCGTACCGGCGACCGAGGCTGATGCATTGACCGGCGAAACCGACCAGGGCCGGGCCGGGCTCCTCGCCGTCGATCCGCCGCAGCACGGTGTCGGCGGCCTGCGGGCCGAGCTGATTGGCCGCCTGGCAGCTCATCCGGTACGGCAGCGCCGACGGTGCCGCGCAGTCGCCGGCCGCGACGATGTGATCGTCATCGACGCTGGTCAGCGTCTCGTCGGTGAGGAGTCGTCCGGCCTCGTCGGTGCTCAGTCCGCTGCGCAGTGCCAGCTCGGGAACCGCGAAGCCGGCTGCCCAGATCGTCAGCGCGCTGGTGATCTGATTTCCGTCGGCCAGGTCGACCGAGTCGGCGGCGACCGCGGTCACGGTGGCCCCCGCACCGTCGACGATGGTGACGCCCATGCGGCGCAGTCGTTTTGCGATTCCTCGACGGATCCGCGGATGCAGGTACGGCCCCAGTACCCGGCCGCAGACCAGGGTCACCGCGCGCCCGGCGTCGGCCAGTTCGGCGGCGGTCTCGATGCCGGTCGGGCCGGCGCCGACGACCGTCACGGGCGCCGACTCGGGGGTGTCCGCGAGCGCGGCGCGCAGTCGCTGCGCCTGTTCGAGCGTCGAGACCGGGTATGCGTGCTCGCGGACTCCTGGGACGTCGACATCGGAGCTGTGGCTGCCGACGGCATAGACCAGATAGTCGTAGTCGAGGATGTCGCCGCCGACCGCGACCGTCCGCGAGGCGGTATCGATGAGCTCGACGGAGCCGACGACCAGTTCGACATCGGGCGCGAGCACCTCGCGCATGTCATGCACCGCGGGATGCGTCTGGGCGGCCAGCTGGTGCAGCCGGATCCGCTCGACGAACTGCGCCCGGGGATTGATCAGGGTCACCGTGACATCATCGCGCTGGGTGAGGCGGTTGGCCGCCATAACGCCGGCATATCCGCCGCCCACCACGATGACTCGGCTCGTGCTGTCTCGGTCGCTGGTCATGTCGTCTCCCTCGGTTGCTCGATCCCCGCCGTTCGTGTGGGGCTGCACATAAGACACCGTGGCCACGGGAAACGTGACATCGGTGATATGAGTCACAAAGAGGGGCGGTTTTGTGCGATTCCTCCCGCGTCTGCACGGGTCGTGCGGTCGCCGCCGGAAATGGGCCCGGGGCCTTTGTCGGAATTGTCGCAGGTGGCCGGATTTGATTGGGTTACAGTCCATCTCGGTATTCGTGGCGCATTTGCGGTGCGTCGTGCGTGAAGGGGTGCGGGTGGGTAACGGAAGTGCGTGGACTGCGCGGCTGATGGCAGTCGTGATGCTGGTGGGCGTAGCGGGGATGGCATTCGGCGGTGGCGTGGCGACCGCCGCCCCGGTCGCGCAGACGTGGTGGATCAACTCGTGCGGAATGCCGAGCCAGTCGCCGGGCGGCCCGCCGGGGACGGTCAAGGTGCGCGCGTGGACCCGACCCGGAAACGCGAAAACCGTTGTATTGCTGGACGGGTTGCGGGCCACCGATGACATGAGCGGCTGGGAGCACAACACCAACGTCGCGGACCTCGCGGATCGCGGCGTGAACGTGGTCGAACCTGTCGGCGGCTACGAGAGCTTCTATACCGACTGGAACGCTCCGGACAACTTCAGTCACCAGACGTACACGTACAAATGGGGCTGCGTGATCGGCAAGAGCCTGGTGTCGGCGATGGATCAGCGTGGCCTGCGCGGGCCCTCCGGCAAGTACGCGATCATGGGCGTGTCCATGAGCGGTAGCTCCGCATTGATCTTCGCCGCGACCGAGCCGCAGAACTACGGCAGCGCCGGATCGATGTCGGGACTGCTGAACCTGACGGCGCCGCTGATGCGTACCGCGATTCGCGCCGCGATGGTCGAGCCGGCGCTCGATGGCGGCACACCCGCCATGAACGTGGATTGCATGTGGGGTCCGCCGTGGAGCATCCGATGGTTCCAGAACGATCCCCTGTGGCAGCTCAACCAGCTGCGGTCGACGAAGCTGTTCATCTACACCGGCAGCGGCATTCCGGGTTTCACGGCCACCCCGCAGGCGTTGCTGCAGAACCCGGCGCTGCTCCTCGAGGGCGCACCGCTGGAGCTGTTGGCATCGGCGCAGACCCATCTCTTCCAGACCGGGGCGTTCCTCCTGGGGGTGCCGGTCACCACCGACTTCCCGATCTCCGGTCTGCATGACTGGCCGTATTGGCAGAACGCCGTGTGGACCGCGAAAAGCCAGGGATTCTTCGCCTAGTGCGATTCGCACCGCGTCTCCGGGCCCTCGCGGCGGCAGCGGCAGTACTGGTCGTACTCGCTGTCGCGGCGTGCGGTGCCAATCACTCGGCGGGCCAACCGGTCTCGTCGACGCCCTCGATCGGCGCCGCAACATCGTCGACGCCCCCCGCCACGACGTCGCCGGTGGCGCCCACGTCGGCGATGCCCCCGTCGCAGCAGCTGCCCAGCGCGCCGGCGCAGATTCCGCCGTCGGAGATGTCGTCGATGCCGACGTCACCGGCGCCCGCGAAGGCGAACCGCTACCTCGCCGCACTGAATCGGGCGGGCGTGCACATCGATTCGGAAACCGCGCTCTCGGTGGGCGCGTCGATCTGCGAGCTGCGGGCATCGAATATCCCGCCCCAGTCGGCCATCTCATACACGGCGGGCGTTCTGACGCCGACTCTCGGTGCCGCAGCGGCGAAGGCCGCCGCGCCGCAGATGGTGGCCGCCGCCGAGGCCACGTATTGCACCGGATGATCGCCGCGCCTCGCTAGGGTGACTGCATGACGATGCCGTACGGGAACTTCCAACTCGAGATCTATCTCGCCGGTCTGCGCGGCGAGGTGCCCCGCTACCCGGTCGACGCCGAATCGTTGGAGCGCAAGGCCGAACAGGTGCTCCCGCCGTGGATCTGGTCGTATGTGGCGGGTGGTTGCGGGGACGAGCACACCCAGCGGGTCAACGTCTCCGCGTTCACCAAGTGGGGGATCGTGCCGCGGATGTGCGTTGGCGCCGAGGAACGCGACCTGTCGGTGGAGATGTTCGGCATGACGCTGCCGAACCCCCTGTTCCTGGCGCCGATCGGGGTGATCGGCATCTGTTCGCAGGACTTCCACGGCGATCTGGCGGTTGCCCGCGCGGCGGAGGCTACCGGGGTGGCGGCCGTGCAGTCGACGCTGTCGATGGACCCGGTGGAGGACACCGGGGCGATCCATCAGCAGACTCCGGGGTTGTTCCAGCTGTACATGCCCAAGGACCGGGAGCTGGCACTGAGCTTCGTGCGGCGGGCCGAGAAGGCAGGCTACAAGGGCATCGTCGTCACCCTCGACACGTGGACCCCGGGCTGGCGGCCGCGCGACCTGAACACCTCGAACTTCCCGCAGCTGCGCGGCATGTGCATCTCCAACTACCTGACCGACGAGAACTTCCTGAACAAACTGGCGAAGCCGCCGGCCGAGGATCCGCAGGCGGCGGCGCTGATGTGGGCGCTGATCTTCGGCAAGTCGGTCACCTGGGACGACCTCGAATGGCTGCGCAGCGTCACCGACATGCCGATCGTCCCCAAGGGCATCTGCCATCCCGACGACGCGCGGCGCGCCCTGGATCTCGGCGTGGATGGCATCTACTGCAGCAATCACGGTGGGCGCCAGGCCAATGGCGGGCTGTCCGCGCTGGAGCTGCTGCCGGACGTGGTGGCCGCGGCCGGCGACAAGCCGGTGCTCTTCGACTCCGGGGTCCGCAGTGGTTCGGATGTCATCAAGGCGCTGGCCCTCGGCGCGACCGCGGTCGGGCTGGGGCGCACGTACGCATACGCCTTGGCGGTCGGCGGCGAAGACGCTCTGGTGCACCATATTCGGTCGATGCTTGCCGAGGCCGATCTGCTGATGGCGATCGACGGATACAAGTCGATCGCGGACCTGCGTCGCGACGGGGCTATCCGCCGGGCGATCTAGCCCAGGTCCGCACCCCTAGACCTGAGCCCCTGGATCTGTGCCCTAGCTGAGCCCGTCTCGCAGCCGGCTGCCCAGCGCCGCAAGCGTTTCCGGATGACCCGGAACGTTCGGCTGCCACGGCAGCACGAGCCGGTCCTTGCCGCGATCGCGGTAGCGGGGGATGACGTGCAGGTGGACGTGGAACACCGACTGCCAGGCCACGGGGCCGGTGCAGTTGAGCAGGTTGACGCCGTCGGCGCCGAGCGCGGTCTTGGCGGCGCCGACGGCCCGCTGCGCGCTGAGTGCCATGGCGGCCAGGTCGTCGGGCGCGGTGCCGAGCAGATCGTCGCTGTGCCGCTTCGGGATGACCAGCATGTGCCCCGGCGTCGCCGGATGAATATCCATGAACGTCAACGTCAGATCGTCCTCGGCGACCCTGGTGGCGGGCGCGGAGCCGGAACCGATCGCGCAGAAGATGCAGTCCTCGGCGATATCGATCGGGCCAATGCTCATGCTGCCGACCCTAGCCCACTCATCCGCCGCGTTCGGCCAGTTCAGGTTCGGTGTCGGCGGCGGGGATCTCGGTACCGCGGATGGATGCCCCCGCGGTCTCGATCAGGAACGGCATCGCGCACAAGCCGATCACGCAGGCGGCCATCATGTATGCCGCGGGGAACAGGTTCCATCCGCTGACATCCACCATGCGCTCGTTGATCAGAGGAGCGGTGCCGCCGAATGCGGCCGTCGAGACGTTGTAGGAGATGGCGAAGCCGGTGTAGCGGACCTGCGTGGGGAACATCGCCGGGAAGGTCGCCGAGATCGTCGACAGCTGCGGGATGTAGAGCAGGCCGAGGACGACGAAACCGACTATCGCCCAGCCTAGTCCCTGCCCCATCAGCCAATACATCGGCAGCGCGAAGACCAGTAGGCCGACGAGGCTGAACCACCACATCGGTTTGCGGCCGATCCGGTCGGAAAGCGCGCCGCAGAAGGGGATGCAGGCCATCATCAGCACTTCGCCGATGATGATCACCACCTGCCCCTGGGTCTCGGTCATGCCGATGGTCTGCTTCAGATACGTCGGCTGATAAGTCAGCAGTGTGTAGTTGGCGACGTTGAGGGCGATCACCAGCATGCCCATCACGATGATCGGGCGCCGGTAGTTCACGAATAGCTCGACCAGACGGTGCCAGGCGGAGCCGGCAACGGCGCCGTGCTCCTTGGTGGTCTCGAACAGGGGCGGGTCGTCCAGTTTGGTGCGCAGGTACCAGCCGATCAGGCCCATCGGTAGTGCGATCAAGAAGGGGATGCGCCAACCCCAATCCTGCATCTGGTCGGCTGACAGGGTCGCGTCCAGGATAAGGACGAACCCCGACCCGCCGACGAAGCCGGTGAGGGTGCCGAACTCTAGGAACGATCCGTATCGCCCGCGCTTGCCGTCCGGCGCGTATTCGGCCATGAACGTTGCGGCGCCGCCGTATTCGCCGCCGGTCGAGAACCCCTGGATGACGCGCAGCAGCATCAGCAGCAGTGGGGCGGCCGCGCCCACCACCGCCCAGGTCGGTAGCACGCCAATGAGGGTGGTGGACAGGGCCATCAGCACAATGGTGATCGCCATGACGGGCCGCCGACCGATCCGATCGCCGAGCGGTCCCCAGACGAACCCGCCCAACGGCCGGAGCACGAACGAGATAGCGTACCCGAGCATTGTGAAAGCGGTTCCGAGTGTGGGGAAGAAGGCGTGGGTCAGGTACGTGGTGGTGGCCGCGTAGACGCCGTAGTCATACCACTCCGTGGCGTTGCCCATCGCCGAGGCGGCGATGGCGCGATGGAGTTTTGTGCGATTCACGTGTCCGCGGGTGCGGCGTAGGCGCCCGTCTCGTCGTGTACTTCCCGGCCGGTGACCGGCGGGTTGAAGACACACAGCATGCGCATCTTGGTGGTGGTAGCGACCTGATGGCGTTCATGGCCGTTCAACAGATACATCGATCCCGGTGCGAGATCGTAGGTCTGGCCGTTGTCGAGATCGGTCAGTGTGCCGGTGCCCTCGACGAGCCACACCGCCTCGATGTGGTTGCGATAATGGAACTCGTGCACGGTGTTGGGCGCGATCGTGGTCTCGTGGAACGAGAAGCCGACGCCGTCGTCGGCGAGGACGATGCGCTTGCTGCGCCAGTCCTCGGCGGCGACATCGCGTTCGGTACCGGTGATTTCGGCGGTGGTGCGGACGATCACTGGGCGGTCACCTCTCCCGTCTTGGCGGTCTCGGTCATCGCGGAGGCGATGATCGAGACACCCATGTGCAGCTGTTCGTCGGACATGGTCAGGGCCGGAAGCAGTTTGACCACTTCGTCCTTGGGGCCCGACGTCTCGGCGAGGACGCCGCGGGCGAACGCATGCCGGCAGACCTCCTTGGCGCGACCGGGTTCTTCGAAGACGATGCCCTGCACCATGCCGCGTCCGCGGACGGAGATCTTGTCGTCGGTGTGCGCGAGTTCGCTGAGCAGACTGTGCAGCAGCGCACCCTTGCGCTGCACGGCGGTGCTGAATTCGTCGGTGCGCCAGAAGTGTTCGAGCGCGGCGCGGGCGGTGACGAAGGCGGCGTTGTTGCCGCGGAAGGTGCCGTTGTGCTCGCCGGGCGACCACAGGTCCAGATGCGGGCGGATGAGGGTGAGCGCCATGGGCAGGCCGTAGCCGCTGATCGACTTGGACAGCGTGACGATATCCGGCTCGATTCCAGCCTCCTCGAAGGAGAAGAACGATCCGGTCCGGCCGCAGCCCATCTGCACGTCGTCGACGATGAGCAGGATCTCACGGTCGCGGCACAGCTTCTGCAGGGACCGAAGCCACTCGGCGCGTGCGACATTCACGCCGCCCTCGCCCTGCACGGTCTCGACGATCACCGCGGCGGGCCGGTTGAGGCCGCCGCCCTCGTCGTCGAGCGCCTTCTCCATCCAGTGGAAGTCCTCGGTGGCGCCGTCGAAGTAGCCGTCGTAGGGCATCGGCGTCGAGTGCACCAGCGGGACGCCGGCGCCGGCACGCTTCATCGAGTTGCCCGTCACGGCGAGCGAGCCCAGCGTCATACCGTGGAAGGCGTTGGTGAAGCTTATGATCGCTTCGCGGCCGGTTATGTTGCGGGCCAGCTTGAGCGCCGCCTCGACCGCATTGGTGCCGGTCGGGCCCGGGAACTGAATCTTGTAGTCCAGTCCGCGCGGGGTCAGGATCGTGTTCTCGAATTCTTCGAGGAACTCGGCCTTGGCCGCCGTCGCCATATCGAGCCCGTGCAGTACGCCGTCGGACACGAGGTAGTCCACCAGCTCGGCCTTGAGCAGCGGGTTGTTATGCCCGTAGTTGAGTGCGCCGGCTCCGGAGAAGAAGTCGAGGTAGCGGTCGGCGCGGTTGTCGACCATCCACGATCCCGACGCCGAGACGAAGGTCGTCGGCCAGTTCCGGCAATAGCTGCGGACCCGGGATTCGCGACGCTCGATGACGTCGGGCAGGGTCGGTGTGATCAGAGCACTATCAGACATGTTGTGTCCCTTGGACTGTTGTAGTTGTCGTGGAATCGATGGTCTCGGAATCCGTCGCAGTCAATGGCCTCGCGACGGGTGTCATGCGGAGCAGCGGTTCGGGCTCGTGGTCATCCGGGAACAGTTCCGCACCGAACCCGGGTAGTTCTTCCAGGTCCATGGCGCGCCGTTCGGCGAACTTGGCGAACATCGCGCGCGAGGCGGCATTGTCCGGCGCCACAGTGGTTTCGACGATCAGCTCACGCGGTTCGTATCGCGCGGCCGCGTCGGCGAGCCATTCGAGCATAGTCAGTCCCAAGCCGCGCCGCCGGAAACGGGCGTCCACGGCGACCTGCCAGATCATCAGGGTCTGGGTCGGCCGCCGGTAGCCGGTGATGAAGCCGACCACCTCGCCGCCGGACCTGGCGACCACGGAGCTCTCGCCGAAATCGTTGCACCACAACACGTATGAGTACGACGAGTTGAGATCAAGGGTCTGTGAATCGCGAGCGATTCGGTAGAGATCAGCGCCGTCGGCGGCGGTGGGATGAGTCAGAGCTATGTCGCCCTGCACGGGCGTGCTGTCGTCGTTCAAAGTAGATCACCATTGTACCAATCAGTTTCGTATGAGCTGCGTTCCGCGTCATTCGACCGTAGGCACAAGGGGTGTCTGATTTCCACCGACGACCGTGAATGAGGCGAATGAACCGGGTGTTTGCAGTGGCCAGATAGTGAATGTGATGCGCGTCACATTTGGTAACATTTCCGGGCGGTCGCCGATACGCACTCCTCAGTCACCCTGCGAGATTTCGCGGGTGTCCGCCGGTTGCCGATGGCACGCTATGAAGATGTCGTTCGAGACGTTGGCGCTGGTAGTGGTGCTGGGACTGGCCGGACCGCTGCTGGCGGTGCCGAGGCGGCTCACCATGCCGATCGTCATCGGCGAGCTGGCCGCGGGCGCGGTCTTCGGGCGCACCGGCTTCGACGTTCTGCATACCGGCGACGCGACCTTCACGTTTCTTGCCGATGTCGGATTCGCTCTGGTCATGTTCGTCGCCGGAACGCATGTTCCGCTGCGCGATCCGGGGGTGATCGGCGGCCTCAAATCGGGCACGATCCGGCTCGTCCTGGTTGCGGCGGCCGCCCGCGGCGCTCGGCGTCGCCATCGCCACCGCGTTCGGTACCGGTCACGCAGTGCTCTATGCGGTGCTGATGGCCTCCTCGTCGGCGGCGCTGGTGCTGCCGGTGGTGGATTCGCTGGGACTGTCCGGGGATGCGGTCCTGCGGATGGTTCCGCAGGTCGCCCTGGCCGACACGATCTGCATCGTGGCGCTGCCGCTGGCGATCGATCCGAAGCACGCCGGCCGCGCTGCGCTGGGGGCGTGCGCGGTCATCGTCGCCTGTATGGCCATCTACCTGGTGCTGCGCTGGATCCAGAAAGCCGGCCGGTTCGACCGGCTCGACGTTCTGTCGACGCGGCGGAAGCTGGAACTGGAGCTGCGGATCAGCCTGGTGCTGGTGTTCGCGGTCGCCGCGTTGGCGACCTGGACCCATGTGTCCATCATGCTGGCGGGCTTCGGCTGCGGGCTGGCCGTGGCGGCGATCGGCGAACCGCAGCGTTTGGCGAGTCAGCTGTTCGCGGTCGCCGACGGCTTCTTCGGGCCACTCTTCTTCGTCTGGCTCGGCGCCTCGATCAACCTGCGGGAGCTGGGTACCCACCCGGCGATGATCGGGGTCGGCGTGGCGCTGGGCGCGGGGGCGCTGGCCGCCCATCTGGTTCCGGTATTGCTGCGACAGCCGCCGCTGGTATCGGTGCTGGCCAGCGGACAGCTCGGCGTGCCCATCGGCGCGGCGGCGCTGGGCGAACAGCTGCATCTGCTCAGACCGGGGGAGGCGTCGGCGATGCTGCTCGGGGCAGTGCTGACGGTCGGCGCGGTCACCATCGCCGGCATCGTGCTGTCGAGACAGTCCGGCGAGCGACCGCCGGCGCCGCAGACCTGTAATCGTCAGGCACTGTAGTCGTGGGAGCGCTGTAGCTATCAGGAGTACGGAAGCGTACTGCTGAGGTCGTCGGATACCGCGATCGGATGATGCAGCTGCGGGAAGGCGCGCTGCGGGCAGTCGTTGCGTTCGCAGGTCTTGCAGCCGGGACCGATGGGCACCACGGTCGACCGGTCGCTGATATCGAGGCCGACCGAATAGATCAGCTTGCGGGCATGGACGATGTCGCAGCCGAGACCGATGGAGAAGGTCTTCTCCGGCTTGAGAAAGCTGCTGCCGGACGGGGTGGTGGTCCGGGCCACCCATAGATAGGTCCGCCCGTCCGGCATCTCCGCTACCTGCCTGCGTAGCCGGCCCGGTGTCGAGAACGCCTCGTGAATCACCCACAGCGGACAACTGCCGCCGACCCGGGAGAAGTGGAAGGCGGTGGCCGACTGCCGTTTCGAGATGTTGCCGGCCCGGTCGGTACGGATGAAGAAGAACGGCACGCCGCGCTGGCCGGAACGCTGCAGGGTCGACAACCGGTGGCACACGGTCTCGAAGCCCACCTCGAACTCACGGCAGAGGGTGTCAATGTCATAGCGAGCCGACTCGGCGGCGGCCAGGAACCGGCCATAGGGAAGAACCAGCGCGCCCGCGAAGTAGTTCGCCAGACCGACCCGCGCCACCGACAGCGACGACGGGGCGAGTCCGCGCGCCGCGGAGATTTCGCGTTCGATCAGCTCCGACTGGCTCAGATAGGCGAGCTGGGTGGCGAGTTCGAACGCGCGCTGGCCGGGCTGCAGGTGCTGGGCAAGCGTCAGCACCCGGGACCGCGGGTCGTAGCGGCGGCGCGTCGTCGAGTCGCCGCGCGGCGCGGGTTCGATCGCGGTGGTGATGTCGTAGCGGGAACGCAGCAGGTCGGCCAGCTGGATGTCGAGGCCGCCGACGGCAAGGCCCGCATCGGTGAACAGTTCCTCGGCGGCATCGTCGAGCGGGCCGATGTGGTTGTCGCGGTCGTAGAACAGATCGCGGACCTGTTCGAAGGCGGTGGTCTGCTCGGCATCGGGTCGAATCTGGTTGCGGCTCAACGTCAACAGTGTGCGGGCCACCGACGGCATGCGGGAGACCAGCTCCTCGATGTCGGCGTCCGCGGTGTTGCCCAGTTCGGGATGTTCATGGAAGAACTGAGTCAGATCGGCGAGCAGGCGCGCATCCGAATCCGCGGCGAAGTAATGCAGGTCGACCTCGAACGCGGCGGTCAGCTTCATCAGCACGGGGACGGTCGCCGGACGCTGGTCGTTCTCGAGCTGGTTGACGTAGCTGGTCGACAGGCCGACGGAGCGGGCCAGCTGCGCCTGTGACAACGACTGTTCGGCGCGCAACCGTCGCAATCGGGCGCCGATGAACGTCTTGGCCATTGTCTCAGAATACGCGTCCACAACGTTTGCAAAATGCTTGGCGAAAATACGCTGGAATACGCATTTGCAACGGGTTTCCCGGATCTTGCGCGCTGCGTAACGTGCAAATCATGCAGATCCATGACGTACGTACCCGCCGGTCGGCCGAAGAGTTCCCGACCACCGAACATCTCGCCTGGAAGATCGCTGAGGTCGCCGCCGACCCCGTGGCGGTCGGTGACGACACCGCCGAGATGATCATCAACCGCGTCATCGACAACGCCGCGGTCTCGGCCGCTTCGGTCATCCGTCGCCCCGTGACCGCCGCCCGGCAGCAGGCGCTGACCCATCCGTATAAGCCGGGCGCGACCGTGTTCGGCGTCCCCGGCCGGTTCTCGCCGGAATGGGCCGCCTGGGCCAACGGCGTCGCCGTCCGCGAGCTGGACTTCCACGACACCTTCCTGGCGGCCGAGTACTCGCACCCCGGCGACAACATCCCGCCCGTGTTGGCAGCCGCCCAGCACAAGGGAATCGGTGGCGAGCAACTGGTCCGCGGCCTGGCCACCGCCTACGAGATCCAGATCGATCTCGTGAAGGCGATCTGCCTGCACGGCAACAAGATCGATCATGTCGCGCACCTGGGACCGAGCGCGGCGGCCGGTATCGGCACCTTGCTCGACCTGGACGTCCCCACGATCTATCAGGCGATCGGTCAGGCCCTGCACCTCACCACGGCCACTCGACAGTCCCGCAAGGGCCTGATCTCGAGCTGGAAGGCGTACGCCCCCGCATGGGCCGGCAAGGTCGCCATCGAGTCGGTCGACCGGGCGATGCGCGGCGAGGGCTCGCCGGCCCCGATCTGGGAGGGCGAGGACGGCGTCATCGCGTGGATGCTGGACGGCCCCGAAGCCCGCTACCGGGTGCCGCTGCCGGGCCCGGGCGAGGCCAAACGCGCGATCCTGGACTCGTACACCAAGGAGCATTCGGCCGAGTATCAGAGCCAGGCCCCGATCGATCTGGCCCGGCGGATGCGGGACCGCATCGGGGATCTCGACCAGATCGCCTCGATCGTCCTCCACACCAGCAACCACACCCACGTGGTGATCGGTACCGGATCGAACGATCCGCAGAAGTTCGACCCGACGGCCTCGCGCGAGACCCTCGATCACTCGGTGATGTACATCTTCGCGGTCGCGTTGCAGGACGGCACCTGGCATCACCAGAAGTCCTATGCGCCCGAGCGCGCGCAGCGCCCCGACACGGTCGAGCTGTGGAACAAGATCTCGACGGTCGAGGATCCCGAGTGGACGCGTCGTTACCACTCGACCGACCCCGCGGAGAAGGCGTTCGGCGCGCGTGCCGTCGTCACCCTCAAGAGCGGCGAGACCATCGAGGACGAGCTGGCGGTCGCCGATGCGCATCCGCTGGGCGCCCGGCCGTTCGCGCGTGAGCAGTACGTCAACAAGTTCCGGGTGCTGGCCGAGGGCGTCGTCGACGATGCCGAACAGGAGCGGTTCCTGGCCGCGGCGGCGAACCTGCGGTCGTTGGCTCCGGGCGAGCTCGAGCAGCTGACCGTCGCGGTGCGCGATGACGTT
Source organism: Jongsikchunia kroppenstedtii DSM 45133 (assembly GCF_000380485.1). Taxonomy (GTDB): domain Bacteria; phylum Actinomycetota; class Actinomycetes; order Mycobacteriales; family Mycobacteriaceae; genus Jongsikchunia; species Jongsikchunia kroppenstedtii. The sequence continues at coordinate 136,393 of NZ_AQYG01000051.1, read as the reverse complement.
CTCGCCACTGCGCCGAAGCTGCCGGAAGGACTGTTCTGATGAGTGGACTGCTGTCATCGGTCGCGACGCCGGAAGAAAAGCGCGTCGCGTTCCGAAAAGGTCTGGCATCTGGCGTGATTCAGCAGCTGCCGGGCGCGTTCTCGCCGCTCGTGGCCAAGTCCGTCGAGCGGGCCGGCTTCGAGGGGGTGTACATCTCGGGCGCGGTGATCTCGGCCGATCTCGGACTGCCCGACATCGGGCTCACGACGCTCTCCGAGGTGACCGAACGCGGTCGGCAGATCGCCAGGGCGACAGAGCTTCCCGCCCTCATCGACGCCGACACCGGATTCGGTGAGCCGATGTCGGCCGCGCGCACGGTGTCGTTCCTGGAGGATGCGGGGCTGGCCGGCCTCCACCTGGAGGATCAGGTCAACCCCAAGCGTTGCGGCCATCTCGACGGCAAGGCCGTGGTGCCGACGGACGTGATGGTGCAGCGGATTCGCGCCGCGGTCGACGCGCGGCGGGACAACAATTTCGTGATCTGTGCGCGCACCGATGCGCGCGGTGTCGAGAGTCTCGGCGCCGCGATCCAGCGCGCCAAGGCCTACCGGGACGCCGGCGCCGACCTCATCTTCACCGAGGCGCTCGCCGACGAATCGGAGTTCGCGGCCTTCCGTGCGGCGGTGGATGTTCCCCTGCTGGCGAACATGACGGAGTTCGGCAAGTCGAAGCTGATCCCGGCAAAGCGGTTGCAGGACATCGGGTTCAACGCGGTGATCTACCCGGTCACCACGCTGCGCTTGGCGATGTTCGCCGCCGAGCAGGGCCTTGTGGAGATCCGCGAGTCCGGCACCCAGGAGGCGCTGCTGGACCAGATGCAGCATCGCAGCGAACTGTACGAACGCCTGAACTACCAGCGCTACAACGACTTCGACCAATCACTGTTCAACTTCCAACTGGAGGCCGGGGCATGACGACCACCGAAGCACCCATCAAGAAGGGCTTGGCCGGCGTCGTCGCCGACACCAGCACCATCTCCAAGGTCTTCGCCGAGACCAACACGCTGACCTACCGCGGCTATCCGGTGCAGGATCTCACGGAGCATTGCAGCTTCGAGCAGGTCGCATACCTGCTCTGGCATGGCGAATTACCGAGCCCGCAGCAGTTGGCGCTGCTCTGTGAGCGGGAGCGGGCGTCGCGGCGCGTGCCGCGCTCGCTGGCGTCGCTGCTGGGACACCTGCCCGAGACCTGTCACCCGATGGACGTCGTGCGGACCGCGATCAGCTATCTGGGCGCCGAGGACGACGAAGAGGACGATCCCAGCGAGTCGGCGAATTTCGCCAAAGCGCTGCGGATGTTCGCGGTGCTGCCGACGGTGGTCGCCGCCGACATGCGTCGCAGGCAGGGACTGGATCCCATTGCGCCGCACAGCCACCTCGGCTACTCGGAGAACTTCCTGCGGATGTGCTTCGGCGAGGTGCCCGACCCGGCCGTCGTCAAGGCATTCAACAGCTCGATGATCCTGTACGCGGAGCACAGTTTCAACGCGTCGACCTTCGCGGCTCGGGTCGTCACCTCCACCCGTTCGGACATCTACAGCGCGGTCACCGCGGCCATCGGCGCCCTCAAGGGGTCGCTGCATGGCGGCGCGAACGAGGCCGTCATGCATGACATGCTGACCATCGAGGCTCTGCATCAGGCCGACCCGAGCCGATCGGTCGCAGACACCGCACGGGAATGGATGCGCGACAAGCTTTCTCGCAAGGATGTCGTCATGGGCTTCGGTCACCGGGTCTACAAGAACGGCGACTCGCGGGTGCCGACGATGAAGGCGTCCTTCGTCGAGATGACCGAGCACTACGGCGATCGGCGCTGGCTCGAAATCTACGGGGCGCTCGAGAAGGAGATGGGCGACGCCACGGGCATCAAGCCGAATTTGGATTTCCCGACCGGTCCGGCCTACTACCTGATGGGCTTCGACATCCCGATGTTCACCCCGATCTTCGTGATGAGCCGGATCACCGGGTGGACCGCGCACATCATGGAGCAGACCGCGGCCAACTCGCTCATCCGTCCGCTGGCCGAATACGCGGGCGTACCGCAGCGGGCAGTCGCCGTCTGATGTTCAGCAAGATCCTGATCGCCAATCGTGGCGAGATCGCGGTACGTGCTATCCGGGCCGCCCATGAGCTCGGTGCGGATACCGTCGCGATATATCCCTGGGAAGACAGGCATTCCGATCATCGGACCAGTGCCGATGAGTCGTATGAGATCGGTGAGCGCGGCCGCCCCGTGCGGGCCTATCTTTCGGTGCCCGAGGTGGTCGACGCGGCTCAGTCGGCCGGCGCCGACGCGGTCTACCCGGGTTACGGATTTCTTTCCGAAAACCCCCAGCTCGCGGCCGAATGCACCGCGGCGGGAATAGCTTTCATCGGTCCGGACGCCGACATCCTGCGGCTGACCGGTGATAAGTCCACGGCCATCGCCGCCGCGAAGTCGGCGGGACTGCCGGTGCTGGCATCCACGGCACCGTCAGATGACGTCGACGACCTGATAACGCAGACGGCGGAGATGCGGTATCCGCTCTTCGTCAAAGCGGTCGCAGGCGGCGGTGGTCGTGGTATGCGCCGAGTGGAAGCCCCGGAGGAGATCGCCGAGGCGGTCGCCGCGGCATCCCGAGAGGCGTTGTCGGCCTTCGGCGATGGCACCGTGTTCATCGAGCAGGCGGTGGTCGAGCCGCGACATATCGAAGTGCAGATCCTCGCCGACGGCGCCGGCAATGTCATCCATCTCTTCGAGCGTGACTGCAGCGTGCAGCGCCGTCACCAGAAGGTCGTGGAGCTGGCGCCGGCCCCGAACCTGGATCCCGCGCTGCGGCAACGTATCTGCGATGATGCGGTGCGATTCGCGGAGGCGATTCACTATCGCGGGGCCGGCACCGTGGAGTTCCTGCTGGACGCGACCGGGGCGTACTACTTCATCGAGATGAATCCGCGGATCCAGGTCGAACACACGGTGACCGAAGAGATCACCGGTGTCGATCTGGTGGCCGCGCAGATGCGGATCGCCGCCGGGGAGACACTCGACGACATCGGCTTGCGCCAGGATTCGATTCGTATCAACGGTGCCGCGCTGCAGTGCCGGATCACCACCGAGGATCCCTCGGCCGGTTTCCGGCCGGACACCGGACGGATCACCGCGTACCGCTCGCCGGGCGGCAACGGGGTCCGTCTGGATGGCGCGGCTCGACTGGGCACCGAGGTGTCCGCGCATTTCGATTCGATGCTGGTGAAGGTCACCTGCCGGGGCGCAGATTTCGAGGCGTCCCGCCGGCGGGCCCTGCGGGCGATCACGGAGTTCCGGATCCGCGGCGTCGCGACCAATATCCCGTTCCTGCGGGAGTTGTTGATGAGCAACGACTTCCGGGACGCCAAGCTCACCACCGCTTTCATCGAACGACATCCGGAGCTGCTGGCGGCATCGTCCTCGGCCGATAGCGGCACCAGGCTGCTGACCTATCTCGCCGACGTCGTCGTCAATCGACCGCACGGCGAGCGGCCGACATCCCTGCGGCCGCGGGACAAGCTGCCGACGCTGCCGTCGGGCAGCCCCGCGTCAGGGAGCCGGCAATTGCTGCAGGAGACCGGACCCGAGGAGTTCTGCCGTCGGTTGCGGGTGCAGAACGCGGTCGCCGTCACGGACACCACGTTCCGCGATGCCCACCAATCGATTCTCGCAACCCGGATCCGCACCTCGGGCCTGGCCGTCGCGGCGCCCGCGGTGTCCGCGCTGACTCCGCAGCTGCTGTCGGTCGAATGCTGGGGCGGCGCAACATATGACGTGGCGCTGCGGTTCCTCGACGAGGATCCGTGGGAGCGGCTGGACACGCTGCGCGCGGCGATGCCGAACCTGTGTCTGCAGATGCTGCTGCGCGGCGACAACACGGTCGGATACGAGCCGTATCCGGCTGCGGTCACCAAGGCCTTCGTGCAGGAGGCGGCGGCGTCGGGGATCGATATCTTCCGAATCTTCGACGCGCTCAACAACGTCGACCGGATGCGGACGGCGATCGATGCGGTGCGCGACTGCGATGGTCCGGTGGCCGAGGTGGCCCTGTGCTACACCGGCGATCTCAGCCATCCGGGCGAGAAGCTCTACACGCTGGACTACTACCTGCGGCTCGCCGAACAGATCGTCGAGGCCGGCGCCCACATGCTCGCGATCAAGGACATGGCGGGTCTGCTGCGTCCCGCCGCGGCGATCACCTTGGTGAACGAGCTGCGGAGCAACTTCGACCTGCCGGTGCACCTGCATACGCATGACACGGCGGGCGGGCAGCTGGGTACGTATCTCGCCGCGATCGGCGCCGGTGTGGACGCCGTCGATGCGGCGAGCGCGCCGCTGTCCGGCGGGACCAGCCAGCCATCGATGTCGGCACTGGTGGCCGCGTGCGCGGGGACCGTCCGGCCGACCGAGCTCGATCTGGACGCGGTGTGCGCGCTGGAACCGTATTGGGAGGCGGTACGCCAGGTGTACGCGCCCTTCGAATCGGGGATCGCGGCGCCGACCGGGCGGGTGTACAAGCACGAGATCCCCGGCGGCCAGCTGTCGAATCTGCGGCAGCAGGCGCAGGCCCTCGGCCTCAGTCACCGTTTCGAGGACATCGAGCAGGCGTATGCCGACGCCGACCGCCTGCTCGGCCGCATCATCAAGGTGACCCCGACCTCCAAGGTCGTGGGCGATCTGGCCCTGGCGCTGGTCGGCGCCGGCGTGAGTGCCGACGATTTCGCCGCGGACCCGTCGGCATATGACATCCCGGACTCGGTGATCGGCTTCCTGGAAGGGGAGTTGGGTACGCCGGCGGCCGGCTGGCCCGAGCCGCTGCGGTCGCGGGCGCTGGCCGGTCGAACCGCCACCAATGGCGCGGCGGCGGTGACGGACGAACAGCAGGCCGCGCTGCCCGCGGGATCGCTGGAACGTCGGGTGTCGTTGAACCACATCCTGTTCCCGGGGCCGGCGCGGCAGTTCTACGGCCGGCGCGCGGAATTCGGGCAATTGGACCGGCTGCCTGCTTCGCTGTACTTCTACGGCATGCATCCGGGTGAAGAACACCGTGTGCGGCTGTCGCCGGGCATCGAGGTGTTCATCGAGCTGGAGGCGATCTCGGAGCCGGATGCCGCAGGCATGCGCACCGTGATGTTCCGGTTCAACGGCCAGCATCGCCCGGTCCGGGTCCTCGACAGATCGACCGCCGCGGACATCCCGCGCGCCGAGAAGGCGGACCCGACGAATCCGCTGCACGTCGCGGCGCCGTACGGCGGCGTGGTGCAGCCGCTGGTTGGCGCCGGTGACCGCGTGGATCCGGGCGGCACGATCGCCACGATCGAGGCGATGAAGATGGAGTCGTCGATCGGTACGCAGACCGGCGGCATCGTCGAGCGGCTGGTCATCTCCGGCACGGTCGCCGAGGTCGCCCCGGGCGATCTGATTGCGGTGATGCGTCCCGCGTAAGAAATGGCCGACATCCCTCGGGAACCGTTCGGGCTCCGCTGCCGACTAACTATGGTGACGCGCCTTCCACCTGCATGAACCGGGAGACGCGGGCCTGCGGAGTAGGCCGTGCGGCGGAAGGGACAATGGGGAGCCATGAAGTGCTCGGTGGCCAGAGAGGCGTTGTCGGCCCGGATCGATGGCGAACGCGAGCCGGTGCCGGCGGCTCGCGTCGACGAGCATCTCGAGGAGTGCGCCGACTGTGCGCGCTGGTACCTGCTGGCGGCCCGGTTCACCGTGCCCGACGACTCGGTGCTGGGCGCTCCCGATCCTGGATTGGCCGATCGGATCATGCAGACGCAACCGCGACCGTCGGCGGCCGACGTCCGTCGCCGCCGCCTGGAGGTGCTGGGCCGGTGGGGTCTGAGCGCGGCAGGGCTGGTCGTGGTCCTGCTCGCCGTCACGCAGGCCGCAGGCCTGCGATTCGGTATGGGCATGTCCCATGGCGGCGGCATGGGCGACGGTCGTCACCTGATGAACGAGTCGACCGCGATCATGTTCGGGCTGGGCATCGCATGCATGGTCGCCGCGTGGTGGCGTGCGGCGCTGCCCGGCATCGTGGTCGTCCTGGTCGGCTACTGCGCCTGCCTGCTGGCGTATGTGCTCCACGATCTGGTGGCCGGTGAGGTCACGGCCGCGCGGGCGGCATCGCATCTCCCGCTCCTGGCGGCGGTCGTCTTCGCAATCATGCTGTGGCGCAGCGACAGCGGTGGCGGCGACGTGACCGACGACCTCGCGTCCCCGACGGATATCGGTCCGGTCGGTCACGTCTCCCGGAGGTCGGACGCCGCGTGATCCGCTTCTTGCGCCGACGCCCCGCGTCGGCGATCGCCGCCCTGGCCGTCACCGGGGTTGTCGCCCTCGCCTGGGGTATCCAGATCTGCGGATCGGGAAAGTATCGCGAGACCGGCGACAGCTACCCGGGCGTGTTCACCGCTACCACCGCGGTCGTCGGATACTTCGTCGGCGCCTGCCTCGGCGCGCTCGTTCTGGGCGCGCTGATCTACGTGATCGTCGCCGGGCGTCCCGGTCGGGACGGGTCGATCGACGTCGGTACCTTTCGCGCCCATCAGCTGATCGAAAGATCGTCCCCGGCCTGGGCGGTGGTGTCGCTCGCGATGATGGTGATCACCGCCGCCGACCGCGCCGGTCTGCCGGCGGGTCGGCTGGCCGAGCATGCGTCCGTGCTGCGACCGCTGATCGACGCGTCCGAGCAGGCCATCGCGTGGGGGGTGGCCGCGGTCTGCGCCGCCGCGATCGCGATCTGCGCGCGCTTCGGCCTGAGTTGGACCAGCCACGTCCCGCTGCTGGTGCCGGCGGCGATCGGGGTGGTCGCCCTGCCGGTGGCCGGGAATGCCGGGCAGGGGCCGAACCACGACTACGGCACCGCCGCGGCGATCGTGTTCGCCCTGGCCGTCGCGATATCGATGGGTGTCCGGATGGTCGCCGCGATGTCGGCGCGGGATACCGCGGCATCCGACGTGGCGCAGACCGCGCGACGGATCCGTCTCGTCGTGCTGATCTCGAATGCCGTCGCGCTGATCTATGCGCTGGTGCTGGGCGTGATCCTGGTGTCGCCGCACCATCTGACATCGGCGTTCGGTCTGGCGGCGCTCATGGTCGTTGCCGGACTGGTGCTGCTGCTCGGCCTCGATCTGATCGGGCGGCGGCGCGGCGGACTCGGCGGCGCCTCGGTGTCGGCCATCGGCGTCGGGTTCGCGGTCTACGCGGGCGTTGCGGTCGCCGACACCCGCACGGCAACGGCGCTGTTGGCGCATCGCTTCACGGCCTGGGATGTCTATCTCGGGTACCGGCTGACGCACCGGCCGGGTCTGGCGTCGATCGCGGGCATGTGGCGTTTCGACCTGCTGATCGCCGTGGCCGCGGCCGCCGCGATCGTGTTGTACGTCATCGGGATTCGGCGGCTGAGCCGAGCAGGGACGGCCTGGTCGCGCTGGCGGACGCTGTCCTGGATGCTGGGCTGCGCGTCGCTGATCGTGACGTCGAGTTCGGGGCTGCGCACCTACGGCATGGCGATGTTCAGCGTCCACATGGTGGAGCACATGGTGCTCAACATGTTCATCCCGGTGCTCCTGGTGCTGGGTGCCCCGGTGACGTTGGCCCTGCAGGCATTGCCCACGGCCGCCAAAGGGGCGCTGCCCGGGCCCCGCGAGTGGATCACCAGGGTGCTGCACTCGCCGCTGAGCCGGTTCCTCACTCACCCGATCGTCTCGCTGATCCTGTTCGTGGTGTCGCTCTACGGGGTGTACTTCACGCCGCTGTTCGACGTGCTGGTGCGCTATCACTGGGGGCACGAGGCGATGAGCATCCATTTCCTCGTCACCGGTTATCTCTTCTACTGGTCGATCATCGGCATCGATCCGGGCCCGCGTCGGCTGCCGTTCCTCGCGCGGCTCGGGGTGTTGTTCGCGGTCATGCCGTTCCACGCGTTCTTCGGCATTGCGACGATGACGATGTCCTCGATCATCGGCGGGAACTTCTATCGCAGCCTCGACCTGCCATGGGTGACCGACCTGCAGCACGATCAGTTCCTCGGCGGCGCAATCGCCTGGGGCACCAGCGAAGTCCCGGTCGTCATCGTCGTGATCGCCCTCGTGTCGCAGTGGATGAGCACCGACCGGCGGGCGGCTGCGCGGGCGGATCGGCACGCGGATCGCTACGCGGACACCGAGCTCGAGGCATACAACGAGATGCTGGCCGAACTGGCGCGCAGTCGTCGGTGATCGTGCGGGTCTGACCGCGAAAGTGGTTGTCCGTCAGCCGAATTTGCGTTCGTCCGCGGTGTGCGCGGCCAGCAGGTCATCGCGGGCGCGGGCAACCCGGGAGCGGATCGTGCCGATCGGGCAGCCGCAGACCTCGGCGGCCTCGGCATAGGACAGTCCGAGCAACTGCGTCAGGAGGAAGGCCTCGCGCCGTTCCGGATCGAGGCCGTCGATCAGCATGGCCCATTCGACCTGCTCCTCATGGCGGCTCTGCCGATGATGGAGTTCGGCCGGATGCGTCTCATCGTGGTCGTGATGGGCGGCCGGTGGGCGCGACGTCTCGTAGCGGATGTGATCGACCACGGTGCGCCGGGCGATGGACAGCAGCCAGGTGCGTGCGCTGGACCGGCCGGCGAATCGGCCCAGGGAGCCGAGCGCGCGGATGAACGTCTCCTGCGTCAGGTCGTCGGCACGGGAGGGATCCTGCAGGTGGCAGCAGAACCGCCAAACGTCCTGGTAGGTGGCCTCGACGAAGAGCTCGATCGCGCGAGCATCGCCGGCGCCGGCACGCAATGCCAGCTCCGTGACCCGCTGGTCGTCCTTCCTCGTCACGCGCCAACCGTATCGTGGACGCCGGGAACCAGACGGCACCCCCTCACGACTACTGGCACGGGTGACCCTGTACTGCACGAGCCCTGTACAGCACGAGATCGAAGGACCGAACACCGTGACCGTTGTCGACGCCGCGCCGGAGGTGGGCGCCGCTGAAGCGGTGAACCGTCGGATCCAGCTCCAGGTGAGCGGAATGACCTGCGGTGCCTGTGCCGCACGCGTCGAGCGCAAGCTGAACAAGCTGGACGGGGTCCGGGCGTCGGTGAATCTGGCCACCCGCACGGCGACCGTCGACGCCGAGGGCGATGTCACTGCGGACGGCCTCTGCGAGGTGGTCCGGGATGCCGGATACGACGCCGCGCCCCGGGCCAGGAGCACCACCGGTCTGCTCGACGATCCCGACGCCGACCACGCCCGCGGACTGTTCCGCCGATTCGTGGTGGCGCTGGTCCTGGCCTTCCCGCTCGCCGACCTGTCGGTGATGTTCGCCGCGGTCCCGGCCACGCGGTTCGCCGGCTGGCAGCTGATTCTGCTCGTGCTCGCCGCCCCGATCCTGACGTGGTGCGCTTGGCCGTTCTACCGGGTGGCGCTGAAGAATCTGCGGTCCGGCACGGCATCGATGGAGACGCTCATCTCGCTGGGCGTGCTGTCGGCGACCGGCTGGTCGCTGTACACGATGGCAGCCGGGCGGACCGATACGAACCCGGAGCACCACGGCGTCTGGCGCGCGATCATGTCGGCCGACTCGATCTACCTCGAGGTGGCGGCCGGCGTCACGGTGTTGGTCCTCGCCGGCCGGTATTTCGAGGCGCGAGCCAAGTCGACGGCCGGCGGTGCCCTGCGCGCATTGGCGGCGCTCGGCGCCCGCGACGTGGCGGTGCTGCTGCGCGACGGGTCCGAGATGCGGATCCCGGTGGAGGAGCTCGCCGAACAGCAGAAGTTCGTCGTCCGCCCCGGCGAGACCATCGCGGCCGACGGCCTGGTGATCGAGGGTGCGTCGCTGATCGACATGAGCGCGATGACCGGCGAATCGCGGCCGGTGCCCGCAGAGGTCGGTGCCTCGGTGATCGGCGGCACGGTCGCGCTCGACGGGCGGCTGATCGTCGAGGCGGCCGCGGTCGGGCCGGATACCCAGTACGCGGCGATGGTGCGGCTGGTCGAGGAGGCGCAGTCCGGCAAGGCCGGTGCCCAGCGGCTCGCGGACCGGGTGTCGAACATCTTCGTGCCCTGCGTGATCGGTCTGGCAGTACTCACCCTGGGCGCCTGGCTGGCGGCGGGCGGCTCGCTCGATCACGCGATCTCGGCCGCCCTCGCGGTCCTGGTGATCGCCTGCCCGTGCGCGCTCGGGCTCGCGACCCCGACCGCGTTGATGGTCGCCTCCGGCCGCGGCGCCCAGCTCGGAATCTTCTTGAAGGGGCACGACGCCCTCGACGCCACCCGGTCCGTCGACACGGTCGTCTTCGACAAGACGGGGACCCTCACGAACGGCGAGCCCGCGGTCGCCGACCTGGTGGTCGCCGCCGGCTATCGACGCGACGAGGTACTGGCGCTGGCCGCTGCGGTGGAGTCGGCATCGGAACACGCTGTCGCGCAAGCGATCGTGCGTGCGGCGGAGAACGACGGGTTGATCGACGCGGGCGCGATCGATGATTTCGTGGTCGATCCGGGGCGCGGAGTGCAGGCGACAGTGGCCGATCGGGTTGTCGTCGTGGGCAATCCGCGCTGGGTCGCCTCCGGACGCGCCGTCCCCGCCGAGCTGGCCCGGCATCGAAAGTCTGCCGAGGCGGACGGCCATACGGTCGTCTACGTCGCGGTCGACGACGTGCTGTGCGCCGCGATCACGGTGTCGGACACGGTGAAGGACTCCGCCGCGTCGGCGGTCGCCGAGCTGCATCGGCAGGGATATCAGACGGTGCTGCTGACTGGTGACAACCTGTCGGCCGCGCGCGCGATCGCCGACGAGGTCGGCATCGCGGTGGTGCACGCGGAGGTTCTGCCCGACGGCAAGGTCGACGTCATCGGGCGGCTGCGTGACGAGGGTCGCGTGGTCGCGATGGTCGGCGACGGCATCAACGATGGTCCCGCGCTGGCGACGGCGGACCTGGGTCTGGCGATCGGCCGCGGCACCGACGTCGCGATCGGCGCGGCGGACATCATTCTGGTGCGTCGCAGCCTCGATACTGTGCCCGAGGCGCTCGGATTGGCCCGGGCAACGCGAAAGACCATTCATACCAACTTGTTCTGGGCCTTCGGCTATAACGTCGCGGCCATCCCGATCGCCGCGGCGGGGCTGCTCAATCCGTTGATTGCCGGTGCCGCGATGGCGTTCTCGTCGTTCTTCGTCGTCTCGAACAGCCTGCGGCTGCGCAACTTCGCACCGACGGCGGTTGTGGGGCGTGACGAATCGGGACTGACCGGGAACTAATCCCGTCACCCCTGCGACTAGTGCATGGAGCGATTCCATGGCTAAGGAGCAAGGTGGGGATGACGAACGGGTTCGGAACGGGCGAGCCGGAGATCTCGGATACGCCGGCTGATCGTGGGATGTGGCAACGCATCCGGCCCCTGATACTGCGTCTGCACTTCTACGGCGGCATGCTGGTCGGGCCGTTCATCCTGATCGCGGCGATCACCGGCCTGCTATACACGCTGACCCCGCAGCTCGATCCGATCGTGTTCCGGCACGAGTTGAAGGTCGATCATGTCGGCGACCATCGGCTGCCGATGTCCGAGCAGGTGCAGGCCGCGATGTCGGCGCATCCGGAGGGCACGGTCGTTAGCATCCGGCCGCCGACCGCCGCGAACGAGACCACGCAGGTGAGCATGTCCGCGCCGGGGGTGAAGGAGGGCTACTCCAAGACGGTCTTCGTCGACCCGTACACCGCCGACGTCCGCGGCACCCTGACCACCTACGGCCAGTGGCTGCCGATCCGGGCCTGGTTCGACGAATTCCACCGGAACCTGCACCTCGGCGATGTCGGCCGCAATTACAGCGAGTTGGCCGCGAGCTGGATGTGGCTGATATCGCTCGGCGGCCTGGCGATGTGGGTCGCGCATCGCCGCCGCAACGGCGGGTTGCGGCGGCTGGCCGCCGTCGAGGGCGAGAAAGGAAGTCGCCGCAGGGTTTTCAACTGGCACGGCGCGGTGGGCACCATTGTGCTGGTCGGGCTGCTGGGGCTGTCGGTCACCGGATTGACCTGGTCGCGGTACGCCGGTGAGTCGATCGCGAAGCTGCGATCGGAGCTGACGTGGAGCAGTCCATCGGTCTCGGCCGCGCTCGATCCGTCGGCGGGCGGCAGTCCGGCCGGCGGGGGAGCGCACGCCCAGCACGGCGGCGGGATAAGCAGTGCCGCAACGCCGTTGACACGGCAGCAGGCGATGGCGGGGCTCGATACCGTGTGGGGCACCGCGCAACGTGAGGGTATGCAGGGCCCGATGTGGCTGACCCCGCCGACGACCGATGATCAGGCCTGGCAGGTCGTCGAGCGCAAGCGACGGGTGCCGACGCGCGCCGACGCCATCGCGGTCGATGGCGCCACCGGCAAGGTGGTCGACCGTGTCGACTTCAAGTCGTGGCCGTTCATGGCGAAGATGACCAACTGGGCTATCGACGCGCACATGGGGATCCTGTTCGGCATCGCGAATCAGATTGCGCTGGCGCTGTTGATGATCGGATTGATCACTGTGATCGTGCGGGGCTATCGCATGTGGTGGAAGCGGCGGCCGACGCGGCGGAGCCGGAGTCGACCGGGTGGCCTGCCCCGAGCTCCGGGGCGCGGCGCCCTGGCGGAGCTCAAGCCCGTCGAAGCGGTGGTCGTGGTCGTCCTGCTGGCCGTGATCGGCTGGTATGCACCGCTGTTCGGCATCTCATTGGCGGCGTTCGTCATCGGCGACGTGCTCTACGGCGTGTGGTCGCGACGGCCCGCGAGCCCGGAACGGCCCGAGTCCGCGGCTGACGCCACCAAGACCGAACGTGAGGTTCCGGAGGCCGACGAGATGGCCGGCGCCCGATGATCTCTGACCCGCAGCTGCGCTGGGTTCTGACCGTCGGATTGGTGGCGGCCATCGCCCTCTGCGCGGTCAATCCGCTGCGTCACCGACACAATCTCGTCGCGGTGGTGAGTCATGTGATCCACATCGCGATGGCGCTGGCCATGATCGACATGGTGTGGCCGTCCGCGATGTACCTGCCGCTGACCGTCGGCTGGATCGCCTTCGTCGCCTTCGGCGTCTGGTACCTGGTGATCACCGTGTTCCGGCATTACCCGCCGCTCACCGGCGGCTATCACGTGGTCATGATGGCCGCGATGGCCTGGATGTACATCGTGATGGACAGCGACATCGTTCATCGGTCGTCCAGCGGAAGCCATGGTGGCGCAAGCGATTCCATGTCAGGGGTGAGTTCGATGCCGGGCATGGACATGAGCGGTGGCGGCGGACATTCGATGTCGATGTCCGCGGGCCTGCCGGGCTGGGCGCAGGGGATCGACGTGGCCTGCGCGATCGTGTTCACGGCGGCCGGATTGTGGTGGCTGCTGCGCTATTTCGAGGTGCGTCGACGCCGTATCGGCGAAGGCGTGCTGGCCACCGACAGCGCGGGAGCGCTCTGTCAGGTGCTGATGGCGGCCGCGATGGCGGCGATGTTCGCGGCGTTCTGATCTCGGCCGGTATTGCCGACGGCAGACATGACTGCCGGCGGGCGAGCCCGATCAGGCCCGCCCGTCGGCGATCATCGGTGGGTCAGGCCAATTCGTCCCGAACCTGCTTGGCGGCGGCGACCAGGTTGCCGAGAGCCGCGGTCACCTCATCCGTCTTGCGGGTCTTCAGGCCGCAGTCCGGGTTGACCCAGAGCCGCTGCGCCGGAACCGCCTTGTGCGCCTGTCGCAGCGACGTCGCGATCTCGTCGATGCTCGGCACGCGCGGCGAGTGGATGTCGTAGACGCCCGGGCCGACCTCGTTCGAGAAGCCGATCCCATTCAGGTCGTCCAGCACCTCCATCGCCGAGCGAGCCGCCTCGATGGACGTCACATCGGCGTTCAGATCGGCGATCGCGTTGATGACCTCGCCGAACTCCGAGTAGCACAGGTGCGTGTGGATCTGCGTCGAGTCCGCGATGCCCGACGTCGACAGCCGGAACGCATGCACCGCCCACTCCAGGTACGCGGCCTTGTCCGCATCGCGCAGCGGCAGCAGCTCGCGCAGTGCCGGCTCGTCGACCTGAATGATCATGGTACCGGCGGCCTCCAGGTCCACCGTCTCGTCCCGGATCGCCAGCGCAACCTGGTCCGCCGAGTCGGCCAGCGGCTGATCGTCACGGACGAACGACCACGCCAGGATCGTCACGGGCCCGGTCAGCATGCCCTTCACCGGCCGGTTGGTGAGCGACTGCGCGTACGAGATCCATTCGACGGTCATCGGGTGCGGCCGGGTGACGTCACCGAACAGGATCGGCGGGCGCACGCAGCGGGTGCCGTAGGACTGCACCCAGCCGTTCTGCGTCGCGAAGAAGCCGTCGAGCTGCTCGGCGAAATATTGCACCATGTCGTTGCGCTCGGGCTCGCCGTGCACCAGCACGTCGATGTCCAGCTCTTCCTGCAGCTTGATCACCGCGGCGATCTCGTCCCGCATGCGCTGCCGGTAGCCCGCGTTGTTGATCTTGCCGGAGCGCAATTCAGCACGGGCGCGGCGGATCTCGACCGTCTGCGGGTACGAGCCGATCGTGGTGGTCGGCAGCACCGGCAGGCCCAGGCGCTCGCGCTGCGCCGCACGGCGGGCCTCGGCGTCACCGCGCGTGGCGGCGTCGTCGCCGAGTGCGGCCAGGCGAGCCCGTAGTTCGTCGTTGTGCAGCCGCGGATCGGTCGCCCGGGTCGCCAGGGCGGCGCGGGCCGCGGCGAACTCGGCGGACACGGTGTCGCGTCCATGCCGCAACGCGCGGGAGAGGGTCACCACCTCGTCGACCTTCTCGTCCGCGAACGCCAGCCAGCCGCGCAGATTGTCATCCAGCCCCGACTCGGCGCCGAGCGAGTACGGCACATGCAGCGTCGAGCACGACGTCGACACCGCGACGGCGCGAGCCGAACCCAGCAGGGTGCCGAGCTTTGCCAGTGCGGCGTCGAGATCGGCGCGCCAGATGTTGCGGCCGTCGACGACACCGGCGACCAGCAGCTTGGACGCCAGCTCAGGGACGCCGGCCACGGCATCGCCGTCGCCGTACACCAGGTCGATGCCGATGGCCTCGATCGGCGTCGCAGCCAGGACCGGCAGGGCGGGTCCCAGATCGCCGAAGTAGGAGCTGACGACGATGGCCGGGCGCTCGTAGTCGGCGGCCAGCGCCTTGTAGGCCCGCGTGACCGCGCGCAGGGCCTCCTCGTCGAGGTCGGTGACCAGCGTCGGCTCGTCGAGCTGCACCCACGCCGCACCGGCCTGCGCCAGCTTGGTCAGCAGGTCGACGTACAGCCCGATCAGCTCATCAACGCGACCGATCGGGTCGCCGGCCCCGTCGACGGCCTTCGCCAGTCGCAGGAAGGTGATCGGCCCGATGACGACGGGACGCACGGGCATGCCCAGCGCCACCGCCTCGGCGATCTCGCCGAGGACCTTCTCCGGATGCAGCGAGAACGTGGTGGTGTCCGAGATCTCCGGAACGAGGTAGTGGTAGTTCGTGTCGAACCACTTGGTCATCTCCAGCGGCGGCACGGTGTCGCTACCGCGGGCGGCCGCGAAGTAGCGGTCCAGGTCGTCGGCGATGCCGTCGAACCGCGGCGGGAGGCAGCCCAGCAGCACGGCGGTGTCGAGCACCTGGTCGTAGAACGAGAAGGTGTTCACCGGAACGGAGTCCAGGCCGGCGCGCAGCAGGCCGGACCAGTTCTCGCGGCGCAGCGTTGCCGCGGTGTCCAGCAGACTCTGCTGGTCGATGGTGCCCGCCCAGTAGGCCTCGGTGGCCTTCTTGAGCTCGCGACCCCGGCCGACGCGGGCCGATCCGGTGACGGTGGTGGTGAAATCGGGTGTGGTGCCAGTTTTCTCGGCGTTTCCCATGGTCGATGTGTCTTCCGTGTTGCGTTGGTTGCCCACCGCCTACGGATGCATGGAACGCCCAGCGACCGGTCCGCCACGCGACGGATCGGCTGACACTCGACGGCCACACACCCAGTCCACGAGGCGGCAGACCGCCGGGTGCGGCGCACCCGGCACACCTGGCAGGTCTTCGGACTTACCGGCGAACACTGATCGTGTGGGCCTACTGGCCGTCGCTTCCCGGGCTGGTACCCAGTGCTGATGACGGCGGTCGTTCCGGCATACCGCTGCGGGACAGTCTCGGATTCTCACCGAGTTCCCTCTCACGAGTGCGTTGACACCCGCTCGACACCGCGCCCCGGGGGCGCGGTGAACCAGCTGCATGGCCAAGGATAGTGCCCCGCGCATATGACGTCACCAGTAGGTTCGTCTCGCTGGCCAGCGGGGTTGACACCCTAAGTTAGGGTACCCTTATGACATGGTCGTACGGGACCGTGACCGACATCGAACGGTTGTCGCCACGGATGACCCGAATCTGGTTGCACCTCACTGATCCGGACCGCATCGTCATGCCAGACCAGGGCGACGATGCGCTCGGGCTGTACTTTCCGGCCGATAACGCCGAGGTGCCGCCGCCCATGGAACTGCGCAACGGGGTGTGGGGCTATCACGATCCCGGGGTCGTGGTGCCCGGCCGCAACTACACGGTTCGCCGGTATCGCGCGAAAAACGCCACGGCGATCATCGACTTCGTCGTGCACGGCAGCGGCGTGGCGACGAGCTGGCTTCGGGATGCGTTGCCGGGCAACATGATCGTGGTATCGCACGCGCGGTCCTGGTATCGGCCGGGTACGGCGTCGTGGCAGATCCTGGCGGCCGACCTGACCCGGGTTGCCGGCTCTGGCCCGGATCATCGAGGAACTGCCCGCCGCGGTGCCCGCGGTCGCGGTCGTCGAAGTGAGCGACGAGGACGACCTCGGCTATCTTCCTGTGCGCGACAACGTCTCGGTGGTCCGGGCCGTCGGCGGCAACGGTGCTGGCCCGAGCACGCTCGCCGATCTCATCGCGGCGCAGCGATTTCCGGACGGTGACGGGTACCTGTGGTTCGCCGGCGAGGCTGCGCAGTCGCGGGCGGTGCGCAAATGGCTGCGCGGCGAACTCGGTTGGGCCTCGGCGCAATTCGACATCGTCGGCTATTGGCGGCAGGGCTCGGAGGAGTGGGACCAGCGGTTCGCGGAGGTAGGCCAGGACATGTTGGCCGTCTACCGCCAGGCGCTCGCCGACGGCAAGAGTCAGAAAGACGCGTTGGAGGAATATGACAATGCCCTCGAGCGCGCCGGGCTGTAGTCGGGGAGCCTCGTTCCCGTCTGTCCCGCGGCGATGAACGCCGATGCGTGACCTATCAGATGCGGTCATGGAGCGTGATCTGGTAGCCGTCTGGGTCAGCGAAGGTGAATGTTCGACCGAACGGACCATCGATCGGTGCGGAGACGATGGTGTGGCCGTCTGCGACGAGAGCGTCGTGAATGTCCTGGACATCCGTGGCGTGGAGCCATATCGATGCACCGATTCCGGGCTGCGCAACTGAATCGAGATCAGTGCCGGGAATGACGTCGCGCAGTGCGAACGCGATCGGTGTCGTCTCGAAGACGACCGCGTGCGGGGGCCCGGCCGGCGAGCGGACGAGGCCGAGGTACTTCTCGTAGAACGCCTGCGATGCGTCGAGGTTGCGTGCTTGCAGTGAGATGAAATCAGGTCCGGTGGCGGGCATGGGAGGCTCCTTCCTCTTATGTCAGTTTTCTGACACGAGTCAATCTATGTCAAAATACTGACATGAGTCAAGATGGTGTCGGTGTCGACCTGGAGACGTCGCTGGGCTACCTGCTGAAGGAAGCGTCGACTGCTCTGCGTGTGGCAATGGAGGAGGTGCTGCGGCCACTCGGGATGACCGTGACGCACTACTCCTGCCTCGAACTGCTGGCGCAGCGGCCAGGCTTGTCGAACTCGGAGCTTGCGCGCGGCGCGTTCGTGACACGGCAGTCGATGAACGTGTTGCTCCAGGCGCTGGAACGAGAGGGTCACGTGACCAGGCCTGCGGAGGCGCCCGTCGGGAAGGTTCTTCCCACCCGACTCACGCCTCTCGGCCGACGGAGGCTCGCGAAGGCTACCGTCGCGGTGCGGGCCGTCGAGGACCGAATGCTGGCCGGCATGACGGACGCTGAGCGGTCAGCTGCGTTCCGGAGTTTGCGAAGCATGATCCGTTCCCTGGGCGATGGCGACGAGGGTGCATAACTGGTTCGCGCGCGCATCGGTCCGTGCTAGGGATGCGACGGGCCCCGCGCGATGGTCGCGCGGGGCCCGTCGTGGATCTGCTGTAGCGCCGTAGTGCTCAGCGGCCGCCGAACATGCAGGTGAAATGCGCCTTGCCGGTCTTCAGTGCGCTGATCACGGCCGACTGCACCGACGGCGTGTGCGGCATCGTTATGTGATAGACCGGGTCGTTCGGGCAGTAGTCCTGGGTGACCAGGTTGGTGTACGTGCCGGGGCCCGACATCAGGTTGATGTCGTAGGGCGCGGCGTCGGTCTCCTGCTTCGACGTGATGTTGAAGTAGGTGATGCCCGGCAGGGCTTCCGAGGGCGAGTTCAGCGCCGCGATCTCCTTGCCGCCGAACGCCATCTCGTTGCAGGCGGGGGTCGGGTTCGGGATCTTGATGCCGCGCGGCAAGAACTCCTTCACTGAATCAGGCGGGCACTTGCCTTCCTTGATCGCCTGCGTCTGGAACGGCGAACCCTTGATCATGCCGGACATGATCACGGTCGCACGCGTGACCGCCGCACCGCCGAAGTCCTTGAGGTAGTACCGCTCGACGATGCCGCCCTGCGAGTACGACACCAGGTCGACCTTCTTCGATCCGGTTCGCTTGCGCACGCCGTCCACGAAGGTCGCCAGCCGCTTCGAGTTGCCCTTCACCGTCAGGTACGGACTCGTGTACGGGTTCGACGGATCCCAGACGTTGAACAGGTAGGCGTCGAGGCCTGCGGCGCGCATGGCGTCGACGACAGGTTGCGCGGTGATGGCGAGATCGTTGGAACCCGAGACGTACACGACGGGCAGCTTGTTCCACTTCGGTGCCGGCTCGGCCGTTGCGGTGGCCGCGAGTGTTGAGGCGATCAGGCCGGTGCTGATGGCAGCGGCCGCGATCCTCGAAACCAGCTTCATCACTTCACCTTTGCGAAGGCCGGGCGAAGCGCGTCCAGGTTGGTCGTGATGGCACTGGGGGACGGGGAGTTCAATCCGAAGATCTGGATCAGGTTGAGCCAGCTCACGGCGCCGTTACGCACGGCAGTCAGATTCTGGTAGCCGGGCAGGGCGGTGAACGACTGCTGCAGGTCCGGGGTGGTCGCGTTGATCACCAGCAGGTCGCTGTTGAGCAGGTTGACGTTCTCGGTGCTCAGCTGCGGCCGCGGCGTGTTGCTGCGCTTGGCCTCGTCGGCCAGTCCCGGTGCCACGGTCATGCCCAGGTCCGTGAAGAACTTGGCGGCGCCGTCGTTGCCGTCGCCGAGCGTGGTGATCTGGTCAGTGCCGTAGACAGCGGCGAACGCGAACGACTTGCCCTTCAGCTGCGGGTAGTCGGTGCCGATCTGCTTGATCTTGTCCTGCACGCCATCGATGATCTGCTGTGCCTTCTGCTCCTGGTGCAGGATACGGCCCATCGTCGTGACCATGTCCTGCCACGGATCGACCTGCTGATCGCTCACCTTCGGGATGAACGGCGCCAGCTTGCCGATGGCGTCGGCGTTGGTGGTGGGGCCGCCCTCGCTCTGGGCATCGCCGACGATCAGATCGGGATTGAGCTTGGCGACATTGCCGACGAGATCCTTGGACGGATCGAGGAACGTCGACTGCTTGATGTTCGCGTTCAGCCACGGTGCCGGCGAACCCGACCGGAGCTGGATGACGTCGTAGTAGCCGACCGGCGTGACGCCAAAGTCGAGGGCGACATCGGTCCACTGCGAGTTGAGCGTCACGATCCGGTTCGGGACGCCCGAGATCTCGACCGGCGCCTTGCCCGGCACGTTGACCGTCACCTTGGCGCCGGAGCCACCGGAGTCGTTGTCGTCCGACGACGAGCACGCGGTGGTCGCCGCAGCGACCAGGACCAGCGGGGCAACGAGGCCGACAAGGTATCGGCTGATGCGAGCGGGCATGGGCACTCCTCACGATGGGACGTCAATCGGACAAATCCTTCGCTAGGTTAGCCTAGGCTAATTCAGAGGTTTCCAGCAGGGTGCACACCTTCGCGATGTTTACAGCCACCGGGGAGCCTGCACGTGCTGGCCTGTTGACAGGTGTTGCCCGCCGCGGCCGGCTGCCCACCTGACGACGGCGGGCAGCGTCCCGCCGACTCGTAGTGTTGACGACGTGTCGGCACCGGCTCCGAGCTCCAGGTCGGTTCCGTCGACCTTGATGCGCAAACCCGGATCGGAATCGCGTGTGGTCCACGTTTCGACGATATCGGTGAGCAGCCGGTGCAACACCTCGGCAGGGAGATCTGCAAATCGAATGCCTGTGTTGAGGTCGATGGCGTGCAGCCATACTTCTCTGGTGCGCATCCAGACGGTCTCGCGCAGTGCGACTGATCGGCCCTGTGCGGTGCGGACGGTATTGCGCCAGAATGGATCTGGAGTGTCTCGCCACTCATTGTCGAGGGTGCTTGCGGCGTGGTCGTTGAGGGTGCGAAGCGCCTGCGTCGACAGCGTGGCGCCGTGTGCGATTTCGTCGGCGCGCGCGTGGGGCGAGGCATACATCGGCGTCTGTTCTCCGGTGTTTGCCCAGTGGACGAGTCTGCTGATAGCGCGGGCGTTGTACCCGACATGGGCGATCAGATGGCGACGGTCCCAGTCGGGAAGGATTGTGGGGGCGTCGAACTCGTCGTCGTCGAGTTCGTTGAGTGCGCGCAGCCACAATGCCGTGCCGCGCCGGGCGGTCAGTAGTTGAGCCTGGAGAACGGGATCAGTCGTGAGGTCCGCGCGCGTGCCCATGCTGGTCAGCTGGGCTCGACGATCGCGTTGCTCAGGGTGCCCAGCCCGTCGACGGTGACCTCGACAATGTCGCCTGCCTTGAGGAAGACCTGTGGGTCGCGGGCCCGGCCGACTCCGCCGGGGGTCCCGGTCAGGATCAGGTCGCCGGGGTTGAGTGGCAAGATCGTCGAGATGTAGGACACCAGGAATTCGGGCGTGAACAGCAGGTCGCCGGTCGAATGCTCCTGCATCGTCTCGCCGTTGACTCGGGTGCGCAGCACCGCGGTCGCCGGAGAGAAATCGTCCCCGGTCGCCATGAGCGGTCCCAATGGCGTCGATTTGGCCCAGATCTTGCCCTGCAACCATTCCTTGGTCCGGAACTGCCAACCGCGCATGGAGATGTCGTTGGCAACGGTGTAGCCCGCGATGTGTGCTCCGGCGTCGGCCTCTGCGACCTTGTGGGCGCGCGTTCCGATGACGACCACCAGTTCGCCCTCCCAGTCGAGTTCGCGATCTTCTGTCACAGCGTCGATCGGATCGTCGGCGCCGGTAAGCGTATCGGCGAACTTGGCGAACATTGTCGGGTATGCGGGCATATCGCGGCCCATCTCCTTGATGTGTCCTTTGTAGTTGAGGCCGACGCAGAGGATCTTTCCCGGATTGGGCACCACGGCCTCGAGTTCGACAGAGTCGGCCGCGTGTGTGGAGCCGCTTGCCGATCGGGCAATCGTGAGCCAATCCGGCTGTGCCAAGAGCATTCCCACGTCGGTGTACGGACTGATCTCGACGTATCGGTCTCCATCGAGTCGGGCGGCAGCCGTTGTGCTGTCGGGAAGACGGAGGGTAGCGAGTCTCATGTTGATGCTCCTCGTGATTCGATCAGTTCGCGGCTTCCGTCAACGTGCGATCGAAGTCGAGTTTTTCGATTATGGGTTGATCGCCGAATGCGAAAAGGTCGAGCTGTTCGTCGGCGTGGATGGACGCGGCCGCCCAGGAGGGGACGACGACGATGTCGCCCGTGGACACGGGATGCTCTTGGCCGTCGATGACGAAAGCTCCGCGGCCGCTGAAGACCTGGTAGACCGTGGAACCCACTTCGCGCACGGTGCTGGTGGCAGCTCCGCCGCGCAGTCGATGGAACTGGGCGCGGATCGTCGGCAGCACGTCCCGGCCGGTTGTGGGATTGATGTAGCGCACGGCTGCATGCCCGGGCCCGACGGTCGCCGGGTGTCCCTCATCCTCCAGCTCGAGCTGGGCGGCCAGTGCCCGGTCGGTGTGTTCCCAACGGTAGGCGGCGATCGGCGACGAGGCGGCTGCGGCGAGCCCGGTCAGCGGACGCAGACCGGGGTGTGCCCAGAGTCGTTCCGAGCGGGACAGATCCGGGGTGGACTCGTCGGTGACCCGTTCGGATCCGTACTCGAAGAACGCGGTGTCGGTGTAGTGCACGAACGGGATGTCGAGCCCGTCGATCCAGGCCATCGGGTTGGCGGTCTCATTGTGATGTCCGTGGAAGTTCCAGCCGGGCGTCAGCAACAGGTCGCCCCGCGACATCCGGACCGGGTCGCCGTTGACCACCGTCCACACGCCCTCGCCCTCGACGACGAATCGGAATGCGTTCTGCGAGTGACGATGTTCCGGAGCGACCTCGTGACCGCCGAGGTACTGGATCGCGCACCACAGCGTCGGGCTGATGTATGGGCGGCCGCCGAGTCCCGGATTGGCCAGCGCAATTGCGCGGCGTTCGCCACCGCGTCCGACTGGAACGAGTTCGCCGGCTCGTTGCGCGAGCGGGAGTAGGTCGGCCCACCGCCACACGAATGGGATCGCCGAGGGATGCGGGGCCGCGGGCATCAGGTCGCCGATGTCGGTCCACAGCGGCATCATGTTGCCTGCGGCGAAGTCGCCGTAGAGCGCATCGAGCGCTGCGGCGTCTTCGGGGTTCGGTGCGTCCGGGGCGGTCGTTGCGTCAGTCATGGATTCTTCTCCGATCACTTCGCGCTACCGCCGCACGGGCAGGCAGAACCCCGTCGGCGCTCAGGCGCCCAGCGCGATGGCGTGCAGTTCGTCGGGGTTGTCCAGTTGCAACCCGTTGGGCGTACGGGAGATCAGATTGCGCTCGCGGAATTCCTTGAGCGTGCGGGCGATGACCTCGCGCACCGAGCCGATCGCGTCGGCGATCTCCTGCTGATCCACTACGACGATCAGCCGATCGTCGTAGTGCACCGACAGATCCAGCAGATGCTGGGCCAGGCGTTGCCGCACCGAGCCGAACAGAGCGGCCGTCATCATCTCGATGACCTGCGTGGCCACCGTGCCCACGAACTGAGCGAGCTGCCAGCCAACCTCGGGCTCGGTGTGTGCGAACCGGCGCAGTCGGTCCACGTTTATGAACAGCACTTCGGCTTCGGTGATGGCCTGCGCCATCACTGGCTGCGACCGGGTGACCACCGACATGCTTCCGACGCAATCGGCGCTGCGCGCGTAGCGGATCGTCGCCTTGCGGCCCTCCGGCGACGACGCCACGATCCGGGCGCGGCCGGAGACGATGAGCACCAGCCGGGCGTGATCGTCGTTGCGGTAGATGATGTGACCGGGCGGTATCGTCATGCCCAAGGCGCTCGACCGCAGGTCTGTCTGGACGTGTGCCGGGAGCGCGCCGAGGAAACTGAGATCCCACGCCTCGTCGGCCGTCAGGTGTCGATGCGGCCCACCATTGAAGCGACCGGGAGTCGACATCGGAGAACATCTCCTCACGTTGGTGTGAGCACCACTCTAGCGGGGCAATACCGAGTTGTGTCATGACAATTCGCCACCCAGTCCAATGTGTCGCGGCGTGCCCACCAACATCTCCGCGCCGCCTTCTCGGACCACCATGAAGTCGGACAGCATCGCTCCCACATCGGGCTTCCACGCGGGGTTGTGCAGGTCGATGTTGTTGCCGAAGGTCATGCCGGCCTCCAGGACGAGGCCGCCGATACGCGATCCGTTGAGCGCTGGGCTGCCGTAGCCGGGTCGGTAGATGACGGTGGGGAATTCAGGTGACGCCAAGCCCATTGCGTGGAAGCCGAGTTCAACGAAGTCGTAGCCTGCCCGTTCCGCCGGTTTGCGGGTGGCCTCCCACGCCTCGCGGAGGGTGACTCCGGGCCGGAACGCCTCGCGTGTGGCGTCCAGACACTCCAGCGACACGTCCCAGATATCCTGCAACGGTTGGGGAACGGCGTCGCCGAGGTACACGGTGTACTCCGTGTGCACCAGGTAGCCGCCGAACTTGGTGTGCCATTCGGTGACGATGAGGTCGCCCTGCTGGAGGGGGCGCATGGTCGGAGTGACCGGTTGGTCGTTGCCGTGCAGAAGGTGCCATAGCTCATCGCTCGGGTGCTCGACCGGTCCGGATGCCAGGAGGTTGAAGATGTTGGGCTCTGCCCCGTTGGCGATCTGGGTGCGAATCATGTCCGCATACACCTCCGCCTCGGTGACGCCGGGACGGGCGGACGCCACGAGTGTGTCGAGCACCTTCCGGCCGATGCGCGCACCGCGGCGCATCATGTCGATCTCCTCCTCGCTCTTGACCATTCGCATGTGCTGCAGGGCATCGCTGAAGTCGACCAGGTCGGCGTCGGGCAACATCGCCCGCAGGCCCGACAGTTCGCCGTCGAGGAATGTCGCCGTCGTCTGAATCGTCGAGCTGAACCCGACTACCCCGAGGCGGCCGCGATCCAGTCCGCGGTCACGAAGTTCGGCCGCGAGTTCGGGCACACCGTGCCCGATCCGAATGTCGGTGACCCAGTCCTGGACGCTGGCCTGCTGGTGGAACGGCCGGCTCATGTGCGGAACCGCGTTGTAGAGCACCGGGTCCGCATCGTGCAGAAACAGTGCGTGCGAGCCCATCTTCGCCGCGATGCCCGTGACGTAGCGCAGGTTTGCGTTGCCCATGTCCCAGTAGATGTCGTTGCCGAGGAGGATCAGTGCATCGATGCCGCGCATCAGCATGCGCTTGCGCAGTCCGTCCCAGCGGCGTCGCTTCTCGGTGTGCGAGAGCCGGGGGAACTGGTCCTCGGATAGCTGATGCGGCCGCGCCCCGCGCGGGATGCGGTGTGGCGGAAACGGTGGGAGAAGTTGCAGCGCACGGACATTTGGTCCGATCTCGTCGCTGATACCGGTGACCTCTTCGTAGTTGTCGGCTGCGTTGCCGGAGGAGGCGGGTTCGGTTTCGGTGGTCATATCGGGCGCCTTCGAGGTCGGTCGGGTGGGTGATCGGAGGTTGGTTCAGATGCCGGAATAGATCCAGTTGAAGCTTTCGCGGGCCGCGGCCGGGGTCCATCCGGCGAGCATCTGTGCACGCACCGCGCGCCCGACACCCTTGGCGTGATAAATCTCCCCGTACAGCCGAGAGAACAGCGTCACCCGTGCGGTACGCACGACTCGTAGGGCCTCGTACTCACGCAGGGCCGCCGAGACGTCGCCGGTGTGGTCGAGACGGTCGGCGAGGGTCCAGGCGTCCTCGATCGCCATGCCGGCCCCCTGCGCGAGATATTGCAGCGTCGGGTGGGCGGAATCACCGAGAAGGGTGATGCGACCGTCGGACCAATGCTCGATCGGGTCGCGGTCGCGCAGTACCCACATGCGCCACTCCTCGATCTTGCCCAGCAGGGTGTCGACTTCGCCGCAGACGCCGGCGAACTGAGCATGGAGTTCCTCTGGATCGCCATACACGTTGGCGCCCTGCAGGTATCGCTGACTGTGGAAGATGGCGCCCATATTGAATAGTTCGCCGCGACGCAGCGGGTAGTGGGCGAGATGCAGATCCGGCCCGCCCCATAGAACGACCGAGTTCGAGCGCAGATTTTCGGGAACCTCGTCCATCGGCAGCACCGCCCGGTAGGCGATGTGCCCGGTGATCCGCGGCTCCCCGTCTCCGATGAGCTGGCTGCGCACGCCCGACCAGATGCCGTCGGCGCCGACGAGGATCGAACCGGTCAGCTCCTCACCGGACTCGGTCTGCACGCTCACACCGTCGGGGTTCTGGTCTACGTGCACGATCTTGCGGCCGGTTTCGAGCTTGACCAGGTCGTTGCCGGCGCACGCGTCGACCAGGACCGAGTGCAGGTCGGCGCGATGGATGGTGGCGTATGGGTAGCCGAACCGTTCCCGGAAGTCCCGGTCGAGGGGCATGCGGGCGACCTCGCTCGAGTCGAGTGCGTCCTTGAGTATCAGGTTCTCCGGGAAGAACGCGATGTCGTTGATCGGTTCGATCACGCCCAGCCGATCGAACATCTTCATGACGTTGGGCCCGACTTGGATGCCCGCGCCGACTTCGCCGAACTCGCTCGCCTGCTCGACGAGATGCACCGCGCGCCCGCTGTTCGCCAGCGCCAGCGCCGTGGCCATACCGCCGATTCCGCCACCGATGATCAGGATGGGTTCGCTTGTGCTCATTGGAGGTCTCCGTGTGATGCGTTCTGAGTCTGATATCGAAATCGGCTGCGCGCGTATCTCTTACGACTGAACAACCGAAATGCCCGACCATGACGCCCGCAAGCCCTGGCCGCGCAGCGAATGGCTCGCCCCGCCGGACACCGGATGCAGGGTAAAGATTCCCATGCCGACATGGATCTGCTGCGGGATCGGAATCTGCTTGGCATCGAAGATCACGGTGCCGTCGACCGCCCATTGAACCGACCGTTCGGTGGCGTTGAGCGTCATCGCGCAGGTGTGCGGAACGCCGGCGCCGGTGGCGACGCCTGCCAGCGGGTCGTTGGTGACGCGGGTGAAGCTGCGCACCGACTCCGATATCGGCAGCTGCTCGTGAATCGCGAACACCTCGTCGCTGGTCGCGGCGATGTCGAAGACCATGCCGCTCGACGGTTCGATCACAATGAGCGAGGCGAACCCGTCGCGGTAGTCGCTGTTGCTGTCGGCGCTGGTCGCGGTCAGTTCGGCGCTGACGGTGAGGGTGCCGGTCGCCGGTATCTCAAAGGCCTGCGTCGAGAGCAGAACCAGCTTGCAGTTGTCGATGACCTGCACAGGATGTTCGAGTTCGAACCGACCGATGTCGGCGGTGAACCGGCCGTCGGCCATTGTCATGATCGTCGACGGTTCCCGGCAGACCCACGAGGAGCCATCCGGAAGAGGGTATTCGAGATAGAACCACTTGCTGGGGTCGATGTCAGGTCCGATGAATCCGTCGTAAGTGCTGGCGATTTCGGTGGTCATGGTGGCTCCTCGTGTTCTGGGCCGGGGTGGGGTGAAAGGCGGGGTCAGGTGGCGGGAGCGAGACCGCTCGGGTCGGTGCCATTGGTGTAGGCAACGTCCAGTCGCAGCCGGCTGATCCGCCAGCCGTTCGGGGTGCGCGACAAGGTCCAGTGGTAGGTGCCCGCGACGTCGAAGTGCGTGCCGGGATCGTCGGACGAAGGCATGTGTGCCGCAAGCAGTTTGACGCGCGCTCGGGCGGTATCGCCGTCGAGGACGATCTCCAGGTTTCCGTTCAGGTGATGGGTGACGGGGTAGGGTGCCAGGGCACGCTGCGCCCAGTCGCCGAGCCCGTCGCGGCCGTCGAAGCTGTCGAACGGGAACTCGACGTGGGGGTTGTCGCCAAAACAATCTGTCCATGCCCGCCAGTCCTTTTCGTCGACGACATACGAGAAGTGCACCAGCAACTCGCCGATGGCGTCTTTGTCCAGCAGCCTCTGCAGCGAGTCGGTTTCGCCGGTCAATTCACTCACCCGCCCCGGGTAGCCGGGTGGCGTTGCTGACCCCGAACTCGCCGGTCTCCATCAACTGTGCCGCGGCGGCGCCATCGGGGGTCAGCCGCATCGTTCCGGTGCTTTCGATCAGCCAGGCCAGGTAACCGTCGGGCACGTCTTCATTGGGGCCCCAGTGTGCGATAGATTTCGGTACCCAGGCGAGTTGCCCTGGGGCCGTGATTGATCCGTACTCGCCGGGCCCGCGGAAGTAGAAGATCAACTCGTCGTAATCGGCATTGTGATGCATCGGTGGCCGATCGCCCGAACGCGCGCTGAGCGTGTAGAACAACAGATCTCGATCGGCGGTCTCGGCGAACGAGTCGGGCGGCCCGCCATGAGTGAGATAGGTCAGCGGCTGGATCGCGGCGAGGTTCAGCCGCCAAACCGGAACACTGCCCCCGATGATCGCGTTGAGCGCCATCGGGTCGCGGGGCAGTGTGTACTCGGTGACCCCGTCGAAGCTCTTCACCAGCAGCTGAACCGGACCGTCCAGCGCGGGCGCGCGGCCTGGGTCGGGTCGACCGACGTCGCGGGCAAAATTGATCATGCCGAACGGAGCGGGGGGCTTCAGCGCTACCTGCGATGGCGTCTCCACGATGACCCGCAGCGCCGACGTCGTGGTGGGGACGACGCGGTAGGTGACCGCGCGCGGTATGTACGCGAAATCGCCTGGGCTGCAGTGCATGAATCCGAAGTCGGTGAGGTAATCGAACTCGCCCTCCTGGATGAAGTGCAGCTCGTCATTTTCGGCATTCCGCCACAGGAACGGAGTCGGCGCAATGCGCCTGGAAACCGAGATTGTGGCATCGGTGCGGCTGTGGGCGATGATGGTGGGCGGTGCCGCGGCATCGGTGTGGTCGGCAGCCGCCACTGAAGCCAGGTCAACCCGTTGGGGTACGTGGGGACCGCGGACATCGGTGTACTCGACGATCGGGTAGGGCCGTGATGTGACACAGATATCGCCATTGAAGCCGTCTCGGCTCCACAGATGCGGATTGGGTGGCGGGCCGGCGGGCCTGCCCGCGGCGATTTCGGTGGACATTGTGCCTCCTTCGGGTGGAGCGGCGGTAGGGGAGATGGAGCCTGTGTCTGCTCAGTCCGGGAACGCGACTGGCGCAAAGAAGTCGACGGCGATCTGTGCGGCGTCGTCCGAGCCGGGGGGCTCGCAGATGTCGTAGTGGCCGATGTTCATTGACTGCAGCTCTTTGGGCTCGAGGGCGTGGTCGTAGAGCGACTGGCATTCGCTGAACGGGATCACCTGGTCCACGGCCGAGCCGATGACAAGCAGCGGCCGCGGAGCGATCTGCGCAGCAACGAGTTCTGGGCGGTAGTCGAAGGATCGCTCGACCGACTCGACCGTGAAGGTGAGCTCGGGCCGCTGCCCGGTGTCGCGGGCCGAGCGCTTCTTGGCTGCGCGTGATTCGTCGTTGTCGAGCATCAGATCAGGTGAGACATGCTTGGATTTGCCGGTTCGGATGCGTTCTGACCGGTCGGCATCGATCTCCGCGATCAGTGTCCGATAAGCAGGCTCCGACAGGGTCTCGCGCATTACTCGCCCCCAATCGCCGAATGCGACCTGGGTGACAACGGCCTTCGCGCGTGAGTCGGCCGCCGCCGCCGATATCGCGTTGGCACCGCCGAAGCTGGTGCCCCACAGCACAATCCGCTCGGCATCGACATCATCGCGCTCGGCAAGAAAGGTGATCGCATTGCGCACGTCCTCGACCTGTTCCTGCGGAATAACGCGGCCGCGCTCACCGTCGCTCTCGCCGAGGCCGCGATGGTCGAAAACGACCGCGGTGTAGCCGGCTGCCGCGAAGTACTCCCCGAAGGGTGGGACGATCCATTCCTTGACGCCGCGCATTCCGTTGCAGACGACCACACCGGGTCGTTGCGATCCGGGCAGGGTGTCCGTTGTCGGCGTGTAGACCACCGCGGCGATCCGGTTGCCGCCGCTATAGAACTCTGCCGGCGTAGCGGTCACGCGCGGATCGGGCGCAGTTCTGGCCGTCTGTGATGGGTTGGCGTACACGTGATGTCCTGTTCGTCGAATCAGACCTGAGTGGCCAGTTCTCGTGCCTGCTTGACGGCGAGCTCGGCGGCGGCTGCGGGGTCGGGGTTCAGTACTTGCCCGAGGAGTTTGATCTCGGCGACATCGGTGACGCCGACGAAATTGAGCCAGTCACCGAAATACGATGTGAGGAAGTCGGTCCCGAATGCGGGCGGGCGACCGTCTGCGTATACGCCGCTTGTGTATACGCAGACGGCACGCTTGTTGTTCAGCAGCCCCGAATACCCGGTGGCGGGATCGAATCCGAACGCCCATCCGGGCTGCGTGATGATGTCGATCCACTGCTTGAGCACGTACGGCAGGCCGTGGTTCCACATCGGGATGTTGAACAGGTAGAAGTCGGCTTGTTGGACTCGCTCGAATACCGAGCGCGCCGACTCCCAGGCCGTCTGCTGTTCTGCCGATTGCTCCTGGCCGAAGAACGTCGCCATTTTTGCTTCCGCAGCATGGACCCCGAACGCCGGGAGGGGGTCGGCGAACAGATCCCACGTGTCGACCGAGGCGTCGGGATGAGCTTTCTGGAACGTCGCCAAGAATTCGTTCGCTACCGTTAGCGATTGGCTGTTCGACGATCGTGGTGAGCTGTTGACGTGTAGGACGCGAACCATGGCGGGTCTCCTGTTGTCTTGTGTGCCAATGCTATTCGCATCGCGCTGGATCGAACATAATCCGAGGGCCATTCCGGGTCAGTGACCTCGATCCGCCCGCGTGTGACGGAAGTCACTCGTGACGGGAGATCGCTGGTCATTGTGCGCGCATGGCACAACTGCAGCTAGGAATCGGCGGGTGGAAGTCCGACTGCCAACGGGACGAATGCGGCGGTCATGAGGACAGCGGAACCACGGCCGTGACCTCGACCTCGACCAACATGTCGGGTGATGCGAGGCCGGCGACCTGCAGGAAGGTATGCGGTGGAGGCGCCAGACCTTCGAGAGCTTCACGCTGCACCTGGTGATACAGGTAGACGTTCTCGGCATCCAGGACGTACGTCTTCATCCGGACGATGTCCGCAAGGCTCGCGCCATGTGTTTCGAGCAGGGATTTGATCCGTGCGTACGCGATCCGCGTCTGTTCTGCGAAGTCGCCGATTGCGAGAACCCGCATGTCCTCAGGATTTTCAGCGGTTGTGTCTTCGGCTCCGATGCCGGACAAGTAAATCGTTCGGTGCGGTCCGTCGATCACCACTACATCGGTGAAGAAGCTCTGGCTCCAGCCGCTGTTGTGGTTGTACGCGATCCGACGAAAATCTTCAGTCATCAGCATGCATTTCGCCGGCGCGCCGCGCTCGACAGCGTGCAGTTTCGTTCTGGTGGGCGGCGTCGATCACGTGCATCATCGGAACCCGGCGCTCCATCCGCCGTCCACTGAGATGTTTTGTCCGGTCACCCAATTGGATTCGTCCGATGCCAGGTATACCGCCAGGGCCGCGATGTCGTCGCCGGTCCCGGGTCGCCGGATAAGGTGCAGTCCCACCATGTATTCGCGGCCTTCGTCGGGCACCGCGGTGTCGGTGGCCGGCGAGGTGACGAAACCGGGGGAGATGGCATTGACCCGCACGCCGTCCTCGGCGCCTTCGGCGGCAAGCGTTTTGGTCAATGCGATGATCGCGCCTTTGGCCGCCGCATGAGCCGCCTGGCCCAGCGGGGCCACGCCACGGATACCCGAGATGGATCCGACATTGATCACCGACCCGCCCCCCGCGGTCAAGTGCGGCCATGCCGCGTGGGTCACCGTGAACACCAGATCGAGTTCGCTGCGCATCGTCGACGTCCACAGCTCGTATGTGAAGTCGGCGAACGGCGCAAATCCGAATCCGGCGGCGTTGTTGTAGAGGACGTCGACGCCCCCGAGGCGGTCGACGGCGTCACCGACCCATTTTTCTGCGACGTCCGGGTCAGTCAGGTCGGCGGTGGTTCCCCACACGTCGTACCCGGCCTTCGAGAGCTCGCCGGCGGTGGCCTCAGCGCGGCCTGGCTGGATGTCGCAACCGACTACCCGTGCGCCCTCCCGCGCGAACATCGCCTGTGCCGCCTTGCCCTGACCGCCACCTGTCCCGGTGAGTAGCACGCGCTTGCCGGCGAGTCGGCCCTTGATCTCGGACATATCAATTCTCCTGTCTGCGTAGACGAGTCATGGTCGCGGCGATGCTCAATGGTCGAGCATGGCCGGGTTGATGGGTCCCCAGCTGTTGGCCGCCGCCACGTCGACTTCCCATGTCTTCGGGTACTGGGGGTGGTCCTCATGCCAGGGCCGGGGCTCGAAGTAGCCTTTGTCCTCGTCGGCCATCACGTCGAGCTGGGTGAACAGCTCGATCACGTTGCCATCGGGATCTTTGTGATAGGTGAAGATGTTGTGCCCGGCGCCGTGTCGACCCGGCCCCCATTCGAGGCGGAAATTGTTCGATGCCAGGTTGTCGAGCATCATCTGCAGATGATCGAGGTCGCGGGCCTCGTAGGCGATGTGGTGCATGTCGCGGTACTTCGCGCTCTTCATGAAGTTTGCGGTGTGATGATCGTGCCCGCAGCGCAGGAACACGAAGAAGTCCCCGATTGTGTCGGACCAGCGAAAGCCCAATAGATCCTGGTAAAACGCCTGTGCGCCATCGAGGTCGGGCACGTACGAGGCGACGTGGCCGAGCTTGGTCGGGCGCAGCCAACTGCTCGGGACCTCCACTGCATCGATCTCCGAGAACAGATGCAGCGCGGTGCCGGTGCCGGGTTCCTCGAGGATCAGCGTGTCCGGCGAGCCCGGACCGATGTCGGTGCGGCGCTCGGTCTGATATCCGCGATCGCGCAGACGCTTCTCGGCGTCGTCGAGACCGCCCTCGATCTGCCAGCCCACGAACGTACGTCCCCGGGGCTGGTCCTTCGTCTTCTCGATGACGATGTTGTGATGCTCGGAACCCGTCGTCAGATAGGCGTAGTCGCCGGCCTTGTCGACGACCACGAAGTCGAGGTTGGTCGTGTAGTAGTCCACCAATGCGTCGAGATCGGGAGTCTCGAAACCCACGTAGCCGAGCTTGGTCACCGCTGCGGCGGCAGTGGTCTTCTTCTCACTCATGCGTTTTCCTTTCGGCGGTGCGGAATATGTGATTCGTCGGCGAGGTTGCGCCAGAGTCGTTCCAGGAGAGGGTCTTGCGCGTCCCGCCACGCTGCGATGTCGTCAGCTCCGAGTTCCTGCACGGGTCCGTCGACGGCGAGCCGGACGCGGCAGGCGGTGTCCAGTAGATGCATGCGGGCCACGGCGAGCCCGGGTGTGGCGGCGACAGTCACAGCACCGTTGCCGCGAAGGATCATCGCGTCCGATCGTCCGAGAGTCTGTGCGGCGGCTTCGGCGGCGGAGCGGTCACGCAGGAGGCGCGGTACCGGATGCACATGGACCACCGGACCGAGCCACGAGGCCTGTCCGTGCAGCGGTCGCAACTCGTCGAACGCGGCACCCGCGGAGAATGTGGACTCCGGGATCGCGCGGGCCACGGCGCCGACGTCCGGCCGGGCCTGATAGATCGCCATGTGGATCCAGGCCTCCTTGGGCACCCGGGACGCCAGCACGTCGGCATCGAGCGCGACCATCAGCAGTTCGGCCGGCGTCACCGTGGCAAGCGGGACGGCGGGGGTGATGAGTATCTGCGACTCGTCCATGCGCGCCGAGACGTGGCCGAACGGGCCGACCAGTCCTCGGTCCGCGAGTACGTGCGCGGCGTCGCAGATCTCTTCCCTCATTGTTGGGCGGAGCTTTCTGCACCGATCTGCGCGAACAGCGGTGCAGAGTCGATGTAGATGCGCATCGAGGTGATCAAGCCGTGGTCGTCGCGGTCGATCATGGTGACGACCGGCAGTGGGACCTGGGCTCCGCCATGGGTGCGGTAGTGGCAGGTGCCCTCCACGGCGAGGCCATTGCGATCGGTCTCCGCGAGCGCCCGGAACTCGTGTCGGAGGCCGCCGATCGTTCCCCAGAACTGAGTGAGCGTCTCCCGAATCGCGTCCCGGCCGACTGCAGCGGGGCTGTTGGCGAAGATGAGCTCCGCCTCCGGGGCGAAGCGGAGCAGCAGTGCGTCGAGGTCCTGCCCGTCGACGTCGGCGTACGTGTCGATCAGCCAGGTGGGGGCGGTTGTATGCGCGGTGGTCATGGTGGTTCTCCGGTGGAATTCGATGGGTGGATGGGGTTTACAGATGGCGACGGGGTCAATCCGGTCAGGCGGACTGGGTTGCCTCCTCGACGACTTTGCGGATCGCCGCGAGGGTGGCGGTCACGGCGCCGAGGTAATCGGTGGTCATGCGAGCAGCGAAGTCGGCCTCCTCCTGCGAACCGCCGGTCACCCCGTGGATGACGAGGGCGAAGCTGAAGCGCAACTGCATGCTGTCGTCGTCGCCGACAATCTCGTTGGCGATGGTGCCGAGCACCGAGCCGGACATCCTGGTGAACACGACGCGGTGCGGTTCCTCCAAGGTGATCCGCTCGGTGAACGGCTCGCCCCGGATGGCGATGTCGCGGTCGAAGACTGTGCCGCTATGACGTTGCGTGACTGTGCAGTCGCTCATCGCCGGCACGAACGGCAGCGCGTTGTTCGCCTTGCGTACCAGGCCATCCCAGACGTCGTTGCGGTTGAGATGAACGGCGCCGGCTGCGTTTACGGGGATGGCGTGGCTGACGAAGATCATGTGGCTTTCCTCACTTGTCGGGTCCCCTGTAACTGTATGCACTTTTTGGTCGACGTCAAGAGCCTGTATGCAGTTTCAGGTCGGAATGAGGCACAATGTGCCGATGGGAGAACGAACGCTGCGGGTACCCGGGCTCGAACGCTTAGATATTCCTGAGGCGCGCCAGTCGATCGCACCAATCCACGCCTATCTTCGGGAGTGCATCCTCGATGGCACGCTGCCCCCGGGTACGAAGCTGTCTCAGGTGGGTCTGGGCGAGCAGCTCGGTGTGAGCCGCACTCCGGTGCGTGAAGTGCTGCGCATGCTGCAAGAGGAAGGTCTCGTCGACTTCGAGCCGAACCAGCGAATGCGGGTGTCGGGATTCGACCCGAAGGTGCTCGATTCGATCTATGGATCGCGAATCATATTGGAATGCCTGGCGGTTTCGATGACCGCGGATGTGTTCACGGCAGCCGATGCCCGCCGAGCGAAGGCGCGTTTGACCGAGATGCGTCGTGCAGCCAAACGCCATGACACTGTCGCGTGGTTTGTGGCCCACGCGGAATTCCACCGGATACTCGGCCACGCTGTAGGGGAGCCCGTCGAGGGACAGCTGCGCTCGCTGGCGGACCGGAGCACCCGATACATTCGCATCGCGCAGGAATTCGACCCTCGGGCGTGGGCGGCCGCCGGGGATGCCGAACATTTGGCGATCCTCGATGCCGTTGCGGCGCATGATGATGAAGGTGCAGTCGCGCTCATGGCGCACCACCTCGAGCGAACCGCTCTACAGGTGCTCTCCGATTGCGCATCAGACTACGACCCGCACTGCGTACGCAAGGCGCTCGCTGTTGTGCACGCGTCGCCCGAACGTGTTGGGTAGACGGCCGGATCGAGAGCCTACCGAGGGCCTTGGTCGTCGATCAAGAATCGGGCGACGTCAGAGTTGTCTCTGACGAGTAGTCGGAGTGATCGGACCGCGCCACATATCGATTGAGGAAGGCAGCGCAGGGTCGAAAACGCGTGGAACCCATGCATTGTCGTCGGTGATCATCCGGGTGCCGACCGCGTACTCGTAGGTGAGGTTCTCCGGTCCGCGGAAATAGACGAATGCCGAGCCCGACGTTGGATGGCGCCCGGGCCCTTGGATGATCTCTACGTCATTGTCGACCAGGAAGTGCCAATTGCGGAACAGATCATCGTAGGAGGCCACCTGAAAGTTTATGTGGCACAGCGCTGGGCCCTCCCCGTGGAAGATCGCGAGCTTGTGGTGCATCGGGTCGACACGCAGCAAGCACGCCATTTCGCCCACCCAGTCCGAGACCTTCGCACTGAACACTGTCGTCCAGAATCGCCCAGCCTCGACGACGTCGGGTGCGTCGAGACACGAGTGTCCATACTCGGTGATGCCCGCGTTGCGGCCGGGCGCCAGCAGCTCCGCGGTGACGTGCTGGCCCGAAACCAGCTCCACTCGGTTGCCCCACGGGTCGTTGAAGCCGATAAAGGCCCCTACACCGCGAGAGGCTGCGCCGGCCGCGTCTCCACGTGTGACACTGATCCCTCGTTTCTCCAATTGTGTTTCGGCATCGGCGAGTTCATCGTGCCCACCGACGCGCAGACCGGTTGCGATGACTCCTGACGGGCCTTGGACAAACGTCAGGCAGCGACTGCGTTCGTCGGCGCGAAAGTGCGCAACGCCCGGCTCGTCGGTGGGCACCGGGGTAAGACCCACGATCTTCGTGGCGAAGTCGACGGCTCCGTCGAGATCGGAGACTCCCGATCGTACGTAAGCGATGTCGGTCAACGTGATCATCGCAGCGCCCCCTGACTGAAGCCGAGGTATCCGCGTTCTCGTGCATCGGCGGGCCAGTGGCTGCACTGTGCGCCCGATAGTTGAGTCTGCAAGCACAGTGGCGGATGGCATGGGCAGCCACGGATTTCGTCCGTGCGTCGAGTCCTGAGTTTCTCAGGCCAGTCGGGATCGACGAACACTGCGCGGGCCAGCGCGATACCGTCCGCGGTCCCGTGCGCCAGGGTTTCCGCGGCGAGCGTCGGATCCGATAGTCCGCCGTTGGCGATCACCGGCACCGAAGACGCCGCGTGCAGAGCTGATGTGTCCGTCAACGAGTAGCCCGGTCGGCCGAGCAAGCCTTCGTTGGCGGGTAGTCGCAGTGTCTCGAATGTGGAGGGGATTGCGAACAAGAAGTCCGCGCCGTCGTCCTCGAGCAGTGGAACCAATCGAACGGCGTCATCAATGATCCATCCGCCTTCGACGAGCTCGTCGGACATCAGATGTACACCGACGGCGAAGCCTTCGGTAGTGGCCGCCCGTACCGCTCGAACGACTTCCCGAACAAGCCTGGTACGCCCGTCGAAGTCGCCGCCATAGCCGTCGGTGCGGTTGTTGTGGCGAGGCGACAGGAATCCGGACAGCAGAAAGCCTTGTGCGGCATGAATATCGACGCCATCGAAGCCGGCGGCCTCACACATCCGCGCGGCGTTCTCGAACTCGGAGACGACCTGGCCGATCTCATCGGCAGTGATCTCTTGCGGAGTCACAGTGCGGCCCGGCAGCAGTTCGAAGGGAATTGCAGACGGTGCGAGCCGACGTCGACTCTCGTATTCCTCCCACGGGCCGCCATAGCGACCAGCGTGGACGAGTTGCACCATAGCCAACGCCCCGTGCTCGTGAACGGCGACCGCCAGCCGCGTAAGGCCGTCCATGTGTTCCGGTTCGGTGACAATTGGCTGAAGCGGCATTTGCCGACCACCGAGGCTCACTGCGAAGTTCTCCGTTATGACGGTGCCGACGCCCCCGGCCGCACGTCGCGCGTAATGCTCGATCTGTTTGTCTGAGACCATTCCCGCGGGTGTTCCATAGCCGACGGACATCGGAGCCATCAGCAGCTTGTTGCGTGCGGTCACGCCACCGAGCGCGAGCGGTGTGAACAGGGGGTCCGCCGTACCGGTACTCATGCCAACACCGCTGATCTGACCGAAATCCCGTTCACCAGCGCGCCGACGCCTGCGATCTCGACTCGAATGGAGTCGCCGTCGGCGAGAAAGCGTTCCTTGCCTGCGCCGACGCCCGCAGGGGTCCCGGTGGCAATGACGTCTCCAGGTTGGAGCGTCATCCGCTCGCTGGCCGCACTGACCAGCTGAGCGACATTGAAGATCATATCGGCGGTGGTGCCGTCCTGCTCAAGGATATCGTTGCGCCACAGGCGAATCGATAGTTTCTGTGGGTCGTCGATGAACCATGCCGGCCGCAACCCCGGGCCGATCGGAGTGAAGCCGTCCTCGCCTTTGGATGAAAGCCAGTCGAATGCGAATGGCGGCGCGAGCGGGTCGGGTCGCCGATGTCGGCCGCGGGATGAGATGTCGTTGACCACCGTATAGCCGGCGACAAGGTCCAGTGCGCGGCCCGGAGGTACGTTGCGCGCCGGCACGCCGATGATGACACCGAGTTCGGCTTCCCAGTCGACCTTGGCGGCAGGATCGGCAGGGATCGTCACCTGGTCGCCTGGTCCGCTGATCGACGTGCTCGGCAGCAGGAAGAAGAATGGTTCCATCGTGGGCGGCACTTCGGCGATTCCCATCTCACGAAGATGATCTCGATAATTCGCGCCGGCGCAGATCAGTTTTCCCGGCTGCGGCAGGGGCGCGACAACCCGTTCGGGGTTCACCTGCGAGCCGGCCGTGGGGTCCGCACGCCGCAGCGACGGCTCGAGTACCTCCCATTGCGCGACCATTTGTCCGACGTGTGAAAACGGTGCCACCTCCGCTGCCGTCCAGTACGTTCCGTCATCCATTGCGAAGGCGACAAACGAGTCCGCCGAGCCCTTCGGCGCGTCGGTGTCGGATGAGCATGTCACCAAGCTCCACATGAGCGTTCCTTGTCGTTCGAGGTCGGTCACCAATGCCGCTTCACTTCTTGATATGCAGCCGGTTTCCCAATAGTGCATACAGTTTTTGGGCTTGTCAACGCTTGACTTCGCCCGTCAAACTGTACACACTTTGGAGACGAACATGCGGCGCACGAGGTGAGGAGTCACATGGCCACGCAGACCATCGTCGAATGTGCGTCGGCGATCGCTGATGCACATCGCACTGGGCGCCCTATCGCGCCGATCTCGGTGCGGCACCCCGATCTCACGGTCGATGACGCCTACCAGATCCAGCTGACGCAGGTGCGCGGCTGGGAATCCGACGGTGCAACCGTCAAGGGGTACAAAGTCGGGTTGAGCTCGGCAGCGACGCAACGGCAACTCGGCGTTTCGCAGCCCGACTTCGGGCACCTCACCGACACGATGTTCTTTCTCGACGCCGCAGAGATCGCCGCGGATCGATTCATAGACCCGCGAGTCGAACCAGAGATCGCGTTCATCCTGGGTCGTGATCTACGTGGTCCGGGGGTCACCGCGGCTGACGCGATGAATGCGATCGCGTGGGTGACGCCAGCGCTGGAGATCATCGACTCCCGGATCCGTGACTGGGAGATCGGCATCGTCGACACTGTCGCAGACAACGCGTCGTCGGGTGGTGTCGTCTTGGGATCACGCCGCACGGCCGCAGTGGCCATCGACATGCGTTGTATCGGAGGAATTCTGAGCATCGGCGGCGTCGTCGTCGATACCGGTGCCACCGGTGCGGTGCTGGGTTCACCGATCAATGCTCTCGTGTGGCTGGCCAACGTCATGGGCGAGCGGGGTGTCACCCTCCGGGCAGGTGGGGTGATCCTGCCGGGCTCCATTTCTGCCGCGCATCCCGTTGTTCCCGGCGATGTCGCAACTGTGACGTTTGACGGGCTGGGTTCTGCCACTGCGCGATTCGGTCGTCAGGGGCTGCCCGATGACCAGTAGGAATTGGACGATCGAACGAACGGCGCGGGAACTTGCCGCCGCAGAAAGAAGTCGGACCGACCGCGGACCGATCACCGATGAATGGCCCGATCTCGATATTGCGTCGGCGTACCGAGTCCAAGATCTCGTGGTCAATCGCCGCGTTGCAGCCGGCGAGAGCATCGTCGGGATCAAGCTCGGTTTGACCTCGCACGCGAAACAGCAGCGCATGGGCGTGGATTCGCCGCTGACCGGGTGGCTGACCGACGGCATGGTGATGCCGTATGGCGTTCCGCTGAACGTCGGGGATCTCATTCATCCGCGCATCGAACCCGAGATCGTCTTCGTCCTCGGTAAACGCCTCGAGGGGCCAGGTATCACGGCGGCTCGCGCGATGAGCGCGGTCGCTGCCGTGCATGGTGGCGTCGAGATCATCGACAGCCGCTATCGAGACTTCCGCTTCACACTCACCGATGTCATTGCTGACAACGCCTCGTCGGCGCGATTCGTAGTGGGCCCGGTTGCGGCAAACCCCCAACACCTCGATCTGTCGCTGCAGGGCTGCCTGGTCGAGGTCGACGGAGAGGTCGTCGATTCGGCGACCGGCGCTGCGGTGCAAGGACATCCAGCCGAGGCGCTGGCATTGGCCGCGAACGATCTCGGTCGGCGGGGGATCGCTCTCGAGCCCGGATGGCTGATCCTGACCGGCGGAATGACTGACGCGGTGACGGCTGTCCCCGGACATCACATTGCTGCGCGGTTCGCCGATCTGGGAACCGTCACTGTTGCGTGTCGTTGACTCGGCGCGGCCTACTCATCTACTGCAACCGGGTATCAATCGAAAGGACCGACAATGCCTCTGGTAGAGATCACCCTCGCGCAGAAGCGCACACCGGAAGAGATCCGCAGTCTATTGAGACAGGTTCACGAGGCGGTCAAGAGTGCGCTCTCGGTTCCAGACGAGAAGATCAGGGTGGTGATACGCGAAGTTCCCTCCACACACTGGTCGTCTGGTGGCGTCACAATTGCCGAACGTGAGGCCCAGCAGTGAAACTCGAGTGGTTCGGCCACGTGATCGACGGCAAAGAAGTCCCATCGGCGTCGGGTGAGACTTTCACCTCTATCGATCCGTATACACAGCAGGCGTGGGCCGAGATCCCCCGGGGAGACGCGGAGGACGTACGACGTGCAGTGTTGTCGGCCCGGACGGCCTTTGATGAGGGGCGTTGGCCGCGTATGGGTTTCGCCGAGCGTGGGCGGCTGATTCACCGTTTTGCCGATCTCATCGAGGCCCATGCGACCGAGTTGGCGATGGCCGATACGCGAGACATGGGCAAGCCGATCAGCCAGTCGCGTGACAATGATGTGCCCCGCACCGCGATGAACTTCAGGTTCTTTGCCGATCATGCTCGATTGTCGACAGGTGAGACACTGCCGATGGATACCGGGCATCACGCGTTCACACGATTCGATCCGGCCGGCGTCGTAGCGGCGGTAGCGCCGTGGAACTTTCCGATGATGCTCGAGTCGTGGAAGGTGGCTCCGGCATTGGCGTGGGGCAACACCGTCGTTCTCAAGCCTGCGGAGGACACCCCGACGTCGGCGACAATCATGGCGCGCTTGGCGATCGAAGCCGGGATTCCGCCCGGGGTCTTCAACGTGGTGCACGGCTTTGGCCCCAATGCGGCCGGACAGGCGTTGACTGAACACCCCGATGTAGATCGGATCACGTTCACCGGAGAGTCGGGGACTGGACGGGTGATCGCTGCAGCGGGCGCGCGCAACCTTGTTCCGGTCAGTCTGGAGCTCGGTGGCAAGGGCGCGAATATCGTATTCGACGATGCCGAGCTGGATAACGCCGTCAGCTGGTCCATTCGGGCAATCTTCACCAACACTGGACAGGTCTGTGTTGCGGGCTCGCGGCTATATGTCCATCGCGCGATCTACGACGAGTTCATGCGGCGGTTTGTCGAGCAGGCAACGGCCATGGTTATCGGAGACCCAAAAGACGACAAGACCCAGATCGGACCGCTGGCCTCCATGGAGCACTTCGGCAAGGTGTCGCAATACGTCGCGGAGGTCGAGCCGGATGGCGGGCATGTGGAGACGGGGGGCGTTCTCGATGGATGGCGTGTGGCGCCAACCGTGGTCACCGGACTCGGTCAGAATTCCCGGCACGCTCGGGATGAGATTTTCGGGCCGGTGGTGGTAGCGATTCCCTTCGACACCGAGGACGAGGCCGTGGAGCTCGCCAATGACAGCCGCTATGGACTCAATGCAATGCTGTTCACCGAGAACCTCTCACGCGCACATCGTGTTTCGAGTCGACTCAACGCGGGCAGCGTGTGGGTCAACTGCTTCTTCATCCGGGATTTGCGCGCACCGTTCGGCGGTTCGGGTGACTCTGGTATCGGACGCGAAGGAGGCAACTTCAGCCGCGAGTTCTTCACTGAGCCCAAAGCCGTTGTCATGCAGATAGATCAACAACAACCATCACACTAAGACGCTGTCTCGCACTACAAAAAGGAATCGCAGATGACTCTAGAGAGCCGTACCATCATCGTCACCGGAGCCGCCAGCGGCATCGGCGAGGCTACCGCGGTGCACCTGGCCCAGGCCGGAGCCCGCATCGCGGTCGTCGACGTCAGCCCAGACGGCAAACGAGTCGCCGAATCGATAACGGCCGATGGTGGGGACGCCGAGTATTTTCACACCGATGTCGCCGACGCGTCGTCCGTGGAGAAGATGGTGTCGGCGGTGGTTACCCGGTTCGGACGCTTGGATGGGGCATTCAACAACGCCGGCGTAGAGCAGGCCAATCTTTCTCTGCACGAACTTGACCCGGCACAGTGGGATCGCGCAATCGGAGTCGATCTCACCGGTGTGTTCCACTGCCTCAAGTACGAGATCGCTGCGATGCTGGAGACCGGTGGTGGATCCATCGTCAACACCGCCTCGTCGTTGGGCAAGGTCGCGATACCGAACGCCAGTGAATACATCGCGGCCAAACACGGCGTCATCGGCCTGACGCTTGCAGCGGCAACCGACTATGGCACCAAGGGGATCAGAGTCAACTCTGTTATGCCCGGCATCACGAATACGACCATGGTCAAACGGTTGACCGACGATCCGCAGTTTTCCGCGTTCTTCGACAAGATTCGCGAGCACCATGTGATCGGCCGTTTTGCAGAACCATCCGAGATTGCCGCTGCTGTCGAGTGGCTTCTGTCCGATAAGGCTTCATTCGTCACCGGGACAGCACTGGCTGTCGACGGCGGATTCCTCGCCGTGTGAGGTATGCACCAGGTTGGAGCGGTCGAATGTGTTCGTGCCGAGCACGCGCTGAAGTACGAGACCGCCGGTACCACCGCCATCGACCTCACTCCGGCCGCGGTCGGCCCGGTCGTCGTTCCGCCGGCCAACGCGAACGCAGGAGTGTGAACCTCATCCTTGCGGCCGATCACACACCATAGGAGTCAGCATGGATTATGGAAACCCCTTGCAGTTCGGTGTATTCGTCACTCCGACGAGCGCGGTTCCGCAACAGTCCGTCGAGATAGCCAAGACTGCGGAGCGGGCGGGATTCGATCTCGTCACCTTCCAAGATCACCCCTATCAACCGGCGTTCCTCGATGCCTGGACTCTCATGTCATATGTAGCTGCGGAGACCGATCGAGTCCATATCGCAGGTAATGTGCTGAATCTGCCGCTGCGGCCCCCAGCGGTGCTTGCTCGGGCCGCGGCGAGTCTCGACCTTCTTTCCGGCGGACGGGTGGAGTTGGCTCTCGGCGCTGGCGCGTTCGCCGACGGGATAGCCGCCATGGGCGGGCCTCGCCGTACGCCCGGGCAAGCGCGGCGCGCGCTTGAGGAGGCGATCGCGATAATTCGCGAGATCTGGCACACCGACGCACGAGGTGGGGTCCACGTGAAGGGCAGTGAGTACGTCGTTGATGGGGCAAAACGGGGGCCACGTCCGGCCCACGACATTGGTATCTGGATCGGTGCGTATGGGCCCCGCATGCTCGATCTCGTAGGCAGATCATGCGATGGCTGGGTCCCGTCGCTTTCATACCTGCCGAACGGAATCAAGGATCTGGCGGGCCTGAACGCCCGAATCGATGATGCGGCGCAGACGAGCGGGCGGCAACCGTCCGCGATCCGTAGATTCCTCAACCTGGGTGGCAGCTTCGGAGGCGCGGATGAGGGGTTTTCGTCTGGATCGACCGACGCCTGGGCGGCCCACCTGGCCCGGCTCACACTTGAGGATGGGATCAGCGGCTTCATTTTTGCGACCGACGACGAGCAGCAAATCGAGCACATCGGGCGAGAGCTGATTCCGGCGACTCGCGCACTGGTCGACGCCGAGCGAAGCTAGCGCGCTCAGGCACATCAGAGTTCCGGACATGGCACAGCGTGCCACGAGTTCTCTCAGGTGGACCCCAGCGTGATGCCCAGGGCACCTTCGGCGAAGCGGCGGACCACGGGCAGCGATTCGGCGAGCGCCTCCTCGTGCCCGGACCGAGCCCGGCCGATCAGCTCTCCGGACGGCGTCACCACGATCTCGGCGATCAGCTCGCCCGTGGTGGGAATGCATACGGCCCAGGTGTAGCGGGTCTCGTCGGCCCAACCCTGTTGTGCGGCAATCACATAGTCCGCCGGTTCGGTCACGCCGAGGTCGGCCAGCGCCGGCCGATCGGTCACCCGGCCGTCATCCCGCAGCGCCCGCAGGTACCAGGCGCCGGCATTGATCTCAACGGGTTCCAACGCCTACCTCCTGCTCCAGCGCGGCCTGCGCGACCTGCCGGCCGATCGCCATCGCACGCGTCATCAGATCGCTGTCCCGTGAGGACCCCGGCACGGTCGGCGCATCCAGGGGCGGGCGGATCTCCAGTACGTGATCGCCGAGCTCGGCGATGGCGGCTTCTTCCAGTGCCTGCTGCTTGCCGCGATCGCGCCAGGCGCGCCACGCGCCGGGAACGGCGAGTCGGATGTACGCGTCGCCGACGACGCTGCGCACCACGGGCGCCGACTCGCTGCGCTCATCGAGGCGCCGAGTACGCAGCACGACCGCATGGGTAGCGCCCTGTTCCACAGCGGATCGGATCGGTACCGACTCGGTGAGCCCGCCGTCCAGGAATCGTGAATCACCCAGCGCCACCGGTGATCCCGCGACCATCGGCAGGCAGCAGGTGGCGGCCAGGGCCTGTTTGAGGCCGGCGACATCGTCGAACAGCGGCCGCAGGTCGGTCGGCTCGCTGGTGATCGCATCGGTGGCGATCGGGTGGAACTCGATGGGGGAGTTCAGGATCGCGTCGAAGTCCATCGGCGCGATGCGGCTGTAGATCTCATGCACCAGGTACTCGAGGTCGAAGGGTGGCCGCCCGCGCAGGATGCCGGCCAGGTTGACCGTGCGATTCAGATTCGCCTGATCGACCCAGGCTGCCATGCCGAAATTGACGCGCTCCGACAGCATCCAGGCGCCGCACAATGCACCCGCGGACGTGCCGTAGACCGCGTCGAACGCGCCGGTCAGCCCGGCATCCGACAGAGCCTGCAGCATCCCGCCGCCGAAGACACCGCGGCTGCCGCC
Source organism: Jongsikchunia kroppenstedtii DSM 45133 (assembly GCF_000380485.1). Taxonomy (GTDB): domain Bacteria; phylum Actinomycetota; class Actinomycetes; order Mycobacteriales; family Mycobacteriaceae; genus Jongsikchunia; species Jongsikchunia kroppenstedtii. The sequence continues at coordinate 91,608 of NZ_AQYG01000051.1, read as the reverse complement.
GCCCTCGATGATGAGGGCGAGACGGCAGCCGTCGGCGAATATTCGATTGTTGTCGGTCTCCAGGTGATCCCGGCGCGCGGCGAGGACTTCAGCGACCGTCGGCATATGCCGTTACTTGATCTCCAGCAGCACGGTGCCCTGGGTGACCGCGGCGCCCGCCTCGATCGACAGGCCGGTGATCACACCGTCCTTGTGCGCGTTGACCGGGTTCTCCATCTTCATGGCTTCGAGCACGACGACCAGATCGCCGGCGGCGACAGCCTGGCCCTCCTCGACGGCCACCTTGACCACGGTGCCCTGCATCGGCGCGGCCACGGCATCACCGGAGGCGGCGCCGGCGCCGCCCTTGGTACGGGTGCGGGCCTTCGGCTTGCGCTTGATGGCGCCGTTGCTTGCGCCACCACCACCGCCGCCGAGGGCGAGATCGCCCGGCAGGGACACGTCCAGACGGCGACCGTCGACCTCGACCGTGATCGTTTGCCGCGGGACCGAATCGTCCTCGATCGCCTCGCCGCCGGTGTACGGCGGAATGGTGTTCTCCCATTCGGTCTCGATCCATTTGGTGTAGACGTCGAACTTCTCGCCGTCACCGATGAATGCGGGGTGGTCGACGATCGCGCGATCGAACGGAAGGACCGTGGCGAGGCCGGTGATGTGGTACTCGGCCAGCGCGCGCCGGGCCCGCTCGAGCGCCTGCGTGCGGTTCTCGCCGACGACGATCAGCTTGGCGAGCATCGAGTCGAACTGCCCGCCGATGACATCTCCGGCGACCACGCCGGAGTCGACGCGCACGCCCGGACCGGTCGGCTCGCGGTACTCGACGATCGGGCCGGGGGCCGGCAGGAAGTTGCGGCCGGCGTCTTCGCCGTTGATCCGGAACTCGATGGCGTGGCCGCGCGGGGTCGGGTCTTCCTTGATCTCCAGGGGCAGGCCGTTGGCGATGTTGAACTGCTGGCGGACCAGGTCGATCCCGGCGGTCTCCTCGGTGACCGGGTGCTCGACCTGCAGGCGGGTGTTGACCTCGAGGAACGAGACGGTGTCGCCCTGCACCAGGAACTCGACGGTGCCGGCGCCGTAGTAGCCGGCCTCCTTGCAGATGGCCTTCGACGACTCGTGGATCCGACGACGCTGGTCGTCGGTCAGGAACGGCGCCGGGGCCTCCTCGACGAGCTTCTGGAAGCGACGCTGCAACGAGCAGTCGCGGGTACCGGCGACGACGACGTTGCCGTGCTGGTCGGCGATGACCTGAGCCTCGACGTGGCGGGCCTTGTCGAGGTACTGCTCGACGAAGCACTCGCCGCGGCCGAAGGCGGCGATCGCCTCACGGGTGGCGGAGTCGAACAGCTCCGGGATCTCCTCGATGGTGTGCGCGACCTTCATACCGCGGCCACCGCCGCCGAAGGCGGCCTTGATGGCGACCGGCACGCCGTACTTCTTGGCGAACTCGACGACCTCGGTGGCGTCCTTGACGGGGTCCTTGGTGCCGGCGGCCATCGGAGCGTTGGCGCGCTCGGCGATGTGGCGAGCGGTGACCTTGTCGCCGAGGTCGCGGATCGACTGCGGGCTCGGCCCGATCCAGATCAGCCCGGCATCGAGGACGGCCTGGGCGAAGTCGGCGTTCTCCGACAGGAAGCCGTAGCCCGGGTGGATCGCGTCGGCCCCGGCCTTCTTGGCGGCGTCGAGGATCTTGTCGAAGACCAGGTACGACTCGGCGGCCGTGGTGCCGCCCAGGGCGAAGGCCTCATCCGCCAACTTCACGAATTGCGCGTTGGCGTCCGGCTCGGCATAGACGGCCACACTGGCCAGTCCGGCGTCTTTGGCAGCTCGAATGACGCGCACGGCGATCTCACCGCGGTTGGCGATGAGAACCTTCGTGATTTGCGCGTTGGCGTGTGTCGGCATGCTTCTCCTGTTTTCCACCGGGCCACGGGGCATCCACCTGTGGCTGACCAGTCTGGCTCCCGCTGGGTGTGCGGGCGGACACAAAGGAGTTTAAGCATCCCGCCTGCGCCCCAAACCTGTGACCCGGTTACTCGTCGGTAAGGTCAAATGCCCACTGTTATGGGCAATTGTTCAGTTGCCGGATCTCTACCCGGCGGATGTATTCAATTGTCTGGTGATTTGTCCTTTGATGCGGGCGAGCATCGCGGACATGCCGCGCAGCCGCAGCGGGCTCACCGCCGAGTCGAGGCCCAACGAGTGATAGAAGTCGTCGGGCACTGCGATGATCGCAGCGGCCGGCAGCCGATTGAGTCCCTGCTCCAGGATTGCCGCGAACCCGCGCGTGGTCGGCGCCTCCGGCGGTGCGCTGAAGTACAGCTGCACCGCTTCGGGATTCGCGGCGTCGACCGACAGGAACAACGGCGACTGGCATTCCGGCACCGGTTCCATCGCCTCGGTCTGCAGGTCCTCGGGCAGCTCCGGCAGTTCCGCCGAGAACTCCAGCAGCAGCTGAATGCGTTCGGAATCGTTCAGCGCGCCGAAATCGTCGACGATCTCGGCGAGTGCCGGCGGGAGCGTGGGCGCAGTCATGCCGAGGCGGAGCTCGGGACGACGCCCGGCTCGTCTCCCATCACGATCGGTGCGCGCACGGTGTTGCCCCACTCGGTCCACGAGCCGTCGTAGTTGCGGACGTTCTCGAAGCCCAGCAGGTGCGTGAGCACGAACCAGGTATGCGACGAGCGCTCGCCGATCCGGCAGTAGGCGATGGTCGGCTGCTTCGGATCGAGGCCGCCGTACACCTCCTCCAGCTCCGGGCGGCTCTTGAACCGGGAGTCCGGTGCCGCTGCCTTGGCCCAGGGGATCGACCGCGCCGTCGGGATGTGCCCGCCGCGCAGCGTGCCCTCCTGCGGGTAGTCCGGCATGTGGGTGCGTTCGCCGGTGTACTCCTGCGGCGAGCGCACGTCGATCAGCGGCTCGGTGCCCAGCGTCGAGCGGACCTGGTCGGCGAACGCACGGATCTTGGTGTCGTCGCGCTCGACCACGGGGTAATCGGACTCGGGGTATTCGGGCACCTCGAAGGTGATTTCGCGACCCTCGGCGAGCCACAGGTCGCGGCCGCCATCCAGCAGGCGGACGTCCTCATGGCCGAACAGGGTGAAGACCCAGAGCGCGTAGGCCGCCCACCAATTGGACTTGTCGCCGTAGATCACCACGGTGTCGTCGCGGCGGATTCCCTTGGCGCGCATCAGTTCTGCGAACTTCTCGCCGTCGATGTAGTCGCGCGTGACCGGGTCGTTGAGATGCAGATGCCAGTCGATCTTCTGCGCCGTCGGGATGTGGCCGATGTCGTAGAGCAGCACGTCTTCGTCGGACTCGACGATCTTGAGTCCGTCGACGCCCTGGTGGGAGCTGAGCCAATCGGCGCTGACCAAGCGCTCCGGGTGGACGTAGTCGGCGAAGGCGGGGTTGGGGTCGTTCTCGACGGTCACGGAGGTTCCCTTTGGTTTGTATTGCGGGCTTATGTGCGGCCGGATCGAATCATCCCGCCTGGTTCGAGCCTAGCCAGAGATCGACGACCCGCACGTCGAGGCGTGCCAGGAGCTGCCGGATCAACGGCAGGCTGATACCGATGACGGACGACGGATCGCCGTCGATTCCGTCGATCAGCCAGCCGCCGAGGCCGTCGAGGGTGAAGGCCCCGGCGACTTCGAGGGGTTCGCCGGTAGCGACATAGGCGTCGATCGTCGCGTCATCGATGTCGGCGAACCGGATGGTGGTGGCGGCGGTGGCCACGACCGTGGCGGTCTCGGTGAGCACGCAGTGTCCGGTGATCAATTCGGCTGTGCCGCCGCGAAGTTCGCGCCACTGGGCTGCCGCCCGGTCGGGCGTGTGCGGCTTGCCGGTCAGGGTGCCATGATGCAGCAGCATGGAATCGCAGCCGACGATGATCGCGGCAGCTCCGACATCGGCGAAGCGCGATCGCACATCGCGGGCCTTGGCCTCGGCGAGCGTGGTGACCACGCTCGCCGGGTTCGCCGACGGGCCGAGGCGGTCGATGATCGCGTCCTCGTCGACCGCCGACACGCGGACCATGGGATTGATGCCCGCCCCGCGCAGCACCCGCAGACGCGCGGGGGATGCGGAGGCGAGCACGAACTGTCGAGCAGTCCCGGCGGGGCTCAGTAGTCGAACCGCAGGTTGTAGAACATGTTCGGCGACAGGCCGGTTGAAGGACGCAGCTTGTCGATCGGGTTGCCCCAGAGGTTGCGCGGGCCCTTTTCGGGCGCGCCCTCGTCGCCGCCGGCACCGCCGGCCGTGCTCAGCACGGCGGTCAGCGCCGCTATTTCATGCGGCGTCGGGTTGCCCTTGACCACCCTGAGCAAGGGGGCCTTGGCGGGCTGTTCAGCCGCGTCCGATGCGGTGTCGATGTCGTCGCTCAACTGATTCTCGCTCCCGATCAGAGGGGGATGTTGCCGTGCTTCTTGGGCGGCATGTTGACGAGCTTGCGCTCGAGCAGCTTGAGCGCCGTGGCGATCTGACCGCGGGTGTGCGACGGAGGGATGACCGCGTCGACATAGCCGCGCTCGGCGGCGACGTACGGGTTGACGAGGGTGTCCTCGTACTCCTCCTGCAACTGCAGGCGCAGCGCGTCGACGTCCTCGCCCTTGGCCGCGGCTTCCTTGAGCTGGCTGCGGTAGACGAAGCCGACGGCACCGGAGGCGCCCATGACGGCGATCTGCGCGGTCGGCCAGGCCAGGTTCACGTCGGCGCCCATATGCTTGGAGCCCATCACGTCGTACGCGCCGCCGTAGGCCTTGCGGGTGATGACGGTGATCTTGCCGACCGTGGCCTCGCCGTAGGCGTACAGCAGCTTGGCGCCGCGGCGGATGATGCCGTTGTACTCCTGCTCGGTGCCCGGCAGGAAGCCCGGAACGTCGACCAGGGTGACGATCGGGACGTTGAAGGCGTCGCAGGTGCGGACGAACCGCGCGGCCTTCTCCGAGGCGTTGATGTCCAGGCAGCCGGCGAACTGGGTCGGCTGGTTGGCGATGATGCCGACGCTGCGGCCGTCGACCCGGCCGAAGCCGACCAGCACGTTGGTCGCGTAGCCGGCCTGCACCTCGAGGAACTCGTCGTCGTCGAGGATGCGGCGAATGACCTCGTGCATGTCGTACGGCTGGTTCGGCGAATCCGGGATCAGGGTGTCGAGCTCGAGATCCTCGGCGGTCAGCGACTCCTCGATGGAACCGACGATCGGGTCGCTGGGCTCGTGCCGCGGCGGCTCGGCGCGGTTGTTCGACGGCAGGAAGCTCAGCAGCTCCTTGACGTACTCCAGCGCGTCTTCCTCGTCGTGGGCGACGTAGTGCGCGGTACCCGACTTGGCCATGTGGGTGTGGGCGCCGCCCAGCTCCTCCATGGTCACTTCCTCGCCGGTGACGGTCTTGATGACGTCCGGGCCCGTGATGAACATTTGACTGGTCTTGTCGACCATCACCACGAAGTCGGTGAGGGCGGGGGAGTACACGTGGCCGCCGGCCGCGGCGCCCATGATGAGTGAGATCTGCGGGATCACGCCCGAGGCACGGACGTTGCGACCGAAGATCTCGCCGTACAGACCGAGGCTGACCACGCCTTCCTGGATGCGGGCGCCGGCGCCGTCGTTGATGCCGATCAACGGGCGGCCGGTCTTCACCGCGAGGTCCATGACCTTGACGATCTTCTCGCCGTAGACCTCGCCGAGGCTGCCGCCGAAGACGGTGGCGTCCTGGCTGAATACGCACACCTCGCGGCCCTCGATGGTGCCGTAGCCGGTGACCACGCCGTCGCCAAGCGGGCGCTTGTCGGCGAGTCCGAAGTTGGTGCTGCGATGGCGGGCCAGCGCGTCCAGCTCGACGAACGAGCCCTCGTCGAGCAGATGCGTGATCCGCTCGCGGGCAGTCAACTTGCCCTTCGCGTGGGTCTTCTCGACGGCAGCCTCGCCGACCGGGTGCTTGGCCTCCTCCAGCCGGTTGCGCAGGTCTTGCAACTTGCCGGCTGTGGTGTGGATATTCGGGGCCGAGGTGTCCGCCCCGGCGTTGTCAGCAGCTGTGGTCATGCGCTCGATGTTATCGAGTGCGTCGGCGATCACATATCAGGGTCCAAAGATGAGGGATTTCTCATGTTTTAGGCTGGGCGTCATGACCAATGCGCAGCGGGCTCCCATCGACGGCGGCCGGCTTTCGGCCGACCTCAGCGGATCGCGCTGGCGATCCATCGAGGTGGTCGCCGAGACCGGATCGACCAACAAAGACCTGGTGGCGGCAGCCGAGCCGGATCGGGTGCTGATCGCCGAATCGCAGACGGACGGCCGGGGGCGGCTGGGGCGCCACTGGGAGACGCCGGCCGGTACCCAGATCGCGGTCTCGGTGAGCGTGTCCGTGCCGCCCACACGGACGGCCGACCTGGGTTGGGTGCCGCTGGCCGCCGGACTCGCGGTGCACGACACCGTCTCCGAGGTCTCCGGCGGGGTGGCGACCGCGCAACTGAAATGGCCGAACGACGTACTGATCCAGGACCGCAAGCTGGCCGGCATCCTTGCCGAGCTCGCGCTGTCGACGTCGCCGGTGGCGGTGGTGGGGGTCGGGCTGAACGTGGCGTTCGAGGAGTCCGAGCTGCCGGTGCCGACGGCGACGTCGCTGCTGCTGGCGGCCGGCGTGGGCGACCGGCAGGCGGTGGCCCCGGTGCTGCTGCGGAACCTGGATCGCTGGCTGACGGCCTGGGAGGGCGACCTGCCGGTGGTCATCGAGGCATACCGGCGGCGCTGCGACACGGTCGGTCGCCGGGTCCGGGTGGAGCTGCCGGGCGCGGCGGAACTGCTCGGCACGGCCGTCACGGTGGACGAGCAGGGACGGGTTGTCGTGCGGGACGACGCCGGCGTCGAGCACGCGGTGGCCGCGGGGGACGTCACGCATCTGCGGACCGTCTAGTTCCTGACCGGCGATCAGGTGGGCAGCTGGCAAGGTTGGCGGAGGTCCGGCTATAGCGCGGTTCTATGCGGGCCTTCGTCATAACGCAGCCAGCCGTTCAGCTGGCGCCGGTCAGCGGTACTCGAGACTGCGGGAGCCCATGTTGCGGATCAGGAACAGGATGGGCAGGCCGATCACGAGATGCATGACGGCCGTGGTCAACCCGACCTCCCACTCGCGAGAGAGCAGCAGCGGCAACAGGATCGACGCGACGATCAGCAGGCCGACGATCCAGCTGAAGAACTGGTCGGGCGCGGGCGTGGCCAGCTGCAGCACATACCAGAGCGCCCCGGCGGCAAGTGCGCACGCGAAACCGGCCACGGCGAACCAGTATTCGTCGTTGGCCATCGGGTTCCACACGCCGAACTTGCCGGCCTCGTTGACCCGATCGACGATGGCGCGGATCACCCAGGCCGCGAGCCACGCGGCGATGGCGGTGACGACGGCGCTGGCCAGTACCCCGCCGACGAAGACGCCGGGGTTGACCATCGGCCGATTGCTGCGGCGGGCCGGACGGGGAGCGCGGGCGGGTGGCGGCGCGGGCTGCTGGTACTCGGGTTGCTGATACTGCTGCGCGTACGGCTCCCGGTAGTCCGCGGGCTGATACGGCTGCTGCTGCGGATACTGCTGGCTGTAGGCCTGCTGCGGGTAGTCGTAGTCGCCCGGCTGGTAGCGCCGGGTGCGGGGACGGTTGGGATCATCCGGGTGCATCGAACCCCCTGTCAGTTCTGGGTTGTCAGTTTCGGTTCGGCCCGAGTCTCGTTGTAGCCGTTATGTGTGATTCACCAGTGTAGCTTTTGACACATGCCGTTTCCGGAGAACGTTTTGGCGCCAGGTGAGCGCGTAGTTCTGCATTCGCATCCGCACTGGGTGGTGCTCGCGATGCCGAGCGTCATCTTCCTGATCTCGGTCGCGGCCGCGGGCACCGCCGGCGGGTTCGTGTCGAGTTCGTCGCTGTCGTCGGGCACCAAGTCGACGCTCTGGATCGTCATCGTCGTCATTTGGTTGGTGCTGGTCATCTGGTTCTTCATCAAGAACCTGGTCAATTGGTGGACAACGCATTTCGTCGTCACCGACCGCCGGGTGATGTACCGCAACGGCATCGTGCGCCGGTCCAGCATCGATATCCCGGTCACCCGAATCAATTCGGTCGAGTTCCGCGAGAGCATCCTCGACAGGATCCTGCGCGCCGGCACGCTGGAGATCGAGTCGGCATCGGTCGATCCGTTGCAGTTCAAGAACATTCCGAAGGTTCGCGAGGTCCACAAGCTGCTCTACAACGAGGTCCTGGACCGGCAGGAGCCGTGGCAGGGCGGTTCCGGCCAGTACCCGAATCGCCCGTATCCGGGTCAGCAGCCGCCGGGACCGGCCTCCGCGGGCCACTAGCAGCAACATCACAGCCGACCTCGATACATTGACGCCATGACCGACGTGCTACTCGCCGAAGACGACGAGGCGATCGCCGCGCCCCTGGCGCGTGCGCTGACCCGCGAGGGCTATCACTGCGACGTTGTGGCGACCGGGACCGACGCGCTCGCCCGCGCCCGTGACGGCCGCTACGAGCTGGTGGTCCTCGATCTCGGCCTGCCCGAGATGGACGGCCTGGAAGTCTGCCGCCGGCTGCGAGCCGAGAAGTCGCCGGTCGCGGTCATGATGCTCACCGCGCGCACCGACGAGGTGGACTTCGTGGTCGGTCTCGACGCGGGCGCCGACGACTATGTGGCCAAGCCGTTCCGGCTGGCCGAACTGCTCGCTCGCGTCCGGGCGCTGCTGCGGCGCACCCCGGAGACCCCGGACGAGATGGTGCTCGAGGCCGGCGACGTCCGGCTCGACGCGAAAGGTCGGCGCGTGCAGGTCGACGGTGACGATGTCACGCTCGCCAGCCGCGAATTCGAACTGCTGCAGTACCTGATGGAGCGGCGCGGCCAGGTCGTCAGCCGCGAGGATCTGCTCACCGACGTGTGGGGATCGGCCGATCTGCGGTCGTCGAAGACCCTCGACATGCATATCTCGTGGTTGCGCCGGAAGATCGGCGACGATCAGTCGGACCGCCGCAAACACATCGTCACGGTGCGCGGCGTCGGTTTCCGCTTCGATCCCGAGTAGCCGCAGCGCGTGTCGATGCGTCGTCGGATCCTCTCGTCCATGGTCGCGATGGTCATGGGCATCGCCCTGCTGCTCGGGGTGCCGCTGATGTTCATCGCCTGGTGGTGGGTCGACGATCAGGCGCACAACGACCTCGACGACCGGCTCCAGCGGGTCTCGCAGGAGTTGATCGCCCAGGAGCGCCCGGACGGCAGCGTGCCGGGCAATCTGCAGGAGGGCGGGCTGCGGCTGCTGGTGCCGGATGACGGCCGGTTGATCCTGCGCTACGCGACCCCCGAGCAGGCCGATCACCAGGTCGTCATGGGCCGCGAGGACCTGCCCGAGCCGTCGGTGTCCGAGAGTCTGACGATGGGTCGCGCCGGGTCGGCGACCGTGCAGATCCCGCGCTCGCAGGTGCGCGAGAAGCAGTGGACCGCCATCGGCGTGGTCGCGGCGGCGGTGCTCGCGTCGATCGCGGTCGGCATGGTGGTCGCGGCCGTCAATGCGTCCCGGCTGGCCGACCCGCTGGTCGACGTCGCCGAGCGGGCGGCGCGGATCGGCCGGGGCGACCTGCGATCCGGCGGGCGCCGCTATGGCGTGGCCGAACTGGACAGGGTGAGCTCGGCCCTGGACGCCGCGACCCGCGAGATCGCGCTGCGTCTAGAGCGAGAGGGGCAGATCGTCGGCGAGGTGTCGCATCAGCTGCGCAGTCGGCTCACCGCGATCCAGCTGCGCCTGGACGAGCTGTCGCTGCACCAGGACCCCGCGGTGGTCACGGAATCGGAGGCCGCGCTCAGCCAGGTCGAGCGGCTCAGCAGGGAGCTCGACGAGCTGATTGCGGCATCGCGTGGATCGGGCACCAGCGAGGCCGGCCCGATTGTGGTGCAGTCGGAGGTCAACACGGTCGTCGGCGATTTCGGCCCGGCATTCGCCCGTGACGGCCGGGAGCTGCGGGCCGAGGTCTCCGACCGGATGGTGGCCCGGGTGACGCCGGCGCGGCTGCGTGAGGCGCTCACGGTGCTCGTCGACAACGCGCTGCGGCATGGCGGCGGTGACTGCACCATCGAGGTGCATGAGATCGGCGGGATGATCCGGCTGGCGGTGTCCGACCAGGGGTCGGGCGTTTCTGACGAGGATGCGCAGCGGGTGTTCCAGCGCGGCTACAGCGGCGCCGGATCGACCGGTGTGGGCCTGTCGCTGGCCCGCGCCATGATCGAATCCGACGGCGGACGACTCGAGCTGGTTTCCCGGCGCCCGCCGACCTTCGCGATCGTGGTGCCGGCACATGACGGCAGTCGCAGCCAGGCCCCGTCGATGAGCAAGGAGCCGCGCTAGCCAGGGCATGTCTTGTTCGGGCTAACCGGCGATCAGCTGGACGATTTGGTCATCACGCAGCCGGTCGTTCAGCTGGCGCCGTCTAATGGCCGAGTTCGCGGTCTTCTAGCTCTTCGTCCGATAGGTCGTCGGGCGGCGGCGGCTGCGGCCCGGTGTGCAGATGCTCGTCCGGGAAGGCGAACTTGCGCAGGGCCCAGAAGCGGAACGCCATCTGCAGCAGATTGCCGACGATGTAGTTGAGGAAGAAGTCGAGGATCGCGGTGGCGGTCAGGCTCAGGTGTTCGCGGCTGCTGAAGATGTTGTTCGCCACGAAGAGCGGCGCCGCCTGCAGGACGACGCCGATACCGCTGATCACGAAAAAGAGGAGGGCCTCATGATGCATCTCGCGGCCGCCGCGATGCTTGAACGCCCACTCGCGGTTGAGGATGTAGCTCGCGATGGTGGCGACGACACCGGAGATGATCTTGGCGACGACCGGCTTCTGCTCCAGCACGGTCCACACCAGGCTGTAGAAGATCACCATGTCGATCACCATGGTGGTGCCGCCGACGAGGGCGAACTTGATGAGCTCGTGGTGGCGCATCATGAGCCGCTGGGCGGGCCCCGGTGCGCGGGCCATCAACCCATCGATGAAAGACACAAGAGCCGAGTCTACGTCCCGTTGTCGGACGAACTGCAAATTTGTTCGCATTGCTCATGTCGAAGGTTCGCCGCAGGACATGAGACGATTTGAAGCCGTGACAGTCGAACAATCAGGGACAACTGATCGATCGGGGGTGCCAATGGCTGGCGTGCGCGCCACCAATGCGGGGCGGATGCCCACCGTGACGATGATCGGCGGCGGACAGCTCGCGCGGATGACGCACCAGGCCGCGGTGGCGCTCGGCCAGCGGCTGCGGGTGCTGGCCGCATCCGCCGACGAGCCGGCCGCGCAGGTCACTCCCGATGTCGTTTTCGGGTCGCACGAGAGCCTGGACGACCTGCGGGCCGCGGCTTCCGGCGCCGCCGCCCTGACCTTCGATCACGAGCATGTGCCGGTAGAGCATCTGGAGACGCTGGTCGCCGAGGGCATCACCGTGTCACCGCCCCCGACCGCCCTGATCTACGCCCAGGACAAGCTTCGGATGCGTCGGCGGCTGTCCGAGCTCGGGCTACCCGTGCCGGACTTCGCTGAGCTGACCGACGAGGCGTCGCTCATCGAGTTCGGCGAGCGGCACGGCTGGCAGATCGTGCTCAAGTCGATCCGCGGCGGCTACGACGGCCGCGGCGTGTGGCTGGTCGATGGTCGCGACGAAGCCCTGCGGGTGCTGGCGGACTCCGCGGGCACGCCGCTGCTGGCCGAGCAGCGGGTGGACATGCGTCGGGAGCTGTCGGCGATGGTGGCGCGGTCGCCGTTCGGGCAAGGAGCCACCTGGCCGGTGGTCGAAACGGTGCAGCGGCACGGTCAGTGCGCGGTGGTGATCGCTCCGGCGCCGGATCTCGCGGACGATCTCGCGCGGCATGCCGAGGCGCTGGCGCTGCAGGTGGCCACCGAACTCGGTGTGGTCGGCGTGATGGCCGTGGAGTTGTTCGAGACGGTGTCGGGCGACGTCCTCGTCAACGAGCTGGCGATGCGGCCGCACAACAGCGGCCACTGGAGCATGGACGGCGCCGTCACGAGCCAGTTCGAGCAGCATCTGCGGGCGGTCCTGGACTATCCGCTCGGCGACACCGCCGCCCGGGCGCCGGTCACTGTGATGGCCAATATCCTTGGCGCGCAGACAGAACCGGCGATGTCGATGGACGAGCGGCTGCATCATCTGTGCGCCCGGATGCCCGATGCCAAGGTGCATCTCTACGGTAAGGGCGCCCGGCCGGACCGTAAGATCGGGCACATCAACATCGTCGGCGGGCAGGACGGTTCGCTCGATGACCCGCGGTATGTGGCTGCGGTACGCGAGCGGGCCGAGCGGGCCGCGCACTGGATGTCGCACGCCGAGTGGACGGATGGGTGGAATGAGCATGGCTGACACAGACCGGGCCGTTCCGGCCGGGGGGCCGACCGGGCCACAGGTGGGTCTCATCATGGGCAGCGACTCCGACTGGCCGACGATGGAGGCCGCCGCAGAGGCGTTGGCGGAGTTCGGGGTGCGGTTCGAGGTCGGCGTGGTGTCGGCGCATCGGACGCCGCAGCGGATGCTCGACTACGCGCGAGACGCGGCCGGCCGCGGCATCTCGGTGATCATCGCCGGCGCCGGCGGCGCTGCGCATCTGCCGGGCATGGTCGCCTCGGCGACGCCGCTGCCGGTGATCGGCGTCCCGGTGCCGCTGAAGTATCTCGACGGCATGGATTCGCTGCTGTCGATCGTGCAGATGCCGGCCGGGGTGCCGGTCGCGACGGTCTCGATCGGCGGCGCTCGCAACGCCGGACTGCTGGCGGTCCGCATCCTGGCGGCATCGGATCCTGCCCTGCGGCAACGGATGTCGGACTTTCAGGCGGGGCTCGAGACGATGGTCCTGGAGAAGGACGAAGCGCTGCGCCGCAAGCTCCTCGGCTGAGGCGAATCGGTCCGCACCCGGCGTCAGTCGGGGATGCGCACGATCTCCAGCGGCACTTCGCTGCGCCGCGTGAAGCCGAGCGACTCATAGAGCCGCGTGGCCGGGTTGTCGGTCGTGGTGTGCAGGAACGGCTCCTCGCCGCGCTCCCGGATGCCGGCGACGACGCCCCGGATCAGCCGGGCCGCCAGGCCGCGACCGCGGGCCTGCGGCGCCGTGCAGACGGCGCTGATCTCGCGCCAGTGGGTCGACGGCCGCATGCGTTCGCCGGCCATCGCGATGAGCGAGCCGTCGTCGTCGCGCACCCCGAGATAGCTGCCGAGGTCGATGGTGCGCTGCAGGAACGGGCCGGGCTTGGTGAGCTCCACCAGCCGGGCCATCTCGGGCACGTCGTCGTATCCGAGACGTACCAGGCCCTCGACCGGCCCGGACTCCACATCGATACCCGAATACTGAACCAGCTCAAAGGTTTCCAGGATCCGCCAGCCGTCGGGCAGCGGGTCCGTGCGGCCCCGCAGTCCGGCGCGGCCGCCCGGGCCGGCCAGGTCGGCGAGTCCCGCCCACGCAGCGGCGTCCATTTCGCGGGGATGCCCGAAGAACACCGAGACGTCGGGCCGATAGCGGCTGATGGGCCCGGAAGTGAGCGCGAACTGGCGGTGCGGACCGGTCAGCGAGTTGCGGATCGGATCGTCGAGTGGTGCCGGATCAATCACCGGCCGCATGTTACTTGGCGGCCGACACCCCGAGTTTGGTGGCGAACATATCGAGAACCTGCTGCAGCGCATCGTGCGTCGGCTGTCCGGGTTCGTCGATCAGATGCTCGGTGACCACCGAATGCGGCGGGATCAGCGCGTCCGGGTTGGCGTCCTCGTCCTCCAGCTCGATCGCGACGAACGCATCGCCCAGCTGCTCGCGCAGGAACTCGAAGCGCGCGCCGGGCACCAGCCGATCGCTCTTGAATCGCATGCCCAGCACCTGCAGACCGCCTGCGGCGCAGCGATCCTTGACCACCGACAGGTCGGCGGGGGAGATGTCGATGTTGCGTCGTCGACTGGGCGTGATGCCCAGTGGCATCGAGGGCTGCGACAGCACCGGTGCCAGCACGCGGTCGTCGACCGCCATCGCCAGCGCGAAGCCGCCGGTGAAACACATCCCGATCGCGCCGACGCCGGGTCCGCCGCAGCGCTCATGCTCTGCTTTGGCCAGTGCGCGAAGCCAATCCACCACCGGCGACGATTTGCCGACGGCGAACCGGGTGAACTCCCGGCTGACACACATCTGCGGCAGCACCGCGGCGGCATCCGACAATGTGCCGCGGATGCCGCGGTCGTTGGACTGGATATCGTGACCGTCCGCGCCGAACAGGCTGGGCACCACCGCGGTGCAGCCGATCCCGGCGACCTTGCGGGCGAACTCGGCGACCTTCGGGGTGATGCCGGGAATCTCGGCCATCACGATGACGGCGGGTCCGGTGCCGAGGCGGTAGACGGTCTTGGTCTTGCCGTCGTGGGTGAACGTGTCGCGGGTGAAATCGGAGAGATCGTCGTCGGCCATCGTGCTCTCAGCCCTTCGTGATCGTCGCGTAGAGGGCGCCATCGGCGACCGGGCCGAAGGCGAGCTTGGCGGCGCGCGGCAGGTCGGGGGAGTCGCTCGGGATGATCCGGGGCCCGGTCAGCTTGTAATGCGTGCCGCGATGGATCACGCCGGCCGAGCCGGCCGCGCGGATGTTGCGGACCCAGTCGGACTTCTGCCCGTAGTTGAGCATCACGATGATCTTGTCGCCCTCGACGAACGCGGTGACCGGCGTCGTATACGCCTTGCCGGATTTACGGCCGGTGTGCTCGATCAGTGCGAATAGTGGCAGGTGGGGGGCCCACAGGCGTTGAATCGGGTTGGTGACGCGGCGGTTGAAATTCGCGACGGCGCGGGGCACGGGCATGGGACAAGCTCCTATTGAACCGGTATCGAATAGCCTCAGTGTGCCACGACCGTTGTGCCCCGGCACAGTGTGACGCTCATTTGTTTGGTTACCGGTGACTAACCGAATTCCGGGTGGTCCCGATAGGATCGTTTTCGAGACAAACGTCCAACCGAACCCCGGCGCGGCTGACGAGTTCTGTCGCGGTTTAAGGAGACAACGATGGCGGGCAACCCGGATTTCGACCTTTTCAAGCTGGGCGAGGAGCACGATGAGCTCCGCGCCGCGATTCGATCGCTGGCCGAGAAGGAGATCGAGCCGCACGCTGCCGACGTCGACGAGAAGGCGCGCTTCCCCGAGGAGGCGCTCACCGCGCTGACCGCGTCCGGCTTCAATGCCATCCACGTGCCCGAGGAATACGACGGCCAGGGTGGCGACAGCGTCGCGGCCTGCATCGTCATCGAAGAGGTCGCCCGCGTGTGCGCCTCCAGCTCGCTGATCCCGGCCGTCAACAAGCTCGGCACCATGGGCCTGATCCTCAACGGCTCCGACGAGCTCAAGAAGCAGGTGCTGCCGACCCTCGCGTCCGGCGAGGCGATGGCGTCCTACGCGCTGTCCGAGCGGGAAGCCGGCTCGGATGCCGCGTCAATGCGCACGCGCGCCGCCGCCAAGGGCGACGACTGGGTCCTCAACGGCACCAAATGCTGGATCACCAACGGCGGCAAGTCGACCTGGTACACCGTGATGGCCGTGACCGATCCGGACAAGGGCGCCAACGGAATCAGCGCCTTCGTCGTGCACAAGGACGACCCGGGCTTCACCGTCGGCCCGCTGGAGAAGAAGCTCGGCATCAAGGGCAGCCCCACCGCCGAGCTGTACTTCGAGAACTGCACCATCCCGGGCGACCGCATCATCGGCGAGCCGGGAACCGGCTTCAAGACCGCGCTGCAGACCCTCGACCACACCCGCCCGACCATCGGCGCGCAGGCCGTCGGCATCGCGCAGGGCGCGCTGGACAAGGCGATCGAGTACACCAAGGAGCGCAAGCAGTTCGGCAAGTCGATCAGCTCGTTCCAGGGCGTCGAGTTCATGATCGCCGACATGGCGATGAAGGTCGAGGCGGCCCGCCTGATGGTCTACACCTCGGCCGCTCGCGCCGAGCGGGGCGAGAAGAACCTCGGGTTTATCAGTTCGGCGTCGAAGTGCTTCGCCTCCGATGTCGCGATGGAGGTGACCACCGACGCGGTGCAGCTGTTCGGCGGCGCCGGTTACACCCGTGACTTCCCGGTCGAGCGCATGATGCGCGATGCCAAGATCACGCAGATCTACGAGGGCACCAACCAGATTCAGCGCGTCGTGATGTCGCGCGCGCTCCTGCGTTGATCGCCAGCGTGGGCTAATCCCACGAGAGCGTGACCTTTTCGGCGATCCGGCGCTGCTCCTGCAGTGCCGGATCGCCGTTTCGGTTCTGTACCAGGCTGGCGCCGCCGATCCAGGGGGCGAGCAGGTTCGCGACGACCTCGTCGGCGGTCGCCCACTCGCGGTTCGAGAGCAGTCGGGTGCGGGGGTCGATGCCCGCGGCCGCTTGCGTAGCCGCAGCGATCGTTTCGTCGCGGCTGTGGCCGGCCAGGGCGGGCCCGGGGGCGTCGGAGGGAGCGAAGCGGTCGCCGTGGATGCGGACCGTCGAGGCGAAATCGGTGATCCCGACCGGCAGATCGCGGACGCCGAGCGCGAATGGGTCGAGCGAGAGCACCGCGATCTCCGGTGCCTGCGCGTCGTCGATCCGATCCTGCGAGACGAAGGCCAGCGCGGCGTCGGGGTTGGTGCCGATGCGTACCTCGGTGCCGGCCCACCAACTGCCCAGCAGGACCGCCGCCGTCTGCCAGTGCACCGGCGCGTCCACCGCGATCACGTCCCCGGCCGCCAATCCGAACTCGTCGCGAATCATGTTGGCGGTCTTGGCTGCCCAGTTCGCCAGGGTCAGCGCGGACAGCTCCGTGCGTTCGCCGGTGGCGTCGTCGTAGAAGGTCAGCAGCGGCTGGGCGGGATCGGTGCCCAGGGCGTGGGCGAGTGCGGCATCGGTGACGGTTGCGGCCATGCGGCCAAAATATCAGTCAGAAATCTGCGGTCTGTCGACATCTATCGTCGGCAAACCGCAGATTCTCTGACAGTTATCTGCGGCACCGGTCGCTAGTTCACGCACTTGGGGCCGTTCGTCGTGTTCGCGGTGATGTTCGGCGCCGGATTGGTCGGCGTCTGGCTGGCGCTGGGCGCGCCGCCGTCGCCGGTCGGCCCGTCGTAGGTGTTGGTCAGGATCACCTTGACGTGGTCCGCCGGGACCGAGTCGTCGGTCACGACTGGCAAGCCGCCGAGCGCCTTCGCGATCTCCTGCGCGCCCGGCTGGTCCTTCCGCGCGTGCACCGCGCTGTTCACGTCGTTGGTCCCCTGGGTGGTGAGTGTCCCGGCGGTGTATCCCTTGCCGGACAACACCTGTGAGACCGCTCCGGCGAGGCCGTCGATGGTGCTGCCGTTCTCCACATCGGCGGTGACCGTGCTCGGGATGAAGCCGCTCTGGCCGGGCTTCTTCGAGGTGAGCAGGCTGGTCATGTACTTGTGGACGGCCGTCGGGTCGACCTGCACCACGCTCTGCGTGCCGTCGTCGCTCCAGCCCTGTTCGGTGACGACCGGAATCGTCGAGAAGCGCACCGCGCCGCCGGTGATGTCCTTGAGCTGCGAGACGAAGTTGACGACATTCCAGTCGTTGTCGATGACGACCGCCCGGGACACCGCCTTCTCGAGCGACTTGAGCTTTCCGGGGCTCGTCAACGTTCCGGTGGAGAGCACCTTGCTCGCCAGCGATGCCATGAACACCTGTTGGCGCACAATGCGATCGAGGTCGCCGCGCGGCAGATCGTGGCGTTGCCGGACGAAGCTGAGGGCCTGCGTGCCGTTGAGCGTCTGAACCCCGGCCGGGAAATGCGCGCCCGACATCGGCTCGTTCACAGCATTCTTCAGGCACACCTGAACGCCGTCGACGGCGTTGGTGAGGAGCATGAAGCCGAGGAGCCCGACCTCGGCGTAGTGGTCGACCTTGATGCCGGTCAGGTTCGCGACCGTCTGGATCAGCGCCTCGCGGCCGGCGTCGGTGCCCTGCTTCTCGGCGTCGGCCATGTTGTCGCCGGCTTCGACGAGTTGGCGGCGCTTGGCTTCCTTGGTCGCGCCGTAGGCGGCGTTGATCTTGCTCATGCCGATGCCCGGCACGTTCACATAGGAGTCGCGGGGGATGGAGATCGCGGTGGCCGACGAGCCGTCATTGGGGATCCGGATCAGCACGATGGTGTCGGTGTTGGAGCCGACGTCATCGGCCGAGTGGATCGCCTTGAGCTCCTGGGCCGACAGCGGATTTCCCTTGGCGTCGGTGCGCGAATCCATGCCGACCATCAGGATGTCGACCGCACCGTCGTCGCCGCCGCCGAGCTGGCCGAGCGCGATTTTCGTAACCGAGGCCTCGAGCGTGTTGACCGTGCGCCAGGCGTAGCCTGTCGCCAGCAGCACCGCGACCGTGACGAACGCGATCAGGATCTGAGTGCCGCGCTGCGGGGTGATCTGTGCCCGCAGATCGCCTAATGATGTCGTTCCGGTGGATCTGGTCCGGCGGGCCGCTGGGCGCGGCCGCCGGGCCCCGGTACGACGATCGGGGGCGTCCGGGCTCAAAAATCACCGATCCTTTCTCGCGACTGACGCGGAGTTGACGATCGTTTGCAGATTACTTGCGGATCGTGGCTGGTTGGGGGACGCTGACGGCCGTGTCGAGGACAGTGGTGACGGGTGCCGGTGGCCAGGTCGGGCGGTGGTTGGTGCAGCTCGGCGAGGCGGGTTCCGCGTCACCCGTCGAGGCCTATGGCCGGGCCGAACTGGACATCGCCGACCCGGAGGCGGTGTCGACCGTACTGGCCGGGATCGGCCCCGGCGACGTCGTGATCAACACCGCCGCCTACACCGCCGTCGATGCCGCCGAATCCGACCTGGCAGGCGCCCGAGCCGGCAACGAGACGGGTCCGCGCAATCTGGCCGAGCACACCGCGCGGACCGGTGCCCGCCTTATTCACCTCTCGACCGACTACGTCTTCAGTGGCGATCCGGGGCAGGCGAGCGGGCCCGACGGCTATGACATCGACGATCCGGTCGCGCCGGCGACCGTGTACGGGCGGACCAAGCTTGACGGCGAGCGGGCGGTGGCAGAGGCGGATCCTTGGGCCACGATCGTCCGGACGGCCTGGGTGTACACCGGCGCGGCGGGCGGCTCGGACTTCGTCGCGACCATGCGGCGGCTGGAATCGGAACGCGAGACCGTGAGTGTTGTCACTGATCAGATCGGTTCGCCGACCTACGCCGCCGACCTGGCGGCGGGTCTGCTGGAGCTGGCAGCCCTGTTGCGAGCCGATGACCGGCCCGGCGGGGTGCTGCATGCCGTGGGTGGCGGTCAGACGAGCTGGTTCGACCTGGCCAGAGCAGTTTTCCGGGAGATCGGCGCCGACCCGGGGCGGGTGCTGCCCTGCGGCTCGGCGGACTTTCCGCGCCCGGCGCCGCGCCCGGCCTATTCGGTGTTGTCGGGGCGGTCCTGGTCGGCTGCGGGACTCACGCCGCTTCGCGGGTGGCGCGAGGCCGTCACGGCGGCCTTGGCCTGACGGCGTGCCGGGGCCGTTACCCTAAGCGCGTGAACGATGCGCAGCCTCCTGAGGGGCGACGGTCGGCAGATGCCCCTCGGTCGGCAGTTGTGCCGCGGTTGGCCGTTGTCACCGTCACGTACTCCCCGGGCGACTACCTGACGGGATTCCTGGAGTCCCTCGAGAAGGCGACGACCCTGCAGCCGCAGGTGGTGCTGGCCGACAACGGATCGACCGACGGCGCGCCCGAGGCCGCCGCCGCGAAGTACGACCACGTCACCTTCCTGCCGACCGGCGCGAATCTCGGCTACGGCGGCGGGATGAATCGCGGTGTCGCGACCCTCGACCCCGACATCGAATTCCTGGTCATCGCGAACCCCGATGTCGAATGGGGACCAGGATCGATCGACGAGCTGCTCGCCGCGGCCGAGCGCTGGCCGCAGGCCGGGGCGCTCGGGCCGATGATCTTCGAGCCGGACGGCACCGTCTATCCGTCGGCGCGGCGGGTGCCGGACCTGATCGGCGGCATCGGGCACGCGGTGGCGGGCCTGGTGTGGAAGTCGAATCCGTGGACCCGGCGGTACCGCCAGGAGGACGAAGACCGCACCGAACGCTCGGTGGGCTGGCTGTCCGGCTCGTGCCTGCTGGTGCGGCGCAAGGCATTCGACGATATCGACGGCTTCGATCCGCGGTATTTCATGTACATGGAGGACGTCGATCTGGGCGACCGGCTCGGAAAGGCCGGTTGGCTCAACGTCTTCGTGCCGACGGCGCAGATCGTGCATACGAAAGGCCATGCGGCGGGTCGTCATCCGGAACTGATGCTGCCCGCGCACCATCGCAGCGCCTACCGCTTCAACGCAGACCGGCACCCAGGGCTGCGGTACGCGCCGCTGCGGCTGGTGCTGCGCGTCGGGCTGGCCGCCCGGTCGCGGGTGGCGGTGGCATTGGCGAAACGTGAACGGGCCGAAGAGCTCTGAACTGGCAGGAATGATGAACGTGGGCAATCCATCCGTGCAGGCCGTGATTCTCGTGGGCGGCAAGGGGACCCGGCTACGGCCGTTGACCCTGTCGGCGCCGAAGCCGATGCTCCCGACCGCGGGCGTTCCGTTCCTGACGCATCTGCTGTCGCGGATCCGTGCGGCCGGCATCACCGACATCGTGCTCGGCACTTCCTTCAAGGCCGAGGTCTTCGAGGAGCATTTCGGCGACGGTTCCGACCTGGGTCTGTCGCTCACCTACGTCACCGAGACCGAACCGCTCGGCACCGGCGGTGCGATCCGGAATGTGCTGGGCGCGTTGACGGCCGACACCGTGCTGGTCTTCAATGGCGACGTCCTCGGCGGCACCGACGTGTCGGCGGTGCTGGGCACGCACGCCGATTCGGGCGCCGACGTGACGCTGCATCTGGTGCGGGTGGGCGACCCTCGCGCCTTCGGCTGCGTGCCGACCGATTCGACCGGCCGGGTCACCGCCTTCCTGGAGAAGACGCAGGATCCGCCGACCGACCAGATCAACGCCGGCTGCTACGTGTTCAAGCGTTCGGTCATCGAGGAGATCCCGTCGGGGCGGCCGGTGTCGGTCGAGCGCGAGGTGTTCCCGGGGCTACTGGCGCGGGGGCGGCACGTGCAGGGTCACGTCGATGCTGGTTACTGGCGCGATATGGGTACCCCAGAAGACTTCGTGCGCGGCTCGGCCGACCTGGTCCGCGGCATCGCGCCGTCGCCCGCGCTGCCCGGTCCGCGCGGCGAATCGCTGGTGCTCGATCCTGCGGGTGTCGATCCGCAGGCGGTGCTCATCGGTGGCACGGTCGTCGGGCACGGCGCGAAGGTCGGGGCACGCGCCCGGCTCGACGGGGCGGTGGTCTTCGACGGCGCGATCATCGAACCGGGTGCGGTCGTGGAGCGATCGATCATCGGCTTCGGCGCCCGGATCGGGTCGCGGGCCCTGGTGCGCGACGGCGTGATCGGGGACCGGGCCGACGTCGGCAACCGCTGCGAGCTGCTGCGGGGTGCGCGAGTATGGCCGCAGGTGGCGATTCCCGAGGGCGGTATCCGGTTCTCGACCGATGTGTGAACCGCCGACCGGCGGGTGAGGTGAAGCGAGGCGCGTGGTGAGCGATCCGATGTTCAAACGCTTTGTGGCGGTAGGTGACTCCTTCGCCGAGGGCGTCGGCGACGTGGAACCGCGGTGCCCCAACGGCGTCCGCGGCTGGGCCGACCGGGTCGCCGAGGTGCTGGCCCGTCGCGACCCGGAGTTCCGCTACGCCAATCTGGCGCTGCGCGGTCGGCTGATGCCGGCGATCATCGACGAGCAGTTGGAGCCGGCGATCGCGATGCAGCCGGACCTGGTCGCGATCTGCGCGGGCGCGAACGACCTGATCCGGCCGACCGTCGACATCGACGCGCTGATCGCGCAGTACGACGACGCGATCGGCCGGCTGCAGGATTCGGGTGCGACCGTGGTCAGCTTCACCGCGTACGACACCGGCGGGACGCCCGTGTTCGGCGCGCTGCGCGGCCGGCTCGCGATTTACAACGAGCTCTTGCGCGAGGTAGTCGACCGGCGCGGGATCGTGCTCGTGGATTTCTGGCGGATGCACGAATACGCCGAGCGGCGCATGTGGGAATTCGACCGGATGCATCTGTCGGCCGCCGGACATCAACGGATGGCGATCGGCGTGCTCGACGCGCTCGGCGTCGAGCACGAGCTGGAACCGATCGAATTCGCCCTGGGCGTGTCGGTGTCAGCGGCACAGCGCCGCAAGAACACCCGGCAGTGGACGCATCAGTACGCGCTGCCGTGGGTCGGTCGACGACTGCGGGGCGTCTCGTCGGGCGACGCGCTCGATCCCAAGTATCCGGAGCTGACGCAGCTCATGCCGATCGACACGAAGCTGTAGGCGGCGCGGGACTATTCGTCGGCGTCGGTCTGGCGGGCCTTGGCCGCGGCCAGCAGTCCCTTGCCGAGCGGGATCACCACGGGGAGCAGCTCGTCGTCCTCGGCGATGAGCCGGGCCGCTTCACGGGCCGCGACGACGGCCTCGCCCGCTTGTGCGGGATCGGCGACGCGGCCGTCGGCGGATGCGTTGTGCACGATGATCAGTCCGCCGGGACGCAGCAGGCGCAGCGCCTCGCCCACGAACATCGGCTGGTCGGTGACATCGCCGTTCAGAAACACCAGGTCGTAGGACGCGTCGGCGAGGCGGGGGAGCACCTCGCGGGCGCGGCCGTTGATCAGGCGGGTGCGCGACGGCCCGATACCCGCGGCCGCGAATCCTGACTTGGCGGCGCGATGATGCTCGGATTCGGCGTCGATGGTGGTCAGCACGGCATCGTCGGCCATGCCGGCGAGCAGCCAGAGCCCGCTGACGCCGGTGCCGGTTCCGACCTCGACCGCGGTGCGCGCGCCGACCAGCCGGGACAGCAGCGCCAGCATCGCTCCGACCGCGGGGGTGACCGACGTGGCGCCGAGCTCGTCGGCCCGTTCGCGCGCGGCGACCAGCGCATCGTCCTCGACGATCGCCGATTCGGCGTACTGCGAGAGCTTGCCGGCATCGATTACGGAGGTGCTGGGTGAGTCGGACACGTTCAGAGGTTAGCGCGGACGACCAGGTCAATCGGCGGAAGCGCGCCCGGAGGAGGAACGTAAACCTTCTCAGACAAACCTCAGGCGGCTCATATGGCTGGCACAACCCGATCGACCAGGGTTATTGGCAATGCGAGGAATAGACCGTGATGTCGGGAACAAGCCGGGGTCACGCCGGGTTGTCATAGGGATTCTTCCGATTTCGCCGATCCGGGTGAGTGAAAGGCAGCGTGCCCTTTGATGAACGGCCAACCGAACGTTTCCCAGGCTCCGGAGGCCCCTGAGGCCGTCGAGAGCACGGCGGGGACTGCGCG
The DNA here is from genome assembly GCF_000380485.1 of Jongsikchunia kroppenstedtii DSM 45133. Taxonomy (GTDB): domain Bacteria; phylum Actinomycetota; class Actinomycetes; order Mycobacteriales; family Mycobacteriaceae; genus Jongsikchunia; species Jongsikchunia kroppenstedtii. The sequence continues at coordinate 68,219 of NZ_AQYG01000051.1, read as the reverse complement.
TTTCGACGCGACGGGCAACAGCGCGTTCATGCCGTCCTGGGACGAACTGGTCCGCGAGCATGCCGACCGCGTCTACCGGCTGGCCTACCGCCTGTCCGGCAACGCGCAGGACGCCGAGGACCTGACCCAGGAGACGTTCATCCGGGTGTTCCGGTCGTTGTCGAGCTACCAGCCGGGCACCTTCGAGGGCTGGCTGCACCGCATCACCACCAACCTCTTCCTCGATATGGTGCGGCGCCGCAACAAGATCCGGATGGAAGCGCTGCCCGAGGACTACGAGCGGGTGCCGGCGACCGATCCGGACCCGGAGCAGATCTATCACGACGCGAATCTCAATCCCGACCTGCAGCGGGCGCTCGACTCGCTCGCGCCGGAGTTCCGTGCCGCCGTCGTCCTGTGTGACATCGAAGGTCTCTCGTACGAGGAGATCGCCGCGACGCTGGGCGTCAAGCTCGGCACCGTGCGCAGCCGCATCCACCGCGGCCGGCAGACGATTCGCCGCGAGCTGGCGACGGCCGGCCATCACAGTGGGCAGTCGGTGCTCGCCGACAACGAGGCATAGCTCGGGTCGGAACTTCTGGCCGTTGTCGGCCGTTGACCATCGCGAGTGCCGATAGCATGGGAAACGGTGCAACCCGGAGGTGAGGACAGATGGCCGATCGCGAGCAGACGCCGCGCGGAATGCGTGGGCGGATGAATTTCCGCAGTTCAGGGGTGTTCTCATCGAACCCGCACTACCGTGCGCCGGGTACCGAGGGCGGCCGCCCGTTTCAGCCGACCGAACATCTGGCACCGGAGGCGATCTCGGCATTCGTCGACGGCGAACTGCGGATGTCCGCGCACATGCGGGCGGCGCATCATTTGAGCGTGTGTCGCGAGTGTGCGACCGAGGTCGATCAGCAGCGCGCCGCGCGTGCGGCGCTGCGCAAGTCCGGCGAGATCTCCATCCCGTCCGACCTGCTCGGCGCGCTCGGCCGCATCCCGACGCAGGAGATCGATCTGCGTCGCGACGGGCAGGCCGCAGGCAAGCGGATGCGCAGGCCCGCGTCGCCGCTGGACGCGCCGGGTTTCCCGATTCACCGTCGAAAGTCACGCTGATCATCCGGGGCCATCGGCGGTTCGAACGACAGAGCATCGAACGACACGGCCGGTTTGCCGGTTGGGACCGTCCATGCCGTTGGGTAGATTCGACCCCCGTGGAAGAGGCGACCCCCGTGCAAGAGTCGACCCTCGTTGAAGAGTCGACATCGTGAGCACCCCGAATGAGCCGCCGCGGCTGCAGCCGCGTGCGCCGCATCGTCCGCCGGTGTCGCCGGAGACCTCGACGGTCTTCGGCCGTCCCGACGGGGTCGACGGCGCCTTCGCGCCCCGCGGTCCCCAGGGCGGATCGGCCGCGCGCGGTCCGGCTCCGCAGATCGCCGATCCCGATCCGGTCCTCGCCGAGGCGTTCGGCCGGGCACCCGGCGACAGCGAGTCCCTGCAGCGCGACCCGGACGCCCGCTACGGCGAGTCGACCGAGCCGGAGGCCGATCCCGATCCGTGGCGGGATCCGCAGGCCCCTGCCACGCTGACCGATCCGGCGGTCGCAGCCGCCCAGGAGGCCGCACCGAAGTCCTACGGGCCGAAGATCGGCGTCCGCGAGCTGCTGTTCGGCAACCGGGTGTCGTGGCGGGCTTTGGCCGCGATCGCGGTCGCGGCGGTCGTCATCGCGGTGATCGGCGGGTTCGTCGGGCGCTGGACGGCCGAGGTCACCGATCCGCTGCACTCCAAGAAGGTGTCGATCTCGACGAAGGAGCCCAACTCGGGCGATCCGAAGAGCCGCGTCACTCAGGTGGTGAACGCGATGTCGCGGGCCGTGGTGTCGATCGAGGTGCGCACCGACGACGCCCTGGCCGGCGGCTCGGGCGTGGTCATCGACAAGAACGGCTACATCCTCACCAACTACCACGTCGTCATGACCGCGGCGGCCGACAAGTCGGCGGTGCTGTCGGTGCTGACGTACGACAGCACGCGACTGCCCGCACGCATCGTCGGCACCGATCCGGCGACCGACCTGGCCGTCGTCAAGGTGGACGACGTCGACAATCTGTCGGTGGCGCAGCTCGGCGACTCGGACAAGCTGCAGATCGGCGAAGAGGTCGTGGCGTTCGGTCAGCCCGAATTCCTGCGCAACTCCGTCACCAGCGGCATCGTCAGCGCCGTTCATCGGCCGTATTCCGAGGGCAACTATCCCGACAGCGATCAGCCCGGTGCGGTGCTCGATGCCATCCAGACCGACGCCGCGGTGAACCACGGAAATTCCGGCGGTCCGCTCGTCGACATGGACGGGCACGTCATCGGCATCAACACCGCCGGGCTGATGGGCGGCCAGGACGGCGGGTCGATCGGCCTGAACTTCGCGATCCCGTCCAACGAGGCGTCGGACGTGGCGCAGGCGCTGATCCGCGACGGCAAGATCACGCATCCGCAGCTGGGCGCGAGCGTCGCCGATGTCGCCAACAAGGCGGTCAGCGGCGCGCAGGTGAAGAACGTGGTCAGCGGCTCACCGGCGGACCGCGCCGGCCTCAAGGAGGGCGACGTGATCACCAGCTTCAACGGCCGCAGCACGGAGGATTCGTCGGGACTGGCCGTGGCGGTGCGGAAGTCGCCCACCGGCAAGGGCATCCCGTTCACCTATTGGCGCGACGGCAGGTCGCTGGACGGCAGCGTCACGCTGACCGCCGGATGAGGCTCGTGCGGGCTCCGGCGGCTGCGGCGTTGGCGGGAGCCGGTGCCGCGGTCGCCGGGATCGCCGGCACGGCCACCGCGTTGCGCAATCCCGCAATCGTGCGGCGGCTCAACGGCTGGGCAGCCGGCCGACTCAGCGATGAACAGCTGGCCGATCGCCACGCGGCGATCCTGCCGACACCGATCGTGGGGGAGGGCTTCTATTCCAGCCCTGGCGATCTCGCTGCGTTCGACAACGGCGAAGTCGTTCGTAGCCAACAGGTGTCGCCGCGTCTGCCGATTCCCGGGGTGGTGGTCCGGCGCTTCATGGTGCGGTCGACCGACACCGTGGGCGCGGCTGTCCCGGTGACCGCGACGCTCTTCGAGCCGCGGCGCCCCTGGCAGGGCCGTGGCAGCCGACCTGTGGTGGTGCGCAATCAACCCATCAATTCGCTGGGGCTGCGGGCCGCGCCGTCGTACCGGGTGGCGCGCGGCGTCTATGCCGACGTGCCGCCGTTCTTACCGATTCTGCTGGCCCGGAACTACGCGGTGCTCGTCCCGGACCACGAGGGGCCGCGGATGGCCTACTCGGCGGGCGTGATGGCGGCGCACGCCGTCCTGGATTCCGTGCGCGGAATGCACCGCGTCCGAGACAAACTCGCGGACTCGCCGATGGTGATGGACGGTTACAGCGGCGGCGCGATCGCCACCGCATGGGCGGCGCAGGAACAGCCGACGTATGCGCCGGAGCTGCGCTTCAACGGCGCCGTCGCGGGTGGCACGCCCACGGACTACGCCCTGCTCTACCGCAGCATGAATGGCGCCCTGGGGTCGGGGTTGTTCGCCGCCGCAACCATCGGGCAGGCGCGGGAGTATCCGGAAATGGTCGAGCTCTTCGGTGACTTCGCGTTCTACCTGACGACCCTCATCAAGGACCTGCCGCAGCCGCCGCTGGCGGCATCCGGGATCGTCGGCATCGACCTGGACGTGCTCGCGGCCGTCGCGAACCCGTTCGAATCCGACATCGCCCAGCGGGTGGTCGCGGCCAACAAGCCGGGCGGTGTCGCGCCGACGATGCCGGTCCTGCTGTACCACGGGACCAAGGATCGATTCCTGGGCGACCAGTTCATCCCCGAGGAGGGAGTGCTGGAGCTCGCCGAGCGCTGGCGTTCGCAGGGGGCACAGGTCGACTACCGACCGGTGCCGGGTGACCACCTGATCGCGGCCGGCTGGGCGATGCCCGGTGTGCTCCGATGGATGCGGAGCGCACTCGAGGGCCGGCAGGACGCGGCGGTACTCTGACAGGGTGTTCGGCAGCATCGGTTGGGGTGAGATCGGGATCCTGGTGATCGCCGGTCTGGTGATCCTCGGGCCCGAGCGGCTGCCCGGTGCCATGCAGTGGACGATGAAATCGATCCGGCAGGTGCGCGACTACGCGACGGGCGCGACCGATCAGCTCAAGAACGACCTCGGCACCGACTTCGACGACTTGCGGGAACCGCTGGCGCAGCTGAACGAGCTGCGGGGGATGACCCCGCGCGCGATGATCACCAAACATCTTCTGGACGGCGATGATTCGATGCTGCGCGACGTCAGTTCGTCGATGCAGTCGGTGCGTTCGGAGTTCGACTCCGTGACGCGCGCGGCGAATGGCCGCACCGATGCCGTACCGAACAGGATGCCGCCGCGTGCGGACGATGTGCCGCCCGCGAGTTCGGGCCCGGCGTCGCCCGCTGCGCAGTCCTCGCCCGCGGCCGCGCCGGATGTCGCCGACTGGGACGCGACCTAGATTCATTTCGACCAAGCCGCCGGTGGTGACGCCGTCAAAAGCTCGCAAAAAGCCCTCCAAAATAGATATCACTTTGATATGGTTCGGCCATGAGCATCCCGCAACCGCAGTCGGCCGCCCCCGGAATCACCGAACACCGCGCTTGGTCGATGAACGGGTTCCTCGCACTGCTGCTGGGTCTGGTGTTCGTGGTCCTGGCGGTGGTCGGGTTCGTGAATAAACAGCCCGCGGTCGGGGTGATCGCGATCATCGTGGCGCTGTTGCTGTTTCAGCCGCTCGTGGTGATTCAGCCGGGGCAGACCCGCGTGGTCCAGTTCTTCGGCCGATATGTCGGCACGGTGCGGCGCACCGGGCTCACCTGGGTGCTGCCGCTGACGACCCGCCGGTCGGTGTCGGTGCGGGTGCGCAACTTCGAGACCAACGCGCTCAAGGTCAACGACGCCGACGGCAACCCGGTCGAGATCGCGGCGATCGTGGTGTGGCAGGTGCAGGACACCGCCAAGGCCACCTTCGCGGTCGAGTCGTACTCCAATTTCGTTGAGGTGCAGGCCGAGGCGGCGCTCCGGCACGTGGCCACCTCGCACCCGTACGACACCAACGTTCCCGACGCGACCTCGCTGCGCGGGTCGACCGACCAGGTGTCGTGGGAGCTCGCCCGCGAGGTCGCGCAGCGGATCGCGCTGGCCGGCGTGCAGATCCTGGAGGTGCGCGTCAGCCACCTGGCGTACGCCGCGGAGATCGCCCAGGCGATGCTGCAGCGCCAGCAGGCGAGCGCGGTCGTGGCGGCCCGCGAGCGGATCGTCGAGGGCGCCGTCACCATGGTGCAGATGGCCATCGACCGCCTCGAGGGGCAATCGATCGTCCAGCTCGACGAGGAGCGCAAGGCGGCCATGGTGTCGAACCTGCTCGTCGTGCTGTGTGGCGACCAGCGCGCCACCCCGATCGTCAACACCGGCTCGCTCTACCACTGAGGCCGATGGACTCCGTGTCCGGAAAGTCGGCTGGTTCTGGAAGGTCGGCTGGGTCCGGGAAGTCGGCTGAAGTCGGGAAATCGGCGGCCGCCGACCGCAAGTCGGTGCTGCTGCGGCTCGATCCGGCCGTGCATGCGGCGCTGACCCGGTGGGCGAATGACGAATTACGCAGCGTCAATGCGCAGATGGAGAAGGTGCTGCGGGATGCGCTGCGTGAACACGGGCGGCTCCCCGCTGGCCTGTCGGAGCCGCGGCGCCGGGGGAGGCCGGCCACGCCGCCGGGGGAGGCCGACGAGAGTTAGGCCTGTCACCTTATTGCTAGCTGGTGATCAGCTAGAGGTTGCGCGTGGTGTCGATGGACAGACTCATGCCGGCCAGACCGCGCTTGCGCACCGCGAGCTTCCCGGCGATGTCGCGCAACGACTTTCCGGCCGCCGACTCGGGCGCTGACAGCACCAGCGGGGTGCCGGCGTCGCCGCCCTCGCGCAGCGCCGGGTCGAGCGGCACCTGACCGAGCAGCGGCACCTCGGCGCCCACCGACTGGGTGAGCCGCTGGGCCACCAGCTCGCCGCCGCCCTCGCCGAAGACATCCATCCGGCTGCCGTCGGGGAGCTGCAGCCAGGACATGTTCTCCACCACGCCGAGGATCTTCTGATGTGTCTGCAGCGCGATCGCGCCGGCCCGCTCGGCAACCTCAGCCGCCGCCTGCTGCGGGGTCGTCACGACGACGATCTCGGCGCCCGGAATCAACTGCGCGACGGAGATCGCCACGTCGCCGGTGCCCGGCGGCAGATCCAGCAGCAGCACGTCCAGGTCGCCCCAGAAGACGTCGGCCAGGAACTGCTGCAGCGCGCGATGCAGCATCGGTCCGCGCCACACCACGGGGGTGTTCCCGCTGGTGAACTGGGCGATCGAAATGAACTTCACGCCGTGCGCGGAGGGCGGCATGATCATCCGCTCGACCTGCGTCGGCTTGGCGTCGTTGCCCATCATCCGCGGCACCGAATGGCCATAGATGTCGGCGTCCAGCACGCCCACCGACAGCCCGCGGTCGGCCAGTGCGGCCGCGAGATTCACGGTGACGCTCGATTTTCCGACGCCGCCCTTGCCGGACGCGATCGCGTAGACGCGGGTCAGCGAGCCGGGCTGGGCGAACGGGATCACCGGTTCGGCGCGGTCACCCCGCAACGATTTGCGCAGCTCGGTGCGCTGGTCGTCGTTCATCACGTCCAGCTCGACCCGCACCGCGCCCACACCGGCGACATCGGCCACGGCGGTGGTGACACGCGACGAGATCTCGGTGCGCAGCGGACAGCCCGCGGTCGTCAAGTAGATGCCGATGTCGACGCTCGAATCGTCGGCGATGCTGATCGACTTGACCATCCCGAGTTCGGTGATCGGCTTGCCGATCTCCGGGTCGTCGACCTTCGCCAGCGCCGCGCGAACGGCAGATTCGGTGGGGGCTTGTGCGCTAGTCATCAGCACAAATTCTATCGCTGGGCGATAGGGCCGTGATTTCGGCCGGGCAGAGACACCGCTAGGGGCGTACAGCGGGTCTGCTGATGGCGGGCGCGGGGGCCGATGTCTTCGGGGCGGCTGGCTTGGCGCCTCCCGGGCCCGGCGGCGCCGGGGCGGGCAGGGGAGCCGGGGCCGCCGGTGCCGGCAGGCAGAGGTTCATGAAGCACAGCGGCGGCGGGGTCGGCGTCGTCGTGGTGGTCGTCGGCGTCGGCGACGCGGAACTCGACGGGGCGGACGGCGCGGTGCTGCAGCCGGCGGCGCCCGGTGGCGCGGTCGGGTTGGTGACGGTGCCGGGGGCGGAGTTGCGCCCGCCGGGCGGGGCGACGGTGGTGGTCGCAGCCTGCGTCTGGCCCGGAACCTGTCCGGGCGGCGGGCAGCTCGTGGCGGCGGGGGTGGGCAGCTGCGGGATCGGGTTGGTAGGCATCACACCGGTCGAGTAGGCGGTGGACCAGGCGAGGACCGTGCCGACATACGCCATCGAATTGTTGTAGCGCAGAACGGCACTCACGGGATTGGTGCCGTTCATGATGCCGGTGACCCCGGCGCAGAGGTACCGCCCGGCCGCATACGTCGCGTCGAAGACGTTCTGCGGGTCCTTCTTGCCGTCGCCGTTGCCGTCCGCGCCCCACGCGGCCCAGGTGCCCGGCATGAACTGCATCGGGCCCTCGGCGCGGGCGAAGCTGCCGTCGGCGTTCTTGACGACCTCGTTGCCGGCGAGATGACCGTCGAGTACCGGGCCGGAGATGGGCGTCAGCGCGGTGCCGGAGGCGTCGACGTTCCCGTTGCCCGCATGATTCGACTCGATCTTGCCGATTCCTGCGAGCAGGAACCACGGCAGCCCGCACTGGGGCTGCTCGGCGGCCAGCCGACCGGCCGCCATCTTATACGCCTGCAGCACGATGCCGGGGATGCCGAGAGGGCCGGATGGCAGGTTGAGCAGCGCGGCGGGTTGCACCGCAGAGGTCGGTGCCGCGCCTTCGGCCGGCGGCTTGATCAGGTACGCGGCGGGAGCGGCCTGGACGATGACACCCGGATCCTGCGGGGTCGCCACGATCGGCGCGGGCCGGGGAGCCGAGGCGAAGCCCGTACTCGCGGCCGCGGTGCCGCAGACCAGTGCGACCCCCAGGACGCCGGCGAACCCGACGGCGACCGTTCGCATGGTGAGTCGAGGAGTGTGCAAGCCATCGACGGCAACGCTGCCTGCATCGCGCAGGGCAGCCCACGCTCGTTGACCAACCACGCGCTACTCCCTCCAGGTCGGGGCGGACCACGGGACGTGTGACACCCGCGAAGCGAGTGACCGGTCGTTCGCGAGCGTCACAATGTGGCACAGCTTACTGGTGATCCGCGATCTCGTTCTGGGAGTCGAAGAATTCTTCATCGCAGATCCGGGGTCGGCGTGCGCGGCGGGGCACTGGGATACTCGACGCATGCAAATTGTCTTCAGCGCCGGTGACAATCACGTCGCCCAGGCCGTGCTGGTCGATCCCGACGACTTCACCGCGCTTTCGCTCGGTATCGCCCAGCATGTGCCGCGCCCGCAGGTGGTGGCCGCGCTCGCGAAGATGGGTCCGGGCCTCGACGGTGCCGAGGCGTTCGTCTCGGTCGCCGCGATCAAGGGTTTGGCCGGTGACCGCGCCGCGGACGCCGAGTGGCTCGCCCAGCTCGATTCGATGATCGAACGTGCCCGCAAACGGGGCTCGATCAACGAAGCCGGCGACATGCGTGGCCACCTGGTGCGAGCCGGTGGCCAATAAGCCGACGGCGAACGGCGTAAACAGGACGCCGAGGTTCCCGGCGATCGCGCGCATCCGGTGACATGATCGAGGGAGAGCGGCGATCGAGGAGTCTGCGTTGATAGGGGCGTCAGGGTGAGCACACCGATGGGTGGAAGTGGCAATCTGAGCAACAGCAACCGCAGTCGGTTGCCGATGCCGCCTAAAGGTTGGCCGATCGGCTCGTATGGCACCTACGCCGAGGCGCAGCGGGCGGTCGATTACCTCTCCGACGAACACTTCTCGGTCGAGGACGTCACGATCGTCGGCGTCGACCTGATGCAGGTCGAGAGGGTGCTCGGGCGACTCACCTGGGGCAAGGTGATCGGCGGCGGCCTGGTGTCCGGCGCCTGGCTGGGATTGTTCTTCGGCCTGATCATGGGAATCTTCGTGTCGAATCCGCTCGGCGCGATCCTCGTCGGTCTCGGCGGCGGTCTGATCTTCGGCCTGATCTCGGCGGCGCTGCCGTACGCGGCGACCCGCGGGCAGCGCGACTTCGCGTCGACCATGCAGTTGGTCGCCGGGCGCTACGACGTGATCTGCGATCCCAAGAGCGCCGAGCGGGCGCGAGACCTGTTGGCGCGGTTGAACATCTGACGCCGACGCGCGCCGCGACGGGCGGCGTGCCGTCTTCTGTGCGACCCGTAGCGGTGGGTCGCGTTGTTCGTTCCCGACGAACCTGGCACGATCTTGCCAATTGCGCCGTACGTCACACCGGTGGGCGCTAGCTTTGGCCGGGGCAGGCCGGAGGCCGGTATTCGTCGGCCGGTGGCCGGTGTTGAAGTCCAGCGGTTCGACGAGGAGGGGCGTGTGCAGCGCGCGAGAGTGATCAAGCTGGCGAGTGCGGCCGTCGCCGTTCTCGCGGTGGCCCCGATAGTCGCCGCGTGCGGGTCGGGATACACGCGGGGCACCATCAACATCTATTCGATGCCGGACGGCGCGCCGTATGTCGAGAAGGCGGCGGCGATCTGCAACGCCGCATCCGGCGGCGAGTACACGATCAAGGTGTCGAGCCTGCCGAAGTCGGCCGACGATCAGCGGCTGCAGTTGGCTCGGCGGCTGACCGGCCACGATCATGCCGTCGACCTGATGACCACCGACGTCGTCTGGACCGCCGAGTTCGCCGATGCCGGCTGGATCGAGCCGCTGCCGCCGCAGTACGCGGACGAGGTCCGGTCGACCACGCTGCCCGGCCCGCTGGACACGGCCACATGGAAGAAGAAGGGCACCGACACCGAGCAGGTGTTCGCGTTCCCGGCGTGGACCAACACCCAATTGCTCTGGTACCGGCCGGATGTGCTGAAGAAGTACACCGGGTCGGCCACGCCGCCGCAGACATGGGACCAGCTGCTGGCGGACAACGCCAAGATCACCGCGGCCGGCGGACCATCCTGGATCGCCACCATGGGCGCCCGCTACGAGGGCCTGATGGTGTGGTTCAACTCGGTGCTGCTGTCGGCCGGTGGCAGCGTCGTCGACCCGTCCGACCCGACGCGGCAGACCCTGGACGACACCCCCGAGCATCGCGCCGCCACCGTGAAGGCGCTCGAAGTGCTCAAGCAGGTCGCCACCGCGCCCGGCCATGATCCGTCGATCTCCAACAACATGGAGGGCCAAGCGGCACAGGGGATGCTGGACGGCAATGCCACGTTCGAGATGAACTGGCCGTTCGTGTTCGCGGGCATGCGCACCAACGCGGCCGCCGGTTCGGTGCCGTTCCTGCCGCAGTTCGCAAAGCAGTTCCCGGAGTTCGCGGATGAGAAGGCGACCGTTCCGGATGCGACGATCGTGAAGGCGAACACCGCGATGAAGCCGTATTTCACCTGGGCGCGGTATCCCGGCTTCGCCCTCTCCGGCGGACCTGTGACATCGCTGAGCACGATCGGCGGCAACAACATCGCCGTCGCGAGCACGTCGAAGCAGAAGGATCTGGCGTTCAAGGCCGCGGCCTGCCTGACGAATCAGGCGAGCCAGCGGATCTACGGCGTGGACGGCGGCACCCCGCCGGTGCGGGCAGACCTGTACCGGGACAAGAGCTTCCAGCTGGCGTATCCGCTGTACCAGACGATCCTCGATCAGCTGCAGTCGGTCGACGGGGTCGCGCCCGTGCGTCCGAAGACGCCGGTGTATCAGGCGATGTCCACCTTGATCGTGCAAAAGCTCAGTCCGGTGGGCAGTTTCGATCCGCAGAAGCTGGTCGGCACCCTCGCCGATCAGGTGAACAAGGCCATCTCCGGTAAGGGGCTGATCCCATGACCGCCGTCGTCCCAAAGGGTGTCACCGAGGGCAAGCGGGTTCTCAGCGAGGGAAAGCGCTCCGAGCGTCGTCTCGGGCTGCTGCTGATCGCGCCCGCGGCGATCCTGATGCTGGTCGTCACCGGCTATCCGATCGTCTACGCGATCTACCTGAGCCTGTTCAAGGCGAGCCTGGCTGCACCCGGCGAGAACGAGTTCGTGTGGTTCCGCAACTACGGCACCGCGCTGTCGGACGGCTACTGGTGGACCGCGTTCGGCGTCACCGCGTTCATCACCGTGCTGTCGGTGGCCATCGAATTCGTCCTGGGCCTCGCGATCGCAATGGTCATGCACCGCACCATCTTCGGCCGCGGCACCATTCGCACCCTGGTGTTGATTCCGTACGGCATCGTCACGGTCGCGGCGGCCTTCTCCTGGTACTACGCCTGGACGCCGGGCACCGGATACCTGGCGAACCTGCTGCCGAGCGGGAGCGCACCGCTCACCGAGCAGTGGCCGTCGCTGTTCATCATCATCGGCGCCGAGGTGTGGAAGACGACGCCGTTCATGGCGCTGCTGCTGATGGCCGGCCTGGCGCTGGTGCCCGAAGACCTGTTGAAGGCCGCGCAGATGGACGGCGCCGGCGCGTGGACCCGGCTGTTCCGGATCATCCTGCCGCTGATGAAGCCGGCGATCCTGGTGGCGCTGCTGTTCCGCACCCTCGACGCCTTCCGGGTGTTCGACAACATCTACGTGCTCACCAAGGGCAGTAACAACACCGGATCGGTGTCGATGCTGGGCTACGACAACCTCTTCAAGGCGTTCAACCTCGGCGTCGGATCGGCGATCAGCGTGCTGATATTCCTCTGCGTCGCGATCATCGCGTTCGTATTCGTCAAGATATTCGGTGCTGCCGCACCGGGATCCGACAGCGAGGGGCGGTAGGTCATGCTTCTCGGACGTCGAATCGGTTGGTCGGTCGCGAACCTGATCGTCGTGCTGTATGTGCTGATCCCGGTGCTGTGGATCGCGAGCCTGTCCTTCAAGCCCACGACGAGCATCGGCGACGGCAACTTCGTTCCGCAGCACTGGACGCTGGACAACTACAAGGGCATCTTCAAGACCGACACGTTCACCAGTGCGCTGATCAACTCGATCGGCATCGGGTTGATCACCACCGTGATCGCGGTGGGTGTGGGCACGGTCGCGGCCTATGCGATTGCGCGACTGGACTTTCCGGGCAAGAAGGTGATGGTCGGCGCGTCCCTGCTGGTCGCGATGTTCCCGCAGATCTCGCTGGTGACACCGATGTTCAACATCGAGCGGTCCATCGGCCTCTTCGACACCTGGGCGGGCCTGGTGCTGCCGTATGTCACCTTCGCGCTGCCGATGGCGATCTACACGCTGTCGGCATTCTTCCGGGAGATCCCGTGGGAGTTGGAGAAGGCGGCGAAGATGGACGGCGCGACGCCGATGCAGGCGTTCCGGAAAGTCATTGCGCCGCTGGCGGCCCCGGGCGTGGTCACCGCGGCGATCCTGGTGTTCATCATGGCGTGGAACGACCTGCTGCTGGCGTTGTCATTGACGTCGACCAAGCGGTCGATCACCGCCCCGGTGGCGATCGCCAACTTCACCGGCAGTAGCCAATTCGAGGAGCCGACCGGGTCCATCGCGGCCGCTGCGGTCATCATCACGATTCCGATCATCATCTTCGTGCTCTTCTTCCAACGTCGAATCGTTGCCGGACTCACGTCCGGTGCGGTGAAGGGATAACCCATGGCCGAGATCGTTCTTGACCACGTCAGCAAGCGCTATCCCGATGGCTCGCTTGCCGTTTCGGATGTCAACATCAGCATCGCCGACGGTGAGTTCGTGATTCTGGTCGGGCCGTCCGGCTGCGGCAAGACGACGACACTCAACATGATCGCCGGGCTGGAGGACATTTCCGACGGCGAGCTGCGGATCGCCGGCGAGCGCGTCAACGAGAAGGCCCCGAAGGACCGCGACATCGCGATGGTCTTCCAGTCTTATGCGCTGTACCCGCACATGACGGTGCGGCAGAACATCGCCTTCCCGCTGACGCTGCAGAAGCTGCCGAAGGACGAGGTCAACCGCAAGGTCGAGGAGGCCGCGCGGATTCTCGATCTGACGTCGTATCTGGACCGCAAGCCGGCCCATCTGTCCGGCGGCCAGCGGCAGCGGGTCGCGATGGGCCGCGCGATCGTGCGCTCGCCCAAGGCTTTTCTCATGGACGAGCCGCTCTCGAACCTGGACGCGAAGCTGCGCGTGCAGATGCGCACGGAGATCGCCCGGCTGCAGCAGCGGCTGCGCACCACCACCGTCTACGTCACGCACGACCAGACCGAGGCGATGACCCTCGGCGACCGGGTGGTCGTGCTGCAGGGCGGCCGGGTGCAGCAGGTCGGCACGCCGCAGGAGCTGTACAACCGGCCGAACAACCTGTTCGTGGCCGGGTTCATCGGTTCTCCGGCGATGAATTTCCTGTCCGGACAACTCGGCCAGTACGGGATCGCGACCCCGATCGGGGAGATCCGGTTCCGCGACTACGGCCGGGTGGCGCAGAACGCGACCCAGCTGCGCAGCAACGGCCAGGTGCTGGTCGGCATCAGGCCGGAACATTTCGAGGATCCGGCGCTGGTCGATCCCGTCGCGCGGCATGACGGCGTCGTGCTCACCGCGCAGGTCGATCTTCTCGAGTCGATGGGGTCGGACAACTACGCCTATTTCAGTCTCGGCGCCAGCGATCCCGGTGCCAGCCAGGCGCTTTCGCAGCTGGCCGACGCGGCCGGGGTGGACGTCGGAATCGATCGCCTGGTCGCGCGGCTGTCGGCCGAATCGCGGATCGGCCGCGGGCCCGCCCAGCTGTTCGTCGATACGAGCAAGGTGGCGATCTTCGACCAGGCCAGCGGCGCCAACCTGAGCCTGTAGCGCCCGGCCGGGTCCGCTGTCGATCCCGGCTAGGGTGGGTCCCGTGAATGCGGGCGAGATCGTGACCGGTCATCTGGTCGATGCCGTCGGCTCGACGCCGGCGAAGGCGTCGGTGACCTTCCTCGGCCTGGAGCCGGTCGACATCCTGCGTTTCGTCGACGGCGAGGATGTGGTGTTCGCGAGCGTGGGCTGCAGTCGTCATCCCATGACCGACCCGACCGCGATGGTCGCCGATACCGAGGCGGGGCCGCGGGCCGAGGTGGTCGCCCGGATGCGCGCCAGCGATCCGCTGACCGGGCTGCATCGCGCCCTGGCCATGGTGGCCGCCGCGCCGGCCGTCGAGGGGCTCATCCTGGTTCCCGACGCGCTCATCGACCTGTCCGAACCGCTCTGGACCGGATCATCCTGCACTGCAATCCTTCTCGAGCCTGACGCGATCGACGACTGCGTGCTGCCGGTGCCGGCCGAACCCGTGCGGTTCCTGCGCGCGGTGCCGATCACGGCGAACGAGGCGGCCTGGGTACGGTTGAAAGGCGCTGCGGCGCTGCGGGAACTCTGGGCCGAATCGGCGATCGACGTGACTGATCCGCATCGCGGGGCGGCGCCGCTGCAGTAATCGCGCAGCGGCTACAGCCAGTGGTTCCGGCGGAACGTTCGCCAGAGCACCACCACGACGGTCGCGAGCACGGCGAGCACCACGAAATAGCTGTACTTCCAGTGGAGTTCGGGCATGTTGTCGAAATTCATGCCGTAGATGCCAGCGATCATCGTCGGCACGGATGCGATCGCGACCCACGCCGAGATCTTCCGCATATCGGTGTTCTGCTCGACACCGGATTTCGCCACGGCCGCGCCGATCAACGACGACAGCACCTCGTCGTAGCCGCTGACTTGTTCGTCGACAGTGGTGTGGTGGTCCTGGACGTCCCGGAAGTAGCGTCGGATCTCCTTGCTGATCAGCGGATTGTCCTCGGCGGTGAGGCGGGCCAGGGCCGGGCCCAGCGGCGCGATCGCCCGGCGCAGTTCCATGACTTCGCGCTTGAGCAGATAGATGGGTTCGATGACGACGGCCTTGCGCGGGCTGAAAATCGATTCCTCGGCCGCGTCGATGTCCCGTTCCATCGCCTCGGTCACCTCGAGGTAGATGTCGACGAGGTGATCGGTGATCGCATGCATGACGGAGGTCGGCCCGAGCGCGAGCAGCTCCGGGCGGGCCTCGAGCTGCTTGCGCACGCTCGCCAGTTCGGAGTGTTCGCCATGGCGCACGGTGATCACGAAATCGGGCCCGACCATCATCATGATCTCGCCGGTCTCGACGACCTCCTTGGCATCCGCGAGACGCTCGTGCTCGACGTACTTGACAGTCTTGAGGACCAGGAACATGGTGTCGTCGTAGCGCTCGAGCTTGGGCCGCTGGTGGGCGTGGACGGCGTCCTCGCAGATCAGCTCATGCAGGCCGAAGGTCTCCGAGACGCCGGTCATCTGGTCGTTGTCGGGGGCGTGCAAACCGACCCAGACGAAGCCCTGCCCGGTCTCCCGGACCTTCGCGAGCGCCTCCGGGTAGCTGATCCGCCCCGGCTGACGTCGCCCGTCGACGTAGATCGCGCAATCGACGACCGCGCGGGAGGCCGGCACCGGAATCCGCGGCAGAGGTTTGGGTGCGCCGCCACCCGATCGCAATGACGGAATCGAGGGGATCGAGGGCATCGACGGCCTCCTGTCCTGGCGGCGATTGCGCCGGTGACCCGGCGTCGCAATCGTACGCGGTGAGCTGGGCATTGGCGGGGTGTCCGGCGGGGCGGTCGAGTGGGCTAGGGTATTGCGGTGACTCAGACTTCTCAGCCCGGTGCGGATGCCGCCGGGGCCAACGCCATCGATATCACCGACGAGGAAATCTTCGCTGGTCATGAGGGTGGCAAGTTGTCGGTAGAGCTGACCGCGCCGCTGGATACGAAGCGTGACCTGTCGATCGCCTACACGCCTGGCGTGGCGCAGGTGTCGCGGGCGATCGCCAAGGACCCGGCGCTGGCCGCGAAGTACACCTGGACCAACCGGCTCGTGGTCGTCGTCAGCGACGGCAGCGCGGTGCTGGGCCTCGGCGACATCGGCCCGGCCGCCTCGCTGCCGGTGATGGAGGGCAAGTCGGCCCTGTTCAAGAAGTTCGCCGGGCTCGACTCGATCCCGCTGGTGCTGAGCACCTCCGACCCCGACGAGATCGTCGAGACGCTGGTGCGGCTGCGGCACTCGTTCGGTGCGGTCAACCTCGAGGACATCTCGGCGCCGCGCTGTTTCGAGATCGAACGCAAGGTGATCGATGCGCTCGATTGCCCGGTCATGCATGACGACCAGCACGGCACCGCGATCGTGGTGCTCGCCGCGCTCAAGGCTGCCACCAAGGTGCTCGGCCGGGGTCGCAGCGATCTGCGCGTGGTGATCTCCGGCGCCGGCGCGGCCGGCGTCGCCTGCGCGAAGATCCTGCTGGCCGACGGCATCTCGCACATCACGATGGTCGATTCCAAGGGCATCGTGAACGCCGATCGCACCGACCTGACCCCGGTCAAGACGGAGCTGGCGGCGCAGACCAACCCCGATAGGCGCAGCGGCTCGCTGTCGGACGCGCTCGCGGGCGCCGATGTGTTCCTCGGCGTCAGTGCCGGCACCGTGCCCGAAGAGGCGCTGGCCAGCATGAACGAGAACGCCGTCGTGTTCGCGCTGTCGAACCCGGACCCCGAGGTGCACCCCGAGATCGCCGCCAAGCACGCGGCGGTCGTCGCCACCGGGCGCAGCGATTATCCGAACCAGATCAACAACGTGCTCGCCTTCCCGGGCGTCTTCCGGGGCGCGCTGGATGCCGGTGCCACCAAGATCACCGAGGAGATGAAGATCGCCGCCGCCGACGCGATCGTCGACGTTCTCGGTGACGAGCTGGCGGTCGACAAGATCGTGCCGAGCCCGCTGGATCCGCGGGTGGCCCCGGCGGTCGCCGCGGCCGTTGCGCGGGTCGCGCACAACTAGGTCGGCCGTGCGGCGGACGATCGGTCTGACGCTGGTGGCGCTGTGCGCCGGCCTCGTCGCGTTGACCGGATGCAGCTCGCCGCTGGCGGCACCGACGCCGACCGTGGTGGTCGGTGCCACCCCATCACCCTTCGGGGAGGTCGTGGCCGCCATCTATCGGGGCGCGTTGTCGCACACCGGAATCAAGATCGCCGCCGCGCCGTCGCTCGGCACCGACCAACAACTGCTGGGGCGGTTGGCCAACGGCAACATCGATCTGATGACCGGCTTCTCCGGCGATCTGCTGCATCTTCTGGCGCCGCAGTCGACGGCGGTGAGCGACGGTGATGTGTACAAGGAGCTCAGCCGGGCGCTGCCACAGGGGGTTTACGCCGGCGACCCGACGACCGTCACCCGCGACCAGCTGGCCGGCCGCCCGGCCGATCCCTCCGAGCTCGCCCGGGTGCTGCTGCCGCTCTATCGGGGAGCGGTACTGCCGAAGAAGTCCATCGTGGGGATGAACAATGTTGCCGGCGAACTCAATTCGGCTGATCTTGCCGGAATGGTCGCCGACGTGCAGGCCGGTCGCGAGACCGCGTCGGATGCCGCCAACACCTGGTTGGTGCAGCACGGGCTATAGCCCGTGAGAGCTAGCCCGAAAGCTGTGCGGCCAAGGACTGCGCGAGCCGCCGGGTGGCGTCCGCGGCCTCGGCGACCATCGTCGCCTGGGCGTGCGCGACATGCCAAAGCCGGGGGAGCGTCACGACCTCGGTCTCCACGTCGGCGGCGCGCAGCTTGCTTGCGAATCGCGACACCTGCGGATACAGCTCCTCCTGCACGCCGACGTGAATGACGGTGGGCGGCAGGCCCGTCAGGTCGGCATGCATCGGCGCATACTCGGGATCGGTGGCCGAAAGATTGCCGCGATAGAACTCCGCGCACTGGTGGCCCCAGTCGAGGGAGACGACGATGTCGTCGGCCTGCGGGTTGCCCGACGTGTCGGCCGGGTCGACCCACGGGGCGATCAGACCCAGTGCGGCGGGCCGGATTCCGTGCTTGTCGATCAGCCGCCGTGCCGCCGCCACCGAGAGTCCGCCGCCGGCCGAGTCGCCCGCGATCGCAATGGATTCGGGACGCAGGCCGTGCTTCTCGACGAGTTCGAGGTAGGCGGCCACGGCATCATCGACGGCCGCGGGGCACGGATGCTCCGGTGCCAGCCGATAGTCCAGCACGTACAGCGCCGCACCGGATTCGGCGGCCAGGGATGCGGCCAGCGTGCGGTGCGTCAGGGGCGAGCCATTGACGTAGCCGCCGCCGTGCAAATACAGGATGGCGGTGCCCCGGTCGGTCTTCATCGAGCCGGTGCCGCGTACCTGTACCAGTTCAGTCGGCCGGCCACCGAGCGTGATCGCCTGGTGCGTCGTGCCTTTCGGCAGCAGTTGGGTGCGTGACAGCGAGTCGAGCAGCTGTCGTTGCTGTCGCGGCGAGCGGCGCGGGTTCAGGATGTACCCGAACGTGGGTCGCAGTATCGCCTTCGCGACCGGCAGCGGCACGTACGGCACGGTTACTTGCCGCCCATCAATCGGCTGCTGGCCAGTGTGACCACGCGCTGATAGCCGGATCCGGTCGCCCGGACCAACAGGTCGATCGCCTTCGCGTCCGCGCCCACGAGCACGCGCGCCTTGTGTCGCCGCGTGCCGTTGAGGATCACCGTCGCGGCATCCTCCGCCGACATCCGGGCGAGCTGCTTGTTGAACAGGTCCTTGAGTTTGTCACCGTCCGAGCCCTCGGATACGGTGCCCCAGTTGACGATGTTCGTCTTGACGCCGCCGGGGTGCACGCAGGTGACCTTGACCGGATGCTTGGCGATCAGCATCTCCTGACGCAGCGCCTCGGTGAAGCCGCGGACCGCGAACTTGGCTGCGTTGTAAGCACTCTGGTCCGGTTGCGCCATGATGCCGAACAGCGACGAGGTGTTCACTACGTGGCCGTCGCCGGATTCGATGAGGTACGGCAGGAACGCCTTGGTGCCGTTGACCACGCCCCAGAAGTCGATGTCCATGACCCGGTCGTAGTCCTTGAACGTCGTGTCGGTGACCGGGCCGTGGTGGTTGATGCCGGCGTTGTTGAAGATCAGGTTGATGACGCCGAAATGCTCGGCGACGGTCTTCGCATAGTCGAGCACGGCCTCGCGCTCGGCGACGTTGAGCAGCTGTGAATGCACCTGTGCGCCAGAGGCTTCCACCAGTGCACGGGTCTCGTCGAGCGCGGCCGGGACCACATCGGAGATGGCGACCTTGGCGCCGCCCTTGGCGAGTTGAATCGCCAGCTCCCGGCCCATGCCGGAGCCGGCGCCGGTGACCACGGCGACCTTGCCGCGGAAGTATCCGTCGAAATTGCTTGCGCGCGAACTGGAGTTGGACATGGTGTGCTCCTACTTGGCCTGGGGAACGAAACGTCCGGTGAGGATGACCGATGCCCGCTGATAGAACGAGCCGCCGAGGCGGACGAGGAAATCGAGGATCTTCGCGTCGGCGCCGACCAGCACGCGGGCGTGGCCGCGGCGGACGGCGTTCAGGATGATGGTCGCGGCCTTCTCCGAGGTGGTGGTCGCCAGGTACTTGTCGAAGAAGGCGGCGTTCTCCTTGGCGTTGTAGCCGTCGGACGCGGTGCTGTTGCGGGCGATCGCCGTCTTGATGCCGCCGGGGTGCACGCAGGTGACCTTGACCGGGTGCTTGGCGATCAGCATCTCCTGGCGCAGCGCCTCGGTGAAGCCGCGGACCGCGAATTTGGCTGCGTTGTAGGCGCTCTGGCCGGGCTGGGACAGGATGCCGAACAGCGACGAGGTGTTCACCACGTGGCCGTCGCCGGATTCGATGAGGTAAGGGAGGAAGGCCTTGGTGCCGTTGACCACGCCCCAGAAATCGACGTCCATCACGCGGTCGATCTCTTTGAACTCCATGTGCTCGACATTGCCGGTGTGGGCGATGCCGGCGTTGTTGAAGATCATGTTGACCTTGCCGTAGTGCTTGGCGACGGTGTCGGCGTAGTCGATCATCGCCTCGCGCTCGGCGACGTTGAGCAACTGCGCATGGACCTCGGCGCCGGTCGCGGCCACGAGTGCGCGGGTCTCCTCGAGTCCGTCGGGATTCATATCGGAGATGGCGAGTTTGGCGCCCGCGCGCCCGAGCTGGATCGCCATGTCGCGGCCCATTCCGGAGGCGGCGCCGGTCACCACGGCAACCTTTCCGGCGAATGCGGGGTCGGGCTTGGAACCGGTTTCAGTCATGAAATTGAGGCTAGAAACTTATTGACTTCTTGTCAATAAGGTCGCCGCATTGGGTAGAGTCGAAGTCGTGACCCAGGCGAAACGCACCAGGATGAGCCCCGAGCAGCGGCGTGCCCAGCTGATCGAGCTCGGCGTGACGCAGTTGGCGGGCAAGCATGCGGCGGACGTATCGCTCGATGATGTGGCCGAGGCGGCCGGGGTATCGCGGGCGCTCGTCTTCCACTATTTCGAATCCAAGCAGGATTTCTACGTCGCCGTGCTGCGCGAGCAGAGCAAGCGGATGCTCGAGCGCACCGCGCCGGATCTGGCGGGGGATGACCCGATCGCGATTCTGCGGCAATCGCTGTCGGCCTATATCGACTACGTCGACGAATATCGCGAGTCGTATGTGGGGCTGCTGCGCGGCAGCGGCGCGGGGGCAGATGCGGCCGCCCGCGACGTGGTGGCGGCGACCCAGGCGGTGATGGTCGAGCGCGTTCTCGGCCAGGCCAGCCGGCTGTCGATCCCGCGGACACCGCTGGTCGAGCTGTCGGTGCGCGGCTGGGTCTCGTTTGTCGAGGAGGTCACCATCGGGTGGCTGACGGGTGCGGACATCACCCGCGAGCAGCTGCTGGACACCGTCACCAACGCGCTCCCGGCGATCGCGGCGGTGACCGTGGCCCAGTCGTTGGAGCACTGAACCTTTCGGTCTGTCACCGTGGTTGGTCGAGATCCAATCGTCGATCTGCCAAAGCGGCGGCCGTCTCGCTATACCGGGGTTGTATGCGAGAGGGCCGCCAACGCAGGCAGGCGGCGATTGGGCTCGGCCAACGTCAGGCGAACGCGCTGTCGATGATCTCCTGCTGCTCGACGGCGTGCACCTTGCTCGAACCGGACGACGGCGCCGACATGGCCCGGCGCGATACCCGGCGCAGGTTGCTGAAGTACTCGGGCAACAGGTCGGGCAGCGCCAGACCGAACATCGGCCACGGCCCCTGGTTGGCCGGCTCCTCCTGCACCCACACCACGTCCTCGAGGTTCGTGTACTGCTCGAGCGCGGCTCGCAGGCGGCGGTGCGGCAACGGATACAGCTGCTCGATCCGGATGATCGCGATGTCGGAGCGGTTGTCCTTGTCGCGGCGCGCGGCCAGCTCGTAGTACAGCTTTCCGCTGACCATCAGCACCTTGGTCACCTTCGACCGGTCGCCGCCCGCGACGAACGTGGGGTCATCGATGACCGACAGGAACTTGCCCTCGGTCAGATCGCTGACCGACGAGACCGCGGCCTTGTTGCGCAGCATCGACTTCGGCGTGAAGACCACCAGCGGTCGGCTGATGCCGTCGAGCACATGGCGGCGCAGCAGATGGAAGTAGCTGGCGGGGGTGGACGGCAGCGCCACCGTCATCGAGCCCTCGGCGCACAGCTGCAGGAATCGCTCGATGCGACCGGACGTGTGATCGGGGCCCATGCCCTCGTGGCCGTGCGGCAGCAGCATCACAACGTCGGCGCGCTGGCCCCACTTGGCCTCGCCGGAGCTGATGAACTCGTCGATGATCGACTGCGCACCGTTGACGAAGTCGCCGAACTGCGCCTCCCACAACACGAGTGCGTCCGGATTGGCGACGGAGTAGCCGTACTCGAAGCCGAGGACCCCGAACTCCGACAGCGGGGAGTCGTACGCCGAGAACTTGCCGCCGCTGTCGTCCTGCAACGTCGCCAGCGGCGAATACTCGGCCTGGGTGGCCCGGTCGATGATCACCGAATGTCGCTGGGTGAAGGTGCCGCGGCGGCTGTCCTGACCGGACAGGCGCACGGTGCGCCCCTCCGCGACCAGCGTGCCGAAGGCGAGCAGCTCGGCGAAGGCCCAGTCGATGTTGCCGTCGCGGGACATCTTGCGACGTCCCTCGAGGACCGGCTTCACGCGCGAGTGCACCGTAAAGCCTTCCGGCACATCGGCGAACGCGTCGCCGATGCGGGCGATGAGTTCGGCGGGCACGGCGGTGACCAGCTTCTGCGGAATCTGCTGCTCGGACTCGACCGACGGGCTGGGCTGCACGCGGAACTTGTCGAGTTCACGCACCTCGTTGAAGACCCGCTCCAACTGACCCTGGTAGTCGCGCAGCGCGTCTTCGGCTTCCTTCGTCGAGATATCGCCACGGCCGATCAGCGCTTCGGTGTAGTTCTTGCGGACGCCGCGCATCGTGTCGATGACGTCGTACATGCTCGGCTGCGTCATCGACGGATCGTCGGCCTCGTTGTGGCCGCGGCGGCGGTAGCAGACGAGGTCGATGACGACGTCGCCCTGGAACTGCTGCCGGTAGTCGACGGCCAGCTTGGCCGCCCACACGCAGGCCTCGGGGTCGTCCCCGTTGACGTGCAGGATCGGCGCGCCGATCATCTTGGCGACGTCCGTGCAGTACTGCGACGAACGGGAAGCCGTTGGGGCAGTGGTGAATCCGACCTGGTTGTTGACGACGATGTGGACCGTGCCGCCGACCTGGTAGCCCTTGAGGCGGCTCATGTTCAGGGTCTCGGGGACCACGCCCTGGCCGGCGAAGGCGGCGTCGCCGTGCAGCATCAGCGGCACGACCGTGAACGCCTCGTCGCCCTTGTCGAGCAGGTCCTGCTTGGCCCGCACGATGCCCTCGAGCACCGGATCGACCGCCTCCAGATGCGACGGGTTGGCGGTCAGCGAGACCTTGATCTCGTTCTCGCCGAACATCTGGTAGTACTTGCCCTCGGCGCCGAGGTGGTACTTGACGTCGCCACTGCCGTGCGCCTCGGCGGGATTCAGGTTGCCCTCGAACTCGTTGAAGATCTTCGAGTACGGCTTGCCGACGATATTCGCCAGCACGTTCAGGCGACCGCGGTGCGGCATGCCGATGACGACCTCGTCGAGCTCATGCTCGGCGCTCTGGTCGATCACCGCGTCCATCATCGGGATGACCGACTCGGCACCCTCCAGCGAAAAGCGCTTCTGGCCAACGTATTTGGTCTGCAGGAAGGTCTCGAAGGCCTCGGCGGCGTTGAGCTTGGACAGAATGTACTTCTGCTCGGCCACCGGCGGCTTGACGTGCTTGATCTCGACGCGCTCTTCCAGCCACTGCTGCTGCGCGGGATCGAGGATGTGGGTGTACTCGATCGCGACGTGGCGGCAGTAGGCATCGCGCAGCACCGACAGCACGTCGCGCAGCTTCATCGTGTCCTGGCCGTGGAAGCCGCCGACCTTGAAGGTGCGGTCGAGATCCCACAGGGTCAGGCCGTAGGTGAGGACGTCCAGATCGGGGTGCTGCTTGCGGGCGTCCGTGTCGATCATCAGTGGGTCGATGTCGGCCAGCAGATGGCCCCGATTGCGGTATGCCGCAATGAGTTCCAGCACCCGGGCGTTCTTGTCGACGAGGCCCTCGGGGATGTCGCGGCGCCAGCGGATCGGCTCGTAGGGGATGTGGAACGCCGTGAAGATCTCGTCGTAGAACTTGTCGTCCAGCAGCAGCTGGTGCACGGTGCGCAGGAAGTCGCCCGACTCGGCGCCCTGGATGATGCGGTGGTCGTAGGTCGAGGTCAGCGTCATCAGCTTGCCGACACCGAGTTCGGCGATGCGCTCGTCGCTGGCGCCCTGGAACTCGGCGGGGTACTCCATGGCGCCCGCGCCGATGATCGCGCCCTGGCCGGACATCAGTCGCGGCACCGAGTGCACGGTGCCGATGGTGCCGGGGTTGGTCAGCGAGATGGTGACGCCGGCGAAGTCGTCCATCGTCAGCTTGCCGTCGCGGGCACGGCGGACGATGTCCTCGTACGCGGCGTGGAACTCGCCGAAGTTCATCTGCTCGGCGTTCTTGATGGCGGCGACGACCAGCGTGCGGTTGCCGTCCTTGCCGGGCAGGTCGATGGCCAGGCCGAGGTTGGTATGCGGCGGCGTGACCAAGTTCGGCTTGCCGTCGATCTCGGCGAAGTGCCGGTTCATGTTGGGGAAGGCCTTGATGGCCTGAACGATGGCGTACCCGAGGATGTGGGTGAACGAGATCTTGCCGCCACGGGTGCGCGCCAGGTGATTGTTGATGACGACACGGTTGTCGACCATCAGCTTCGCCGGAACGGCGCGGACGCTGGTCGCGGTCGGGATCGCAAGCGAGGACGTCATGTTCTTGACGACAGCGCCGGCCGGGCCGCGCAGGACGCGGGTCTCTTCTTCAGTGGGGGGCGCGGCGGCTGCGGCGGGCTTGGCCGGCGCCGGCTTGGGAGCTGGGGGCTGGGCTGCGGCGGGCTGGGCTGCGGCGGGCTTGGCCGCGGCCGGCTGGGCTGCTGCCGGCTTGGGGGCGGGTGCAGGTGCCGCGGGCTGTGCGGGCTGGGTCGGTTGGGACGGCGGCGCGGCCGCGGCGGGGGCCGAGCCGTTGCCGTCGGCTGCGGGGGCGCTGCCATTGCCCTGAGCGGCGGCGTACTTGACGAGGATGTCGCGCCACTCCGGGTCAACAGAGTTCGGGTCGGCCTGGAACTTCTCGTACATCTGCTCGACGAGCCACTCGTTCTGCCCCCAGTCAGTGGAGTCCGAACCCGATGCGCCATATTCCGATACTGAGCTGCTCACGGCAGTCCCTCGCCTCGATTCATATATGCCGGAGCGACGCCGGATGCGTCGATCCGCTTGATATTGATTTCAGCCACTCCACTGGGGCCGACACGGTCCATTCACCAGGCTAGCCCTCGTCCGTCTGCCGATGTTACGACGGGTTGTGATGATTCACACGAATGATCGCTGGAGCCGGTTCGCTGACACCAAACCGCTCCCGCTGGGCGGGAACGGTCGGACATCGCGGTCAGTGATCGGGCTCCATCGCGGCGTCGAAAGCGAGGTGTGGATCGCGCCCCGCGGCCCATAGTCGGGCGTAGGCGCCGTCGGCGTCCAGCAGCTCGCGATGGGTGCCCCGTTCGACGACCCGGCCGTCCGCGACGACCGCGATCGAGTCCGCCCGGGCGGCGGTCGCCAGCCGGTGCGCCACGATCACCGCGGTGCGGCGCCTGGTCAGCGCGTCGCTGGCGGCGAGGACGCGGCGTTCGGTCGCCTGATCGAGGGTGGCGGTCGCCTCGTCGAGGAGCAGTAGGTCCGGGTCGACCAGCTCGGCGCGGGCCAGGGCGATCAGCTGACGCTGGCCCGCGGACAATCCCTGACCCCGTTCGCCGATGGGGTGCGTCATGCCGCCGGGCAGCCCGGCGATCATCGACAGCGCCCCGACCCCGCGCGCCGCGTCCGCGATCTGTTCACGGGTGGCGTCGGGGCGGCCGTAGGCGATATTGGTGGCGACGGTGCCCGAGAACAGGTGTGCCTCCTGCGGGACGACGCCGAGCCGGGAGCGGTAGCCGGCGAGCGGGAACCGCCGGATATCGGTGCCGTCCATCCGGACGCTGCCCGCGGTCGGGTCGTAGTAACGGGCCAGCAGCTTGACGATCGTCGACTTGCCCGCGCCGGTCTGGCCGACCAGGGCGAGGCTGCGGCCCGGCGGCAGGTCGAGCGTGACGTCGGTGAGCGCATTCGACTCGGCGCCCGAGTAGCGGAAACTGACGCCGTCGAGTTCGGCGTGACCGGTGAACGAGGCGGGTGTCGGCACGCCCGGCCCGGTGCCGTTCGTGGCGGGTCCGCCGCCCGCCGGGGCGGCCAGCACGCTGGTCGGGGTGGCGAGCAGCTCGCCGATCCGCCGCAGGCCGACGAGTGCCTGCTGATATCCGTCGAACACCTGGGACAACTGCTGCACCGGGCTGAACATCATGCCCAGGTAGAGGACGAAGGCGACGAGAGTGCCGGCCGATGTCTCGCCGCGGGCCACCTGATGTCCGCCGATGCCGATGACGACCGCCGTGGCCGTGTCCGACATCAGCGTGATGAACGGGAAGAAGATCGAGATCGCCTGCTGCGACACCATTCTCGCGCGGACATAGCGATCGGCGAGCGTCGCGAACCGGGTCGCCGCGGCGTCGGTATGGCGATACGCCTGGGTGGTGCGCAGGCCGGTGACGTTCTCCTGGAAGTCGGCGTTGACCACACTGATCAGCTCGCGCGACCGGGTGTACGCCCGGGAGGACACCCGCCGGAAGACCAGTGTCGCGATTGCGATCGGGATCAGCAGGATCAGTACCAGCGAGCCGAGCGACGGGTCGGTGACGACGAGCGCGACGGCCACGCCGATCACTGTCAATGTGCTCACCACGGCCGACGTCAGCCCGGTCTGCAGGAATGTCGACAGCGCATCGACGTCGGTCGTCATCCGGGTCATGATGCGTCCGGACAGCTCGCGCTCGTAGTAGTCCAGGCCCAGTCGCTGCAGATGCGCGTAGCTGCGCACCCGCAGCGCATACAGCACCCGTTCGCCGCTGCGGGCGGTCGTGAGCGTCATGACCGCGGTGATGATCCAGTCGACGCCGACCAGCACGACGCCGAATGCCGTCGCGGCCCAGAGGGCCCCCGCGTGCTGCGACACGGCGCTGTTGATGCCGATGCGGCCGATGGTGGGGAACGCCAGCGAGATGCCGGTGTCGACCGCCATGCACAACACGGCGACGAGCAGCAGCCAGCGCACCGGGGTCAGCAGTTGGCGGAGATTGAACTCGGGCCGGTCGGCGCGCGCGTCGTCGTCGTCGACCTGCGGGTCTTCGGTCGCGGGTGCGAGCTTGGCGACCGCATCGAGCAATTCCGGGCTCGCCTGCATCGCGCCGAGCGCGCCGGTCATCGGGCCGCCGCTGCCGAAACCGCCTCGGCCGCCGCCCATTCCGCCGCCGCCACCGCGGCCACCGGGTGCCGCATCGGCGGCGAGGTCGACGCGCGCCGACCTTCGGCCGCCGCCGGGCCCGTCTACGTCCGGCTCATCGACATCGGGCCACAGCGCCTCCATGTCGACCACGTCGATCGCCGCGGCATCGGCGGTGTCGACCGCGTCGGGAGCCGAACTCATCAGCGACCGGAACAGCGGGCTGCGCGATTCCAATTCGGCCTCGGTGCCGATGTCGACGATGCGGCCGCCGTCCATCACGGCGACCCGGTCGGCCAGCGCCAGTGTGGATCGGCGATGGGCGAGCACCAGCATGGTGCGGCCGGTATTGCGGGTGCGGTCGCGGCGCAGCTCGGCGAAGATCGCGGTCTCGGTGGTCGCGTCGACGGCAGAGGTGGCGTCGTCCAGGATCAGCACGCGGGGATCGGCGAAGAGTGTGCGCGCCAACGCGATCCGCTGGCGCTGGCCGCCGGACAGGGTGAGTCCCCGTTCGCCCACAACCGAGTCGTAGCCGCTTGGGAGCCGGTCGATGAACTCGTCGGCGGCCGCGCGGTGGGCGGCGTCCTCGATACTCGGTCCGGCCGAATCAGGTTGTCCGAGGGCGATGTTGGCGCCGACGGAGTCGGAGTAGAGGAACGGTTCGTCGAACGCGATGGCCACCGTGCCGTGCAGTTGCTCGGCCGACAGCGTTGCGATGTCGACGTCCTTGTCGGCGCCGACGAGCGAGATGCGGCCGGTGTTCGGGGAGTACACGCGATCGGCGAGCAGGGCGAGAGTCGACTTGCCGGAGCCTGGACCGCCGATCACCGCGACGCATTCGCCGGCCGCCACGGTCAGGGAGACGTCGCGCAGAACCGGGGCGCCGTCGCGCGTGCCGTCGGGCGAGCCGAATGTGAAACCGACGGAATCGAATCGGAGACCGACCGGTCCGTCCGGTGCGACGCTGGTCTGCTCCAGCAGCGGATCGGTGGGCTGGTCGATCACCTCGTACACCCGGTCGACCGCGGCGCGGGCGAGCTGGCCCGCGACGACCACGTTGGTGACCAGCCGCGCCAGCCCGGTCATCGTGGTCACATAGCTGGCGAATGCCAAGAACGTTCCGACGGTGATGGATCCGTGCATCGTGAGGTAACCGCCGAGGGCGATGACCGCGACCATTCCCAGTTGCGGGATGGCCGACACCGTCGGGGTGAACCAGGAATTGAGCCGCGCGGCACGCAGTCTCATCGCGAACAGCCGCCGGCCGTGTCCGATCAGGTCGTCGACGGCCCGGTCCTCCTGGCCGAACCCCTTGACGACTCGGACCCCGGTCACCGTCTCCTCGACATGCTGGGCGAGGTCGGCCGCCGATTGCTGGGCCGACCACGTCGCCGCGAAGAGCGCGCGGCGGCCGCGCAGCACGACCAGCCCGATCGCCGGAATCACCAGCAGCGCAACGCAGGTGAGTGTCGGCGACAGGTACAGCATCACGACCAGTGACAGCACCACCTGGACGGCCGCGCCCAGGGCGAGCGGCACCATCGCCAGCAGCCCCTGGATCAGCTGGAGATCGGTGATCGACCGGGAGACGAGCTGCCCGACGCTGAGGCGGTCCTGATCCCGCCCGGACAAGCGCAGCAGCGTCCCCATCAGATCCAGCCGCAGCCGGTTCTGCGTGCGCAGCGACAACAGGCCGGCGCTGTAGCGGCGGGCGTATTGGCATGCGAACCGGGTGCAGCCGAGCCCCACCAGCACCAGCGCGATCGCGGTGAGCGATACCCGGGCACCGGCTCCGGTGGCGGAGTCGATCGCCGTCTTGGTCAGCAGCGGGATCGACAGATCCACTGCGACGCCGGCGAGCGTCGCCACCAGCGTCACCGTCACGACGAGGCGATATCGCAGGCATTCCCGGGTCAGCCGGCGGATCCATCCCCGCGCACGCGGGGATGGATCAGTCATCGACAGTTGCGCGGCCCAGCTTGCGTGACGATCCGGGCAGCGTTCGCGCGATGTTCGGCAGGGTCCGCGGGGCGTTCGGCCACTGCTGCGGGGGCGCGCCGAATGCTTCGCGGGAGTTGCTGATGATCTTCTTGCCGAGGGCACGGTTGCCGACGCCGCCGATCGCGGCCCCGATGCCGGCCGGCAGCAATTTGCCCACGGTCATCGGCGCGGCCTTCGCGTAGCGCTTCATCAGGCGTTGGGTCAGCTGCTTGTTCAGGGTCCGCAGCACCGGCGTAGGGAGGGCGCCGTTCGCGATGGCATTCATCGAACCGCGTTTGCTGCCAAGAGCTTTGGCGAGCGCCAGGGCGCCCTCGTCGCCGAGCGCAACGGCCATGACGAGTGCAGCGCGGCGTTCGGAGTCGTCGGTGTGAATCCCGTGGATCTCCGCGATCGCGAGCGTGAGCAGGGTCGACGCTTCGAGGAAGAACGCCGCTTCGCCGCCGATCGCCACCAGCGAGGTGACGGTGCCGACCCCCGGGAACGCCGCCGCCGCGCCGACCGCGCTGCCGGATCCGGTGACCGTCAGCATGAATCGGCGTTCCAGGCGTTCGATGATCTGCGCCGGCGACTCATCCGGATGCGCCAGCCGTACGCCGCGGACATACCTCGACACGGTCGGTGCCTGCACCTGGCCGATGCGGTCGACCAATGACGTGCCGGCGAGTGACTTCTTGGAGAGCATCAGGCGCCCTGCCCTTCGGGAACGGTCTCAGCGGGGAGAGGTGGCGGCGGCGGGGTGCCGTCGCCGAACGGCCGACCGCCGAGCTGCTCGCGATGATGCGCGGTGCGCCAGCCGGACAGGTCGGGGCCGTCGGGGACTATCCCGGTGGGATTGATGTCCCGGTGGACGAGGTAATAGTGCTGCTTGATCTGGGTGAAATCGACGGTATCGCCGAATCCGGGTGTCTGGAACAGATCGCGCGCGTACGCCCAGAGCACGGGCATCGCCGAGAGCGTGGAGCGGTTGCATTTGAAATGGCCGTGATAGACCGCGTCGAACCGGGCCAGCGTGGTGAACAGCCGGACGTCGGCCTCGGTGATGGTGTCGCCGACCAGATAGCGCTGTGTCGCAAGCCGTTCCGAGAGCCAGTCCAACCGATCGAACAGCTGGGTGTAGGCGCGGTCGTATGCCGACTGGCCGCCGGCGAATCCGCAGCGGTACACGCCGTTGTTGACGTCCCGGAACACGACGTCGCTGACCTCGTCGATCTCGGCGCGCTGCGGCTCGGGGTACAGCTGGGGCGCACCGGGCCGATGGTGTTCG
Source organism: Jongsikchunia kroppenstedtii DSM 45133 (assembly GCF_000380485.1). Classification (GTDB taxonomy): domain Bacteria; phylum Actinomycetota; class Actinomycetes; order Mycobacteriales; family Mycobacteriaceae; genus Jongsikchunia; species Jongsikchunia kroppenstedtii. The sequence continues at coordinate 38,012 of NZ_AQYG01000051.1, read as the reverse complement.
GTCCACTCGAGCGAGAAGTCGATGGTGATCTGCGGGTAGTCGTTGGTGACGACGGCGCCGCTCGGGATATCGACGATCGCCGGAACGGTGATGCCGCGCGGGTAGTCGGGATCGCGCTTGAGATAGGCGTCTTTGATGCGCGGGATGCCGAGGACCGGGTCGACGCCGCCGGGGTCGAGATCGAAGGTCCAGCTGTCCGCATCGTGGGTGGGCCCGCACATGCCCATCGAGATGGCGTTCTCGAGTCCGAGCAGCCGGCGCACGATGATCGCGCGGTTGGCCCAAGGGCATGCGCGCGCCACGACCAGGCGGTAGCGGCCCGCCTCGACCGGGTAGTCCGGGCTCGTGCGAGTGATCCGGGTGGCGATATATCGGGCATCCCGGACGAACTCCTCGTCCGGGCCCGTCTCGCTCCCGACCTGCGGCTTATCGGTGGTCACGATCACAGGTTATCGGGTCTTGCCGACACGGACTTCCGCTCCGTATATTCCACTTGGAATAAACGGAATGGAGGAGATTCGATGCGTGGGGAGCGCTGCGAAGCCGGCACGCTGACGCCGTTGGCGGTCATGGTGCTGGGCTTGCTGCTGGAGCGGCCGATGCATCCCTACGAGATGGTGCAGGTTCTCCTGGCGCGCAAGGAGGATCGGCTGGCGAAGGTCCGGCCGGGCTCGTTGTATCACACGGTCGATCGGCTGGAACGCGACGAACTGGTAGCGGTCCACGGGACGGTGCGCGAGGGAAATCGGCCCGAGCGCACGGTCTATGAGGCGACCGACGCGGGCCGGACCGCGTTCGCGTCGGCGATCGCCGACATGCTCGCCGGGTCCCGACAGGAGTTCCCGGAGCTCTATCTGGGCCTCGCCGAGGCCCACGGGCTTCCCCGGACGCAGGTCATCGAGATGCTGGAGCGCCGCGTGCGGTCGCTGCGAGCAGACATCGACGAACTCGATGTGTCGGTGGCCTGTGCTATCGATCAGGGGTCGCACGAAATCTTCATGCTCGACGTGGGATGCCGACGGGCAACCCTGGTCGCGCAGGCCGACTGGCTCGACGATCTGATCGATCGCTTGGCCGACAAATCGCTGCCTTGGCTGGACGATCATCCGCCGACGCTGCCGGCCCACATCACTTCCAATAACTTGAAAGGCAAATCATGACCGCACCAACGACGCTCGTGTTTCGCGGGCGGCCGGTGAGCCCCTGGGCCACCCTCGGCGCGATGTGCGTCGGCTTCTTCATGATCCTGGTCGACATGACTATCGTCTCGGTGGCGCAGCCGACCATTCAGTCCAAGCTGCACACCGACATGAACGGCGTCGCCTGGGTCACCAGCGCCTACCTGCTCACCTACGCAGTCCCGCTGCTCATCACCGGCCGCCTCGGCGACCGGGTCGGCCCGAAGAACCTCTACCAGCTCGGTCTGATCATCTTCACCATCGCCAGCGTCTGGTGCGGGCTCTCGGGATCGATCACCGAGCTGATCATCGCTCGCGGCCTGCAGGGCATCGGCGCGGCGCTCATCACGCCGCAGACGATGGCCGTCATCACCCGCGTCTTCCCCGCGGACAAGCGCGGCGCGGCGATGGGCCTGTGGGGCACGGTCGCAGGCGTGGCGACCCTGGTCGGCCCGCTGGTCGGCGGCGTTCTGGTGGACAACCTGGGTTGGGAGTGGATCTTCTACATCAACGTCCCGTTCGGCATTCTCGGCGTCGTGCTGGCCTGGGCCCTCGTGCCGCATCTGCCCACCAATGAGCACAAGTTCGACATCATCGGTCTGGTCCTGTCGGCGATCGGCCTGACCGCGATCGTGTTCGCGGTCCAGGACGGACAGCGATACGACTGGGCCGGATGGATCTGGGGACTCATCGTCGCGGGCGTGCTCGTCATGGTCGTCTTCGTCTGGTGGCAGGCCACGACCAAGTCCGAGCCGCTGGTGCCGCTGTCGCTGTTCCGCGATCGCAACTTCACGCTGTCGAGCATCGGCATCGCCGCGATGGGTTTCACCGTCACCGGAATGTTGTTCCCGCTCAACTACTTCCTGCAGCTGGTCGGCGGGATGAGTCCGACGCGGGCCGCGCTGGTGACCGTGCCGATGGCCGTGATGACCGGCATCCTGGCGCCGATCATCGGGCGTGCGGCCGACAAGTTGCACCCGCGCATGGTCATCGTTCCGTCGTTCCTGCTCGCCTCCGCGGCAATCTGGATGTTCGCGGTGGTGTCCCGCCCGGACACTCCGGTGTGGGTGCTGCTCATCCCGATGGCCGTTCTCGGTATCGGCAGTGCGGGCATCTGGGCGCCGCTGGCGGCCACCGCCAACCGCAACCTGCCGCTCACCCAGGCCGGAGCCGCCGCGGGTGTGTACAACACGGTGCGTCAGGTCGGTTCGGTGATCGGCAGCGCCGCGATCTTCGGGCTGCTGCAGATGCGGATGACGGACTACCTGCCCGGGATGAAGCTCGGTGAAGGCAGCCGCGGGGATATGTCGCACCTTCCGGGGCCGGTCCTCGATCACATCAAGAGCGGGTTCTCCGACGCGATCGGCGAGACGCTGTACCTCCCGGCGGCCATGCTGCTGCTGGCGGCCTCGGTGTCGTGGTTCTTCGTGCGGCCCAAGCCGATGGCCGTGCCGGTGGCCATTCCGCCGGCCGAGAGTGCCGGTGTCCCGGCCCAGGTCGACTGATCGGATCACGAGGACCGGTCCCGTTCGCGGGGCCGGTCTTTGTGTTTCGCATCAAGACGGCTATAACCAGTAGACCGCTGCCGCCCGGCGGGACGCAGACCGAAAGGTGACCACCATGAGCAGGCTTTCGTTGCCGGATCGTCGCGCGCAGCTCGCCGAGAGCGCGCTCGCGCTGGCCGAGCGCAGGGGCCTGGCCGCCGTCACCGTCCGCGCCGTGGCCGAGGAGGCCGGCGTGTCGCTCGGCGTCGTGCACTACTGCTTCGAGGACAAAGAAGAGCTCGTCGCAGCGATGATCGAGCGGATCATCGCCGAGGCGCTCGACGTGCTGCTCGGTTCGATCGACACCACCCAGCAGGGCACCGGCCTGGACGCCCTGTCGGCCACGCTGGACTCGACGCTGTCGTCGCTGTTCCACACCGTCGCGCAGATCCCCAATCGCTGGCTGCTGGTGCAGGAGTCGATGCTGTTCTCGCTGCGGCAGCCGGACGAGTCGGCGTCCGCCGATCAGGCTCGTCAGCAGCAGGGATTCGCCGAGAAGTTTGGTTACGCCTACCTGGTGGAGATGGGGCAGCGCACCCAGACGTCGTGGAATGGCGACGAGAAGAAGATCGCCCGGGTGGCGCTGCAGACGATCTTCGGCACTTTCCAATGGTGGCTGATCGACCGGGACGACGAGGCCGCGCTGAAGTCCCTTGCCTACCTTGGGGAGTGGATCGCGGGCACGGCGCAGCCGGCTTCGGCCTGACGTCTTTTGCCCGCCGCTCGAGCCCGTGTCGGAGCCGGGGCTTGTCGGATCTCGCTCGTAGGATCGCCGGAGTAGGTATTTCACCAGGTCGATGCGGCGAGGAGGTGCGTGATGACGGCAGCACACGTGCTTCCGCTACCGGAGGTTGCCGGCGCCGGGAGCGCAGTGAGCGGGCCGAATGTCACGGTGACATTCGTGCATACTGCAGATTGGCAGCTCGGCATGACCAGGCGGTTCCTGGACGCCGATGCGCAGGCGCGATTCACCGCGAGCCGAATCGACGGGATCGGCCGGATCGGTGGCCTGGCCCGGGCGCATCATGCCGAGTTCGTACTCGTCTGCGGCGATGTTTTCGAGGATCATCAGGTCTCGCCACAGGTGGTTCGGCGGGCCCTCGATGAGATGGGCGACATCGGCCTGCCGGTGTATCTGTTGCCCGGCAATCACGATCCGCTCGACCGGGCGAGCATCTACCGCGCGTCGACGTTCGAGCGGCATCGGCCGGCCAATGTGCACGTCCTGGATGCGGGCGTCACCCGCATCCGGGACGGCGTGGAACTCGTTGCCGCGCCGTGGACGTCGAAGCGGCCGCTGACCGATCTGCTGGCCGATCAGGTGACCCGGTTGCCCCACCATGATGCCGTGCGCATCGTGGCCGGCCACGGCATCGTCGATGCGCTGGATCCGACGGCCGCCAACCCCGCCGCCATCGGAGTGTCGGGGTTGCAGGAGGCGCTGGCAGACGGCCTGATCGACTATGTGGCACTGGGTGATCGGCATTCGGTGACCGACATCGGCGACAGCGGTCGCATCTGGTATTCGGGTGCGCACGAGGTCACCGACTTCGACAGCCGCGAGGCCGATCCCGGGCACGCGCTGGTGGTCACCGCGAGTCGTTCGGCGGTGCAGGTGCAACGGCATTCGGTGGGACAGTGGACGTTCCGGTCGATCGAGACGGAGATCAACACGGCCGCCGACGTGGAATCGCTGGCCGCGCAGCTCGAATCGATTCCGGCGAAGTCCAGGTCGGTGCTTCGGCTGCGGTTGTCGGGCGTGGTCTCGCTGGAGACCAACACCGTGTTGGAAGAACTGCTCGAGACGGCGGCGGACCGGTTCGCGGCCGTGCAGCGTTGGACGGATCCCGATCGGCGGCTGCTGCTGGAACCGACGCCGGACGACCTGGCCCGCCTCGGCCTGACCGGCTACGCGTCCGCGACCGCGGATGAGCTGGCCGCCGCGTCGGCGGCCGACGCGTCCGCGCGGGACGCGCTCGCGCTGCTCTATCGGTTGGCGTCGGAGTGCGACTCATGAGGCTGCATCGACTGCGGCTGAGTGATTTTCGCGGCATCGAGGAGCGCGAAGTGGTCTTCGCGGACCACGGGGTGACCGTGGTCGAGGGCGCCAACGAGGTCGGCAAGTCGTCGATGATCGAGGCGCTCGACCTGCTGCTGGAGCGTCGGTCCGACAGCCGTAGCGCAGCCGTGCGGTCGATTGCGCCCGCGGGCCGCGATGTCGGCTCGGTCGTCGAGGCGGAGATATCCTGCGGTGATTACACATTCGTGTATCGCAAGCAGTTCAACCGCGCGCATCGCACCGAGTTGTCGGTGCTGTCACCACGTACACAACAGCTTTCGGGTCGAGAGGCCGATCAGTGGGTGCAGCGGGTGCTCGCCGACGAGGTCGATATGTCGTTGTATGCGGCACTCCGGCTGGTACAGGGCGTCGCCGCCGAGCCGACGTCGTTGGCCGGCAGCAGCGCCCTGTCGCGGGCGCTCGATGCGGCGGCGGCACCCGAGCTCGGGGGCGGCCCTGCCGTGATCTCGGACGACGCCGGGGCGGGGAGCGGTCTACTCGGCGCAGCGATCGCCGAACATGAGCGTTACTACACACCGGGATTGGGCAAGCCCGCCCGGGAGCTGGCCGATGCGCTGGCGGCCGTGGAGTCGGCGCGGGAGCTGATGGAACAGCGTCGGCGAGCCTTCGACGAGGCCTGCGACGACATGGTGGCGCTTGATGACGCGGTCGCGCGGCAGAGCGAGCTCGCCCGGACGCATGAGCTGGCGCGCGTGGAGTTGGTGCAACTGGATCAGCGGCTGGCGGCCGCGGCCGAGGTCGTCCGCCGCCGCGATACGGCGCGCGCCGACCTGGCCGTCGGCCAGGCCCGGGCCGATGCCGCCGCCCGGTCCGACACCCATCGTCGGCGTCTGCAGCAGCATCACGACGATCTCGCAGAACAATTGCAGCGCAGCGAGATTCGGCTGTCAGAGCTGACCGGCGCGGTGGCCGAGTGCGCCGCCGAAGCCGAGGCGCTGGTGGCCGACCTGAACGGCACCCGCGCCGAACTCGCGGATGCCGAGGCGGCGGTGCTGGCCGCGCGGGACGCCGAGCGTCGGCGCGCCGCGGCCGATCAGGTGCAGCGGCTGTCGACGCTGATCGATCGGGCCGATGCGCTGGTGGCCGAGCGAGATGCGTCACGCGAGCGGCTGTCGCGGCTGCCGATCGACGAATCGGTGCTGTCCCGTCTGACCGAGCTGGCCACGGCCGAGGCGATCGCGCGGGCGGCAAAGGATGCCGCCGCACCGGGGTTGCGGGTCGAACAGCTGGGCGCCGAGGACGTACTGGTCAACGGCGAATCACTCTGCGGGACAGCCGAACTGGCCGTCAGCGCGGCTACGGAGATCACCGTCGACGGCGTCATCAGCGTGCAGGTGACCCCGGGTCCTGATGTCCAGGAACGCGACCGAGAGCACGCCCGGGCGGCCGAGGCGCTCGCCGCGGCGTTGGCCGAGTTCGATGTGGCGGACCTGTCGGCTGCGCAGGCGTCGGCGCTGGAACGGTCCCGCGTCCAGCGCGCCGTCGATGATCTCCGGATCGAGATCGACGCCGTGCTCGACGGGCGTGAATTGTCCGACATCCGTGCCGATCTCGCCGACGCCACGATCCGGGCCGAGGTGACTGGTGTCGCGGAGCCGGCGGAGGCGGACCTCGATCCCGTGGCCGCGCAGGAACGATGTGCCGCGGCGCGCGATCAGCTCGACGCGTTGCAGGGCCGCCGTGAGCAGCTGTCGGTGCAGCAGGCGGCGCTGTCCGGGCAGGTCGAGATGCTGGAGCAGCAGCGCGACAACCAGCATGCCGCGCTTGGTGCGGCGCAGGAGGAATTGTCCACGGCCGAGGCCGAATCCGCGGATGAACCCGTCGATCTGGCGGCCGAACGGCAACGTCTGGCGGAGATCGAGAGCGAGTTGGCCGCCCTCGATGTCGACAGCGCGGCTCTGCATCGCGACAACGTGGCTGATGTGGTCGCCGACGGTACCGAGCGGCTGGCCGCCCTCGCCGCCCGCGTCACCGAGTTGTCGACCCGGGTGGAGGTACGGGCGGCGGAGGGGCGGTTCGACCAACTATCCACTGCCGAAGCGGAATTGGCGGCGGCGGAGGATCATCTGCGGCGCGTGCAGGGGCGTGCAGAGGCGGCCCGCGTGCTGCTCGGCGCGCTCACCAGGCACCGCGACGACGCGCGCAATCGGTATGTGCGCCCGTTCACCGACGCCGTCGAGCGATTGGGTCGCGTGGTGTTCGGGTCGAGCTTCGCCGTCGAGATCGATCAGGAGCTGCAGGTGGTGTCCCGCACGCTCGACGGCATCACGGTCCCGCTGGACTCGCTGTCGGGCGGCGCCAAGGAGCAGTTGGGCATCATCGTGCGGCTGGCCTGCGCCATGGTGGTCGACCCGGCCGACGGCGTGCCGGTGATCATCGACGACGCGCTCGGCTACACCGATCCGGATCGGCTCGAGACCGTCGGTGCCGTGCTGCGGCACGCCGGTCGCGACTGCCAGATCATCGTTCTGACATGCACTCCCGACCGGTACCGCGCGGTCGGCGGCGCGCACCTGGTGTCGCTCTAGATCGGCGGGCTAGTGGGGTGTCCACTGCCTGGGATCGGGGTGTCCTCCTGCTGTTCTCTGGTGTCAGACTGCCGTCATGAACCCGAATTCTGCACCCGCACAGGCGAACACTCGCTGGTCTCACGTCGGTCTCTGTGTCGTTGACCTGGCCCGCTCCATGCAGTTCTACTGCGACGGGCTGGGCGCCGTGCCCGCCGAACGCTATGAGCTGAACACAGAGCAACTCCCAGGTCTGGGGCTGGCACTCGAGGTCGGGGACTCCGCGGCGATCGTGTCGCAGATGATCACCCACGATGCGCTGCGCATCGAACTGATCGAGTGGCGTCGCCCCGGCGCCGTGGGGACACCGTCGAGTCAGCGGAACCAGCTGGGCCTGACGCACCTCTCGTTCTGGGTGTCCGACATCGATTCCATGGTGGAACGGCTCCAGCAGTTCGGTGGGACGCTGCTGCCACAGACGCGGCAGAGCCCCGGTGTGGACCTGGTGTTCCTCGCCGACCCGGACGGCACCCGAGTCGAACTCATGGCCGCCACGGACTGAGCATCACGGGTGGGCGATCGCGGCGCGCGGGAGCGTGATGCCGCTTTGAGTTTCGCGGCGGCCATACGTTAGGCTGATCCGGCCCGAGCCCCCGTAGCTCAGGGGATAGAGCGTTCGCCTCCGGAGCGAAAGGCCGCAGGTTCGAATCCTGCCGGGGGCACCAGAGTTCTTCGTCACCGCGCCTCCCACTCGGGGGCGCGGAGTCGTTTTCAGGCCAGCAGCGCGATTCCGCCGGCCAGCAGCAGACCAACCTTCATCAGTTCGAATGCGACGTAGACCAGGTGCGCGTGCGACCGCTTGTCGCCGCCCTCGCCGGCCAGCACGGCATCGGATCGCCGGGACAGTGCCGGACGCACCGCCACCAGCTGGATCGCCAGAACTGCCACCGCGGCGACCAGGAGCCAGCGGGCGGCCGTTCCGGGATGTCCGACCGATACCAGGATGATGATGGCGATCGCGAGGAATGTCTCGACGGTGTTCAACGCCCGGAACACGATCCGCCCGATGCTGAGACCGGTCGCGAGGTCGAGGCCCGGGGTCTGGAACTTGAGTGGCGCTTCCAGGAACGAGATCGCCAGGACCATCCCGAGCCACAGGAACGTGATCGCGACTATTGCCGCTGTTGTGCCATCCATGGATTGAATGTACGCCGCAGCCGAGATCGAACTTTCTCGCGTTGAGGCAATGGATTTCGCGAGTCTGCCGAAAGCGGCACATGTGTTCGCATAGGACGGTAGCTATGTAGGCATGCCAACTATCGATTCATCGTTGCGTTCCAGTGCCGCACGGGTTCCCGAACGCAGGGCACTCGTCTTCGCCGACCGGACGTACAGCTACCGCGAACTCGATGCTCAGGTCGATCGAGTGGCCGGGGTGCTGCGCGATCGGGGTGTGCGCAAGGGGGACCGGCTGGCCTTGCTGGCGAAGAATTCCGATCGGTTCGTGATCACCTTCTACGCGGCCCAGCGGCTCGGGGCGATCTTCGTGCCGGTGAACCCGGCATCGGCGGCCCCGGAGGTCGATTACATCGTGCGCGACAGCGGCGCGTCGATGCTGGTGATGGATCCGAATTTCGAGACCCTCGTGGCGGGCGTGCTGCCGGAATCGGTGTCGCAGCTGACGCTCGGCCCGGCCGAGGGGCTCGAGGATCTGCTGGCCCTCGCGGTCGACTGGCGGGGCGACCCGGTCGACACCGTGGTCGACGAGTTCGACGACTGCGAGATCCTGTACACGTCCGGTACGACCGGAAATCCCAAGGGCGCCTTGTTCGATCACCATCGCGTCATCTGGATCGCGATGTCGACGATCGGCAACTGCGGCTTCATCGAGGGGGAGCGGATCCTGCATGTGGCGCCGCTGTACCACTCCGCCGAGCTCAACCTGTTCATCGTCGCCGGCACGCTGCTCGGCGCGACGCACGTGGTGCATCCCGGATTCGATCCGGCCGCCGTGCTCGAGACGCTGGAGCGGGAGCGGATCACGGCCTTCTTCGGCGTCCCGACCATGTACCAGTTTCTGTTGCGCCAGCCGGGCATCGGGGAGCGCGACCTGTCGTCGTGGCGGGTGGCGACGTTCGGTGCGGCGCCGATGCCGCCGACCGCCATCGAGCAGCTGATCGAGACGCTGCCGAGTGTCCGGTTCATTCAGCTGTGCGGCCAGACCGAGGCCGGTCCGGGCGGCATCTTCTCCAGTCACGAGCAGGTGCGGGCCCGGCCCGACGCCAACGGTCGCCAGGGCGGGCTGTACACCGAATGCCGGATCGTGGACCCCGACGGCAACGACACCGCGCCCGGCGACGCCGGCGAGATGGTGCTGCGCAGCGAGATGGTGATGAAGGAGTACTGGAACAAGCCCGAGGCCACCGCCAGCACCATCATCGACGGCTGGCTGCACACCGGCGACGTCTGCGTCGTCGATGAGGACGGCTACATCACGCTGGTCGACCGGCTCAAGGACATGATCATCACCGGCGGTCGCAACGTGTATTCGATCGAGGTGGAGCAGGCCGCGGCCGGGCATCCGGCGATCCGCGATGTCGCGGTGCTCGGCCGGCCGCATCCCGACTACGGCGAGAGCATCGTGGCGGTGGTGACGCTGGCCCCGGATACCGGACTTGAGCTGGGCGAACTACGCGATTTCCTCGGCAGTCGGATCGCCACCTACAAGCTGCCGCACGACCTGATGATCGTCGAGGAGATCCCGCGCAATCCGTCCGGCAAGATCCTCAAGCGCGAGCTCCGCAAAAACCTGGTCGACTAGCGGGAGCGGCCGTGAGCACCGGGCGAGCCGCCGGTTTGGTCGGCCCATACTATTGACGCTGTGAATCCCACCGAACTCGCGACGTTGCTGCGCGCCACCACCCTGGCCGTGCTCGCCGATCACGGACTCGACCAGTCCGCGGTTCCCGAGCAGGTGACGGTCGAGCGGCCCCGCAACCCCGACCACGGCGACTACGCCACGAATATCGCCCTGCAGCTGGGCAAGAAGGTCGGCGCCAACCCGCGCGAGCTGGCCGGCTGGCTGGCCGAGGCACTGGCCGCCGATCCGGCGATCAGCACCGCCGAGATCGCGGGCCCCGGCTTCGTCAATATCCGGTTGGCTGCTGCCACCCAGAATCAGGTCGTTGCGACCGTGCGCACCGCCGGAGCCGACTTCGGCACGGGCGACTCGCTGGCGGGGCAGTCGATCAACCTCGAATTCGTCTCGGCCAACCCGACCGGTCCGATCCATCTCGGCGGCACCCGGTGGGCGGCGGTGGGCGATGCCCTCGGCCGCGTGCTGTCGGCCGAAGGCGCCCGAGTGGTACGTGAGTACTACTTCAACGATCACGGCGAGCAGATCGATCGCTTCGCCAAGTCGCTGCGGGCCGCGGCGCTGGGCCAGCCGACGCCCGAGGACGGTTACGCCGGCGAGTACATCAACGACATTGCCGCCCAGGTGGTTTCGGCGATGCCCGGCATCCTGGAACAGCCGGAGGACGAGCAGCTGGAGTCGTTCCGGGAGACCGGCGTGAACCTGATGTTCGGTGCCATCAAGAAGAGTCTGCATGACTTCGGCACCGACTTCGACGTCTACACGCACGAGAACTCGATGTTCGACACCGGCGGTGTCGACCGGGCGATCGAGCAGCTCAAGGCGTCCGACAACCTGTACGAGAAGGACGGCGCCTGGTGGCTGCGGTCCACCAACTACGGCGACGACAAGGATCGCGTCGTCATCAAGAGCGACGGCAAGCATGCCTATATCGCCGGCGACATCGCGTATGTCCGCGACAAGCGGGAACGCGGCTTCGACCACCTCATCTACATGCTCGGCGCCGACCATCACGGCTACGTGGTGCGCCTGAAGGCCGCCGCCGCGGCGCTGGGAGACGACCCGGACACCGTCGAGGTGCTGATCGGGCAGATGGTCAACCTGGTGCGCGACGGCCAGCCGGTCCGGATGAGCAAGCGCGCCGGAACGGTCATCACCCTCGACGACCTGGTCGACGCGGTCGGCGTCGACGCCGCTCGCTACTCGCTGATCCGTTCGTCGGTGGACGTCAACATCGATATCGACCTGAACCTGCTGGCCAGCCAGACCAACGAGAACCCGGTCTACTACGTGCAATACGCGCATGCCCGGCTGTGCGCGATCGCTCGCAACGCCGCCGATCTCGGCATCGCCGCGAGCGACGAGCATCTCGATCTGCTGACGGAGCCGGCCGAGGGGGAGCTGATCCGCAGCCTCGCCGACTTCCCGGAGGTCGTGCGGACCGCGGCCGAGCTGCGCGAGCCGCATCGCGTGTGCCGGTACCTGGAGGCCCTGGCCGGCTCGTACCACCGGTTCTACGACCGCTGCCGGGTGCTGCCGCAGGGCGACGAGGACCCGACCGATCTGCATGCCGCGCGGCTGGCGCTGTGCGGGGCGACCGCACAGGTGCTGGCCAACGGCCTGGAGCTGGTCGGCGTGAGCGCACCGGAGCGCATGTGAACGCGCATCCGGCCGGGCCCCGGCATGCCGAACAAACGCTCTCGCACGCGCCGGGCCTGGCGGCGGCGCCGAACGGTTCTGACGACATGATGACGATCCCGGACAACGTGTGGCCGCGCGGTGCCGTGCGCGGCGATGACGGCGTCGTCCGGGTCAACGGGCAGCCGCTGACCGATCTCGCGCAGACCTACGGCACCCCGCTGTTTGTCATGGACGAGGATGACTTCCGCGCCAACTGCCGCGACATCAAGCAGGCCTTCGGGCCGCAGGCCAAGGTGCACTACGCGTCGAAGGCCTTCCTGTCGCTGCAGGTCGCGCAGTGGGTCGAGCAGGAGGGTCTGTCGCTCGACGTGTGTTCGTCGGGCGAGCTGCAGCTGGCGCTGCGCGCGGGCTTCCCGGCCGACCGAATCGCGTTGCACGGCAACAACAAGTCGGTCGATGAGCTGGACCTGGCGGTTACCTCCGGCGTCGGGCACGTCGTGCTCGACTCGGCGGTCGAGATCGAGCGGCTCGACGACATCGCCGACCGGCATGGCGTTGTTGCCGATGTCCTGATCCGGGTGACGCCCGGTGTCGAGGCCCATACCCACGAGTTCATCTCGACGGCGCACGAGGATCAGAAGTTCGGCTTCGCCCTCGCCGGCGACACTGCCCTTGATGCGGTCCGGCAGGTGTTCGCCGCCGACAACCTGCGGCTGGTCGGTCTGCACAGCCACATCGGCTCGCAGATCTTCGAAGTCGACGGGTTCGAGATCGCCGCGCGCCGCGTGCTCAGTCTGCTGCGGGATATCGTCGCCGAGTTCGGCGTCGAGAAGACGGCGCAGCTGTCGATCCTGGATCTGGGCGGCGGCCTGGGCATCTCGTACCTTCCGTCGGACGATCCGCCGCCGATGTCGGAGTTGGCGGCCAAACTGACCGACATCGTCGCCGCCGAGGCGGGGCTGCTGGGACTGCCGGTCCCGACGCTGGCCGTCGAGCCGGGCCGGGCGATCGCCGGCCCCGCCGGGATCACGCTGTACCGCGTCGGCACCGTCAAGGATGTCGCGTTGGACGGCAATGCCACCCGGCGGTACGTGTCGGTGGACGGCGGAATGAGCGACAACATTCGCACCGCGCTCTACCAGGCCGAATACGATGTGCGACTGGTGTCGCGCGTCTCGGATGCGCCCGCGGCGGTCAGCCGTGTCGTCGGAAAGCATTGCGAGAGCGGCGATATTGTCGTCCGTGACTGCTGGCTGCCGGCCGATGTGGCGCCTGGTGATCTGCTCGCGGTCGGCGCCACCGGGGCGTACTGCTACTCGATGTCCAGCCGATACAATCTGGCGACTCGTCCCGCGGTTATCGCGGTCGCGGGCGGCGGCGCTCGGCTGATGCTGCGCCGCGAGACCATCGAGGATCTGCTCAGCCTGGAGGTGCAGTTGTGAACGCGACCGGTATGAACCCGATCGGCGTTGCCGTGCTCGGCATGGGCAACGTCGGGGCCGAGGTCGTCCGGATTCTGCAGGAGAATGCGACCGATCTGGAGGCGCGCGTCGGGGCGCCGCTGGAGCTGCGCGGCGTCGCGGTGCGCGATGTCAGCCGCAGCCGCGGCGTCGATCCCGCGCTGCTGACCGATGATCCGCTGGAGCTGGTGCAGCGTGATGACGTCGATCTCGTGGTCGAACTGATCGGCGGAATCGAACTGCCGCGCAAGCTGATCCGCACCGCGCTTGACGCCGGCAAGTCGGTGGTCTCCGCCAACAAGGCGCTGCTGGCCGACTACACCGGCGAGCTCGCCGCCGCTGCCGCGGACGCGGGGGTCGATCTGTACTTCGAGGCGTCGGTCGCCGGCGCCATTCCGGTCATCCGCCCGCTGATGCAGTCGTTGGCCGGCGACGTGGTGAATCGGGTTGCCGGAATCGTGAACGGCACAACGAATTTCATTCTCTCGGCGATGGACGAGACCGGCGCCAACTACATGGACGTGCTGACGGAGGCCGGCCGTCTGGGCTACGCCGAGGCCGATCCGACCGCCGATGTCGAGGGCTACGACGCGGCGGCCAAGGCGGCGATCCTGGCGTCGATCGCCTTCCATAGCCGGGTGACGGCGTCCGATGTGTATCGCGAGGGCATCACCGCGATCACCGCGCAGGATCTGCAGTCGGCCAAGCAGCTGGGCTGCACCATCAAGTTGCTCTCGATCTGCGAACGGATCGTGGATGCCGAGGGTGCACAGCAGGTTTCGGCCCGCGTGTACCCGGCGCTGGTGCCGCTCGAGCATCCGCTGGCCACCGTGAACGGCGCCTTCAACGCCGTTGTCGTCGAGGCGGAGAACGCAGGTCGCCTGATGTTCTACGGCCAGGGCGCAGGCGGGGCGCCGACGGCGTCGGCCGTCCTCGGCGATCTGGTGATGGCCGCGCGCAACCGCGTGTACGGCGGTCGTGGCCCGCTGGAGTCGACTTATGCGTCGTTGCCGGCCGCGCCGATCGGCAAGGTGCCAACGCGGTACTACGTGTCGATGCAGGTCGCTGACCGCCCCGGCGTGCTGTCGGCCGTCGCCAACGAGTTCTCACGCCGCGACGTCAGCATCTCGACGGTGCGCCAGGAGGGCGGCGGGGGACTCACCGATGGGCCCGACGGCGCCCGGCTGGTCGTGGTGACGCACCGCGCACCCGATGCCGCGTTGTCGGAGACCGTTGCGGCCCTGAAGGAATTGGACGTCGTACTGAACGTGGCGAGTGTGCTGCGACTGGAGGGAACCAATGAGTAAGCCGGGTTGGCCGGGCCTGATCGAGGCATACCGTTCGCGGATGCCGGTCGGTGACGACTGGCGGATCATCACTTTGCAGGAGGGCGGCACGCCGCTCGTGCCCGCTCCGGTGATCAGCGAGATGACCGGCTGCGAGGTGTATCTCAAGGTCGAGGGTCTCAACCCGACCGGTTCGTTCAAGGACCGCGGCATGACGATGGCGGTCACGACCGCAGTCGCTGCCGGTAAGAAGGCCGTGCTGTGCGCCTCGACAGGCAACACGTCGGCGTCCGCGGCCGCCTACGCCACCCGCGCGGGTCTGACCTGCGCGGTGCTGATTCCCGAGGGCAAGATCGCGATGGGCAAGCTGGCCCAGGCGGTCATGCACGGCGCCAAGGTGATTCAGGTGCAGGGCAACTTCGACGACTGTCTCGAGCTCGCCCGCAAGGCGACCTCGGAGTTCACCGAGATCGAGCTGGTGAATTCGGTCAACCCGGCGCGCATCGAGGGACAGAAGACGGCCGCGTTCGAGATTGTCGACGTCCTGGGCCGCGCGCCGGACGTGCACTCGCTGCCGGTCGGCAACGCAGGCAACATCACCGCGTACTGGAAGGGCTACTGCGAGTACCACTCCGACGGTGTTGCCGGATCGCGGCCGCGCATGCTGGGGACGCAGGCCGCGGGCGCGGCTCCGTTGGTACACGGCGCACCGGTGCCGAACCCGGAGACGATCGCGACCGCGATCCGTATCGGCTCGCCGGCCAGCTGGAATCAGGCGATGGCGGCCAAGGACGAGTCCGGCGGGCAGTTCCGCGCCGCCACCGACGAGAAGCTGCTCGAGGCGTATCGGCTGCTGGCCGGCAAGGAAGGCGTCTTCGTCGAGCCTGCGTCGGCCGCCAGCGTGGCGGGTCTGCTGGCCGCGCGTGCCGACGACTGGGTGCAGCCGGGGGAGCTGGTGGTCTGCACCGTGACCGGCAACGGCCTCAAGGATCCGGATACCGCGCTCGCCGATATGCCTGAGGTGCAGGCAATTCCGGTCGACCCGGTGGCCGTGGCCGCCGCTCTCGAAGTGGGCTGATCGAACCGATGACAGCAGCAGCGGTGCAGACCGACGGGGTGGTCCCGGTGCCGGCGGGTGTGTCGGTATCAGTGCGGGTTCCGGCCTCGTCCGCGAACCTGGGCGCCGGGTTCGACTGTCTGGGAATCGCCCTGGGGCTGTTCGACGAGGTCGACGTGACGGTGGTCGATTCCGGCGTCGAGGTCTCGGTGACCGGCGAGGGAGCCGGACAGGTGCCGCTGGATGAACGACATCTGGTGGTCCGGGCGATCAATCGGGGCCTGGCTGCCGTCGGCGCCTCGGTGCCGGGTCTGAAGGTCGAGTGCCGCAACGTGATTCCGCATTCGCGCGGTCTGGGATCGTCGGCGTCGGCCGCGGTGGCCGGCCTGGCCGCCGCCGCCGGACTACTGGCGAAATCGGGTGTGGCCCCGGCGCTTTCGGATGCCCAGCTGGTGCAGTTGGCCGGCGAGTTCGAGGGACACCCGGACAACGCGGCCGCGAGCGCGCTCGGCGGGGCGGTGGTGTCGTGGACGGACACCAGCCACGAAGGGGACATCTACGGTGCCCGCCGAGTCGAGGTGCATCCGACGATCGGCGCATACGCGTTCGTGTCCGCGGTCGAATCGTCGACCAACGAGACCCGCGGACTGCTGCCCGACACCGTGCCTCGGGCCGACGCGGTCTTCAATGTCAGCCGCGCATCGTTGGCGGTGGTCGCGCTGCAGTCCGACCCCTCGCTGCTGATGATGGCCACCGACGATCGGCTGCACCAGCCGTATCGGGCGCCCGCGATGATGCCGTCGGCGGAGCTGGTGGCGCGGCTGCGGGCCGATGACGTGCCGGCGATGATCTCCGGGGCCGGACCCACGGTTCTCGCGATCACCGACCGGGAGCTCCCGGACTGGGCCGTCGGGACGGCCGGTGAGCTGGGCTTTTCGGTGTTGGCGCTGGACGTCGCCGGTCCCGTCGAGGTCTCCTGACCGACCTCCGGTCGGCCTACGGGGAATAACTCCTGGGTGTGGCGGTGTTGCCCACTGCTGACGTGGTAGTTACCATGGTCAGGTCTGACCGTGTGACACCATGCGGACCCCCAAACGATGTACTGGCGACGTCTGACAGCCGTTGCCGGAAGCGTCCGGGTCCAGGTTTGGACTTCCACCGATCACCCGCTTCGCGCCGCGCTTGACCTGCGGCGACGGATCGTGCGATGCGCCGGGGGTCCGTCAGACCAGATACCTGCCTCGTTCGTCCATGAACGAGACCAAGCCTCCGCCTTCATGCCGGGGGAACGAAAGGACATCCGTGACGGAAACGGACATCAGCCCGACTGTGAAGACTGACCGGTCGGGGCATCCAACGAGCGGTCTGTCGTCGATGGTGCTGCCCGAACTGCGTGCAGTGGCAAGCGATCTCGGGATCAAGGGAATCTCCGGGATGCGCAAGGGCGATCTGATCGCCGCCATCACCGACCGCGCCGCGGTCGACAACCGCGCCGGATCGGGCAACCGTGGCGCCGCCGCCGCGCCGGCACCTGCCGCCGACCGTGCGACGGAGAAGCCGGTGGCCGAGGAGCGTAAGCCCGCCGCCGATGCCGCGCCGGCCGCCGCTGCGCCGACCGAGGACACCAAGCCCGCCGACGCCCAGCCCGCTGATACCAAGCCCGCCGAGGCCACCAGTGCCGCAGATGCTGCCGGTGACGACAACGGCGCCGAGGCGAACCAGGGCGGCGACCGCCAGCGGCAGCGTCGTCGTGGCAACGGCGGCGAGGGCGGCCAGAACAATGACCGGCAGAGCAATGACCGCCAGGGGGGCGATCGCCAGAACAGCGTCCGCCAGAACAGCGACCGCCAGAATCAGAACGATCGCCAGAACCAGAATGACCGCAAGTCCGGTGACGGCGGGTCGAATTCGGGGGGCTCGAACAAGGGCAACCAGCAGGGCGGCAACCAGCAGGGCGGCGGCAACCGCAACCAGGGCCCCGATGACGGGGACGGCGAGGGTCGCGGTCGTCGCGGTCGTCGGTTCCGGGAGCGTCGTCGCGGACGCGATCGTGACGGTGGCGAGCCGCAGATCTCCGAAGACGATGTGCTGCAACCGGTTGCGGGCATCCTCGACGTGCTCGACAACTACGCGTTCGTCCGGACCTCCGGCTATCTGGCCGGCCCGAACGATGTCTACGTGTCGATGAATCTCATCCGCAAGAACGGCCTGCGCCGCGGCGACGCCGTCACCGGCGCCGTCCGGGTGCCCAAAGACGGTGAGTCGCAGAGCAATCAGCGGCAGAAGTTCAACCCGCTGGTGCGGCTGGACACCGTCAACGGATCGGATGTCGAGTCCGCGAAGAAGCGGCCGGAATTCTCCAAGCTGACCCCGCTGTATCCGAATCAGCGCCTGCGCCTGGAGACCACGCCCGAGCGGCTGACGACCCGCGTCATCGACCTGATCATGCCGATCGGCAAGGGTCAGCGTGCGTTGATCCAGTCGCCGCCGAAGGCCGGCAAGACCACGATCATGCAGGACATCGCGAATGCGATCTCGGTCAACAATCCTGAGTGCTACCTGATGGTCGTCCTGGTCGACGAGCGTCCCGAAGAGGTCACCGACATGCAGCGTTCGGTGAAGGGCGAGGTCATCGCCTCGACCTTCGACCGCCCGCCGTCAGACCACACCTCGGTCGCCGAGCTCGCCATCGAGCGTGCCAAGCGCCTGGTCGAGCAGGGCAAAGACGTTGTGGTGCTGCTGGATTCGATCACCCGTCTGGGTCGCGCGTACAACAACGCGTCGCCCGCGTCGGGCCGCATCCTCTCCGGTGGTGTCGACTCGACCGCGCTGTACCCGCCGAAGCGATTCCTCGGCGCGGCGCGCAACATCGAGAACGGCGGCTCGCTGACGATCATCGCCACGGCGATGGTCGAGACCGGATCGCAGGGCGACACCGTGATCTTCGAGGAGTTCAAGGGCACCGGCAACGCCGAGCTCAAGCTGGACCGCAAGATCGCTGAACGTCGGGTGTTCCCGGCCGTCGACGTCACGCCGTCCGGCACCCGTAAGGACGAGCTCCTGATGTCGCCGGAGGAGTTCGCGATCGTTCACAAGCTGCGCCGGGTGCTCACCGGACTCGATTCGCAGCAGGCGATCGATCTGCTGATCAGCCAGTTGAAGAAGACGCGCAACAACATCGAATTCCTGATGCAGGTGCAGAAGAACACTCCCGGCACCGCCGCGGAGGACTGACGATCTGACGACAGCGGCCGCCACGGGGTTTCCGGGGCGGCCGTTGTCGTTTCCCGGTATGCCCGGAATGCCGCGCAACGCGATATCCGGACGTGCGCCGAGATGGCGTGAATCGTCGGCGAACCATGTCGAATCGCAGTCGTTTGCGCAGGTCACATCGTTTTCTCGATATGGCGATTCGTTTGGTCGGCGCCGCCCTCGTCAAGCACAATCAATGCTATGAGCAACGAACTGGTCATTCTGTTGTTAGTGATCGTGACCGCTCTGGCTTTCGACTTCACCAATGGTTTCCACGACACCGGCAACGCGATGGCCACGTCGATCGCCACCGGCGCATTGAAGCCCAAGACCGCGGTCGCGCTGTCGGCGATCCTCAATCTCGTCGGGGCCTTCCTGTCCGTGTCGGTCGCCCTGACCGTGACCAACTCGGTCATCAAGATTCAGCAGAGTTCCGGCAGTTCCCAAGGGGCACCGGTCGATTCGATGGTCGCCGACCACGGCCACGCGCTGCTGATCATCGTGTTCGCGGGCCTCATCGGCGGCATCGTCTGGAACCTGCTCACCTGGCTGCTCGGCCTGCCGAGTTCGAGCAGCCATGCGTTGTTCGGCGGGTTGATCGGCTCGGCCATTGCGGCACTCGGCATGAGCGGTGTCGTCTGGAACGGCGACGGCAAGCTCGACGGCGTGGTCGGCAAAGTGATTCTGCCGGCGCTGATTTCCCCGTTCATCGCGGGAATCGTGGCCGGCATCGGCACCTGGCTGGTGTACAAGCTGGTGGCCGGAGTCGCGACCAAGTTCACCGAGCAGGGTTTCCGCTGGGGTCAGATCGGCACGTCGTCGCTGCTGTCGCTGGCGCACGGCACCAACGACGCGCAGAAGACGATGGGCGTGATCACGCTCGCCGTGATCGCCTACAGCTGGGACGACAAGTCGGCCAGCGGCCCCTTCGCCTGGCACGATCTGCACGGGATTCCGCTGTGGGTCAAGGTTGCTTGTGCGTGTGCGATCGCGCTCGGCACTTACGTCGGTGGCTGGCGGGTGATCCGTACGCTCGGCAAGGGACTGGTGGAAATCAGTCCGCCGCAGGGGATGTCGGCTGAAGCCGCGTCCGCAACGGTGGTACTCGCCTCCACCGGAATGGGATTCGCCCTGTCGACGACCCACGTGGCCACGGGTTCGATCCTCGGCTCGGGTGTCGGCAAACCGGGCGCCAGCGTGCGCTGGCGCGTCGCGGCCCGGCTGGTCGCCGCCTGGGTGGTCACGCTGCCCGCCGCGGCCGTGGTGGGCGCGATCATGTGGGAGATCGGCGATCGGATACCGGACGCCGGGCCCTACGTGATGTTCGCGATCCTGCTGGCGCTGGCCGGCTATATGTACTGGCGCGCCCAGCAGCAGCCGGTCGATGCCACCAACGTCAACGACGACTGGGACGACAAGTCCGCGCCGGCGCCGCCGGCCGACTCCCGCGCGCTGGACGAGAAAGAGGCGGTGTGACATGACGACGTTCGCCGAGCTCTGGGATGCGGCATGGAAGGTGCTGGCGATCGGACTGATCCTGGGCGCGGGACTGCCGGCGCTGTTCGCCCTGGGGGTGCGCGGTGTGGCGCTCGCGGCGGGAAATCAGAACGCGGACGACAGCGTCCGCAAGGGCAACCCGGCGGGCGCGGTGCTCGCGTTCGTCGCGTTTACGGTGGTGATCCTGGCGGTCGTGTTCGGCATCGCGACGATCATCGCCCAAGGCCATGGCATGATCATTGACTTCCATCACTTCCCGCCGTTCCGGCACAAGTGACCATCGATTGAGAATGCGTAAGTGAACACCATGGAGAAACGATCCGTCCTCGACATCCTGGGCTGGATGCGGTCGGGATACCCCAAGGGCGTTCCGCCGAAGGACTACTTCCCGTTGCTCGCCCTGCTCAAGAACTCGTTGTCGGAGGCGGAGCTGGCGCAGGTGCTCGGTCATCTGCTCGCCGACCGCCCCGAGGGCTCGCTCGACCGCGAGCAGATCGAGGCCGCCATCGTCAAGGTGACCAACGCCGCCCCGGCCGAAGAGGAACTGCGGCAGGTGGCGGCCAAGCTTGCCGCCGGAGGCTGGCCCCTGTCCGGAATCGGAGAGCACGAGTCGGATGCCGTCGCCGACGAGTCCGATACCGCCGCCGATGAGTCCGGCGCCGATACCGACAAGTCCGGGACCAGCGCCGACGACCCGGCGGAATAGCCGCCGTCACCTGTGCGTTCACCTGGGAGTCCGGGGCCAGATGCTCGGCGACGACGATTGGTCTTCTCGCCGTGGCTTCTGGCATAATTGCCCGGTCAACCAGCGGTGGCTTCCGTCGAAGCCGCCACAACCGTCCGGTTCCGGTTCACACCAGCTGCGCTGGTGACCCGGCGACCACGAAAGGGACACCATGAAGCAGGGAATCCATCCCGACTACGTCGAGACCACGGTGGTCTGCGGCTGCGGCAACACTTTCGTCACCCGCAGCACCGCCACCAGCGGGCGCATCAACGTCGAGGTCTGCAGCCAGTGCCACCCGTTCTACACGGGCAAGCAGAAGATCCTCGACACCGGCGGCCGCGTCGCCAAGTTCGAGCAGCGCTACGGCAAGCGCAACGCTGCCAAGAAGGAAGACGCCAGCAAGTAGCTGTCTCGCCAACGCCCGATCTGCCCGCGCGCAGGTCGGGCGTTGGTGCTTTCAGCCATCAGTCCGTCCACCTCGCTGTCAGGGAGTTCCGTGAGCACCACCCAGCCGTCCGCCATCGATGACATCCTCGCCGAGCACGAGGGCCTGCAGGCCCAGATGTCCGATCCGACGCTGCACAACGATCCCGCCGCCGCGCGCCGGGTCGGCAAGCGGTTCGCCCAGCTGTCGCCGATCATGGCGACCTACACCAAACTCAAAGCGGCACAGGATGACCTGGAGGCGGCCCGCGAGCTCGCGGCCGACGATCCGGCCTTCGCCGCCGAGGTGCCGGAGCTGGAGCAGTTGGTCGACGAGCTGGAGGCGACGCTGACCGACCAGCTGGCGCCCCGCGATCCGCACG
Organism: Jongsikchunia kroppenstedtii DSM 45133; assembly: GCF_000380485.1. GTDB lineage: Bacteria > Actinomycetota > Actinomycetes > Mycobacteriales > Mycobacteriaceae > Jongsikchunia > Jongsikchunia kroppenstedtii. The sequence continues at coordinate 16,102 of NZ_AQYG01000051.1, read as the reverse complement.
ACGGCGACGATGTCGTCCTCGAGGTGAAATCCGGTGAGGGAGGGGAGGAGTCGGCCCTGTTCGCCTCCGACCTGGCCCGGATGTACCTGAAGTACTGCGAGCGGCATGGCTGGAAGGCGACCATCCTCGGCGTCACCGAGTCTGATCTTGGCGGCTACAAGGAAGCGTCGATCTCGATCAAGTCCAAGCCGGGCGACGAGAGCCCGGACGGCGTCTGGGCCCGGCTCAAGTTCGAGGGCGGTGTGCACCGCGTGCAGCGGGTGCCGGTCACCGAATCCCAAGGGCGGATTCACACGTCGGCGGCCGGCGTGCTCATCTATCCCGAGCCGGACGAGGTCGAGGAGGTGCAGATCGACGAGTCCGAGCTGCGCATCGACGTGTACCGCAGCTCCGGCAAGGGTGGTCAGGGCGTCAATACGACCGACTCCGCGGTGCGAATCACCCACCTGCCCACCGGCATCGTCGTCACCTGTCAGAACGAGCGGTCGCAGCTGCAGAACAAGGCGCGCGCCATGCAGGTGCTCGCGGCACGGCTGCAGGCCGCGCGCGAAGAGGCGGCCGACGCCGAGGCCGCAGAAGGCCGTGCGGCACAGGTGCGTACGGTCGACCGCTCGGAGCGGATCCGCACCTACAACTTCCCGGAGAACCGGATCACCGACCATCGCATCGGCTACAAGGCGCACAACCTGGATGCGGTGCTCGCCGGCGACATGGACGCGCTGCTCGACGCGCTGGTCGCCGCCGATCGCCAAGCCAGGCTGCAGGCCGAGTGACCGAATCCGGTGTCGCGGTAAGGGATCTGCTGCGTGATGCCGCGGGGCGGCTGAGCGCGGCAGGCGTGCCATCGCCGGCGGTGGATGCCGAGCTGCTGCTGGCCGACGTTCTGGGCATCGACCGGGGGCGGCTGATCACGACCGGACCGGTCGATCCCGGCGCGCAGGAGGCTTTCGCTGCGGCGCTCGCGCGGCGCTGCACACGAGAACCCCTGCAGCACATCATCGGCCACGCCTGGTTCGGCCCGCTGGAACTGGCGGTCGGGCCGGGGGTGTTCGTGCCGCGGCCGGAGACCGAGGCGCTGCTGGAGTGGGCGCTGGTGCAGGCGCGACACACCTCGCCCGCGATCGCGGTCGATCTGTGCAGCGGCAGCGGCGCGTTGGCGATCGCGTTGGCGCACGAACTGCCGAACGTGCGCGTGCACGCCCTGGAACTGTCTGACGAGGCCCTGGTCTGGTTGCGTCGCAACGTATCCGCGCAGCCCGCCGACATCGCCGATCGCATCATCATGCAGCAGGTCGACGTCACCGATCGGGACGCGGTGGTCGCGGCCGTGGGCGCATCGACGGCCGGGCTGATCGTCAGCAATCCGCCATATATCCCGACGGGAGCCGCCGACGGGCTGGATCCCGAAGTCCGCGAGCACGATCCGCATGCCGCGCTCTTCGGCGGGACCGACGGGATGTCCGTGATCGGGCCGATGGCGGCCGCCATCGCGGCCATCGCGCGGCCGGGTGCCCCGGTGGCGATCGAGCATGACGACACCACCGGCGACCGCGTCGCCGCGGTCCTGCGCACGACCGGGTTCGACGACGTCGCGGGCCGGACCGACCTGGCCGGTCGGCCGCGCTTCGTCACCGGCCGGGCGCCCGTATCGGTGGACGTGGAAGGATCGGGGTCGTGAGCACGCTATTCGACTGCACCGACCCGTCGACCCGGGATGCCGGCATCCGCGCGGCCGTAGGCGCCGCCAAGTCGGGCCGACTCATCGTCATGCCCACCGACACGTTGTACGGATTGGGCTGCGACGCATTCGATTCGGACGCGGTGGCGGCGCTGCTGGCGGCGAAGAACCGCGGCCGTGACATGCCGGTGCCGGTGCTCGTCGGCTCCTGGAACACGATCGACGGCCTGGTGCTGTCGGTCTCGCCGACCGCCCGGGAGCTGACCCGCGCGTTCTGGCCCGGCGGACTGAGCCTGGTGGTGCAGCAGGCGCCGTCGCTGGCCTGGGACCTGGGCAATACGGCCGGCACGGTGATGCTGCGGATGCCGCTGCATCCGGTGGCGATCGAGGTGCTGCGCGAGGTCGGGCCGATGGCGGTGTCGAGCGCGAACGTGTCCGGGCAGCCCCCGGCGTCGACTGTCGCGCAGGCGCAGGCGCAGCTGGGCGACAAGGTCGGGTTGTATCTGGACGGCGGGCCCGCGACCCACGGCGTGGCGTCGACGATCGTCGATCTCAGCGGAGCGCAGCCGCGAGTGCTGCGCGAGGGCGCGGTGAGCGTCGAGGACATCGCCGAGGTCGCCGGCGTGACCGCTGAGAGCCTGCGCGCCTGAGGGCGTCGCAAAAGGTACCGTGATTGCGATGCATGCCGCGATGACCCACGCCTACGCATCCGTGTCCACGGTTGCGAATGGGATGTCGACGGCGAATCCGGCGGGAGCGGGCGTGCCGCTGCGCGAGCTCGCGCTGGTCGGCCTCACCGCTGCGGTCATCACCTATCTGGCGACCGCTCTGGTCCGCCCCGTCGCCACCCACGTCGGCGCCGTGGCCGTGCCCCGTCAGCGCGACGTGCACGCGGTGCCGACCCCCCGGCTCGGCGGCGTCGGCATGTATATCGGCGTGCTCGCGGCATTCTTTCTGGCGCAGGAGCTCCCGGCACTCACCCGCGGGTTCGACTATGCCAACGGCTTCACCAACGACATGACTGCGACGATGGTCGCCGGCGCGGTGATCGTGGTGGTCGGCATCATCGACGACCGATGGGGGATCGATGCACTCACCAAGTTCGTCGGGCAGCTGACCGCTGCCGGCGTACTGGTGGTGATGGGGGTCAGCTGGTACCTGCTGGCCGTGCCGTTCGGCAATGTCGGCACGGTCGTCCTCGATTCGGTGCAATCGGGCCTGCTCACCATCGCCATCACGGTGGCCACGATCAACGCGATCAACTTCGTCGACGGCCTCGACGGCCTCGCCGCCGGGCTCGGGCTGATCGCGGCCCTGGCGATCTGCCTGTTCTCGCTCGGCCTGCTGCACGACCAGGGCGGCGACGTCAGCTACTACCCGCCGGCGCTGATCACGGCCGCGCTCGCCGGCGCCTGTCTCGGCTTTCTGCCGCATAATTTCCAGCCCGCCCGAATATTCATGGGCGATTCCGGGTCGATGCTGATCGGCTTGATGCTCGCCGCCGCGTCCACCAGCGCGTCCGGCAAGATCGCGATCAACGCCTACGGTCCGGCCGACATGTTCACCTTGCTGTCGCCGTTGGTGCTGGTCCTCGCGGTGATGTTCATCCCGATGCTGGACATGCTGATGGCGATCGTCCGCCGGACCCGGTCGGGCGTGGGCTTCTACACCCCGGACAAGATGCACCTGCATCACCGGCTGCTGGAGATCGGGCACACGCATCGCCGCGTGGTCCTGCTGATCTACCTCTGGGTCGCCGTGCTGGCGTTCAGCGCCGCGGCGAGTTCGATGGCGCCGTGGTCGGTGGTGACGCCGTTGCTCGCCGGGGGGCTGATCGTCGCGCTGTTCGCCACGATCGTCCCGCGGCTGCGGCGCCGGATGGCCGGAGCCCACTGACACCGCGAATGCCGGGTTGGCCCGATTCTGCGAGAATCGGACAATGCATTACTATGGGGCGTAGTAGACCAGGAGACAGGGTCGCGGGCGGAATCGGGCAAACGAATCAGCACCCGGTGATGTTCCCGCTGGCCCGTGTTGATATGGTCACAACACATCGAGCGGAAGCCCGTCATGCCTGCATGCGATCTTCCGCCCAACTAGGAGAGGCAGCTTGACCCTCGATTCCTGGGATGCATCGTCTGCACCCGACTCGGCGCCGGCCCCGCTGGCTCGTCCGGGATTGGTGCGTCCTGCCATCGTTTCCGGCGCCGTCGTGGCCGTCGTGATCGGCGCGGGATTCGCGGTCGGTGGTCATTGGCTCGCCTTCGGCCTCTGGATGCTGCTCGGCACCGTTCTCAGCCTCGGCAACGCCGCGATGGTGCTCTCCACCGTCACCGCGCTGACCGCAGAGGAGAACCCGCGTAAGCGTCCGCTTGTTCTCAACACCGCGGTGCGGTTGGCCATTTTCACGGTCATCGCGCTGGTGATCGCATTCTTGTTCCGTCCCGCAGGCCTGGGGGTGGTCTTCGGACTCGCCCTGACGCAGGTCGTGCTTGTGCTGCACACGGTGATTCCCGTGATGAAAGGACTACGTCAGAGCTCATGATCACTCTCGCCGCGAACACCGAAGTGCTTGCCGACGAAGGCAGCAAGATCGAGGTCGGTCACCACAAGACGGTCGAATTCATCGGAATGACCTTCAACTGGGACACCATCCTGGCCACCGGGATCGCGGCCTTGATCATCATCGCGATGGCGTTCTACGTGCGCTCGCGCATCAGCACCAAGGGTATGCCCAGCGGCGTGCAGCTGTTCTTCGAGACGCTGACCACCCAGATGCGCGGCCAGATCGAGTCGGCCGTGGGCATGAAGATCGCCCCGTTCGTGCTGCCGCTGTCGGTCACGCTGTTCACCTTCATCCTGATCTCCAACTGGCTCTCGGTGCTACCGGTGCAGTGGGGCAAGGACGGCAAGGCCACCGAGCTCTTCGGGCCGCCGGCGTCTGACGTCAACTTCGTCTACGCGCTGGTTCTGGTCGTGTTCGTCTGGTACCACGCGGCCGGCTTCCGTCGCCGCGGGCTCATCGGCCACCCGGTCCGCCTGGCCAAGGGTCACGCGGCCGGCCTGATGCCGATCAACATCATCGAGGAGATCGCCAAGCCGGTCTCGCTCTCTCTCCGTCTTTTCGGCAACATGTTCGCCGGTGGCGTGATGGTCGCCTTGATCACGCTGTTCCCGCCGTACATCCTGTGGGCGCCGAACGCCATCTGGAAGACCTTCGACCTGTTCGTCGGCCTGATCCAGGCGTTCATCTTCGCGCTGTTGACGATCTTGTACTTCGGCCAGTCGATGGAGCTGGAGGACGAGCACTAGAACCCCCGCCGGCGGCACCCGTCGTCGGCTCCGCACAATCCGGCAGACACCCTGTCGGTCCGTAAGCAAATCCGGTAGGTCAGCTACCGGACGTTGAAAGGAAAAGCAATGGATCCGAATCTCGTTGGCGCAGGAGCCCTCATCGGCGGCGGTCTGATCATGGCCGGTGGCGCCATCGGTGCCGGTATCGGTGACGGTCTGGCCGGTGCTCAGCTGATCGCTGGCATCGCTCGTCAGCCGGAGGCTCAGAGCCGCCTCTTCACCCCGTTCTTCATCACCGTCGGTCTGGTCGAGGCGGCGTACTTCATCAACCTGGCGTTCATGGCGCTGTTCGTCTTCGCCACCCCGATCAAGGGCAAGACGGGTTAATAACCCTTCAGCGTCAGTCGTTTACGTACATCTGAGGAGTCGATAGAGCCATGAGCAGCCTTGTCCTGGCGGCGGCCGAAGAGGGCGAGAAGACCAACAACTTCTTGATCCCGAACGGGACCTTCTTCGCCGAGGTGATCATCTTTTTGATCGTGCTCGGAGTGATCTGGTTCTTCGTCGTGCCGCCCATCAGCAAGGTCCTGAAGGAACGCGCGGAGATGGTCGCCGAGACGGCGGCCGATCAGAAGGCGGCGGCAGCCGGCTTCGAGGCTGCTCAGCAGCAGTACGTCGACTCCCTGAAGGACGCCCGCACCGAGGCCACCGGGATTCGCGACGCGGCCCGGGCCAAGGGGCGGGAGAATCTCGACGAGATGCGGCAGCGGGCGACCGCCGAGGCCGACGCGGTCAACGCGGAGACCTCGGCGCGCCTGCAAGCCGAAGGCGAGCGCGCCGCGGCCGAGGCCCACAAGGACGTCGCGAACCTGTCGGCGACCCTGGCCAGCCGGGTCCTCGGCTTCGACGTCACGACGGACCCGAAGCTGTCGGCATCTCTGCAGAACATCGCCTCCAAGCAGGCACAACCAAGCGGATCGGTGAACTAATTCATGGGGATCTTTATCGGTCAGCTGGTCGGCTTCCTGGTAGTCGTCTTCATCCTGTGGCGTTATGTGCGGCCGCCGGTGAAGAAGGCCATGGCTGCCCAGCAGGAGACCATTGCTGCGCACATCAGCGAGCACGACGAGGCCAAGGCCCAGCTCGCGCAGGCCAAGGAAGCCCATGCCAAGGCGCTGGAGGAAGCCCGCGCCGAGGCGAGTGCCATCCGTGAGGAAGCCCGCGGCGACGCGCAGGCCATCGCCGAAGAGATGAAGACGCAGGCCGACAAGGAAGTCGCGCGAGTCGGCGCACAGGGTACGGCGCAGGCCGACCTCACCCGGGCGAACCTCGTCCGCAACCTGCGTACCGACCTCGGTCTGGCGTCGGTGGACGTCGCCGGCTCGCTGGTTCGCGAACATCTGAAAGATCCCGCCGCACAGGCCGATTCGGTCGACCGCTTCATCGGTGAACTCGAGCGCATGGCGCAGGACGGCGCCGACTCGGCGGCTATTGCCGAGCAGTTCGGCAACCGCTCGCTGCGTGCCGCCAGCCGCGACGCGCTGGGCAGTGTCCAGCAGCAGTTCGACACCGCCATCGCCGGCAAGTCGATCGACGAAGTCACCACGGCCGCAAACGATCTCGCGGCGGTGACCGAGGTACTCAAGGACAAGCCGGTGCTGCGCAAGCACCTCGCCGAACCGTCGGACGACACCGCCGCCAAGCACGCCATGGTCGACCAGCTGTTCGGCGGCAAGATCTCGCCGATCGCCCTGGACGTGGTCCGCAGCGCGGCCGCCGCCAAGTGGTCGCAGGCGTCGGACCTCACCAAGGGCCTCGAGCGCATCGCGCGCGCCGGTCTGCTGGTCGCCGCGGAGCGCGACGGCAAGCTGGAGGACACCGAGGACGAGCTCTTCCGGGCCGGCCGCCTGCTGGTCGCCGAGCCGCAGCTGACCGGGCTGCTGTCGGACTCGACCACCCCGCTCGACGGTCGGCTGCAGCTGCTGAACAGCGTGCTGGGCAGCAAGGTCAACGCGCACACCAACGCCCTGCTCACGCAGACCGTGCGGCTGGCGCGTATCCACCGCATCGACGGCACCGTCGCCGACATCGCCGAGCTGGCCGCCGCGCGCCGCGGCGAGTCGGTCGCGCATGTCATCGCGGCCGCTCCACTGAGCGACGCGCAGAACACGCGCCTGGCGACCGTCCTGGGCCGCGTCTACCGGCGGGAGATCTCGGTGCAGACCGAGACCGACGCCGCGCTGCTGGGCGGACTCAAGATCACCGTCGGCGACGAGGTCATCGAGGGCGACATCGCCACCCGGCTGGCCAAGGCTGCCGAAAGCCTGCCCCGGTAACCGCCGGCGCATCAGACCACCATCCATCACCAGACCAACTGGAAGAACTAGAGGAACGAGTAACTCATGGCGGAGTTGACGATCTCATCGGACGAGATCAAGGGAGCGATCGAGCAGTACGTCTCGTCGTTTGAGGCGCAGGCCTCCCGTGAGGAGATCGGCGTTGTCGCCGACACCTCCGACGGCATTGCACACGTGAGCGGACTGCCGGGCGCCATGGCGAACGAGCTGCTCGAGTTCTCCGGCGGAACCCTGGGCGTGGCCCTGAACCTCGACGAGGACGAGGTCGGTGCGGTCATCCTGGGCGACTTCGCCCACCTCGAAGAGGGCCAGCAGGTCAGCCGTACCGGCGACGTGCTGTCGGTGCCGGTCGGCGACGGGTTCCTGGGCCGGGTGGTCGACCCGCTGGGCGCGCCGATCGACGGCAAGGGCGACATCGCGGCCGACGAGCAGCGCGTCCTGGAGCTGCAGGCCGCCACCGTGCTCGAGCGCCAGCCCGTCGAGGAGTCGCTGGCCACCGGCATCAAGGCCATCGACGCCATGACCGCCATCGGCCGCGGTCAGCGTCAGCTGGTCATCGGCGACCGCAAGACCGGCAAGACCGCGGTCTGCATCGACGCCATCCTGAACCAGAAGGCGAACTGGGAGACCGGCGACCCGACCAAGCAGGTCCGTTGCATCTACGTCGCGATCGGCCAGAAGGGCTCGACCATCGCCGGCGTCAAGCAGTCGCTGGAAGAGAACGGCGCGATGGAGTACACCACCATCGTTGCGGCTCCGGCCTCCGACTCGGCCGGCTTCAAGTGGCTGGCGCCGTACACCGGCTCGGCCATCGGCCAGCACTGGATGTACCAGGGCAAGCACGTCCTGATCGTGTTCGACGACCTGACCAAGCAGGCCGAGGCCTACCGCGCCATCTCGCTGCTGCTGCGTCGCCCGCCGGGCCGCGAGGCGTACCCGGGTGACGTCTTCTACTTGCACTCGCGTCTGCTGGAGCGGTGCGCCAAGCTGTCCGACGAGCTCGGCGGCGGTTCGATGACCGGTCTGCCGATCATCGAGACCAAGGCCAACGACGTCTCGGCGTTCATCCCGACCAACGTCATCTCGATCACCGACGGCCAGGTGTTCCTGGAGTCGGACCTCTTCAACAAGGGTGTCCGTCCGGCGATCAACGTGGGTACGTCGGTGTCGCGTGTCGGTGGCGCCGCCCAGACCAAGGGTCTGAAGGCGGTCTCCGGTTCGCTGCGTCTGGAGCTGGCCCAGTTCCGTGAGCTCGAGGCGTTCGCCGCGTTCGCGTCCGACCTGGACGACGCGTCGAAGGCACAGCTGGACCGCGGCGCCCGCTGGGTCGAGCTGCTCAAGCAGGACCAGAACTCGCCGGTGCCCGTCGAGGACCAGATCGTCTCGATCTACCTCTGCGGTGAGGGCCACTACGACTCGGTGCCGGTCGGCGACATCCGCCGCTTCGAGGCCGAGCTGCTGACCCACCTGCACCACAGCGCCAAGGGCGTCTACGACTCGATCGCCGGCGGCGCCAAGCTGTCCGACGATCAGGCCGAGGCCCTCGTCGCCGAGACCGACAAGTTCAAGCAGAGCTTCCTGGCCAGCGACGGCTCCCGGGTGGTCAACGAGGCCAAGGCACACACGCTGGAAGCCGAGGCGGTCAACAAGGAAGAGATCAAGGTCAACCGCAAGTGATGACCCCGACGATCTCTACGAGACAGAAGGTGAGCGATGGCTAGCATCCGAGAGCTGCGGTCGCGGATCAAGTCGGTTCAGTCGACCAAGAAGATCACCAAGGCGCAGGAGCTGATCGCGACCTCGCGAATCAGCAAGGCGCAGTTGCGGGTCGCGGCTTCCAAGCCGTACAGCGAAGAGATGACCAAGGTCCTCTCGGAGCTGGCCAGCAACTCGGGATCGCTGGATCACCCGCTGCTGACCGAGCGCGAGAACCCCAAGCGTGCGGCCGTGCTGGTGGTCACCAGCGACCGCGGCATGTGTGGTGGCTACAACTCGAACGTGCTGCGCGAGACCCGCGAACTGCTCAATCTCCTTGCAGACGAGGGCAAGACGCCGGTGCTGTACGTGATGGGCTCCAAGGGCGTCTCGTACTTCAACTTCCGCAACCAGGAGATCGCCGGGTCGTGGACGGGCTTCTCGCAGCAGCCGCATTACAGCGACGCAGCCGAGGCGACGAAGCACCTGGTGGAGCTCTTCCGCGCGGGATCGGGCAACGAGGTTCCGTCGATCGTCGAGGGCGCGAAGGCCATCGAGGGCGTCGACGAGCTGCACATCGTCTACACGAGCTTCGTGTCGATGCTGACCCAGCAGCCCGAGGTGCACCGGGTGGCGCCGCTGGTCGTGACCGAGGACGATTCCCCTGACACGGCCGATGGCCAGGGCTTCGGTCGCAACTACAGCTACGAGCCGGGCGCGGACAGCCTGTTGACCGCGCTGCTGCCGAAGTATCTGACGACCCGCATCTACGCGGCGCTGCTGGATTCGGCGGCGTCCGAGAGCGCGGCGCGGCGGACGGCCATGAAGGCGGCGACCGATAACGCCGAGGAGCTGGTGGTGACCCTCTCGCGCGAGGCGAACCAGCTGCGGCAGGCGCAGATCACTCAGGAAATCAGCGAGATCGTCGGCGGCGCAAGCGCTCTCGCGAACTAAAGACTCATACACACAGGAAGTGACGACATGACCACAGCAGTAACCGAAACCCCGGCCGGCGGCACGGCCTCCGGCCTCGCCGGGCGCGTCGTGCGCGTCATCGGCCCGGTCGTCGACGTGGAGTTCCCGCGGGGCGCCATTCCCGAGCTGTTCAACGCGCTGCACGCGGACATCACGCTGCCGTCGGTGGCCAAGACGCTGACCCTCGAGGTCGCGCAGCACCTCGGCGACAACCTGGTGCGCACCATCTCGATGCAGCCCACCGACGGCCTCGTCCGCGGCGCTGAGGTTCGCGACACCGGCAAGCCGATCTCGGTGCCGGTCGGCGATGTCGTCAAGGGGCACGTGTTCAACGCGCTGGGCGACTGCCTGGACGCGCCGGGCACCGGCCGGGACGGCGAGCAGTGGGGCATCCACCGCAAGCCTCCGTCATTCGACCAGCTCGAGGGCAAGACCGAGATCCTCGAGACCGGTATCAAGGTCATCGACCTGCTGACCCCGTACGTGAAGGGCGGCAAGATCGGTCTGTTCGGTGGCGCCGGTGTCGGCAAGACCGTTCTGATCCAGGAGATGATCACCCGTATCGCGCGTGAGTTCTCCGGCACGTCGGTGTTCGCCGGCGTCGGTGAGCGCACCCGTGAGGGCACCGACCTCCATCTCGAGATGGAGGAGATGGGCGTTCTCCAGGACACCGCGTTGGTGTTCGGCCAGATGGATGAGCCGCCGGGGACGCGTATGCGCGTGGCCCTGTCTGCGCTGACCATGGCGGAGTACTTCCGCGATGTTCAGGGCCAGGACGTGCTGCTGTTCATCGACAACATCTTCCGGTTCACCCAGGCCGGCTCGGAGGTCTCGACGCTGCTCGGCCGCATGCCGTCGGCCGTCGGTTACCAGCCGACCCTGGCTGACGAGATGGGCGAGCTGCAGGAGCGGATCACCTCGACCAAGGGTCGCTCGATCACCTCGCTGCAGGCGATCTACGTCCCCGCCGACGACTACACCGACCCGGCGCCGGCGACCACCTTCGCCCACCTCGATGCGACCACCGAGCTCTCGCGGCCGATCTCGCAGCTGGGTATCTACCCGGCCGTCGACCCGCTGACCTCGACCTCGCGCATCCTGGAGGCCTCGATCGTCGGCGACGAGCACTTCCGCGTCGCCAACGAGGTCAAGCGCATCCTGCAGAAGTACAAGGAGCTGCAGGACATCATCGCCATCCTCGGTATGGACGAACTCTCGGAAGAGGACAAGGTCACCGTTCAGCGCGCCCGTCGCCTGCAGCGGTTCCTCGGCCAGAACTTCATCGTCGCCGAGAAGTTCACCGGTCAGCCCGGCTCGGTCGTGTCGCTCGCAGACACCATCGAGGCGTTCGACCGCGTGTGCAAGGGCGAGTTCGACCACTACCCGGAGCAGGCGTTCAACTCGCTCGGTGGCCTGGACGACGTCGAGGCGGCCGCCAAGAAGCTCGCCGGCAAGTAAAGCGCGAAGGATACTAGGAAATGGCTGACGCAAGCTTCCAGGTGGAGGTCGTCGCGGTCGAGGAGCGCATCTACTCCGGCGAGGCGACCTTCGTGATCGCACAGACCACCGAGGGCGAGTTGGGCGTGCTGCACAACCACGAGCCGCTGCTCGGTCAGCTGGTCGAGAACGGGTTCGTCGTCATCGAACAGGTGGACGGCGTCCGAAGGGTCGCTGCGGTCCAGGGCGGCTTCCTCTCGGTGACCGGCGAGTCGGTGACTGTGCTGGCCGAGTCGGCCGAATGGGCTCGAGACGTCGATGTCGACGCCGAGAAGGCCGTTCTGGAGTCGGCCGAGGAGGGCTCCGAGGATTACCTGCGCGCCGAATCCCGGCTGAAGGCAGTGGAGCAGCTGAGCGCGACCAAGTAGTCGCTGCTGCACCTTGATGTGAAGCAAGTGACGGGCCCCGTTCGGATCAGATCCGGACGGGGCCCGTTTTCTTTCCTATGGCAATCTGGTTGGTGGGCGGGGGCCAGTTGTGAAGATCCGGACCTGTTGAAGATCCGGGCCAGTCGTGAATATCCGGGAGGTAGGTCGGCGTGATGCATGTCTTGATGATCATCGCGGTGATCATTCTGCTGACATGCGTGGTGATCGCCGGGGTGGTGCTGGCGATCGGCGTCCGGCGGTTGAGCCGGATGCGCGGCGTGGGTACCGCGGTGGCGCTGCGGGATCTGCCGGCGCGCGGCGATCACGGCTGGCGGCACGGCGTCATCTGCTATGGCGACGAATCCATCGAGTACTACCGACTACGGGATATCCGGCCGGGCCCGTCGCAGATCTACGGCCGGCAGACACTGGAACCGCACGGTCGGCGGATGCCGAGTATCGCCGAACGGCCGCTGTTGGGCCACGACGGGGCCGATCTGGTGATCCTGGAACTGACCTCGGGCCCGCAGACGTTCGAGGTGGCGCTGGAGTCCGGCGCGGCCACCGCGATGCAGTCCTGGCTCGAATCAAGGCCCTCCGGACGCCGCCAGCGCCGCACCCGCTAGTCGAGCCCGATCGCCGCCTGCCTGCGTTGTCGTTCGGCCCGCATAGGACCGCACTATTGCGGGCCTCCTCCGCCTTGGCAGACCGGCGATCGGATCTCGACTAGCGACAGGGGTGGGCTCGACTGGCTAGCGTTCGCCGCCGGGTTTCCAGAGTACGTCGTCGATCTTGTTGCGCCGGTTGGCGATTCGACTGAGGATGAACAGTAGATCGGACAGTCGGTTGAGGTACTTGGCGGGCAGCACCGACGTGTCGTCGGGATGTGCCTCGATCGCCGCCCAGGCGGACCGCTCGGCCCGACGGACGACGGTTCGAGCCACGTGCAGGTGCACTGAGAGCGCGCAGCCGCCGGGCAGGATGAATGACGTGAGCGGCTGCAGCTGCGCCGTGTATTCGTCGCACCAGGCCTCGAGTTGCTCGATATAGGCGGGTTCGATCCGCAGCGGGGGGTACTTGGGATCGTCGACGACCGGGGTCGACAGGTCGGCGCCGGCGTCGAACAGGTCGTTCTGTACCCGGGTCAGGATCGCGGCGATGTCGTCGCATCCATCGCCGACGTGGGACGCGGCAACGCCGAGCGCGGCGTTGGCCTCGTCACAGTCGGCGTAGGCGGCGACCCGCAGGTCGGTCTTGGGTACGCGGCTGAAGTCGGACAGTCCGGTGGAGCCGTCGTCGCCGGTGCGGGTGTAGATCCGTGTGAGGTGAACGTTCACCCTGCCAATCTAATAGGATCCCGGGTATGTCGGCGACGCCCTTCACGATCGAACGATCGATTGCCATCAGCCAGCCTGCTGCGCGAATCTTTCCGTATCTCAACGACTTTCGCAGGTGGCAGGACTGGTCGCCCTGGGAGGGGCTGGATCCGAAGATGGAGCGCAGCTATTCGGGCCCCGAGGCGGGGGTCGGATCGGGTTATCACTGGTCGGGCAACCGCAAGGCCGGCGAGGGGACGATGACGATCACCTCCGCCGACCGCCCCGATCGTCTGGCGCTGGACCTGAACTTCGCGCGGCCGTGGAAGGCGCAGAACACGGTGATCTTCGTGCTGACCGAGTCGCCGGACGCCAGCTCGACCGTGGTCGATTGGCGGATGTCGGGAACCAACTCGGGAATCAACAAGATCTTCTCCAAGCTGTTCAACCTGGACAAGCTGGTCGGCAAGGACTTCGAGAAGGGGTTGCGCCAGCTGAAGACGCTGGCCGAGTCCGGCGAGGTCGAGCCCTGAGCAGCGCACGCGATCCGCGTACCGACGCGGGCGATAGGGGGACGAGCCGTGGGTGATCGATTCCTGGTGACCGGCGGCGCCCGGCTGACCGGCGAGGTGTCGGTCGGCGGGGCCAAGAACAGTGTGCTGAAGCTGATGGCCGCCGCGCTGCTGGCCGAGGGCGTCACGACCATCACCAACTGCCCGCAGATCGCGGATGTGCCGTTGATGGCCGACGTGCTGCGCGGACTCGGTGCGGAGGTCGAGCTCGACGGCGACGTGGTGCGGATCGATACGCCGGCGGTGCCGAAGCATCACGCGGATTTCGACGCGGTCAAGCAATTCCGCGCGTCGGTCTGCGTGCTCGGACCGCTGGTGGCGCGGGCGCATCGGGCGGTGGTGGCGCTGCCGGGCGGTGACGCGATCGGCTCGCGGCCGCTGGACATGCATCAGGCCGGTCTGCGCGAGCTCGGAGCGCGGAGCGTCATCGAGCACGGATGCGTTGTGGCCGAGGCGGATTCGCTGATCGGGGCACCGATATCGCTCGAGTTCCCGTCGGTGGGTGCCACGGAGAACATCCTGACCGCCGCGGTGCTGGCGGAGGGGGTGACGACGATCGACAACGCCGCCCGGGAGCCCGAGATCGTGGACCTGTGCGTGATGTTGCAGCAGATGGGGGCCCGGATCGACGGCGCCGGCACCTCGACACTCACGGTGACCGGGGTTCCGCAGCTGCATCCGACGACGCACCGGGTGATCGGTGATCGCATTGTCGGTGCGACATGGGGGATAGCGGCGGCGATGACACAGGGCGACGTCACGGTGCGCGGAGTCGACCCGGCGCACCTGCAGCTGGTGCTGAACAAGCTGCGGGAGGCCGGGGCGCAGGTGGACACCTATCCCGACGGATTCCGCGTTCTGCAGCGGGAACGGCCCACCGCGGTGAACGTGTCGACGCTGCCGTTCCCGGGATTCCCCACGGACCTGCAGCCGATGGCCATCGGCCTGGCCTCGGTATCCGAGGGGATGTCGGTGATCACCGAGAACGTGTTCGAGGCGCGGTTCCGGTTCGTCGAAGAGATGGTGCGGATGGGCGCCGATGCCCGCACCGACGGTCATCACGCGGTGATCAGGGGAATCGACCAGCTGTCGAGCGCGCCGGTGTGGTCGTCGGACATCCGCGCCGGCGCCGGGCTGGTGCTTGCCGGCCTGGTCGCCGACGGCGTGACCGAGGTGCATGACGTGTTCCACATCGATCGGGGGTACCCCGATTTCGTCGAGAGTCTGCGTGCGCTCGGCGGCAAGATCGAGCGGGTCGTCTGATCCGAGCCGCCGAATAGGCTTGGTCCACAACCGATCAACGATGACCCGCCCAGCTGTACTGGGGCGGGTCATCGGTCGTTTTCGGGTCCGTACGGCCGGTCGTGTCGAGGTGGTGCGCGTCTCCGCAAAAGAATCCAAATATCGGTTCGACGCGCAAAACAGGCCGTGACCTGCAGTGTTGTGAAGAAGACCAGCCCAAGTGCCCTAGATCACATCGATGTAATTTACCGTCGATCGACGGATCTGCGATGGCGCCCACGCTGAAAGTTGTTGCGCGGCAATCGCATACGGGCCGATCACGGGTGTCGAAACGACGATTTGCACAATCGTCGGGCGGTGCGTAACTTATTCTAAGTCAGCGCGCCACGGCGCCGCCCCGGAGCGAGTCCCACAGGGACCAACGACCGGCGGAAGGGAAACCGGGTTTGCGCAGACCGCCCCCAAGCTCGAATTTCCGGGCAGCTTGCTGCCTGGGTAAGACGAACGAGGGATCTAGCGCTAGTCGCGAAACGTAGCAAGCCTTCGGGTTTGCGAGCGTCGAATGACTCTGCTAGGCTGGAAAAGTTGCCTCAGAACAGGGCAACGAATCCTAACGAACAAGTTTGCGGACAACCGCCGGCTCGCTGAGCTGGTAGATCCGTGGATGTGTGTTCTTTGAGAACTTGATAGTGTGTTGGTGGATTGTTTAGTGCCATTTTTTGAATGGCTGGCCCACTGTATGAGCTTTCTGTTCCCTTTTGTTGGGGGTGGGGGGTTTGTGGGGTGGGTGGTTGTTTTTGTTTTGTTTTTTGTTTTTTTGGATGCCATGTTTGTTGGTGTCTGGATTGAGCGTCTTTTGAGGCCTGGTTGTTTTGATTGGGTTTTGTTGGAGAGTTTGATCCTGGCTCAGGACGAACGCTGGCGGCGTGCTTAACACATGCAAGTCGAACGGAAAGGCCTAGCTTGCTAGGTACTCGAGTGGCGAACGGGTGAGTAACACGTGGGTGATCTGCCCTCAACTTCGGGATAAGCCTGGGAAACTGGGTCTAATACCGGATAGGACCATTGGATGCATGTCTGGTGGTGGAAAGCCTTGTGCGGTTGGGGA
>NZ_AQYG01000050.1 GCF_000380485.1 Jongsikchunia kroppenstedtii DSM 45133 | reverse complement strand
CCAATACGGGCCGTTGTGGCCATGCATCCCATCCGATCCGCACACAGTCACGCCCACCCCGTATCAGCCCACGACCGCACCCGCGGGCCCGACCGACGGCAACGGCGTACACATGGGCGTGGACACCGGACCCGGCCCCGGCAACGGGAACGGCACCCCCATCGTCCCGGTCCCCGGCGGGCTACCGGCAGCCGGCAAACCGGTTGCCCCGGCACCGATCCCGTCGATCCCCGCCACCGCCGACGCGCCCACACCAGCGCCACAACACCCCGCCGCGCCGACGCGGTCGCCAGCTCCGGGGCTGCAACAGCAGGTCGATACAACCGCCCCGCACACCGCGCAGCCCGCCATACCCAACGACGGCACCAGCCCGATGACCACCGACCTACTCGCCGTCGCGTCGGCCGGTCTGGTGGTCGGCGCAACCTGGCGACTACGACTGCACGGCCAGAACACTGCCGCTGCCGCCAACGGCGGGTCACTACTGCAACCCACACCTGCAGCGCTTGTCGAACCACACAACGGACTGAGCAAAGACGGCATCAAACCCACAGCACCGGTCCAAGGCGGCGTCACCCCCACACCTCAGCCAGCGCCGGCCCCAGCACCCGATACCAACAACAACGACAGTGGTGACGGCGGTGGCGACCAATCCGGCAACAACGGTGGCGATAGCGGCGGCGCAAACACCGGCCCAGCCAACAACACCGGCGGCACAGCAGGCGGCGCCACGGCAGGCGGGCTGGGCACCGGCGGCACAGCAGGCGGTGCCGGTGCTGCCGGCGGCGGGAGCGGCACGGTCGGTGGTGTGGGCGGCGGGCCGCATAATCAGCTAATCGACATCGGGATCCCGACTGATGACCCCGCACTCGAAGAGCTATACATTGCGCTACAGGCGTTTATGGACAAGTTCGGCCCCCAGATCGCTGCATTCATCGAGTCTTTGGCCGGCGGCTTTTTCAACCCGGAAAAGGTCATCGCCGGCATCATCGGGATTCTTGCCCCTGCTCTGGCCCGTGATGCGAAACTCCTCGAACAAGCCATCCGATGGTGGATAGACAACGGCGGCCTGACCCCACACCCACCCGGGCCCGGACAATCCCAGCCCGCCGCACCCGGCACCGACCCCCAAGCCCCGGCGATTCCCATGCCCGCCTATCCCAAACCGCCGGGGATCTCAAAAGGCGACGTTCCACATCCGCCGGTCCCAGCGGTTCCAATTCCCACTATTCCTGCCAGCCCCGACCAGCCAGCGCCCCCTGCTGAAGCTGGTCCCACTGAGCAGTCAAACCAGGCGCCGACGGCGCCCAGCAATGCGCAACAGGGTCCAACAACGTCAACCAGACCATCTACCGAGCCCGCCCCCGCTGAGGTGCCTAAAGGCCCCAAAGATGCAAAATTAGATTGGAAAGACGGAGCCCAATCACCAGGACCAGACTGGCAATGGAGAGGGAACGGGCCGCCCTCATCGAACAAGGGGAGCTGGTTCAACCCGCGCACGGGTGAGTCGCTGCACCCAGATCTAAATCATGAGGAGCCGATAGGGCCGCACTATGATTGGAAAGACTCAAACGGCAATCAATGGCGAGTTTTCCCAGATGGCACCATCGAGCCCAAAGCAACAACGAAAGTCAACTAGTGAACATTAACGGATCGAAGTTGTGCAAGGTAGCGGACGATGACCGCAGACTAATTCGGCACCTACTAGCCACGGTCGACGACTACTCAGTCGCGTTTCGGCCAGAGACGTTGCCGACGCTACATGGTTGGACCTCGTATATTTGTTACGGCACGGTGGAGCCTCCATCATATCGGTCAATAGAGCGCGGATTCGGATCACGGGGGATCGAGGGGAATCCTTTTGATTCTTTAGATTCCATCGGTCGGACCGGCCCTTTTCCATACGGAGTATATGCAGATTGCCCAACTCTCCCCGCTGAATCGGTTCCTCCTTCCGCGGATATCGACTACTTCACTCTGGGGACAGACAATATAATCTGGTATGAAGGGATCCGAAACATAGACTCCCAGCCACTGTCCCGGGTCATGTCCGCGGCCATGTATGGCACGCCTACGGTCGCCTTACTCGGCGCCGCCAGCAGCAACCACGGCAAAGCGGTCAAATTGGGCCGTGACGAGTTGTCCGTGATTTGCAATTCAGCTTTTGGCATCGTGCTCACGATTTGTGACGACGATGCGGTCTTAGTCGTGCTCAATGACGCTGCATCCGAGTCGGTTTCAGCACCCGCGCTCCGGTTGGCGGAAGAATAGTTGGCCTGGCTGGGGTAGTTCAGCGGCGCACCACACGCACCGTCTTGGTCATCGATATCGACGTCGATGACGAGCTCCTCGAGTCATAGGCCAGTCAGGATTGTCACTCCTGAATGGCGGACGTCTTATGCAAGGCAGGAGTTTGACGGTGAGTAAGCGCACCGCCACGGCGAACGACGGCAGTCCCAGCAGGTGCCAATGCCCTTGCCACACAAGGGGACTAACGGCGTTGCACGTTGTCCCTTGCTGCGGCCCTCTCGCGGCGGGCCGTTGCCACGCCTGCGGCGAGACACGCTGTGACGGTGCGTGCACAGACGGCATCCGGTAGCCGTCGTCGCACTGCAGGTGGCCTAATGGCCCTCCAGTAGCCAGCCCCGGCCGCCGATGCTACATTGCAAATTCACTATAGTAATTTTCGAGCATCAGGGGCACCTATGAAGCGCATCGTCACCGCAGCCGTCGCCACCACGGCCATCGCCGCCGGCATCACCGCAGCGATCGGGACGGGAACAGCCGCGGCTCGCACATACGACGAGCACGGCATCAAACTCACCAAGTCCCAGACCGCTGCCGTCGCCGCCAATGGCTGGGGCAGTGCCGCCGCGGGCCTTCCGTCGATCCCCAACCTGATCTACAACCCGACGTTCGGGCAGATCATTCAAAGCAACGCCAACCAGGCCGCCGCGCACGGAACCTGCATCGAGATCGGAGTCGGGCTCAACCCGGCCGGCAACAGTGACTACGTCAAGCTCTTCCACAACCCGGCCGCCTGCGCACCCTAAATCTGCCTGTGCCGGCGGATAGATCAAGCCAACGACCGAAGCCGTCCGTCGCCACCGGCGGGCATGAGAGTGGATGGAGTATCAAATTGCGCCGATTTGCAGCGCTCGCGGCGGCCTTCGTCGCCGCAAGCTGTTCAGTACTGTTCGGGGCGGCGGTCGCGTCGGCCGGCACCGTCGTCACGATGGGCGGCGGGTCGGGGATCATGATCCCGCTGAGTGCATCGACAGGTGATGCGTGCACGCTGACCACCATCGGTCATTCCGACGGTCGACTCATCGGCCTGACCGCCGCGCACTGCTTCACGCCCGGCAAGTCGGTCAATGTGTACTCCGAGACTCAGCCGCGTGCGGGCGTGCTCGGACACGCGACCTACATCAACCGCGGCCTGGACTACGCAGTTATCCAGTTCGACCCCAACAAGGTTCGACCGTCCGCCAGCGTCGGCGGTGTTGTCATCGCCGGAGTCTCGACTGCGCCCCTTGTATTTCCGGAGGTGGCCTGCAAGACCGGTCGCACCACCGCCACCACCTGCGGGGTGGTGTGGATCTCAGATGGCACGATCCATACGACTCAGATCTGCACCGCCAAGGGCGATTCCGGCGCGCCCATCGTGGTCGGCGACAAGCTGGTCGGCATGGTCCATGGGGTCTACCGCATTGCGGGACAATATGTTCCGTGCGTGGCCCCTGAGGCCGGCCCCAACATCGGGCCGATCCTCAGCGACATGAATCGCCACGGCTACCCGCACTTCGCGCCTGCCTGACTAGACGCAGAGGCGTCATCTGTTGCCGAAGGCGAACTGAAGCGCTTTGCGGGAGAGGCATCCCCGCCTACGTAAGAGGTTCGTGCCGGCCGTGGTCGTGGCTGGGAACGATCGTGATCCGTTGCCGAATGGCGACGAGTCGGTGCAGGGTCTCCCATGCGGCGTCGCGGTCGGCGTCGGCGAGTAGCCCTGGGTAGGACGCCTTTTGGCGAAACCGCTCGAGCTGGATCCGCCCCCACACGGCATCGCCCGCAAGCAAGATCGGACCGGACGATGTCTGCGCCAGGATCCCGATACTGGCGGGGGTATGCCCGGGCAGATCGACGAGAATGACCGATCGGTCGCCGAACAGGTCGAGGCTGCGGGGGAATGTCAGGATGGGCGGACCATCGAGGTCGTAAAGGTTGACCGGTCTGTTCCGGATGGCCGAACGCACGCCGCCTTGCGGCGCAATCGGTCCGCTCATCGCCCAGGTGTGTTCGGGACGATGGAGATGGACCGGGAGTCCGTCTAGGTCGAGTAGCCCGGCGACGTGATCCCAGTGCAGATGCGTGGGCAACGCGAAGTCGATGCCGGCGGCGTCGATGTTCGCGAGTTCGAGTGCTTCCCGAATAGCGATCACATCGCGCCGGGGCGTCACCGCTACCCGGAGAAGCCACGGCAATTCGGCCACTGCGCGATCGATGACATCGACGCAGACACCGGGATCGACCAGGAAGGTTGCGCGCGGGTGGCGAATAACGAACGCGTTCAAAGCATTAGCGGTCCGTCCTGGTCGCCAGACCCCTTCGGCGATCGCGGGAGTCGGCACCGCGCGCGGTCGCTGCGGTAGCGTTATCACCTCGACAGTCGTTGCGGCCGTGGGCAATCCGTTGTCGGCCAGACTTGCCAAGAATTGCTGATCGGGCCGCCGTGGACGGACGACGCCGACGGGCAGGCCGGCAAATGCCCGGCAGCATGTCAGCAGGTCCGGTTTGGCGACATCCGCGGCTGTCATTCAGTACTCCTCTGCTCCGAACGACCATCGCACGTCAGCGCGCAGCGAGCAACCTTTGAGGTAATATTCTTGCCCATGAGGCAAGACACGAGTGAGTAGGGTTATCCCGTGCCAGAGCCTGAACACCGAGATGACAGCTGGATCGGCCGGCGAGTCGGCGAGCATCGACGAGAACGCAACTGGACCCTCACCACGCTTGCCGACAAAGTCAGGTTGTCCACCACGCAGCTCTCGCGCATCGAGTCCGGCGTTCGGCAGCCCTCTCTCGGCACCCTCATCGAGATCGCCCAGGCGTTCGGTGTCTCCCTCAGCCAGCTCGTCGATGAGCAGTACACCGCCCCCTATCACCTCACGCGCTCGGCCGACCGCGTCGAACGGGCGAGTGCGAATGGGCTTCTTGCCCTGCTCAGCGGTAGCTTTCCGGGACTCGAGGCCGTCCACCTCACGCTCACCGGTGCGACGGAAGCGCCCGACAGCCGCCACGGTGGGGAGGAATGGCTCTACGTGTTGACCGGCAGCGTGGACATTCGGATCGGAACCGAGGCCCTCACGCTCGCGCCGGGCGACGCCATCCACTTCCCGTCGCGCACCACGCACCGCGTCCAGAACTCGAGCGACCTACCCGCCGAGATCCTGGTCGTTGCCACGCCCGCCAACCGCTGACCGATCGTGGACGCTCCGTGGCGGGCGTTGTGAGCACAGCCGCGGCCGCGCGACACGAGTGTCGGACGAACGACTGACAGCACCGAAAGTATTGGGCCAGAGCGTCATTCAGGCAACGTACTTTCGCCTCTCCAGTTCGACCGGCCACCGTCGGCCTGGATACCTTCAGCACGCAATTCAGGGCCGAGTACCTCGGCCGATCCGATGTTGAGGGGTCTGTTGACGATGAGTTCACTACGTAGATTCGTACTGGCGTTGCTGCTGGCACTGGGATTGGTCGCCGCACCGATCGCGGCCGGCGGAATCGCTGCCGCCGGGCCGAATCCGTGCGCGGTGCAGGAAGCCGCGCTCGCTGCGGTCAATGGCCGGACCGCCGTGCATAACGCGCGTTGGACCCCGACCAAGCCGAGAGGCGAGGCGGAGGCGTACAACGCCGAGGCCGCGCAACTCAACTCCGAGGGCGCGTTCGCGGCCAGTGCGGTGTCGGCGTGCTACCTGATGAACGGCATCGACAAGCCGATCGAACGCACGCCGCCCGGGCCGCCGAATCAGAATCAGCGGCCGTCGAATCCCACTGCCCCGCAGCCGAAACCGCAGCCGAAGCCGCGATCGATCCCGACGCCGAATCGGGGAGTTCAGCCGTCGCCGAACAACCCGACACCGACCTACCCGAACCCGAAGCCGGTCAACAATCCTGCTGTCGCCCAGGACAAGCTGTACGACTCACTGGTCCCGGGATCGCGACTGACGCAGTTCCGCGATGGCGGAAACGTTCTGCTGAACCCGATGATGAACCGCGCGGCGACCGGCCAGACCTCGCTGGTCACCGGCAGCATGACGCAGAATGTGGGCACCGCGGCCAGCCCGAAGATCAACCCGCCCGGATGGGATCCGAGCCGCGCCTGGGGACCCGGCAATTACGGCCCGCAGGCGCTGCAGCGATTGCATCTGTTGGCGCGGTCGGCGGGCGGCACCGGCGATGACGCTCGCAACCTGATCACCGGGACCAAGGCCGCGAACGATGCGATGCAGGCGATCGAGGCCAGGGTCGTTGCGGCCGCACGCGGCGGCGAGGCCGTCTGGTACAACGTGACTCCGATCTACGGCAACGGATACGCCAAGCCGCCCACGCAGATCGCGGTCGGCGCGGTCGGTGCCCGGACCGGCGTCATCGACTTCAAGATCATCCCGAATATCCCGTAAGGTCCGAATATGTCGCTCGAAGAATTGGTTTCGCTCGTGCCGCCGCCAAAGGCGGTACCTCACTACGACTTTGACGCCGCCCAGGCTGCGGTGGGATTCGTCCTGCCCGACGACTACAAGCAGCTCGTCGGCACCTACGGCGAGGGGTCGCTCGGCGGCTACCTGGGGCTGATGGCTCCGACGCCGGACGACCTGATCGCCGGCGGCGCGTATTGCCGGCAGTCGCTGACCGACCTGCGCGGCACATACGGCCACCATCAGTGGATCCACCCGGACGGTTCCACCGTTCCGATGGCGATCGAGGACGTCGACCCCGTGCCGTACTACGGCTGGGGCGGCGCCCCCGGCGGCGAAACCGGCTACTGGCATATGACCGGGGACGACCCGAACGCCTGGGCGGCCGTGGTCATTGGTGACGGCCTGACGAACGACTACCACCCCGGAGGGTTGGTCGCCTATCTCGCCGACCTCGTCGCCGGGCGATTCCCGACGCAGGTATTCGGCGACGACGCGCTGGAGCTCATTCGCGACGGATTCGTGCCGAGGCCGGCCTAACGCTCGGGGGCTCTGAAAAGACGACAGCGACCCGCGGCAATCGAGCCGCGGGTCGCTGTCGTTCGGGATCTAGCGAGTGAAGGTCGCGGGGCGACGCGCGCGGCGCCGACCGGATGCCTGCGACGCGGTGCCGGCAGCTGCGCGGTCGGAACCGCCACGTCCGGAGGCGGTGGCCCGCCCGGCACCGCCGGAACGTCCGCTGCCGCCTGTGCGTCCGCTGCCGCCCGAATGCGCGGCACCGCCGGAGCGATTGGACTGCGACTGCCCCGTGCGGCGGCCTGATCCGTCGCGATTCGCGGATCCGCCGCGATGTGCGGAGCGATCAGCCGAACGTCGACCGGCATCGTCGCGGTCGGCCGGCTTGCGACGCCGGCGTCCCTGGCCGGAGCCCGCAGCCTTGGGGCGGTTGCCGGCGGATGGGCGCTCGGTGGGCAAGGGGCCGTGCACCTTGGCGGCCACCTCGCCGACCAGATCCGTGACGGCGGGCGACGTGGACGACACGGAATCGATGTCGGCGGTGACGCCGGCGGCACGCATCAGCTTCTGCACATCGCGACGCTGATCGGGCGTCGAGATGGTGACGACGGTGCCCGCGGCGCCGGCGCGTGCCGTGCGGCCGGAGCGGTGCAGATACGACTTGTGCTCGGTCGGCGGATCGACGTGGACGACCAGCTCGACGTCATCGACGTGGACGCCGCGCGCAGCGACATCGGTGGCCACCAGCACGCGGACGCTCCCGGCCGAGAAGGCCGCAAGGTTGCGGTCACGGGCGTTCTGCGACAGGTTGCCGTGCAGATCTACCGCCGGAATACCCTCGGCCGTCAGCGATTTCGCGAGCTTGCGGGCGTGATGCTTGGTGCGGGTGAACAGCACCCGGCGTCCGGTGCCAGAGGCCAGCGTCGACACCAACTGCTTCTTGGCGCCCGGGTCGGCGACCGCGAACACGCGGTGCTCCATGGACGACACGGCGGCCTTCGGCTCGTCGACCGAATGCGTGACGGGATTGTTCAGGTAGGCCTTGACGATCTTGTCGACGCCGTTGTCGAGCGTCGCGGAGAACAGCAGGCGCTGGCCGCTCGGGGTGGCGTTGAGGATCTTGCGCACCGTGGGCAGGAAGCCGAGGTCGGCCATGTGGTCGGCCTCGTCGAGCACGGTGACCGCCACGGTCGACAGCGAGACGACGCCCTGCCGCAGCAGGTCCTCGAGCCGGCCGGGGCAGGCGATGACGATGTCGACGCCGGCCGCGAGCGCGCGCTCCTGGCGCTGCTGCGGAACGCCGCCGTAGATGACGGTGGTGTTCAGGCCGAGCGCCTCGGCGAGCGGCTGCACCGTGTTGTTGATCTGGGTGGCGAGCTCCCGGGTCGGCGCGAGCACCAGGCCGCGCGGCTTGCGGGCGGCCCGACGGGCGGCGCCGGCCGCAGCCAGGCGGCTGACGAGCGGCAACGCGAACGCGAGCGTCTTGCCGGACCCGGTGCGGCCGCGGCCGAGCACGTCGCGGCCGCTCAAGGAGTCGGGAAGGGTCTTGGTCTGGATCGGAAAAGGAGCTGTGATGCCCTGTGCGGTAAGCGATGTGCAAACGGCTGCGGGCACGCCGAGATCGGCGAAGGTAGTCATGCGAAGTGTCTTTCTGGCATGTGGGCCCGGCGCCAATTTTTGGTGGCCGGGTGCGGCGCGCGACAGGTGGCGCGCCTGGTCGCCGAGGAAAGTGTGAGATGCGTTCATCGACGCGAGACCGCTGAATATGCAGGTCAAGTAACTCAAAACTAGCACGATTCCGTGCCGGACCGGCTATCGAGTGAGGCACGTCGCACTGGCCGCATGGCGGTGGCCGGCGGTGTGGAGGCCCACCCGACGGAATTTTCAGTTGATCCGGCGGATCCGGACAAAAGGCGTTGCCCGGGGATTTCGTGCAGGCCTAGCCTCGCAACAGGCGTCAGAACATCAACCCGTAAGGGGGCGCTTCTGATGAAGCGACTCGCAGGAGCGTGCATGGCCGCGGCCGGACTGCTGGCACTGGCGGCGTGTTCGAGTAGTTCCAGCCACTCGTCGTCATCCTCGACGTCCTCGGCCGGTGCGAGTCCGCCGACCATTCCGACCGTGCAGCTCACGCCGGCACCGACCGGGACGGTCAGCCTGAAATGGGATCCAACAACGCAACTCGTGTCGGCGACGATCGACATGTCGGGCTTCACTCCGGGCGGCGCGCATGCGATGCATATCCACCCCGGAACCTGCGCGGACCAGACCAAGCCCCCATCGGTGCCGTTCGCCGATATCACCGCGGACAGCTTCGGGGTGATCAAGCAGACGGTGGAATCGAAGACGAAGGTCCCGGACGGTATTCCGGATCATTCCTACCTGAACATCCACTTGGCCCCGATGGCGCAACTGGGCTCGCCGCAGGACGTCAGCTTCACATCGATCTCGTGCGCTGACATCACTCCGGGATCGAATCACGCTGCGCCGGTGCAGCTTACGATGATGCCCTCCGGACGCAACGGCAAGTCGATCACCGGCTCGACGACATTGAGCTATGTGCCGTCGTCGCATCAGTTGACAGTGGGCATCAAAGCCACCGGGCTACCGCCGAATACGGTGCACGCGGCCCATATTCATGACGGCTCCTGCGTGCAGCAGGGCGCGGTGGCCTACAGCCTGCCGGACCTGAAGGCCGATGCATCGGGAAATGCCGCCGAGACGACCACGATCTCCGTGTCCGGGCCGCCACCCGCCACCGGCTGGTATGTCAACGTGCACTTCGGCTCGATGCAGCAGATTCTTCAGGACGGTAAGCCGACCATGCTGTTCGCGCCGATCCTCTGCGGCGACATCCACGGCTGACGCCCGGTCAGAGAGGAACCTTCGTCAGCAGCGGCGTGGTCGGCGCGGGTGACCCGCCGCGCGGTTCGAGGGTGACCGCCAGGACCTGGGCGCCACCGATCGCGTTGATGAGAAGCGGTGGGGCGGCGGCGTTGTCGACCAGTCCTGCGGAGATCGGCGTCGGCGCTTTCCCCACGAGCCAGAACTGGAGTGATCGATCTGCGGGCACCGGGTTGGTGGTCCGGCGCACGATCGCGACGGCCTGATCGTGGGAACGAGAAACGACCAGTGCCAGCGTGCCGCGGCCGTCGTCCAGCGGCGTCGTCTGCATCGTCGCATCGGGCGCGGCCAACACGGCCAGTGTCGGATCGCTCTGGGCTACGGAGGATTTGGTCGACGGCGCGGTCACCCGTCCGATGCCTACTCCCGCCGCGAGCGCGACCGCGATCACCACCGCGGCGGCCGCGATGATGGTCGCGATCCGCCGGCGACGCGACCGAATCGGAATCACCTGGCGAGTGCCCGTCGCGTGGTCGTCCAGGATCCGGCCGCGAAGGTCTGCTGGAGGCGCCGCTGCGTACCGACCCGCGTAGTCGGTCATTGCCGACTGGGTGTCGACGATGTGACGTTGGTAGATCTGGCGTTCCAGGTCCGACAGGGCCGCGAGCGAGGCCTCCATCTCGGCATGCTCGGCGGCGGGCAGGCCGTCGATCGCATACAGCTCGACGTTGTCTTCTATCCAATCGCGGTCAGCCATGCTGGCTCCCCATGCAGAGGCGCAGTCGACGAAGTCCGTCGCGGATGCGCGATTTGATCGTCGGCAGCGGCGTCGCGGTGTGTTCGGCCACCTCCGGATAGCTCAGCCCGCCGAAGTAGGACAGCTCGATGCTGTTGCGCTGCAGATCGGTGAGGCGCCCCAGGCATTGCCGCAGCGTGTCCGATTCTTCTTGTGCCAGAACGGCATCGGTGACGGGGGCGGCCGGGACCGTGCCGTTCTCCGCGATGTACTGAGCGCTGCGGCTGCGTTGCAGCTCCTCGGTTCGGACTCGATCGACGGCTCGACGGTGAGCGATCGTCATCATCCAGGTGGTGACGCTGCCGCGACTCACGTCGTACTCGTGCGCCCGTTGCCAGTACTGCATGTACGACTCCTGCACGACCTCCTCGGCATGGTTGCGGTCGCGGAGTATCCGCAACGCCAGGCCGTAGATGCGGGAACTCGTCCGGTCATAGAGCCGGGCGAAGGCCTCCCGATCGCCGTTGGAGGCTTGGGTCAGCAGGTGCGAGAGATCGACATCGCCGGGTGCGCTCATCGACACGTATCCACCGTACGGACATTCGACGACTCAGGTGGGCTCATCGGCGAGCCGATCGACGGTAGAGGACCAGCGAGGCAGGCACGCACACGACCAGCAGGCCCACGCTCCACAGCACCGAATAGCCGAGTGCGTGCTGTGCGGGCCAACCGCTGGGCACGGGAAAGTCCGGTGGCGCCGCGTTGTGGAATCGCGCCCGCGACACGGTCGCGACGGCGGTCACCGGATTCCACTCCGCGATCGCGCGCAACGGGCCGGGCAGGCTCGCCGCCGAAATAAACGCGCTCGACAGGAAGGTCACCGGGAACATCCACAGGAATCCGACGCTTTGCGCGACCTCGACATTGCGTGCGGCCAGCCCCGTCACCGCCCCCACCCAGGCCATGGCGAGAGCGAAGAGCAGCAGTATCGCGAACGCGATGACGGCGTCGAGAGCGCTGCCGCGAATCCGCCAGCCGATGATGTACCCGCACGCGACCATCACCGCGAGTCCGAGGACCCCGAGCAGCATGTCCGAACTGACGCGTGCAGTGATCACCGCCAACCGCGACATCGGCAGCGTGCGTAGTCGGTTCACGATGCCGTCGGCCATGTCGTTGGCCAGG
Organism: Jongsikchunia kroppenstedtii DSM 45133; assembly: GCF_000380485.1. GTDB lineage: Bacteria > Actinomycetota > Actinomycetes > Mycobacteriales > Mycobacteriaceae > Jongsikchunia > Jongsikchunia kroppenstedtii. The sequence goes on along the minus strand of NZ_AQYG01000050.1, from coordinate 408,433 downwards.
CCGACAGTGGTGAACGCGGCATTGAAAAGCACTGTCTGAGTGAAGATCCCGGCCATCAGGAACTCGCGGTACGACCCGCCGCCCAGGGTGGCGCCGAAGACGTAGGCGAAGAGGAACACGAACATCAGCGGCTGCACCGTCGCGCCGAGCAACAGCGTGGGGATGCGGCGGACCGTGAGCAGGTTGCGTTCGATCAGGACTGCGGTATCACCGACCATCGACGGCCTCCGTTCGGTCGGCCGATTCGGTCAGCTGCAGGAAGACCGCGTCGAGGGTCGGCGCGGTCACGATCGCGTCGACGATGTTCACGCCGCACTGGTCGAGCGACTTGACGGCGGCGACGGCGCTGCGCGTACCGGCCGCCACCGCCACCTCCCAGTGCGTCGAATCGAGCTGCCGCGGTGATCCGGGGCCGAGCGTCGTCAGTGCCGCGCGGACATCGGCGGCGTGGGACTCGGGCGCGACCTCGACGGTCAGCTGGGCCATGCCGTACTCGGCCTTCAGTTCATCCGGCGTGCCGTGGGCACGGATCGCGCCGTGATCGATCACCGTGATCTGGTCGGCGAGTTCGTCGGCCTCCTCCAGATACTGCGTGGTGAGGAGGATCGTCGTACCCGCGGCCACCAGGTCGCGGACGATGTCCCAGATCTGTCGTCGCCCGCGCGGGTCCAGGCCCGTGGTCGGCTCGTCGAGGATGACCAGGCGGGGTTTGTTGAGCAGCGCGCCGGCGAGATCGAGTCGTCGCCGCATTCCGCCGGAGTAGGTGCGCGCGGGGCGATCCGCCGCGGCCGTGAGGTCCAGCCGGTCGATCATCTCCCGGGCGACGGCCGTCGCCGCTCGCCGTGACATGCCGTAGAGCTGGGCCGTCATCCGCAGGTTTTCGAACCCGGTGAGATTCTGATCGACGGCCGCGTATTGGCCGGAGACGCCGATGATTTCGCGGACCTCGCCGGGGTGCTTCACCGCGTCGACTCCGTCGACGAGGATCTCGCCCGCGTCGGGTCGCAGAAGTGTCGCGACCATCGACACGGTCGTGGTCTTGCCCGCACCGTTGGGCCCCAGCAGCGCATGGACGGTGCCCGGCCGCACGCTCAGGTCCAGTTCGCGTACCGCGATGTGTTCGACACCGCGGCGCGCGGTACCGGAGCGGAACACCTTGGTCACGCCGGAGAGCGTCAACGCGTCCGACGCGGCTGCTTCTTCAGCCGGGACGACCGGCAGCGTGTCCGTGGTTGCCGCTTCGAGGATCTCAGCCATCGTGTGTCGACCCATCGACGTCCCTCCTGGCCGCGGCGGCGTCCTCGGCCTCTGCCATCGCGGCGATCAGGCTGGCCGGCCGCATGTCCCGCCAGTTCTCCTCGACGTAGTTCAGGCAGTCGTCGTGGCCCGCCGGGCCGTGCACCCGGGTCCAGCCGTCAGGCACCGGGGCGAAATCCGGCCACAGCGAGTGTTGACCCTCGTGATTGACGAGCACCAGGAAGGTTCCGTCGGTGTTGTCGAAGGGGTTGGTCATGGTCACCATGCCTTTCGATGGGCGCCCGGCCGGCGGGCCGGGGTCGGTGGGGTGGGGTTGAGTACGTGGGAGTACTGATCAACATTGGCGGGCAACAACATCCGCGCATGGCTGCAGGGCAGCACGACATCGGCGATGTCGCCGGTGATCCGGTCGATCCAGTCCGGGCGGGCCGGCGGTCGATCGGCCGGACGATCGGCGGCGCTGACGAATACGGCGTCGCCGACGAAGGTCCGCGGTTGCCAATTCGCCGCCAGCGGCCCGGCCGCCCCGAAGGTCTCCAGCACCGCGGCGACGTCGTCGCGGGAGAGGTCCGCCAGAGCACCGTCGGCCTCCCGGAGCGCTGACCAGATCTCGTCGAGATCGGGATCCTCCGCCATGCCGGCGGTGTCGAACCCGAACTCGCCCAGCAATTCCCGCGTCGATTGTGTCGTCGCGAGATCCGGATGATCGGCGACGACGTAGGAGTCGAGCAGGATCAGCTGCTCCACCTGTTCGCCGGCGCGCTGCAGGGCGACCGCGACCTCGTGTGCGATGAGGCCGCCCAGCGACCAGCCCAGGAGGCGGTACGGGCCGTGACCGGCGATCTCCCGGATGCGCGCCACGTAGTCGGCTGCCAGCTCGCCGATCGACCCGCCGGGCCGCTCCCCGGACAGGGCGGGATTCTGCAGGCCGTATACCGCGCGGCCGGCATCGATGTGGGGTAGCAATGCGGCGAAGCTCCACGACAGTCCGATCGCCGGGTGGAAGACGAACAGCGGCGCGGCGTCCGAATCCGGAGACTTGTCGCGCAACGTCAATACCGGTGCGAGAGCGGAGCGTCCGGACGCGTCGCCGGACAGTACGGCGGCCAGTTCCGCCGCCGTCGGCGCTGCGAAGAGGTCCGGGACCGCGACCTGGTGGCCCGCCTCGCGCAGCCGGGTCGCGACGGTGGTGGTGAGCAGCGAGTTGCCGCCGATATCGAAGAAGTTGTCCTCGGCGCCGACGGTTGCCGCGTCCAGGACATCGGCGAATATTCCGGCGATCGTGCTCTCCAGTCCTGCCGCGGGCGGGCGGTGCCTCTCCGATTCCGACTGTTGCTGTTGCGGTTTCGGCAGTGCGGCCCGATCGATCTTCCCGACCGGAGTGAGCGGTAGCCGGTCGAGCACGGTGAACGACGCGGGGATCAGGTGTCGCGGCAGCGTGCGGGCCAGGATTCGGCGCAGTTCCGCGGTGTCCAGGTCAGCGCCGTCCGCGGCGGTCAGATAGCCGTGCAGCGTCGTGACATCGGAGCCCGTATCGGCGACCGTGACCGCCGACCGGACGGCGGGATGCGCGGACAGCGCCGCGTCGATCTCGGCGAGTTCGACGCGAAATCCGCGTACCTGCACCTGGTCGTCCGAGCGCCCGAGGTAATCGAGCGTGCCGTCGGCAGTCCAGCGCACGAGGTCGCCCGTGCGGTACATGCGTTGTCCCGCATACTGTTCGCCCAGAACCAGCGGGGCTGGAACGTATCGGGTGGCGGTGAGTTCCGGCCGGCGGTGGTAGCCGCGGGTCAGCTGATCGCCGAGCAGGTACAGTTCGCCCGCCACGCCGGCCGGCACCGGGTGCAGTCGTGCATCCAGGACCACGGCGCCGACCCCGTTGTTCGGCGTTCCGATCGTGACCGGTGCGTCGGCCGACAGCGGTGCCGATCCGGTGCAGATGATCGTGGTCTCGGTCGGGCCGTACACGTTGAGCAGCCGACGTCCAGATGCCCAGTGCTGCACCAGGTCTGCTCCGACCGCCTCACCGCCTACCGCCAACGTGCTCAGCGACTGCGTGGCGGCGGGGTCCATCGTCGCCACGGCGGCGGGGGTGATGAATGCATGCGACACCTGGTGCCGGTCGATGAACGCCGCGAGATCGTCGCCGCCGTACAGCGTGGTGGGCGCGATGACCAGCGTCGACGCGCCGGCCGCGGCGAGAAGGAACTCCAGCATCGACGCATCGAAGCTGGGCGATGCGAAGTGCAGCACTCTCGACTGCGGTGTCGGGCGCATGCGGTCGGCGAGTTCGTCGTGGACTGCACCCAATCCGCTGTGGGGGACGAGCACTCCCTTCGGGGTTCCCGTGGAGCCCGACGTGTAGATGACATAGGCCAGCTGGTTCGGCCGCACCGACGCGGACCGCTCGTCGTCACCGATGGGTTCGGGAGACAGCGCGGCGGACTGGCGCTGGATGTCGGGATCGTCGATCACCACGGTCGGCAGCGACGTTCCGAGGCTGGTCGCGGCGGCCGACGTGGTGACCACCGATCGAGCGCCGCTGTCGTCGAGCATGTGCGCGACGCGGCCTTGCGGATAGTTCGGGTCCACCGGGACATACGCTGCGCCGCAACGGATGATCGCCCAGATCGCGACGACCGCCTCGATGGATCGGCCGATCGCCATGGCGACAAGTGGCTCCGGGCCGTCGATGACGCCGCGCGCGAGAAGGAGTCGGGCCAACCGGTTCGCTCGGGCATCCAACTCCCGGTAGCTGATCGTGCGTACGACGCCGGCCTCCTCGGTGAGTGCGGCGATGCCGTCCGGGCAGCGCGAGACCGCCGCATCGAGCAGCTCGATGAGCGTGCGCGGCGGGGCGGAGGGCCGTCCGGAGACCGGGCTGAGCGCGGCGACTTCCAACGGATCGGTCACCCGAATGTCGCCCACGGCGCGTCCCGGATCGTCGATGAGTGCCCGCAGCGTGCGCAGCAGTCGGACGGCCAGGTCACGAGCCTGCCGTTCCGAGTAGCGGTTGCGGGCGTAGGTCACGGTCAGCGCCGGCTCGGGCGCGTGCGCAGTCATGCCGGTCACCGTGAGCTGCAGATCGAATTTGGCCGTATGGGTGTCGACCTCATCGACCTCCAGGCTCAGATTTCCGTTGACCCGCAGGCGATTTCCGGCGAGCGAGTCGGCCAGGTCGTGTACCGACAGGGCGATCTGGAAGAGCGGATGCCGGCCCGGGAGGCGCACCGGGTTCACGTCGGCGACCACGTCGTCGAACGGCGCATCCAGATGGTCCCAGGCGTCCAGATCGGCGTCGCGGACCGCGTCCAGGAGGGACTGCGCGGTGCCACCCGGGTCGACGGCGGTGCGTAGCGCCACGGTGTTGACGAACATCCCGACCACCTGGCGGTAGTCATCGGCGGCGGTGCCGCGCGGATTCCGATTGGCCACCGGAGTGCCGATCACGAGATCGGTTCCCACGCCCAGCCGGTGCAGCAGAGCGACGGTGGCGGTATGCAGCACGCTGAACGCGGACGTCGTGTTCGAGCGGGCGAATGCGAGGACGGCATCGCGCAGATCGGTGTCGACCGGAACCGACACCATCGCTCCGCCGGAACGGTCGGCGAGGGTTGCGTCGGCGGCAATGCTCGTCTCGCCGGGTGCTCCCGACAGCCGATCGGCCCAATACCGTCGATCGTCGTCGATGCCGCCATCGTCGGCCTGGGCCATCGCCAGGGCGTAGTCGCGATAGTCGAGCGGCGCGGCCTGCCATGCAGTGGCGCGCCCGGCGAGCCGCTCGCGATAGGTGCGGATCAGATCGCCCACGATCAGTGGCAGCGATGCCCCGTCGGCGGCGATGTGATGAATCGCCAGGACGAGTGTGTGGGTGTCGCCCGCCGAGCTCAGACCGACTCGCAGGGGAGCGTCGACGGTGAGGTCGAACGGGCGCCCGGCGAGCGCCTCGACGATGGCGGCGGGGTCATCGTCGGCGGCCGTCAACGGGCCCACCACCGCGGCGGCATCGTCGAGCACGATCCCGAACGGGCCGTCGGCACCCTCGGGGTAGACGGTGCGCAGGCCGGCGTGCCAGGTCACCACGTCGACCAAGGCGGCGCGCAGGGTCGGCACGTCGACAGTGCCGCGGAGGTGCAATCGGAACGGCATCACGTAGTCGACCGCGTCCGGCTGACTGCGCTGCAGCGACCACAGCCGGCGCTGCATCGGGGCGAGCGGGAATCGTTCCGGCCGATCGGCGTCGGTCGCTGACGGATCTTCGCTCGCGACGGTGTTCGCGCTGTCGGCATCGATATCGAGGAGTGCGGCGAATCGTGCGAGCACCGGGTTATCGAACAGTGCCCGCACCCGTATCGGCTCTCCCCGGTGTGCGATGTTGATGCGGCTGATCAGCCCGGTCGCCTGGAGCGAGGTGCCGCCCATCTCGAAGAAGTCGTCGTCGATGCCGACCGACTCCGGCGGCAGATCCAGAGCATCGGCGACGAACGCAACTACCACCTGTTCGGCGACCGTCTCCGGCGTTCGACGATCCTCGGCGGTGGCCGCCGGGTCGGGGGTGGGCAGCGCCGCCTGGTCCACCTTGCCGTTGACGGTCAGCGGGATCGCGTCGATCGCCACGATCGCCGACGGCACCATCTGCCGGGGCAGCCGGTCTCGCACGTGTGCGATGAGCGACCGCTCCAGGTCCGGTCCCCGGTCTGTGCTCGGCTGCGCGACCACATAGGAGACCAGGCGCGCCGTGTCGTGCGTGCCGTTCACGACGGTGACAGCCGATCGCACCGCGGGATGGCCGGCCAGAGTGGAATCGACCTCGTCCAGCTCGATGCGGAACCCGCGGACCTTCACCTGGCGGTCCCGGCGTCCGAGGTAGGTCAACGCCCCGTCCAGATCGCGGGAGACGATGTCGCCGGTGCGATACATGCGGCTGCCGGCCGGGCCCACCCCGGTGGGCGCGGCGACGAACCGGCCCGCGGTCATCGCGTGCCGGCCGGCGTATCCCCGCGCCAGGCCGGGCCCGGCCAGATAGAGCTCGCCCGGTGCGTACGGCGGCACCGGTCGGAGCCGGTCGTCGAGTACGAGGGCGCTCGTCTGGTCGATCGGGGTGCCGATGGGGAGGGAGCCGTTCGGCGTGAGCGCGTCGGAGATGACCGTCACGATCGTCGTCTCCGTGGGTCCGTAGCAGTTGAGGAAACGCCGCCCGGCCGACCACCGATCCACCAGCTCGCGGCCGAAGGATTCGCCGCCGACGGCGAGACACTTCAGGTGCGGCAGCTCGCGCGGCCCGGCCGACGCCAACGCCGCGGGGGTCACGAATGCATGTGTGACGGCGTGCTCGCCGAGGAACTCGACCAGCTCGTCACCGCCGTAGATCGTCGGCGGCGCGATCACCATCGTGGCGCCGGCGTCGAGCGCAAGCAGCAGTTCGAGCATCGCGGCGTCGAAACTCGGCGACGCGAAATGCAAAGTGCGGCTGTCGCTCTCGACTTGGTACCGAGCGGTCTGTGCCGATGCGAACGCCGCCAGACCGCGGTGGCTGACCGCGACGCCCTTCGGCAGGCCGGTGGTTCCGGAGGTGTAGATCACGTACGCGCATGAATCCGGCAGGCGCGGGTTCGCGGGTTCGGTCGAGACGGCGGCCGCCGTGCCCGACAGCTCGTCGGTGCGGACCCACCAGAGATCTCGTGGCCGGGCATCGAAGAGTTCTCCGGTGGTGATGCCCAGTACGGCGCCCGAGTCGGACAGCATGTGTGCGACGCGATCGGCGGGCAACCGCGGGTCGATCGGCAGCATGGCCGCGCCCGCCTTCGCGATCGCCCAGGTGGCGATCACCGACTCGATGGAGCGGTCGATCGCAACCGCGATCACCGATTCGGGCCCGAGGTCATACCCGGCCAGAGCTGCCGCCCAGCGATCGGCGAGTTCGCTTGCGTCCCGGTAGGAGAGCTGACGGTCGCCATCGTCCAGGGCGATGGCGTTCGGTCGGGCGGCGACCGTGTCGTCGATCAGATCGGCGAGGTGCCGCGGCGCCGTCTGTTCGGCCGATCCCGTGCCGTCGCCGGCGAGGCTGTCGATCTGCAGTTCGCCGATCGTGACCGTGGGATCGGCGACGACCTGCTCGGCAAGCGCGACGAACCGGTCGGCGAGGTCGGCGACTCGGCGAGGGCTGAATCGCGAGGTGTCATAGATGAAGCGCGCGACCCCGGAGCGAACGCGCAGCTCCAGGTCGAAACGCGGGCCGCCCGCCTCGACCGGCAGGACTTCCGACTCGATCCCGTCGAGTTCAAGCGCGCCGGTGTCGGCGATGTCGAGATCGTCGACCGTCAACGCGATCTGAAATATCGGATGGCCCCCGGTGCGGGCCGGGCGCAACGCCGCCACGAGCCGCTCGAAGGGCAGGTCGGCGTGTGCCAGGGCCGCTAGGTCGGCATCGCGGACGGTGCTGAGGAGATCGACGAACCGGGCACCGGAAGCGACCGGAGTGCGCAGCGGTACCGAGTTGACGAACATGCCGACGAGTTCGGCCAGCCGGGGGTCACCGCGCCCGGCCACCGGAGTGCCGATGATCAGATCGGATCGGCGCGCGCCGAAATGGGCGGCCGGATCGGCGTGCAGGCGATGCAGCAGTGCGGCCACCATGGCATGGACCGCCATGAACTCGGTGTTGCCCAGGCCGTCGTGGTCGCGCAGCGCGGCACGCAGGGCCGGGTCGAACGGGACCTCTACGAACCCGGCCGTCGGGACCGCCTCCGCCGCGTCGACCACGTCTGCGGCGAGGATCGGGGCGCCGTCGACGCCCTCCAGCTCGGTGTGCCACCACTGCGTGAGCTCGTCGATCCGGCGCTCCGGACCGTCCGCATCCAGGCCGAGTGATGTTGCCTGCCAACGCAGATAGTCCCGATACGACACAGGGAGCGGGCTAGCCTGCGGCTCCCGTCCGCCGCTCAGGTCGGCGTACGCGGAGGCGATATCGCGCGCGAGTGGACCCAGCGACCAGCCGTCCGCGGCAATGTGGTGGATCACGATGGTGAGCCGGTGCTCGACGGGGGCCTCGCCGGCGTTCGCGGGCTCGATGCGATGCAGCCGCGCACGCAGGGGCAAATCGTTCGTCAGGTCGAACGGGGCTGCCGCACACCGGGCGACGGTGTCGGCCCAATCGGCGTCCGCAATGGGCTCCGGGTGCAGGTCGATGCCGTCGAACCCCGAGACATGCTGCGGCGCAATCACGTCCAGTACCGGACGGCCGCTGCGGGCCGGATACCGGGTGCGCAGCGGTTCATGGCGTTCCACCGCGTGGGCGAGCGCGCCGCCGAGAGCCGCTGTGTCGAGATCGCCGCACAGCCGCAGGGCGAACGCGATGTGATAGCCGCCGGCGGCGGAACCGTCGCCACTGTCGTCGAATTGGTTGAGGAACCACAGCTGCTGCTGCGCGGGGCCGGGTTGTACTTCTGCATCCGGCTCGTGGGTCAGGGCGACGAGCGGTTGGTCATCCCCGGCTGCGGATGACAGCCGCGCGAGCGCGACGACGCGGGCATCGTCGAACAGATCGCGGACGGCGATCCGCCGATCGAATCGCTGTTCCAGTCGACCGACGAGTTGCGTTGCCAGCAACGAGTTGCCGCCGAGGTCGAAGAAATCGTGTTCGCGCCCGATGCCGTCGACGTCGATCGCGAGAAGTTCGGCGAAGTCGGCCGCGATCGCTCGCTCGATATCGGTGCGCGGAGCGACATACCCTGCGGGACCGGTCATGTCGGGTTCGGCGGCCGGCAACGCCCGCATATCGACCTTCCCGATCGGAGTCGTCGGTATCCGATCGAGGACGACCACCGCGGACGGGACCAGGTACCGGGGCAGCCGGTCGGCCAGCCGGTCGCGAAGCTCGCCCACCAGGTCGGCGCCGGCCGCGACGCTGTCGGCAGCGGTGATGTAGGAGACCAGCCGGGCCGCCTCGCCGTCACCGTCGACGACGGTGATCACATCGCGCACCGAGTCATCGGTGGCGATGGCGGCGTTCACCTCGCCGAGCTCGATCCGGTGCCCGCGAACCTTCGCCTGGTGGTCCGCACGCCCGCGGAACTCGAGGGTGTGATCGATCCGCCAGCGCACGAGATCGCCTGTGCGGTACATGCGCTCGCCAGGCTCGCCGTACGGGTTGGCGATGAAGCGCTTCGACGTGAGCGGCCGGACTCCGTGATAGCCGCGTGCCAGATGCGGTCCGCTCAGGTACAGCTCACCGATGGCGCCGGGAGCGACCGGTCGCAGGCGTTCGTCGAGCACCATCGCCGACACTCCGCGTATCGGCCGACCGATCGTCACGGTGTCGTGCGGGCTGATGTCCTGCGACATCGTGGCGACCACCGTGGCCTCGGTGGGCCCGTATGCGTTGATCAGGCGCCGCCCGGCGGACCATCGCCGCACTGCCTCCGCATTCGGATGCTCGCCGCCGATGACCAGGGTGCAGAGATCGGGGAGGTCGTCGGGCTCCATGGTGGTGAGCAGCGACGGCGTCAGAAAGGCGTGCGAGACCCGGGCGTTCGCCATCAGGTCCGCGAGCTCGCGCCCGCCGACGACTCCGGGCGGCGCGATGTGCATCGTGGCGGCGGCCCCGACGGCCATCAACATCTCGAGGATCGAGGCGTCGAAGCTTGGCGAGGCCAGATGCAGGGTCGCGCTGTCCGGGGTGAGCCGCAGGCGCGACACCTCTTCGGCCGCGAAATCGCCGAGTCCCCGGTGGCTGACGACCACGCCCTTGGGCACCCCGGTGGTTCCGGAGGTGTAGATGAGATACGCGGGCTGGTCCACAGCAACGGGCAGCCGCCGATCGCGGTCGGTGATCGGCGCGGTGGAGTTGCGTTCCAGCCGGGCCGTCGTCGCCTCGTCGTCGATCACGACGCAGCTCACCGGACCTTCGTCTTCCGGGGACACGTGCGGGCGCGATGCTCGGTCGGTGACCAGCAGCCGCGCGCCGGAGTCGGACAGCATGAACTCGATCCTGGGACGCGGATAGGCCGGATCGACCGGCACCCACGCGGCCCCGGACTTGACGATCGACCACACCGCGATGCTCCAGTCGATCCCGCGTGGAAGGCCGACTGCCACAAAGGCTTCGGGACCGGCGCCGGCCTCGATCAGCAGCCGCGCAAACCGGTTGGTCGCGGCGTCGAACTCGCGGTAGGTCAGCATGCGGCCGGTCTCCGGGCAGACGATTGCCGGTCGGTCCGGGCGGGCCGCGACGGCGGCCGCGAGCAGCTGTTCCAGGTGTTCGACGGGTCGATGGCCCGGTCCGACGGCGGGCACCAGATCCAGGCGTTCATGCGGGGCCAGCACCGACGCGTCGCCGACCGCGACCTCCGGATCGGCACCCACGATCTCACACAGGCGGACCAGCCGAGACGCGAGTGAAGCCACGGTCTCCCTGTCGAAAAGAGCGGTGGTGTAACCGATCTCGATTTCGATGCCGGCATCGGATGGCTCGCGGAAGGTGAACTCGAGATCGAACTTGGCGGTGCCGGTCGGGATCGGCGCAGCCGTCGCGGCGAGGCCCGCGAAGTCCAGGTCGACTCGGGGCGAATTCTCCAGAGCGACAGTCACATCGAAGTAGGGCTGGCCGCTGCCGCTGCGCGGCGGATTGAGCTCACCGACCAGTCGGTCGAACGGCACGTCGGCGTGATCGAAGGCCGCCAGATCCGTCTCCCGAACGCGGCCGAGTAGGTCGGCGAACGACGACCACTTGTCCACTGTCGTGCGCAGGGCGAGCGTGTTGACGAACATTCCGACCATGTGGTCGAGCCGGTCGTCACCTCGCCCGGACACCGGCGTGCCCACCACGATGTCATCGGACTGAGACATGTTGCGCAGCAGCGCCGCCACGGCTGCGTGCAGGACCATGAAGAGGCTCGACCCGCGCTGCTCGGCGAGACGGATCAACTGGTCGGCAGTGTCTGCGGCGATCCGCGTGCGCACCGACGAACCGGAGTGGTCAGACGGGGAGCGCGGGCGGTCATAGGGGAGTTCGATTCCGGCGGGCGCGTCGGCGAGGACTTTCGACCAGTAGTCGATCTGTTGTGCAGCACCGGAATCCGGCTGCTCCAGCCATGCGGCGCGTTCCGCGCTGATCTGGCGATAGCCCGCGGGCAACTCGCTCCAGTGCGGCTCGTCGCCGTCCCGGCGCGCCCGATAGGCGGCCCCGAGATCGTGGGCCAGGGGCGCCAGTGACCACCCGTCGGCGGCGAGATGGTGGATCACCACCACCAGGGTGTGATCGTCGGCGCCGTGACGCAGCAGCTGTGCGCGAATCGGCAGCTCGCGTTCCAGGTCGAAGGGCAGGCGCGCATACTGGCGGACCGCATCGGGGTCGAAGTCGGAGGCGTGCACGGTCGGCAACGCAATGAGGTCGGCCGCCGGCGATTCCACGTGCTGACAGGCGATTCCGGACACCCGGGTCACCCGAGTGCGCAGCGGTTCATGCCGGGCGACGACGTCGGCCAGCGCCGCCCCGAGCGCGACATCATCGAGCTCGCCGAGCAGTCGCACGCTGAACGGCATGGTGTAACTGGTCGCGGTCGTCGAGTCCACTTGCGCGGCAAGCCACAAGCGGTGTTGGGCGGGAGAGAGCGGCACCGGCCCGTCGACGGTGACGGTCGGGGCAGGCGCGGCCTGCGGCATCGCGTCATCGGTGACGCCCAGCCGTCGAAGAGCGTCGACGATAGCGGCGATATCCGTTGCGTCGAAGATCGCTCGGATGCCCAACCGGCAGCCGGTGGCCGCGGACAGCCGCGCCGCGATCCGGGTGGCTGCCAACGAATTCCCGCCGACGTCGAAGAATCCGGCCGACATCGACAACTCGGAGAGTTCGAGTATCGACTGAACGGTCGTGTGTACGAGCTTCTCCAGCGGAGTCTCCGGGTGCACGTGCTGTTCGCAACCGAAGACCGGTTCGGGCAGCGCGCGCCGATCGAGCTTGCCGTTCGCCGTGATCGGCAGTTCGTCGGAGAACATCACGACGGTCGGAATCATGTGTGCCGGAAGCGAGTTGGACAGCTCGGCACGCAGGTCGCGATCGGACAGGCTGCGGTCGCCCGTGACATGACCGATCACGATGGTGTCGGCGACGAGATCGGTGCGCGCCACCGCCGCCGCACCTCGGACCCCGGGGAGGGCGGCCAAAGCGGATTCGATCTCGCCCAGCTCCACCCGCTGTCCCCGGATCTTGATCTGAGTGTCGTCGCGGCCCAGATACTCGAGTTCCCCGTCGGCACGGCGACGCACCAGATCGCCGGTGCGGTAGAGCCGACCGCCCCCACCGCCGGGGTCGGCAATGAATTTTCCGGCGGTGAGGTCGGCCCGCCCGCGGTATCCGCGGGCCAGCTGGATGCCGCCCAGATACAGTTCGCCGACCGCCCCGATCGGCACCGGTGACAGCGACCGATCCAGGACGTGGAGGCGGGTGTTCCAGACCGGACGTCCGATCGGTATCACCGAATCGGTTGGGCGGCAGTCATTATGGAAAGTGACGTCGATGGCGGCCTCGGTCGGGCCGTACAGGTTGTGTACGGCGGCCGAAGTGATCGCCGCCGCCCTGGCGACTGTGCTCGGAGTGAGGGCCTCGCCGCTGGCGAAGATCATCCGAAGCGAGTCGAGCGCGATCGCGGTGGCGTCGTCGGCGGAGAGTACGTCCGCGAAAGCGGACAGCATCGACGGCACGAAATGCGTCGCGGTCACGCCGTGCGTCTCGATGACCTCGCGCAGGTACCAGGGATCGCGGTGGCCGTCGGGGCGTGCCACCACCAGGGTGGCACCGGCGGTCAACGGCCAGAAGTACTCCCACACGGACACGTCGAACGTGCCGGGAGTCTTCTGCAGCACCCGGTCCTCCGGGCTCAGCCCATAGGTCTCCTGCATCCAGCGCAGGCGATTGACGATCGCCCGGTGCGTGATCTGGACACCCTTGGGCCGGCCGGTGGAACCGGAGGTGAACAGCAGGTAGGCGGCCTGATCGGGGTGCGTCGTGAGCGCGCCGGCGAGTGGCGATGCGGCGGCGTCGGATAGCTCCGGCATGGTCGCGGTCACCACGCCCGGCAGCTCGGAATCCGGCTCGACGATGACGAGTGCCGGCCGGGCGGTGTCGAGAATGTGCGCCAGTCGGTCTTCCGGCTCCGCGGCGTCGATGGGTACGAATGCCGCCCCGGCGCGGATCACCGCATGGAGTGCGACGACCTGGTCTGTACCGCGCGGGAGCGCCACTCCGACAACTGATTCCGGCCCGACTCCCCGCGTGCGGAGACCATCTGCGACCGCCGCGGTGCGCTCGCGGAAGTCGGCGTAGCTCAACGGGTGACCGGCCGGGTCGACGATCGCGGTCTTTTCCGGGAAGCGCGCGGCCGCGTCCGTCAGCAGGTCCGTCAGGGTGAGTTCGCGGGAGTCGACCTCCGGTCCGGCTGAAAACTCTTGGAGTGCAGAGAATTCGGCGTCCGAGACAAGTCGGATATCGGCGAGGGAGCGGTCCGGGTCGGCATCGACCAGCCGGGTGAGGAAGTCGATGAGCCGCATGTGATGCATGTCGATCTCGGCGGGATCGTAGACCCGTGGGTTGGCCTCGAGGTCGAGCCGCATCTGCCCGGAGAGTGCGTCGTACACGTTCACCGAGGCGTCCTCGACCGGGCCCGTCGACAGCACATTCAGTTCGCCGCGCAATGCACCGAAGTCGATGTGTTCGAAGAACAGCATCACGTTGACCATCGGTCCGAAGAATCCGCGCCGGCCGGTCATCGAACCCAGGAGATCGGTCGCGATCTCTTCGTGCCGGTATCGCTGATGCCGAACGGCGCCCTTGATCTCGCGGTTGACCGTGCACACCAGGTCGCGGATCGACACGGTCGCGTCAGGTCGGCCGAACGCGGCCCGAATCGGCAGCACGTTCGAGGTCAATCCGGCCGAACTCCGCAGGATCGCCGAGTCGCGGACGGCCACGGGCAGACTGACCATCGCGTCCGGCACGTCGTTCAGCCGGGCGAGATACGCAGCGACGGTCGCCGTGATCACCGACGCCGGGCGGACGCCCAATGCCTCCGCCATCGCCCGGATCCCGGCGGCCACCTCGGTGTCGAGGACCGCCGACCGGACCGTGGCGACGGGTGCGGCGGCGTCGCAGTTGGGCGAGAACGAGGTCGGCTGGGGGCCGGTGGACTCGGAGCAGCCGTCGGTCAGGCGGGCGGCCCAGTACTCCCGATCCTCGGCGAACCGGGAAGAGTCGCGGTAGGCCCGGTCGATCTCCGCGATCTCCGCGATCGTGGCCACCGCGGCACCAGGGACTTCGGTGGCGCCGGTGATGGCGGTGTAGCGCTGCGCGACGCGCACCATCATGTACATCGCCGCGTAGCCGTCGAAGGCCAGGTGATGGCCCCAGCAGTACCAGATGGTGTGGTCCGGACCGAGACGCAGCAGATAGGTCTCCAGCAACGGATCGGCGAACAGGTCCACCGTGCGCGCCCGATGCTCATCGATCCAGGCCAGTGCGGCGGCCCGGGGATCGTCGGCGTCGGAGAAGTCACGCCGACCGAGTTCGATCCGGCGATCGCGGTCCACCAGCACGCGGGGCTCGGTGTCGTCCTCGGGTTTCACCAGCCGCAGCAGCCCGGATTCGGTCTCGTCGGCGGTGTCGGCCACGGCCCGGTCCATCACCGTCGGGTCGACTGCGGCGTGGAACTCGACGAAAGCGGCAACCGACATCGGCACCTCGGGGTCGAGTAGCTGCGCGTAGTAAATACCTCGCTGCGCCGCGGTCAGCGGTAAGGCCGAGGCCTCGGTGGTCGTGAGAGCGACGTCGTACGTGGTCACGCGGTCCTCCTTGCGATCTGCGATATAGGCACTTCGTGTGGGAGGCAGCTGCGGATGGGTCCGGTCAGAATTCCGCGGACAGAATTTCCCGAGAAAGATTTCCCCGGTCGGCCGAGCCAGAAACATGTCCCGTCCAGCGGTATGGTGTCGCGTCGCGCGCGCGAGCAAAAGTTGATAATGAACAGTTATGAGCTATCCGAATCCATTCCGCGACTGGGGAGACTGGGGTTCGAAACGTGTGCTGGACCCACTGACCTGGCTGTGGTCATCGAGTGCGAGCGCTACCAGCTCACTCACGGCGGGGCCGGCCGGCGCCTACCGGGCGCTGCTCAACAAGCTGGGCGATCGGCTGGTCGGCCGGCGCCTCAACATCAATACGGGCTCGGGTGAGATCGCGCTGACCATCACGAAATTCGAGTCCGACTTCGACATGCGTGGCCTGTCGGTCGGACAGCTCAACGAGATCCGTGTCTCGGCATCCGACATATCTTGGAAGGGAACGCATTTCGAGCGGGCGTCGGTGGTCGTGCACAACGTCCACATCAAGCCGACCACGCCGCCGAAACTGATCGCCGCGCCGATCGAGATCGAGGGGGAGACCACCCCGGAGGGACTCGCCGCCCTGCTGCGCGACGCCGCGCCGCGCGTGCAGTCGGATGTGGACGAGAACAGCGTGGCGAGCCTGCAGCTGACGGCCCGCCCGAGTCTGGGACATATCGAGGTGGACGCTCAGACCGATGGGTCGAGCCTGCGGATCAGGCCGCGCGCGGTGGTCGTGCGCAAGACGCGGCTGAGCCTGCCGAAACGTACTCCCGCCTACCGGCTTCCACTACCCACGCTGCCGGGCAAGCTCGAACTGACCTCCGTCGACTTCGGCCCGAATTCGGTGCAGCTCTCGGGCCGGCTGCCCGAGTGGCAGCTCGAGATGCCGCGCCGCCGCATCGACGACGTGATGGACCAATTGAGCGGCGTCGGAAAGAACTTGAACCTGCGCTGGTTCGGCTAGCGGTTCGGCCGGCCGCGGATTCGGGCGCGGTTCCGGATCGTCGGCGCACTCATTTCACGACTGACTTCACGGCCGCACTCACCTCACGACGACGGCCGCCACAGCTTTCGCTGCGGCGGCCGTTCGCCGTTCGGGTCGGTCGACCGGGTTAGGCCGTGCCGGATGCCGCCTTGGGCGTCGCCTTCTTGGCCGCGGCCTTATTCGCGGGCGCCCTCTTCTTCGGCTCCTCGATTTCGTCGGCGGCCGCCGACGTCTCGGCAGCAGCGGCCGGGGTCTCGTCCGTGGCTCCCGGTGCCAGCTTGCCCAGCTCGGCCAGCATCTCGGGGAGATGGTCCGCGATGTCGTACGCCTCTGAGATGTGGTCGGAGCAGGCGAGGACGCAGATCGTCATCTCGTTCTCATAGCTCCAGCCGGTGAAGTTCAGGCCCATCGGGAACACCAGGGGGCCCGTCGAGATCAGCTGTTCGATCGGCGCGCCGCCGAGGTAGAGCTGCTTGGGCCCACGCATGTTGGAGGCGATGAGGCTGAACATCGGGCGCTTGGACACCCGGGCTCCGGCGATCGGCAGCACGCGGGAGTACACCCAGAACAGCGGCCAGTACTCCATCCAGTCGTGCTGCAGCGACTCGTCGCGCTCGGCCTGGACCTCCCGCGCGGTGCGGGTGCCGTCGGCGATCGCCTGCAGCCGCTCGACGGGGTCGGCGATGTGGGTGGCGAACTCGACGTTCCAGCGGGCCACATGATTGCCCCACTCGACCTCGGTGTCCTTGGGGCGCATCGAGACCGGCACGACCGCGGTCAACGCGTCGTCGCTGAGTTTGCCATGGCTCTGCAGGTACTCGCGGAGCGCGCCGGCGCAGAGCGACAGGAAGACGTCGTTCACGGTGACGCCGAAAGCCTTTGCGACCCTCTTGATCTCGTTGACGTCGACGCGCCGGTAGGCGAAGGTCCGGCCGGCCGTCAGCGGGTCGTTGAACGGCATCGCCGGCGCGGTGAACGCCTCGGCATAACCGGGCTTGCCGGACTTCTGGCGCGCGCGGATGACGCTGGTGACATGTGCGGTCCGGCCCAGCAGGCTCGGGAACCTTCCCCAGGAGGTCAGCTGAACGCGACCCACCTGCGGCAACCAGGTGGTGGCGGCCGGCCGCTGCTCGTCCTCCGGCGCCGGGCACGCCGCCGGCAGCGGGGCGTCCGGATCGGCGCTGTAGATGTTCTCCAGCAGGCGCACCGAGGCGCCGCCGTCGGCGACGGCGTGGTGGATCTTGAGCACCAGCGCGACCTTGCCGTCGGCGAGACCCTCGACGTACCAGATCTGCCAGGCCGGACGGTCTCGATCGAGCGGTACCTCGAAGAGTTCACCGATCGTGGCGGCCAGCTGCTCGTCGCCGCCCGGTGCCGCCGCCGTGGTGCGGTGCACGTGATAGTTCATGTCGAGGCGGGGACGCGACACCCACCACGGCCGCCCGACGCCGGCGCGCGGTGACAGCAGCTGCCACTGCATCGGCTCGACCCGCGCGGCCCAGGCCTGCACCACTTCCTTGAAGCGATCGAAGTCGAACGGCTCGCTGACCTTCTTGGGATCGAGCACCACGGCCTTGACCGTGTGCTGCGGTTGGACCGCACTCTCCCATGCCAGGAAGCTGTTGTCTTCGCCCTTTAGCCGACGCATCTTTCCCCCTCGGGTACTTCGTCCACAGGAGAGTGGACCATATGTGATTGAGTTCACTATGCATGGCGCCTGTGAGGTATTCGACGACCCTTCCCGGCTAGTGGGATCGCGCGGACCGAGCCCTGTGGGCGGCTCGTACGGTCTGCTGCCATGAAGGAATCCATTTCGCGGGTGCGCACTGTCCGATGAGCGACTCCGATGCGATGAAGCGCGAGGTCGCCGGGCGGATGACCGAGGCTTTCGCCTCGATCGCCGCCGGTGACGGTGACGCCGCCGATGTTCGGGCCCGACTCAAGGCCAGCCGACGTCCCGCCAAGCCGGTGCCGGTGGCCGGCGTCGAGGACCGGACCATCCCGGGGCCCGCGGGCGAGATCCCGGTGCGCATCTACCGGCCGCGCGGCGCCGAGCAGGGGCCCCAGGGTCTGCCGGTGCTGGTGTACTTCCACGGCGGCGGGTTCGTGCTGTGCGACCTCGACTCGCATGATTCCTGCTGCCGGCGTCTGGCGAATGGTGTTGGCGCGATTGTCATCTCGGTCGACTATCGGCTCGCCCCGGAGCATCCGTTCCCGGCGGCCGTCGAGGACGCCTGGGCGGCGGTCGAGTGGGTGGCTCGCTGCGCGGCCGAGTTCGGCGGCGATCCCGCACAGCTGGTGGTCGCGGGCGACAGCGCAGGCGGCAATCTCACCGCGGTGGTGGCGATGATGGCGCGCGATCGCGGCGGCCCCGCCATCGCCTTCCAGGTGCTCATCTACCCGGTGGTGGACCAGCGTCGCAAGAAGTCGGTGACGTCCAGTCCGCATACCAAGAGCGGGGTGCTCACCGGGTCGCACATGTACTGGTTCACCAAGCAGTACCTCGGCGACAGCGGCGAGAATGCCAACGTGCTGGCGTCGCCGATCGTCGGAGACCTCACCGGTCTGCCTGACGGCCACGTGGTGACCGGCGCCCTCGACCCCCTCTGCGACGAGGGCGAGGAGTACGCCCAGATGCTCGTGGCCGGCGGCGCCCACGTGACGACGCGGCGCTACGACAAGGGATTCCACGGCTTCTTCAATCTCGCCGATCATCTGCCGGAGGCGGAGAAGGCCAACGAGGAAGTGTGTGTTGTCATCCACGACGCGCTGACCGCGAAGGCGTCGGCATGACGGCCTGACCAGAGCAGCATTGATCGGTTCGATCGACCGGACGAACAGATTCAGGATTGAGGGGATCACGGTGTCTGTACCTGCTAGCAACCCGGAATGGACCGGCGGCGACCCGTTGCCGGCGGCACCCACGGGCACCGTGCTGCCACCGCTCACCGCGATGCAGCGATTCCGACTGGCACCGCAGATCGCGCTCGATGACACCGTGCTGGCGATCATGCGCTGGTTCCCGGCGAAGCTGCCGGACGAGGCCACGCCGGAACGTCTCGCTGCCGAAATGGCCGAGGCGGCAGCGCTTTTCCAGGAGCAGGGCTGGCTCGCCGATCCGGTCTCCTATCACCGGACACCGCCGCCGCTGACCGATGACGAGCTGGTCGGCTGGCGCAAGCGACCCGGTCTGTGGGGCCACGAGACGGTCGCGTTCGAGTCTGGTTTCGCGCCGCGTCCCATCGAGCCGGGCGTGAACCGTTGGCGCAACGACAAATACAACGCCACCGTCCCGCTGCGGGTGCTGCGCGGCGATCCGAACGCGCCCTGGGTGGTCTGCCTGCACGGGTTCGGGATGGGATCCTCGCGGCAGGATCTGAGCGCCCTGCGCGCGACCGTCATGCACAAGAAACTCGGGCTGAACGTCGTGCTGCCCACGTCGCCGCTGCACGGCTCGCGCAACGCGAAGGGCGACGGGCAGCTGCTGACGCTGGATCTGTCGGCCATGCTGCACGGCGTCACCCAGGCGGTGTGGGAGATCCGCCGGATCATCGGTTGGATCCGGGCGAATTCCGCCGCTCCGGTGGGCGTCTACGGCGTATCGCTCGGCGGGTTCCTGTCGACGCTGATCTCCGCTCTCGAACCGGTGGACGTCGTCGCCGCGGCGATCCCGTTCGTCGACCCGCTCGGGTTGCTGGAACACCACGGTCCGCCGGACGAGTATCGCGGCGTGATCGCGAGCGCGGACGCGCGGAGCGTCTACCGCGTCATCGCGCCGCTGGTGCTGCCCACCGCTGTCGCCCGCGACCGGCGATCGCTGCTCGCTGCGCGCGCCGACCGGCTGATCCCGCGCCAGCAGTCGGTGGCGCTCGGCGAGGCGTGGCGCGACGGGACGGTGCAGTGGTTCAACAGCGCGCACGCGGGCTTCACCTGGTCGCGAGCGGGCAAGGAGGCGCTCGCCGATCGGCTGCGCGCCACCCTGCTGGCCGGCCCGAACTGATCGTCGCGGCGGTCGGACCGAAGGCGGCAGTGGCGCGTGTCATATCCTGACGCCGACCGACACAGGAACTCCGATGCGACGGGGCAGGGTATGAGCAAGCGTGTGTTTCTCACCGGCGGTGCGGCAGGCATCGGCCGGGCGACCGCAATTCGATTGGTGAACAAGGGTTTCGACGTCATCGTCACCGACGTCGACACCGCCGGGTTGGAAGCGCTCGCCGCCTCGATCGACCCGAATGCGCCGGGCCGGCTGACCATCGACCGCCTCGACGTCACCGATGCCCAGCAGTGGAGCGAGGTGCTCGCCCGGCATTGCCCCGACGGCCGGCTCGACGTGCTGGTCAACAATGCGGGCGTGCTCTGGTCGGGCAAGTTCGAAGAGATCGATATCGCCAAGCATCAGCGCATCGTCCACATCAACGTCACCGGCACCGCCAATGGCTGCCACCAGGCGTTCGCCTACCTGAAGAACACCGAAGGCTCGCAGGTCATCAACCTCTGCTCGGCGTCGGCGCTCTACGGTCAGCCCGAACTGGCCAGCTACTCGGCCTCCAAATTCGCGGTCCGCGGTCTCACCGAGGCGCTGAACCTGGAGTGGCGCCGGCACGGCATCAAGGTGCAGGCGCTGTGGCCGCTGTTCGTTGCGACGGCGATGACCGACGGCATGGACATCGGATCGACCCGGCGCCTCGGCGTCCACCTGACCCCCGACGATGTGGCCAGGGCCGTGGGTTATGCGATCAAGTTCCGCTGGATCCCGGTCCGCGTGCATATCGCGGTCGGTGTGCCGTTCCACATCCTGTCGTGGCTGGGCGCGATCTCGCCGTCGTGGCTCAAGCGCACCTTCGTCTGGGCGGCCACCGGCGTCGGATAGTCGGCCAGCCGGTCGCGGGCGGCCGGATCCAGCCGTGTGCCGCTAGCTTTCCCCGTCGTCATCGGACGCGTCTGCGGTGGGTCGCTCGGCTCGCTGCAGCGTCGCGAGCGCGCGGTGCTCCTGTGCGGTCGCGGCCCGGCGCTGTTCGACTGCGAGTTCCTGCTCCAGCGGCGGGTCGGGACGCAGCAGCCCGCCGCTGCCGGGTCGCCCGGCCGCGCCGAGTTTGTTCATCCGTTTCGGCACCGCGGCGCCCTGATACGGCAGCGGCACCGGGTGGTCGTGGCTGTCTGCGGGGCCGAGCGGCTGGTGTATTTCGATGTATTCACCGTGCGGCCGCCGGGTGATGATCCCGGTCTCGATGCCGTGTTCCAGCGTGGCTCGATCGCTGCGCTGCAGTGCCAGGGCCCAGCGGTATGCGATGAAGTAGACCAGGGGTGGCAGCACCAGACAGCCGATGCGGCCGATCCAGGTCATCGCGTTGAGCGAGACATGGAACTTCAGCGCGATGGTGTCGTTCATGCAGGACAACGTGAGCACCAGATATAGCGCGAGCCCGGCCGCCCCGACTGCGGTGCGCACCGGCACATCGCGGGGTCGCTGTAGAAGATTATGGTGCGCAACGTCTTTCGTGAGCCTCCGTTCGATGAACGGCCAGGCGAACATTGTGGCGAACACCACCGAGATGATCAGCACGCCCCAGAAGACCGCGGGGATCATGTAGGCGTTGCCGAAGTAGACCTCCCAGTCGGGCACGAGCCGCAGCAAACCATCGGTCCACATCAGATAGAAGTCCGGCGGCGCGCCGGCGGATACGTTGGCCGTGCTGTACGGCCCCAGCGCCCACACCGGATTGATCTGGAACAGACCGGCCATCACCGCCAGCACGCCGAACACGATGGCGAAGAAGGCGCCGCTCTTGAGCGCGAACACGGGAACGATCCGCTGGCCCACCACGTTTCGCTCGGTCCGCCCGACGCCGGGGAACTGCGTGTGCTTCTGGTACCAGACCAGGGCGAGGTGCGCGCCGATGAGCGCCAGGATGATTCCGGGAAACAGCAGGATATGGATGATGTAGAGCCGCGGTATCACCACCTGGCCCGGGAAGTCGCCGCCGAACAGCGTCCAATGCAGCCAGGTGCCGATAACGGGGATGCTCATCATGCCTTGGGTCAGCGCCCGTAACCCGGTGCCCGACAAGAGATCATCGGGGAGCGTGTAGCCGGTGAACCCCTCGAACATCGCGAGGATCAGCAGTGTCACGCCGATGAGCCAGTTGGCTTCGCGGGGCCGGCGGAACGCGCCGGTGAAGAATATTCGGAGCATGTGCAAGATGATCGAGGCCGCGAAAAGCAGTGCAGCCCAATGATGTATCTGCCGGATGACCAGGCCGCCGCGGACCTCGAAGCTGATGTCGAGCGCTGATTCGTAGGCCCGGCTCATCGACACGCCGTTGAGCGGTTGATACGCGCCGTGGTACGTGACCTCGGCCATCGACGGGTCGAAGAACAGGCTCAGATAGATGCCGGACAGCAGCAGCACGATGAAGCTGTACAGCGCGATCTCGCCCAGCAGGAACGACCAGTGGCTGGGGAACACCTTGTTGAGCTGTCGCCGCAGCCCGGCCGCGGCGTGGTAGCGCGCGTCGATCTGCGCGGCCTGTCGAGCCATGGTCGGACTCATCGAGACTCCTCTCGATCGGCACTACGGGTGGACGCGGTGGCGCAGGTACCGGCCGGCACGACGTCGAATCACTTTCGCAGCCGGTTGGCCTTGTTGCGGGGCATGGTCGACCAGCTACTGACCGCCGATGCGGAGATCTGGCGATCGACCGATGGTTCGCCCGACACGGCGGAGGAAGCCGCCGAGGCGCTGGCGTCGGCCGCGCGGCGGGCGGCGGACGATCGGACGGCGACCGCGGCCCGGTACGCGTTGTTTCTCGAGGCGATGCATCATCCGGAACTGGCGGACTCCGTCCGGTCGGGCAACGCCCAGGTGCTTGATTGGATGCGGAACCTGTTGTCCGGCTTGGGTATCGGTGAGGACGTGGACGCTGCGGCAGCGCAATCGGTCGCGCTGCTCGACGGCGTGATCGTGCAGTCGGTCGTCCGCGGGCAGGTGATTGACGCGCGCCGCGGCTTCGCGTCGCTGCTGCGCGGCTGGGCGGGCGTGAAATAACCGGCGGCCCAGGATGATGCAGTTCTACGCCGAGATCCATCACGCCTCCTCGATATCGTCGGCGACAGATCTACTACGAGCGATAGTACTCTTCTACTACGGTCGATAGTAGCTGTTTCGCAAAGGATTTCTTCGACCCTGCCGATCGTCGGCGTAGGTTGGGCACATGGCGCCGACTGTTTCCGTCGATATCTGGACCGACATCAACTGTCCGTTCTGCTATCTGGGTAAACGCCGCTTCGAGCAGGCGCTGGAGCAGTTCGAGCACCGCGACGCGGTGCGAGTCACCCACCACTCGTTCGAATTGGACCCGACGCTCGCGCCGGGGCACAGCGCGCAGGTGATCGATTGGATCGCAAGCAAATACGGGATGCCGCGCGAGCAGGCCGAGGCCAACGAGCGCAGCCTCGGGCTGCAGGCGGAAGCGGTCGGGCTCGGGTACGAGGTCGACGGACGCGACTACGGCAACAGCTTCGACATGCATCGGCTGCTGCACCTGGCGCTGGAGAAGGGCAAGCAGGACGCCGTCATCGATGCGCTCTATGCGGCGAATTTCGCTGCGCCGCAACCACTCTTCGGAGATCCTGATCGGTTGATCGCCGTGGTGACCGGGGCCGGGCTCGACGAGTCCGACGTGCGCCGCGTGCTCGATTCGGATGAATACGCCGATGCCGTCCGTGCGGATGAGCAGCGAGCGGCGGAGTTGGGGGCCGGCGGCGTGCCGTTCTTCGTACTGAACAACAAGTACGCGGTCTCCGGTGCGCAGCCGCCGGAATTGTTTGCTCAAGCGCTGCAGCAATGTTGGGACGACGCAGGTTAGTCGGCCGCGGTGCCCGATAATTTCTGATTGTCCGGTCGGGCATCGCATAATGTCCGCATGTCCAGACGTTGGTGGCCGGCCGTCCTGCTGGTCGCGGCATTCACCCTCACGGCGTGCATCGGCCAGGTCAGCCGCAGCGACTTCGACAAGGAGGTCGCCCGGCGCGGAAACGGAATGACCGACGCCCTCGTCGACCAGGCATTCGCCGCCTTCGCCAAGCAGTTCCCCGGCGGCCGGGTCGCCCAGCTCAGCGTCGGAAAGGGCTCGATGTCGGCGGCGGTCCCACTCCCCGGATCGACCGTCGATCTGGACGGCTACCGATTCGACTTCGGTGCGACCTCCTGGCGCCGTACCGCGCCCGTCCGGGTCAGCGGCACCGATGACATCACGGCGGAGCTGTTCGATCCGTTGGCCGTGTCGGGGCTGCGGCACCTGCGATCGCTGGTCGAGACGACGGTGGAGCGGTCGAGTCTGTCGGGCGCGGTGCCGACGAGCGCCTATGTCGACGATGCGGCGACGGCCGAGCGGCACATCCGGGTCACGGTCGACTCGGACCGTGGAAGTTACTCTGCGCAGTTCACGCTGGAGGGGGTGTTCGTCGATGGCGACCGGCACTAAGCGAATGGGTTTCGCGCTCGTGCTCGTGCTGCTGGTGCTCGGGTTCATCGACGCGATGTCGATCTGCATCATGCCGGCGATCTGGCCGGGCGAGCTCAAGCTCACCGCCCCGGTCTTCTGCAGCAAGTCGGAGCTCGGCGGCAGCTACACCCCCTACGCCGTCACCGACACCTATTCCACCGGTGACGGCACGGCCTTCAACTGGACGTTGTATTGCGTTGGGCCGCACGGCGAGACGAAGAACGCCGGCTACGGGCTCCCGATCGGGATGATCTTCCTGGCGCACGGTGTGATCCTGCTGGCCCTGCTCGCCGCCGTTGCGCTGTGGCGGCGCACCCGAACACTGGACCTGTCCCGACTGCGGCGGCGTCGGTCGCCGCAGCCGAAACCGCAGCGGTACTTCGTATTCGACAATCGGCCCAAGGACGACGCTCCCACGGGCGAGCCCTAGGCCGGTTGTCGAGAGCGGCGGTCTAGCGGCCGACCGCCGAGGCGACGCCGTACTTGGCGCGCAGCGCCTTCTTGTCGGGCTTGCCCAGCGCCGTCACCGGGATCTCGTCGGCGATGATGACCTGCTTGGGCGCCTGCACCGATCCCTTGCGCTCCTTGACGGCCGCGGTGACCTCGCTGGTGAGTTTCGCGACCGAGGCGTCGTCGGACGGCGCATCCGGACGCAGCACGACGACGGCCGTGATGGCCTCGCCCCACTTCTCGTCGGGGACGCCGATCACGCCGACCTGCGACACCCATTCATGCTCGGCCACAACGTCTTCCACCTCGCGCGGGAATACGTTGAAGCCGCCGGTGACGATCATGTCCTTGGTGCGGTCGACGATGAACCAGAAGCCGTCCTCGTCAGCGCGGGCGACGTCGCCGGTATGCAGCCAGCCGCCGCCGAAGGTCTCGTCGGTCTGCTCCTCCAGGCCGAGGTATCCGGCCGACAGCAGCGGGCCGGCGACACAGATCTCGCCGGGTTCGCCGGGTGCGACCGGCTGGCCGTCGTCGCCGACGAGCGCGGTGCGCAGGAAGGCCGACGGTCGGCCGCAGCTGGTCAGCCGCTCGGAGGTGTGGTCGGCCTTGCCGAGGTAGCTGATCACCATCGGGGCCTCGGACTGGCCGTAGAACTGCGCGAAGATCGGCCCGAAGCGGTCGATGGCCTCGGCCAGGCGAACCGGATTGATAGCCGCCGCACCGTAATACACGGTCTTGAGCGACGACAGGTCGCGCGTGCGCGAGTCCGGATGATCGAGCAGCGCGTAGATCATCGACGGCACCAGCATCATGGTGGAGATCTTCTGCTCCTCGATGGTGCGCAGCACGTCCGCGGCGTCGAACTTGGGCAGCACCACCATCTCGCCGCCCTTCATCAGGGTGGGCAGGAAGAAGGCGGAGCCGGCGTGCGACAGCGGGGTGCAGGCGAGGAAGCGCGGGTTCTCCGGCCACTCCCACTCGGCGAGCTGGATCTGCGTCATCGTCGCCATCGAGGCGGCGGTGCCGATCACGCCCTTCGGTCGGCCGGTGGTGCCGCCCGTGTAGGTGATCGAGGTGACGTGGTCGGGAGCCAGGTCGGCGACCTGCAGGGGACGCGGCTCGTACTTGGCGGCCTCGGCGATCAGGTCGACGGCCTGACCCGCGAGCGCGTCCGGCACCGGGCCGAGGGTGAGGATCTGGGTGAGGCAGTCGACCTTCTCCAGCAGCGCGGCCGCGCGTTCGACGAACATCGGCACCGGGTCGATGGTCAGGCTGCTGATGCCGGCATCGGCGAGCACGTAGGCGTGGTCGTCGAGCGACCCGAGCGGATGCAGCGCGGTCCGGCGCGCGCCGCTCAGCTGGCCGGCGCCGATGAGCAGCAGCACCTCGGGGCGGTTCAGCGCGAGCAGTGCCGACCCGCTGTCCGGGACGGTCAGCTTCTCCAGCGCCTGGGCGTATTGGCTGATCGAGGCGGCCATCTGCGCACCCGTCAGCGTCACGTCGCCCAGGTGCAGCACCGGTCGCTGGGCGTGCCGGGTGAGCGCCGCCGCGATCATGTGGCCGTTGTGGACGCCGGTGCGCAGCGGGTCGAACGGGGTGGTGGAGGCAATCTCGGTACGAGTGGACGCGGTGCTCATCGGCAGGCCTAACTGAATCAGGGGCAGAACTGGAACATGTTCTAGTTTCGTTTCAGTTCTGCCATTCCCCGGCCGGGGTGTCAAGCCCTGGCGGGCGAGCGCGGCCGCGTCAGGCCCCGCCGCCCTCCAGGATCTCGCGGATGCCTTCGAGATTCAGTTCCATCGCGGCGCGATGTTCGCCGAGGCGGCGTTCCAGAATGCGGGCTTCCTTGTCCGGCATCGTGGCGATCGCCATGCTCAGGCCGGACGGGCCGGGGCCGAGGCGCGCCCATTGCCGCAGGATGACGCCGCCCGTGGCCTCGTCGATCTCGAAGCCCCAGGTCGCGGGCGGTTCCGCGGCGGGATCGCCCTCGATCTGCCAGACGAGCCGGCGCTGCGGTTCGACCTCGACGATGCGGCTGGTGGTCGACCACTCCCCGATATGCGGGTTCTGGTTGTTGCCCTGGAAACGCGCGCCCACGGCGACCTCGGTCGCGCCGTCGAGCCACTGCACCGACTGCAGTTCTGGGGAGTACCGGGCCGGCAGGGTGATGTCGGTGATGAGATCCCACACCGCGGCGGGTGTCGCGTCGATCTTGATCGTGGCTTCGGTGGTCGGGGCATCACGCAGCAACATAGCCTCGAGGTTAGCTGGCGCCAGCGCAGCGACCGGCTGCGTTTGGCGAAGTCCTGCATACAAGAGCGGTAGTGCGGGACTCCGCCAACCTTGCCGGATCGTCCAGCTGATCACCAGCTAACGACCCAGCGCTACAGGAGGCGGAATGAAAGTCGGCGTGATGATCGAGCCCCGGCTGCCCGGCGCGGTCGAGTTCGCCCAGCGCGCGGAACAGGCGGGGGTCGACAGCCTGTGGGCGCCCGAGGTGTGGGGCTACGACGCGCTGACCGGCCTGGCCTACGTGGCGGCGAAGACCTCGTCGATCAAGCTGGGAACCTTTGTGGTGCAGCTGGGTTCGCGCAGTCCGGCACTGCTGGCGACGTCGGCGATGAGTCTGCAGGTGTTGTCCGGCGACCGCTTCCGGCTCGGCATCGGCGTGTCCGGCCCGCAGGTGATGGAGGGCTGGCACGGCGTCCGATTCACCAAACCGATCGCCACGACGCGCGAGACGATCGAGATCGTGCGGACGGTGACCCGCGGCGACCGACTCGTCCACGATGGCCAGGTGTATCAGCTGCCGCTGCCCGACGGGCCCGGTAAAGCGTTGCGCCCCATGATCGTCCCGGGCGAGCTGCCGATCTACGTGGCCGCGATGGGCCCGGCGAATCTGCGACTGACCGGGGCCGCGGCCGACGGCTGGCTGGGCAATACCTTCATGCCGGAAACACCCGAAGTGTTTCTCGACCCCATCGCGGAAGGAGCCCGGGAGGCGGGACGGTCGCTGAGTGATATCGACCTGGTGGCGCCGGTGGCGCTGGAGTTCGCCGATGACGCCGCCGGTGAAAAGGCGTTGGCGCGCAAGCACGCCGCGGGTTACGCGTTCACGATCGGCGCCATGGGCGCCGGCGGGTCGGCGAACTTCTACAACAACGCGTTCACCCGATCCGGGTACGGCGAGGCGATCGCGGAGGTGACCCGCCGCTGGCAGTCCGGCGACAAGGATGCCGCCCGCGCCGCGGTGCCGGACGACATCGGCCGGCGCACCAATCTGCTCGGGACCGACGAGATGATCGCGCGGCGGGTCGGGCTGCATGCCGACGCCGGCATCGGCACGCTGCTGATCAAGCTCGACGGTGACTTCGATGCGCAGCTGGCCGCGCTGCGGCGGCTGCTGGCCATCATCGGCTAGCGGCCGGGCCATTACCTGTCGGGTAATCGACGGGCGGCCGGCACCGGCCGACGATGGGTGCATGGACACCGTGAGCAGAGAGATCGGGAGCAGCGAGGCCGGCGGCAGCGAAGTGGCCGCCCCGCGCTGGCTGCACCGGGTGATGTGTTCGGATCGCGCCTGGTCGGCATCGTTCCTCGGCTGGGGATTCCTGTTCGCGCCGATCGTCATGGTGATCGCGCCGTACCGGCCGCTGGTGATCGCCATGTGGGTGGTGATCGCGATCGCGGCGGTGTGGCTGGCACTCGCCGGGGTGCTGATGGCGACCGGCCTCGCGATGACCCTGCGCTCGGGCCGCGAGCTGCCGGACCACTTCTGGCGCTCGATCATCGACTACCCGGCGGAGACGAGCGCGATCGGCGGGGCGAAGCGCTGGCGCTGAGCCGTTGCGGTTCGATGTGAGCCCCGCGGAGGTCGATTACCCTGCACCCCATGCTTCGCACCGGGATTCGTGGACTCGCCGTACTGCTGAGCGCCGGCGCGCTGGCCTTCGGCGTCGCCGGGTGCGGCGATAGCGGCGGGGGCCATGGGCAGGACGACACCGTCGGTTCGACAACGGCGCCGACGACGTCGGCCCAGCAGCAGACGCCTAGCGAGACCGCCGCGCCGAGCTATGCGGGCCCGACCGATCCGCCCGGCGTGGCCGCCCCGTTCATCGATCATGTGCAGTGGGTGCAGACGCCGCAGGGTCCGAGCCTGCAGGTGGTCCCGACGCCCAACGGGCGTGTGGCGCAGGCGTCCGCCGACATGGGCGAGGCCTGGGGCGAGGTCGTCAAGAAGGACCCGAAGGCGGACACGCCCGGCATGCAGGCCCAGTTCGACTGCCATTGGCGATTCGCGCGGATCGTCCAGCCGAACAAGCCGAGCTGGAATCTGGAGCCCTGGCGCCCGGTGGTCACCGATGACGAGATGATGATGTCGCAGTGCAACCCGGGCGGTCCCGAGATCTGACCGTCAGAGTTCGCGATCGAGTTCGGCGGCCAGGCGGGCCACCAGCTCGGCGGCGGGGCCGGTGGTGACCGCGCGCCAGTTGGTGCCGGCCCACAGGCTGGGGACCGCCGCCGAACCGGCCGCCATCGCGGCCCCGCGCAGGGGTTTCGTCAGATAGTGGATCTCCGGATACCCGGGTGGCGCATCTGCGTGATCGGCCGCGAATTCGTTGGCGAGGCCGCGGGCCGGTCGACCGGAGAACGCCCGTGTCACCACGGTGCCGGGGTACCGGCGATCCAGCAGTGCGGCGCGATGCGGTGCCGAGGTGCCGGCCTCGTCGGTGCACAGGAAGGCGGTGCCCAGTTGTGCGGCGGCGGCGCCGAGCCGGATGGCCGACGCGATCGCCGCTCCGTCCATGATGCCGCCGGCCGCGATCAGCGGAACCGATGTGACGGCGGTGATCTCGGCGAGCAGGACGGCGACCGGAGTCAGCGGCGCGCCGAACGGGTGCGCCGGATCGTCGTCGTGGATGCCGCGATGGCCGCCGGCCTCCGCGCCCTGCACGACCAGCAGATCGGCGCCGACGGCCGCCGCGGCCGTGGCCTCCTCGGCACTGGTCACGGTCACCGCGACGAGTGCGCCGCTGCCGGAGCGGATCGCGTCGACGTCGGCCGCGGTCGGGTTGCCGAAGGTGATGCTGACGGCGGCGGGGCGATGCCGGGCGACCACCTCGACCTTCTGCGCGTAGTCGTCGTCGGACCAGATCGGGTCGCCGAGCGTCGCGCCGAACTCGTCAGCCAGCGGTTGCAGTTGCCGTGCGTAGGCCGCGATGGCCCCGGGATCGCCGGTCTGCCGGGTCGGGTGAAACAGATTGGCGCCGTACGGAACTCCCAGCGCGTCGGCGTGATCCAGGAGTTCATCGAAGGCCGCCGGCGGCAGGTAGCCGCCGGGTACGAACCCGAGTCCGCCGGCCCGGCCCACCGCCTCGACCAGCGCCAGCGTCGACGGCCCGCCGGCCATCGGCGCGGCGATGATCGGTAGCCGCCAGGGAAACGCCCCGCTCACGCGTTGGGGTAGTACGCGTTGCCGGAATACATCGCGTCGCGTTCGCGAGTGCTCACGATTTCAGAGCCGAGCGGCATCAGCGATATCGGGATCATCTTGAAGTTGGCGATTCCGAAGGGGATTCCGATGATCGTCAGGCACAACGCAATTCCGCTGATGATGTGGCCGAAGGCCAGCCAGATGCCCGCGAAGATGACCCAAATGACGTTGCCGATCAGCGACATCGTGCCCGCGTTCGGGTGTCGCACCACTGTGCGGCCGAAGGGCCACAGGGCATAGAGCACGATGCGGAACGACGCGATGCCGAACGGGATGGTGATGATGAGGATGCAACAGATGATGCCGGCGACGATGTAGCCCAGCGCCATCCAGAAGCCGGACAGCACCAGCCAGATGATGTTCAGAATTGTGCGCATGCGTCGATTGTGCTCCCGCGGCCGTTGGCGCGCATCGACAATGACCTACCGTGAGGTCATGAGTACGGTGCGTTCGGCTGCGGGAAAATTGTTCGGCGACAGACTGGTGAAGTTCGGGCTCCAGCGTCCGCTCGCGATGAGTGATCTCACCGCGCGCGACCAGGCTGCGGATCGCCTGTCCGGCAAGAAGATTCTGGTGACCGGCGCGTCGTCGGGGATCGGGGAGGCCGCCGCGATCAAGCTCGCCGACCTCGGCGCGGAGCTCATTCTCGTCGCCCGCACGGCGGAGAACCTGCAGGTGGTGGTCGACCGGATCGCCGCGAGCGGCGGCCGGGCCCACGCGGTGACGGGCGACCTGTCCAGCGAGGACGACATCACCCGGCTGCTCGGCGTGATCACCGCCGAGTACGGGACGCCGGACGTGGTGGTGAACAACGCGGGCCGCAGCATTCGGCGCGGCGTGCTGGACTCGGTCGATCGGCTGCACGATTTCCAGCGGACGATGGCGCTCAACTACTTCGGCCCGGTGCAGCTGACGCTGGGCCTGCTGCCGGGGATGGTCGAGGCCGGGCATGGGCATTTCGTCAACGTGTCCACGTGGGGCGTCCCGGCGGGGTCGATGCCGAAGTTCTCGGCGTACGCCGCGTCCAAGGCGGCGATCTCGGCGTTCGGCCGGTCGATCGCGACCGAGCTGGCCGGCACCGGGGTGGACGTCACCACGGTGTACTTCCCGCTGATCCGCACGCCGATGATCGCGCCGACCGCCGACTACGACTCGCTGCCGGCGCTGTCGTCGGACGAGGCCGCGGACTGGATCGTGCACGCGATCGATCACCGGCCGGTCGACGTGATGCCGCGGTACGCGCGACTACTGCGCGGCGTCGGCGCCGCCGACTCGGGCTGGGCCGACGCTCTCACCGGCCGAACCGCGATCTGACATCCGGCCGGCCGTAGGCTTGAAAGGTGGACTTCACCGGCTTTCCCGCCAGCGCCCTGGACTTCTACGACGACCTCGAGGTCGACAACAGCAAGTCGTTCTGGGAGGCGCACAAGCGTGTGTACGCCGAGCAGGTGCGGGCGCCGATGGAGGCGCTGACCGAGGCGTTGGCCCGAGAATTCGGGGAGGCCAAGATCTTTCGGCCCTACCGCGACGTCCGGTTCGCCAAGGACAAGACGCCGTATAAGACGCATCAGGGCGCGTTCGTCGGTGTCGCGCCGGCGACCGGCTGGTACATCGAGGTGGCCGCCCCGGGCGTCCGGGTGGGCGGCGGCATGTACGAGGCGTCGGGCGAGCGGCTGGCCGCGCTGCGCGAGGCGATGGCCGACGAGAAGCGGGGCAAGAAACTGGCGCAGATCCTGCGCAAGCTGGAGCGCGAAGGCTTCGAGATCGACGGCGAGCGGCTCAAGACCGCACCCCGCGGCTACGAGAAGGACCACCCGCGTATCGAGCTGCTGCGGATGAAGACCGTGCTCGGCATGCGCTCGTACGGCTTCGAGCCGATCATTCACACCCCGGAGCTGCTCGATCAGGTGCGCGCCGATTGGCGCACGCTGCGGCCGCTGGTGAACTGGCTCGGCGACATCGTCGCCTGACGCTGCCGGACCTGCGCGGCGGCCGGTCTCGATGACACTTGTCATACCGGATCGGTGACATCCGACGTTCCCGACCGCCGCCCGCGACGCGCAGGGTGGATGCATGAACGAATTGGGTAATCGCACGAGAAACGACGCCCGGATCACCGCGCAGCCGACGGCCGCCGTCGAGATATCCGGACTCCGCAAGTCGTTCCGGTCGACCGCCGGAGCCGTGGTCGATGCGGTCCGCGGGATCACGCTGACCATCGAGCCGGGCGAGGTGGTGGCGATCCTCGGACCCAACGGTGCGGGCAAGACCACGACCATCGACATGCTGCTCGGGCTGTCGCGGCCGGACTCCGGCTCGGTGCGGTTGTACGGCGTCAGTCCGGAGCAGGCCGCGGCGGCGGGCCGGGTCGCCGCCGTCACCCAGACCGGCGGGCTGCTACCGGATTTCACCGTCAGCGAGTCGGCGCGAATCATCGCCTCGGCGTTCGGCGTGGTGGATCAGGTGCCGGACGCGCTGGCCGCGGCCGGAATCGCCGAGCTGGCGGACCGCAAGGTGTCCAAGTGCTCGGGCGGCGAGCAGCAGCGCCTGAAGTTCGCGCTGGCGCTGCTGCCGGACCCGGATCTGATCGTGCTCGACGAGCCCACCGCCGGAATGGATGTGGGCAGCCGGCGCGATTTCTGGGCGGCGATGCGCCGCGATGCCGAGCGCGGCCGCACGGTGCTGTTCGCCACGCATTACCTTGAGGAGGCCGATGCGTTCGCGGATCGGATCGTGATGATCGCGGACGGCCAGGTGGTCGCCGACGGTGACACCGCGCAGATCCGGGCCCGCGCGTGCGGCCGGGTCGTCTCGGCCGAGATGTCCGAAACCGATTTCAGCGCAGCGCTTTCCGCGGTCCCGGAGATCATGGATGCCGATCGCCGCGGCGGTCGGCACTACTTCACCGTCGCCGACTCGGACGCGCTGGTGCGATTCCTGTTGACCCGCACGCGGGCTCGGGAGATCGAGGTCGTCGCTCGCGGACTCGAGGACGCGTTCATCGCCCTCACCTCCGATGCCCAGGCGTCCGGCGCCCCCAATGTCCAGACCGCGAATTCGCATGTACAGAAGGAACTCTGATGACTGCCCTCACCTCGGCGGCGGCTCCCGCCGCCCACAGCTTCGCCGACTGTCTGCCGCGCGGCTTCAGCCGCACGTACGTCCGCCTCGACATCCGGCGAGTCGCGCGCAACCGCCGCGCCATGATCTTCACGCTGGCGATGCCGACCCTGATGTACGTCGTCTTCGGTGCGAGCCAGAGCTACGGCCACGAGAAGATCGGCAGCGCCAATGCGGCGGCCTACGTGATGATTCACATGGCCATCTACGGCGCGATCCTCGCGACCGCGTCCAACGGGGCCAGCGTCGCGCTCGAACAACAGGCGGGCTGGACCCGCACCCTGCGGCTCACTCCGATGTCGCCGGGCGCCTATGTACTCACCAAAGTCATTGTCGCCCTGTCGATCGCCGCGATGCCGGTGGTGCTCTTGTCGATCGTGGGCACGGCCTCGGGCGCCGACGCGCCGGCCGGGAACTGGATCGCGGCGGTGTTGCTGGGGTGGTTGGGCTCGTCGGTGTTCGCAGCCTTCGGACTGGCCGTGGGATCGGCACTGAGGGCGGAGGCCGCGATGCAGGTGCAGGGCGGTGTGCTCACGCTGCTGGCCTTCGCGGGCAATGTGTTCGTGCCGATGTCCGGCCACATGCTCACCTTCGCGCAGTTCACGCCGATGTACGGGGTGAACGCGCTGGCCACCTATCCGATCACCGGCGGCGCTACGGTACATGGGGACCATGCGTCGTTGCTCATCATCGTGGCCAACGTGCTGGTGTGGGCGGCGATCATGGTCGCCGCGGCCATGTACTTCTTCCGTCGAGGGACTGAACGTCAGTGACAACCGAGCCCAGCGCCACGCAGCGTTGTGTAGCCGAGAACGCCGATCCCGAGCGGGGCGGCGTTCTCGCCGAGTGGCTGCGCGGTGCCTGGCACGACCGGCGGTGGATATTCGCCGCGATCTGGCTCGTCTTTCTGATCTATCCCATTGCCTCCGTGGTCAAGTCGGATCATTCGTTGACCGCGAAGATCATCGGCCTCGTCCTCCTGGGACTCTTCGCGCTGACCTACACCGTCGTCTGCATGATGGCGATGTTCGGGCCCGAGTACGCCGGCCCGCGTCCGCGCCGGGTCGGAGCGTCGTTGCTGGGGACACTGGTCGTGATCGTGGCGGCGCTGGTCCCGGTGCTGCAGCAGGACGTCTTCGGGCTGGCTCCCTATCTGATGGCCTGCGCGGTGTTCGCGGTCCCGAACCTGTTTCGGGACGACGAGTCGACGCGATGGCGAGCCGGGCTCGTCGGCTACGGACTGGTGATCCTCATCGTCGGCTCGGCGTTGGTGATCCCGGAACTCGTGCCCGGTTGGTCGCTGGACAGCGGGACCGTCGCGACCCTGCTCGTCGTCGGCGTGGTGATGCCGGCGATGCGGGCGATGCAGATCCGCGAAACGCAGCGGGAGGAGCTGGCGCGCCGGCAGCGGGCGATCGACGAGCGGATGGCGGTGGTGGCCGAGCGCGAACGGGTGGCCCGGGACGTGCACGACGTGCTCGGACACTCGCTGACGGTGCTGACCGTGAAATCCGAACTGGCGGAGCGATTGGTGGATATCGACTCGGAACGCGCCAAGGCCGAGCTCGCCGACATGCAGCGGATCGCGCGGTCGGCGCTGAGCGAGGTGCGCGCCACGGTCGGCGGGCTGCGCGCGCCGAGCCTGGCCTCCGAACTGCTTGCCGCGCGGACGGCCCTGTCCGCGGCGCAGATCGATCCCGAGCTGCCGGTCGATGTCGAGGTGGTCGACGAAGACATGCAGCCGCTGTTCGCCTGGGTGCTGCGGGAGGCGGTCACGAATGTGGTGCGGCACAGCGGCGCGGCCCACTGCCGGGTCGTGCTGGAACGGCGCCGCATCAGCGTGGTGGACGACGGCAGCGGGTTCACCGGCAGCGTCGGCAACGGGCTGCGCGGCCTGATCGACCGGGTGCACGACGTCGGCGGGCGGCTCGATGTGGGTCCGGGGGAACCGGCCGGCACCCGATTGGTGGTGACCGGATGACCGAATCGATCCGACTACTGCTCGCCGACGAGGTCGTGGCGGCGGCCGCCGAATCGCGGGCGCAGGTTTGCCTGCTGGACATCGAGATGCCGGGCAAGGACGGTATCGCGGTGGCGGCCGACGTGAAAGCCGCGCTGCCACAGGTGCGTTCGCTCATCGTCACGACCTTCGGCCGGCCCGGCTATCTGCGCCGGGCGATCGATGCCGGGGCGTCGGGCTTCGTCGTCAAGGACACGCCGGCCGCCGAGCTGGCCGATGCGGTGCGCCGGGTCCATGCCAGGCTGCGGGTGATCGATCCGACGCTGGCCACCGAATCGTTGACCGACGGCCACAACCCGCTCACCGAGCGGGAGCGCGACGTGCTCCGTGCGGCGCTGTCCGGTGCGACGGTCGCGGTGATCGCCCAGGATGTGCATCTGTCGGCCGGGACGGTCCGCAACTACCTGTCCAGCGCGATCGGTAAGACGGGCGCGAGCACCCGGGCCGAGGCCGCACAGAAGGCGCACCAACGGGGATGGTTGTGATGCCGATCGGCGGCGGCCGCGGCCGAAGTAGCTCGCCCACCGGCTGCGTTTCGGCAGCAGGTCAAGACCTCCGCGCGGGAGGGGCGCCGGGCGAACCCGGGACCTCGGCGGCGGTGCCGGCGTTCCCTGCTAGATCGAGTTCGTAGGTCTGAGGTTGGCTCGCCGACCCCGACCATCGAGACCTGCTCGTCCTGTGGACCGAGGGCTACGCCCGTTCGCTGCTCGACCCCGGCGGACCGTGGGCGGACTTCGCTCGCCGCACCGTCATCGACTGGCTCGATGTTCTCGCCCACTGTCAGCCGGCCGCGTTTCGGCACACTGCCGCCGGCGAGCGGCAACGCACGGCCGTGCTCGCCCTGCTTCGCGGCGCGCTGCTCGATCTGCTCGCCACCGGCGACCGCGTTCGGGTCACCGCTGCGGTGCACGAAGGGGTCGCGGACCTGATCGAGACGGAACCGAAGTCGCGCCGTTGAGCGGCCCGACTCCCTATTCGGCGTCGCGCAGGTGCTGCTCGACGCGGTCAACCTTCGCCGCGAGCTGGCCGTCGTACCCCGGCCGGATATCGGCCTTGACCACCAGCGACACCCGTGGAGCGGTCTGGGCCAGCCGGTCGACGCAGGCCTTGATCACGGCCATTACCTCGTCCCAGTCGCCCTCGATGTTGGTGAACATCGAGTTGGTCTCGCAGGGCAGGCCGGAGGCGCGCACGATGGCCACCGCCTCGGCCACCGCGGCCGATACGCCGCCGTCGGGGCCTTCGTCGGTGCCGCCCATCGGGCTGATCGAGAACGCGGCAATCATGGCACCTCCGGATAGCTCTGGCTGTGCCGTCGAGTATCCGCGCTTTGCAGCTACTGGGCCAGGCTGCGCCCGCCGGACCCGAGCGAGGCCCGGATGAAGCCGGCGGCTTCGGCGATGGCCTGCCCGGCGGCTGTGCTGCCCGCCGACATCAGTTGGAAGACATGCCCCTGTCCGGGCCAGATCCTCAGTGTCACCGGGCCTCCCGCGGCGGTCATTTGCCGCGCCATCTCCCGCGCGTCGGCCGACATCATCTCCAGCTCGCCGGCGTGGATCAGCGTCGGCGGGATCGGCAGGTCGGGCGTGATGGGTATGGTCACTCGTGGATCGCTGTACGCCGCGTCCCCGACGTACCAGCCGACGATGCGTCTGGCCGCGGCCGCGGTGAAGAGCGGATCGCGGCGCACCTTCTCCTGTTCGGCGGACAGCGCGAAGCTCGGGTCGAGCAGCGGCGAGAAGAAGACGAGCGCGGCAGGCGGCGCGATCGAATCGATGTGATTGCAGCGCAACAGATCCAGGCCGAGATGGCCACCTGCGGAATCGCCGCCGACGACGATCGAACCGGGGGCGAACCCGGTCTCGAGCAGCCACCGGAAACCGGCGATCGCATCGTCGCCCGCGGCCGGGCAGTGGTTCTCCGGGCCGAGGCGGTAGCTGACGGCGAACGCGGGCAGACCCGTCAAATCGGAAAGCGTCGCCACCAGGGCGCGATGCGTGGCGGGTGAGCAGACGCTGTAGCCGCTGCCGTGGATGTAGTAGATCGCGCCGGAACCGAGTTCCGCTGCCGCTGAGGGTGATTGGATGCCGCGGGCGGTGAAGTCGGCGGCGACGGACGGGCCGAGCACCCATTCGCCGGGGACGGGGCTCTCTGTGTCCGGCCACCAGCGAGTGCCCGCGGGCACTGACATCGCCCGTGCCATCCCGCGATTCAGCAGCGGTCGCAGGCGTGGGATCGCGGCGCGCGACACCGGACCGAGGGCGGCGACGGCCGTCATTCCGCCCCGGGAGATGATCTCCGCGGCCA
Organism: Jongsikchunia kroppenstedtii DSM 45133; assembly: GCF_000380485.1. Lineage (GTDB taxonomy): Bacteria > Actinomycetota > Actinomycetes > Mycobacteriales > Mycobacteriaceae > Jongsikchunia > Jongsikchunia kroppenstedtii. Next base: position 370,418 of record NZ_AQYG01000050.1, on the reverse strand, counting down.
TGGTCAGTACTCGGGTCGGCAGATCCATCTGCTTCCTCCCTGCCGGCGTCGTTGCCGGCTCTACTACCTCTCTAGCAGAGTCAGCTGCTGGTTCGTGGGACCCGACCCACGGCGCTGTAAAGGTCGCCGCGCGCCACCAGCGCGGTGACGGCGACGAGCGAGACACCGGCGACCGCGAGGATGCCGACGAGGACGAAGAGCTGCATGATCGCCGCCTCGGCCGGGCTCGCGCCGCCGAGCACCATGCCGACGAAGGCGCCGGGGATGGTGACGAGGCCGACGGTCCGGGTCTGGTCGAGGGAGGGGACCAGGGCGGTCGCCGCAGCCTCGCGGCAAACCTCCATGCGCGCCTCGTACTGGACGAACCCCAGTGACAGCGCCGCCTCCACCTCGCCGGCCCGGCCGAGCAGCTCGTCGTTGGCGCGGCGCCCGGTCAACGACGCGGTGTTCATCGCGTTGCCCATCAGGATCCCGGCGGTCGGGATGAGGGCGAGCCCGTTCGCCGGCAGCACTCCGGCCGGGATCAGCACCAGCACGAGCGCGATCGGGGCGGCGCAGACGGCGAGCGCGACGACGCCGATCGCGTGCAGCGTCGGGCGGGTGCGGGTGATCCGCGAGGTGGCGGTGATGGCGGCGATCGCCGCCATTAACACGATGAATCCGGCTGTGGCCCAGAGGTTGTGCACGACCAGGCCGATGATCAGGGCGAGCAGGGCCAGCTGCACGCCGCCGCGGGTGGACGCCCACAGCGCGGCCCAGTGATGACCGGTGCGGCCCAGCCACAGGACCACGGCGGCCGCGATGGCCAGCAGCACGATGGCGACCGCCAGCGCGGGTCCCAGGTGCAGCACGGTGCCCGTGGAATCGGCCGCGATCGGCGATGCGTGACGCACGCACCGACGTTACCGCTCGGCGCTCCCGTTCACCGCCCCTGAAAACCGGACCAGAGCGCCGCATGAACCCGGATATACCGGTCATCGGGTCGCCTCGGTCAGGTTTTCAGGGAATCATCGGTCGGATGAGCGCCAATCCCGATGCCGCCGAAGCGATCGACGCGGTCGGCCATACCGCGCTCGGGGTGGCGCGGGCTCGCGCGACCGAGTCGGCCCGGCCCGATGCCCTGTTCGATGATCCCTATGCCGTCGGCTTCGATCCCGGCGGTTTCGCCGCCGACGCAGGCCGACGTTCTCGGGATCCGGCCGCGGTGCGGCGGATGTACAACTGGATCGTCGCCCGCACAGTGTTCTTGGATGATCTGGTCGCCGGCGCGACCGTCGACCAGATCGTGCTGCTCGGGGCGGGGCTGGACACCCGGGCGCTGCGTCTGCCGCTGTCCGCGGAGACCGTCGTCTATGAGCTCGATCGCCGGCAGCTGTTCGACTACAAGGAGCCGATCCTGGCGGCGGACGGTGGTGGCCGACCTGACCGAGGACTGGCAGAAAGCATTGTGTGACAACGGCTTCGATCCGTCCCGTCCGTCCCTGTGGCTGGCCGAGGGATTGCTGGTCTACCTGGAGGCGGCCGACGCCGAGGCCGTGGTGGACGGCATCGACCGACTCTCCGCCCCGGGTTCGAGCGCCGCCTTCACCACCCGCAATCGTGCCGCGGTCGCGCGGACCTTTACGGCGGACGCCTATGCCGACGTGCGGCGGCTGTGGCGGTCGGCAATCAACGTGCAGGGATACCTCGAGGGGCGCGGCTGGTCGGTCGATGTCACCGATCCGGGTGATGTACTGCGCGAACACGACCGTGGTGAGGCCGCGGCGCAGATCGATCCGGTGATGCCGCCGCAGTTGATGGTTGCGCGCCGATAGGGCGGTTTATCCCGTTTGCCAGGTTTGCCTGTAGGGGCATTTCCGCAGTTCAGGCCTACGATTTCGGAATCCGATTTCGAGTTGGGGCGACTGCATGAGAAAATCTATCGATTGGCTTGGATCAGCGGGACACCCCCGCCGGATCGGGTCAGTTGAGTAGACCGGAAAGCAACGGTGCTGATGGTCCCGACTTCCGCGCACACAGCCCACACTGCGCAGCGGGGGGCATCGGTGTAGCACCTGGCCCCAACTCGTGCCCGGTCACGACCTGTCCGGCGCGCCCGCTGCTTGTGCGCGGTCAGCTGGCTGGGTGCGTCCTCGCGACGCGTTGCAAAAGGTGTGAAGAAATGAAGCAAGCCCCGGGCATGACCGGTCTCTACAACCCGGTTAATGAGCACGATTCCTGTGGTGTGGCCTTTGTGGTCGACATGCACGGTCGTCGCAGCCGCGACTTGGTGGACAAGGCGATCACCGCACTGGTGAACCTCGAGCACCGCGGCGCCGCCGGCGCCGAGCCGAATACCGGCGACGGTGCCGGAATCATGATTCAGGTTCCGGACCGGTTCCTGCGTGAGGTCGTCGACTTCACCCTGCCCGCCGAGGGCAGCTATGCCACCGGCATCGCCTTCCTGCCGCAGGGTTCCGAGGACGCCAAGCAGGCCTGCGCGTCGATCGAGAAGATCGTCGAGTCCGAGGGCCTGACCCTGCTGGGCTGGCGCGATGTCCCGGTCGACGACTCCTCGCTGGGCGCCCTCGCCCGCGACGCGATGCCGAACTTCCGTCAGGTCTTCATCTCCGGTGCCAGCGGCATGGAGCTCGAGCGCAAGGCGTTCGTCGTGCGCAAGCGGGTCGAGACCGAGCTCGGCACCAAGGGCGCCGGCCAGGACGGTCCGGGCCGCGAGACCGCGTACTTCCCGAGCCTGTCCGGCAAGACCTTCGTCTACAAGGGCATGCTGACGACCCCGCAGCTGCGCAGCTTCTACCTGGACCTGCAGGACGACCGGGTCGAGTCGGCGCTGGGCCTGGTGCACTCGCGCTTCTCCACCAACACGTTCCCGTCGTGGCCGCTGGCCCACCCGTTCCGGCGCGTCGCCCACAACGGCGAGATCAACACCGTCACCGGCAACGAGAACTGGATGCGGGCCCGCGAGGCGCTCATCGACACCAGCGTGTTCGGCGAGGGCACCGCGGACAAGATCTTCCCGGTCAACACCAAGGGCGCCTCGGACACCGCGCGTTTCGACGAGGTGCTCGAGCTGCTGCACCTGGGCGGCCGCAGCCTGCCGCATGCCGTGCTGATGATGATCCCCGAAGCGTGGGAGCGGCATGAGAGCATGCCGGACCACCTCAAGGCGTTCTACCAGTACCACTCGACCCTGATGGAGCCGTGGGACGGCCCGGCCTCGGTGGCCTTCACCGACGGCACCGTGGTCGGCGCGGTGCTCGACCGAAATGGTCTGCGCCCCAGCCGTATCTGGGTCACCAAGGACGGACTGGTCGTCATGGCCTCCGAGGTCGGTGTCCTGGGCATCGAGCCGTCGGAGATCGTCAGCCGCGTCCGGCTGCAGCCGGGCAAGATGTTCCTGGTCGACACCGAGCAGGGCCGCATCGTCAGCGACGACGAGATCAAGAACCAGCTCGCGAGCGAGCACCCGTACGCGGAGTGGCTGTCGGAGGGGCTGATCCGGCTCGCCGATCTGCCCGACCGCCCGCACGAGCACATGTCGCACAGCCGGGTCACCCTGCGTCAGCAGGTGTTCGGCTACACCACCGAGGAGCTCAGCGTCCTGGTGACGCCGATGGCGCGCACCGGCGCGGAGGCCATCGGCTCGATGGGTACCGACACCCCGATCGCGGTGCTGTCGAAGCGGCCGCGGATGCTGTTCGACTACTTCTCGCAGCTCTTCGCGCAGGTCACCAACCCGCCGCTGGACGCGATCCGCGAGGAGGTCGTCACCTCGATCGGTACGTCGATCGGCGCCGAGGCGGATCTGCTGAATCCGGGCCCGGAGTCGTGCCACCAGATCGAGCTGACCGGACCGATCCTGGACAACGATGAGCTGGCCAAGCTGATCCATATCAACGCCGACGGCAACCACCCGGAGTACAAGTCCGTGGTGATGCGCGGCCTGTACCCGGTCGCCGACGGCGGTGCGGGACTGCGCAAGGCCATCGACGAGATCCTCACCGAGGTGTCGGCGGCGATCGCCGGCGGCGCCCGGCTGGTCGTGCTGTCCGATCGCGAGTCGGACGAGAACCTGGCGCCGATCCCGTCGCTGCTGCTGACCTCCGCGGTGCACCATCACCTGGTCCGGGAGAAGACCCGCACCCAGGTCGGCCTGCTGGTCGAGGCGGGCGATGCCCGCGAGGTGCACCACATGGCGGCGCTGGTCGGCTTCGGCGCGGCCGCGATCAACCCGTACATGGCGTTCGAGTCGATCGAGGACATGAGCCTGCGCGGCGTGCTCGGCGAGGTCGATTTCGACACCGCGCGCAAGAACTACATCAAGGCGGCCGGCAAGGGCGTGCTGAAGGTGATGTCGAAGATGGGCATCTCCACCATCGCGTCATACACCGGTGCGCAGCTGTTCCAGGTCATCGGCCTGTCGCAGGAGCTCGTCGACGAGTACTTCACCGGTCTGCAGAGCCACCTCGGTGGTGTCGGCCTCGATGAGATCGCGGCCGACGTCGCCGCACGGCATGCGCTGGCGTTCAACGATCGGCCGAGCGAGTGGGCGCACCGCGAGCTCGAGGTCGGCGGCGAGTACCAGTGGCGCCGCGAGGGCGAGTACCACCTGTTCAACCCGGACACGGTCTTCAAGCTGCAGCACTCCACGCGCACCGGTCAGTACGACGTGTTTAAGGAGTACACGAAGCTGGTCGACGACCAGTCGAAGCAGCTGGCGGCCCTGCGCGGCCTGTTCGAGTTCAACTTCGGCGACCGCGACCCGATCCCGATCGAGAAGGTCGAGCCGGCGTCGAAGATCGTCAAGCGGTTCTCGACCGGCGCCATGAGCTTCGGCTCGATCTCGGCGGAGGCGCACGAGACGCTGGCGATCGCGATGAACCGTCTCGGCGGCCGGTCGAACTCCGGTGAGGGCGGCGAGGATCCGAACCGTTTCACCCCGGACGAGAACGGCGACTGGCGCCGCAGTGCCATCAAGCAGGTGGCGTCCGGCCGCTTCGGTGTGACCGCGCACTACCTGAGCAACTGCACCGACATCCAGATCAAGATGGCGCAGGGTGCCAAGCCGGGTGAGGGCGGCCAGCTGCCGCCGCACAAGGTGTACCCGTGGGTCGCCGAGGTCCGTGGCTCGACGCCGGGCGTCGGCCTGATCTCGCCGCCGCCGCACCACGACATCTACTCGATCGAAGACCTGGCGCAGCTGATCCACGACCTGAAGAACGCGAATCCGCAGGCTCGGATTCACGTGAAACTTGTCTCCGAGGTCGGCGTCGGCACGGTCGCCGCGGGTGTCTCCAAGGCGCACGCGGACGTCGTGCTGATCTCCGGTCACGACGGCGGCACCGGCGCGACGCCACTGACGTCCGAGAAGCATGCCGGCGCCCCTTGGGAATTGGGCCTGGCCGAGACGCAGCAGACGCTGCTGCTCAACGGTCTGCGCGACCGCATCGTGGTGCAGGTCGACGGTCAGCTCAAGACCGGCCGCGACGTCGTGGTCGCCGCACTGCTGGGCGCCGAGGAATTCGGTTTCGCCACTGCGCCTTTGGTGGTCTCCGGCTGTGTGATGATGCGCGTGTGCCACCTCGACACCTGCCCGGTGGGTGTGGCCACCCAGAACCCGGTGCTGCGTGAGCGGTTCACCGGCAAGCCGGAGTTCGTCGAGAACTTCTTCATGTTCATCGCCGAGGAAGTGCGAGAGTTGTTGGCGCGCCTGGGCTTCCGCACCCTGCAGGAGGCGGTCGGCCAGATCCAGATGCTCGACACCGGCAAGGCGTTGGCGCACTGGAAGAGCGCGAAGGCCGGCAAGCTCGATCTGTCGCCGATCCTGGCTCAGGTCGAATCGCCGTTCATGAACCAGGACCCGTACTGCTCGGGCACCCAGGATCATGGCCTCGACAAGGCGCTCGATCAGCAGCTGATCGTCGCCAGCCGCGAGGCGATCGACAATCGCGAGCCGGTGCGTTTCAACTCGGACATCACCAACGTGAACCGGACGGTCGGCACCATGCTCGGCCACGAGGTCACCAAGGCACATGGCGCGAATGGCCTGCCGCAGCACACGATCCAGATCGACTTCACCGGATCCGCCGGCAACAGCTTCGGTGCGTTCATGCCCAAGGGCATCACGCTCCGACTCGAAGGCGACGCCAACGACTATGTCGGAAAGGGCCTTTCGGGCGGCGAGATCGTCGTGCGGCCGCCCAAGGACGCCCCGGATGGCTTCGTCGCCGAGGACAACATCATCGCGGGCAATGTGATCGGCTTCGGTGCCACCGGCGGCAAGATCCTGCTGCGCGGCGGTGTCGGCGAGCGGTTCTGCGTCCGTAACTCGGGCGCCACCGCGGTGGTCGAGGGCGTGGGTGACCACGGTTGCGAGTACATGACCGGTGGCCGCGTGGTGGTCCTCGGCAAGACCGGACGCAACTTCGCGGCCGGCATGTCGGGCGGCATCGCCTACGTGTACGACCCGGAGGGGACCTTCGCGGCGAACCTGAACACCGAGCTGGTCGACATGGAGACCATCGATCTCGAGGACGCCGACTTCCTGTGGGCGATCGTGGGCGAGCACGCCAAGGAGACCGAATCGCCGGTGGCCGTGCGCATCCTGGCCGAATGGGCCACCGAACGGCAGAACTTCCGCAAGGTGATGCCGCGGGATTACAAGCGAGTGTTGCTGGCGATCGAGGTCGCCAAGGCCGAGGGCCGCAACGTGGACGAAGCGATCATGGAGGCCGCAAATGGGTGATCAGCGCGGATTTCTGAAGAACACCGAGCGTGAGCTGCCGCAGCGGCGGCCGGTCGACCTGCGGTTGATGGACTGGAAAGAGGTCTACGAGGACTTCGCCCACTCCACGCTGCAGACCCAGGCGAGCCGATGCATGGATTGCGGTATCCCGTTCTGCCACAACGGCTGCCCGCTCGGGAACCTGATCCCCGAGTGGAATGACCTGGTGTACAAGGGCCGCTGGGCCGACGGCATCGAGCGGCTGCACGCGACCAACAACTTCCCGGAGTTCACCGGGCGCCTGTGCCCGGCGCCGTGCGAGGCGTCGTGCGTGCTCGGCATCAACCAGCCGGCCGTGACCATCAAGCAGGTCGAGGTCGAGCTGATCGACAACGCCTTCGACGAGGGCTGGGTCAAGCCGGTCCTGCCGACGGTGAAGACCGGCAAGAAGGTCGCTGTCGTCGGTTCGGGCCCTGCGGGATTGGCTGCGGCACAGCAGCTCACGCGCGCCGGTCATGACGTCACCGTGTTCGAGCGGGCCGACCGAATCGGCGGTCTGCTGCGGTACGGCATCCCCGAATTCAAGATGGAGAAGTCGAATATCGACCGCCGTCTGGAACAGATGGAGGCCGAGGGCACTGTCTTCAAGGCGGGCGTGGACGTCGGCGTCGACATCACCGCCGAGCAGCTGCAGACCGATTTCGACGCGGTGGTGCTGGCCAACGGCGCAACCGCATGGCGCGACCTGCCGGTCCCGGGCCGCGAGCTCGACGGCATTCATCAGGCGATGGAGTTCCTGCCGTGGGCCAACAAGGCCGCGGCCGGCGACGACATCGTGGACGCCGAAGGCCTGCCGCCGCTGCATGCGCGCGGCAAGAAGGTCGTCATCATCGGCGGTGGCGACACCGGCGCCGACTGCCTGGGCACCTCGCTGCGTCAGGGCGCGGAGATCGTGCACCAGTTCGAGATCATGCCGCGTCCGCCGGACGAGCGCGCCGAGTCGACCCCGTGGCCGACCTATCCGCTGATGTACCGCGTGTCCTCGGCGCACGAAGAGGGCGGCGAGCGCGTGTACTCGGTCAATACCGAGGAGTTCGTCGGCGAGAACGGCAAGGTCACGGCGCTCAAGGCGCACGAGGTCAAGTTCGAGGGCGGCCGGTTCAACAAGGTCGAGGGAACCGACTTCGAGATCGAGACCGACCTGGTCCTGCTGGCGATGGGCTTCGTCGGCCCCGAGCGCGCCGGACTGCTGGACGGTCTCGGCGTCGAGTACAACGAGCGCGGCAACGTCAAGCGTGCTGACGACTTCCAGACCACCGTGCCGGGCGTGTTCGTCGCCGGCGACGCGGGTCGGGGTCAGTCGCTGATCGTCTGGGCGATCGCGGAGGGTCGCTCGGCGGCCGCCGGGGTCGACGAGTTCCTGACCGGAACCACCACACTGCCGTCGCCGATCGTGCCGACTCAAGCACCGCAACGGTAGCCGCATTTCCGGCGCCGGCTGTGATCTGCATCCGTCCGGTGGCTGACCTGGTGGTTCCTCGGTAGCCTCAGATCCGATAGGCGGGACCGGCATGCGGTCTCGCACAAGGCATCCCGTGAGACTGAGGAGATCCACAATGTCGTTGCGTCGCGCGCTGGCAGGCCTGGCGATCATGTCCTGTGCCGCAACCGGATTGGGTTTGGCGGCGGGAACCGCCGCCGCCGCGCCCGTACCCGGACCGGGCTGTGCGAGGGTGTTCGTCCTGGCGGTCCCGGGTACCTGGGACAACGGTCCCCGCAACGGCGCGGGCGTGCCCGGCATGCTGTCGCGGGCCACCGCCGGGCTCGGCGCGGGCAAGCACGTGATCGCGGTGAACTACAGCCAGTCCTTCTTTCCGTGGGACAACGGCGGCAAGGTCTACCCGAATTCGAAGGCCCAGGCGATCGATGTCGCCGAACGGTTGGGTGAGCAGGCATTGCAGCGCTGCCCAGGATCGAAGGTGGCGCTGATCGGTTACAGCCAGGGCGCCGACGCGGCCGGCGATCTGGCCGCGCGGATCGGTACCGGGCAGGACCGGATCCGTCCGCAGCAGGTTGCCGGCGTGGTGCTGGTGTCGGATCCGCGGCGCGGTCGCGGCGACCACCTGATCGGTCGGCCCCTCGGCGGCGAAGGCGTGGGCGGGCCGCGCCCGGGTGGCTTCGGCTGGGTGTCGAATCGGGTCAACACCATTTGCGACCCCAACGACATGTACTGCAATACGCCGCCGAACTACTACGTCACCAAGATCGCCGGTGCGCTCGCCGAGGGCGGGCAGAACCCCGCGCTGGCCGCGGGTGTGCTGAACCAGATGATCCTGCAGGGCGGCATCGGCAACGTCACCAATGAGCTGAGCGATGCCAAGGCACGTCAGCAGATCATGGAGTACAACGCGTTCGTCGAGGGTGGTGCGCATACCGACTACGGCGCCTACGAGGTGCGGCCGGGTGTGAGCGCGCTGGCATGGGCGCATGACTACCTGGCCGGGCTGAACTGACCGCTCGGTCGCACTGCCCACTGGTGAACTGCCTGGTCGACCGTCGATCGTTCGAATGATTTCAGCTCATGGTGTGTCGCGGGCTAACCATTGTGAGCGTCGCCACGATGATTTAAGTGGCGGCCCTACTCGCCGGTACATAAACTATCAATAATTGTGTTTGAGATTCTCATCAGGAAGTGATTGCAATGCGGTTGGCCGGTCGCGCGCAGTTAGCGCGTCCCGTCGTGCTCGGCGGCTATCTCTTCGGCACCGGTGGCTACCTCGCACACCGCCGGTTGGCACGCGCCCTGTGCGCGGATCAGGAGCGTCTGGTCACCACCGCCGACCTGGCCCGGTTCAAGAAGTAGCCGATCGTTCACCTGGCGCCGTCGAGGCGCGGTTTCGCGAGGGGGAACGGTAGCGTCTCCCGAATCGAGCGGCCGGTGATCATCATGATCACCCGGTCCACTCCGATCCCCAGTCCGCCTGTGGGCGGCATCGCATGCTCGAGCGCCTGCAGGAAGTCCTCGTCGAGTTCCATCGCCTCCGCATCGCCGCCGGCCGCCAGCAGCGATTGCGCCGTGAGCCGCTTGCGCTGTTCGATCGGGTCGGTCAGCTCGCTGTAGGCGGTGCCCAGCTCGAACCCCCAGGCCACCAGGTCCCACCGCTCGGCGAGCCCCGGGATGGTGCGGTGCTGGCGGGTCAGCGGTGACACCGACACGGGGAAGTCCTGATAGAAGGTCGGACGGGTGGTCTTCGACTCGACCAGATGCTCGTACATCTCCAGGACCAGATGCCCGGCGCCCCAGTCCTGCCGGAACGGGATGCGCGCCGCGGCCGACAGCCGCCGCAGCTCATCGCGCTCGCTGTCGGGCCGCACCTCCTCGCCGAGTGCTTCCGAGACGGCGTCGTGCACGGTCTTGACCGGCCACTCGCCCGAGATGTCCACCGGCTGCAGGCGGCCGTCGAGGTCGGGGCGCAGCACCACCGGCTCGCCATGCGCGGCGGTGGCGGCGGCCTGGATCATCTCTTGGGTGAGGATCCGCATCGTCTGGTAATCACCATGTGCCGCATACGCTTCCAGGCTGGTGAACTCGGGATTGTGGCTGAAGTCGACGCCCTCGTTGCGGAAATTGCGGCCGAGTTCGAAGACCCGCTCGACGCCGCCGACGCAGAGGCGCTTGAGATACAGCTCCGGCGCGATCCGCAGGTAGAGATCCAGGTTGTAGGCGTTGATGTGGGTCAGGAACGGCTGCGCGTTGGCGCCGCCGTGGATGCGCTGCAGGATGGGCGTCTCGACCTCGAGGAAGTCCTGTGCGGCAAGGTGATCGCGCATCGCCTTCACGGCCGCGCTGCGAATGCGCAGGGTCTCGCGCGACGATTCGTTGATCGCCAGGTCGACGTACCGCTGGCGCACCCGCGCCTCCGGGTCGGTGAGACCGCTCCACTTGTCCGGCAGCGGATGCAGGCATTTGCCCAGCATCCGCCAGTCGGTCGCCAGCACCGACTGTTCGCCGCGGCGGCTGCGCCCCATCGTGCCGGTGATCTCGACGAGGTCGCCCAGATCCACGCCGGCCGCGAAATCCGGTGCGTCCGAGGCGATATTCGCGGAGTCGAGCAGCACCTGGATCTCGCCGGACCAGTCGCGGACGACGGCGAAGATGACCTTGCCGAAGTCGCGCAGTCGCAACACCCGTCCCGCGATCCGGACATCGGTGCCGTCGACCGCCTCCGCGGCGGCGACGACCGAATGCGTGGGCGGCCGGGCCGGCGGATAGGGGTCGATGCCGGCGGCGATCAGCTCATCGACCTTGGCCAGCCGCACGCGCACTTGTTCCGGTCGCCGTGGCCCGGCGTCCACGATCGTCTTGTCCCGCGCCAACGACGTGACTAGCGCCGGGACATCCACGCCGGACGGGACGGCGGGCGCCACCCGGCTGCTGCGCGGCGGTCGGCCGAATCGGGGCAGTTTCACGAAGCCCTCGGTGAGCAGCGCGGCCATGCCGACGCGGGGGATGGCCCGCGAGTCCTCGTAGCAGAGGTAGCGCGGGCGCCACTCCGGCAGGAACTTCGCGTTGGACTTGTACAGCGATTCCATCTGGACGTATCGCGACATGAAGGTGAAGGCGCCGTGCATCAGCCGGATCGCCGGTCCGGCGCCGATCTGGTTGCCGTACTCGAAGATCTCGCGGAAGGCGGCGAAGTTCAGCGAGATCTCGGTGATACCGAATTCCTCTGAGCCCTCGGCGAATTCGGTCACCATCAGCTCGACGATGCCGTTGATGGAGCTGCGGTCGCGGCGCATCAGATCCAGCGAGGCGCCCGTCGGCCCCCACGGCACGAAGGACAGCATGCCGACGACATGCTCCTTGTCGGTGCCGGCATGCTGGACGGCCTCGACCAGGATGCAGTCGCCGTCGCGCGGATCGCCGAGGCGGCCCAGCGCCATCGCGAAGCCGCGTTCCTCCTCGGTGTCGCGCCAGTCGTCGGCCCGCTTGATCGCCGCGGCCATCTCCTCGGGCGACAGGTCGCGGTGGCGCCGGATCCGGGTGGTCATGTCGGCGCGGCGGCAGCGCATCACGGCCTGGCGCACCATCCGCATGTCCGGGCCGGAGAGGCTGTAGGCCCGCGCCTTGACGATCGCCTCGTCGCCGATGTTCAGGGTGATGAAGCCGGCGTCGGCGTAGACCTGCGCGCCGGCGGGGCTGACGCCCATCGCGCACGGCTGCCAGCCGTAGCGGTCGGCGACGGCGACCAGCTCGCGCACCGCGGCGCCCCAATGCTTCGGATCGCCGACCGGGTCGCCACCCGCCATGCAGGCCCCGACTTCGACGCGATAGGTGATGGCCGCCAACCCATTCGGCGCGAAGACGACGGCCTTGTCGCGCCGGGTCGAGAAGAACGCCAGCGAATCGTCGTCGCCGTAGCGGGCCACCAGCGCGCGCAGCAGCTCTTCGTCGGTGTCGGTGAGCGAGTTGTTCGACCGCTGCGAGCGCAGCAGCACCAGCGCCGCGGCGATCAGGGCGAGGGCGCCGAGCAGGCCCAGCAGCGAGTTGATGAATCCGTAGGTGTGGCGACCGTCGAAGGTGCGGGTATCGATGGCGGCGAAGGTGACGACGCGGCCGAAGGCGTAGAGGAGTCGTTCGGACGACCGCAGGGTGTGCGGCACCAGCTCGACCAGGCCCCAGCCGATCAGCGTGGCGATCGCGAGACCGCCGGCCAGGACCAGGCCGGCCTGCAGTACCGCCGCCCGTCGCACCTTGGTGTAGAACTGCCGATACGTGGCGATCAGATACAGCAGGACGAAGATCTGAACCGCCAGCCCCACATAGGTATTCGCCTTCTCGGTGAAGCTCAGCGCCGCGCCGTAGTTCTGTTCGGCGATGTAGTCGAACAGGTACAGCGCATTGGACAGGCCGAAGAGGATGACGTAGCCGACGAGCAGCCACCAGGCGATCCGCTTGCGGGCGGACAGCGCGATCGCCACGAAGGCCAGCACCAGTGCCCACGCGAAGCTCGTATCCGGTGCGAGGATGATGTAGTCGTTCAGGTAATCGCGCGGGACCTGCGTCAGATGCCGGAACCCGGCCGACACGCTGGACAGCAGCGAGACGGCCGCGACGATGCCCACGGCCACCGACACCCGGTGCGGTGCGTTCGCGAGCATCCGGCGCAGCCACTGCGGGACACGGTCCGACGCCGAGCGGGCCGCGGGTGCCGCGGCGGCGGGCGCATCCAGCTGAGTCATTGGTCGATTATCGAATATGCCGGGAATCTAGTGTGCGAGGTGATGACATTGCAGGACGTGCCGATCCGGGACGAGTCGATTCGACTGGGGCAGTTTCTCAAGCTGGCCAATCTGATCGACACCGGCGCCGACGCGAAGGCCGTCATCGGCGATGGCGAAGTGCATGTCAACGGCGACACCGAGACCCGTCGGGGTCGGCAGCTGCGGCCCGGCGACGTCGTCGAGATCGGCGGGATGACGGCCAGGGTCGTCGCCGACGCCCCGTAGGGCCCGCCCATCAGCTGTTTCACTCGACAGTAGGGTTGGCGCATGAGCGAGCGTCAGCGAGCGAATCATTCAACACAGCGCGCTTGTGCCTCATGCGCGCACGGAGCGAAGCGAGTACGTGCATGAGCGAGTTGTCTTTCACCGCCACAGCCGATCTGGTCGATGAGATCGGTGCGGACGTCCGCAGTTGCGATACCCAATTCCGGCAGATGGGCGGCCGCACCGAGTTCGTCGGCCGGGTCGTCACCGTCAAGTGCTTCCAGGACAACGCTTTGCTGAAGTCGGTCCTCGGCGAGCCCGGCGAGGGCCGGGTGCTGGTGATCGATGGCGACGGCTCGCTGCATACCGCGCTGGTCGGCGACATCATCGCCGAGCTGGGCCGGTCGAACGGCTGGGCCGGGATCGTCGCGCACGGAGCCGTCCGCGACTCGGCGGTGCTCCGGACCATGGAGATCGGCATCAAGGCGCTCGGCACCAATCCGCGTAAGTCCACCAAGACCGGGGCGGGCGAGCGCGATGTACCGGTCGAGATCGGCGGCATCGTCATCAACCCCGGCGACATTCTCTATAGCGACGATGACGGCATCGTGGTCGTCACCGAGGGCTGACCCCGCGGGGGAATCCGGAGGGGTGTCCTCCACCAATGTGTGAATTTCCGAACTAGAGGAACGCTCGCGTCAGCGGATCCGATACGGCTTTCTGAATCCACTGGAACGCCGCGGTGCCGCGTCACTCCCGAGATACGGCATCCGCGCGTTCCGGTGGGTTCTCCACTGTCAGTTGCTCCGAAGGGACTGCGCGACTGCCGAGACGCGGTCAGGCGTCTGAGTCGGCGTCGATCGTGAGGTCGGCAGTGTCGACGAAGATCAACAGTCCGTCGGCGGTGTGCACGGCCCACCGCTTGGGCCGCTCCAGATGCACCGTATGGGCCTCCGACTCGGTCTCCCGGTTGTCGCCGAAATCGTCGACGATGTGGCCCGCGACCTGGTCGTCGGTACCGGCGAAGACGGTCACGGGCTGGCCCACGGTCGGTTCCGCGGACGCAGACTGCGACGAGGTCGGGGTGAGGGTCTCAGTCATGGGATCGAGCTTTCTGGTCAAGGGGTCGCCCGCAATGGACGACGAACGGACACTACCCGAAAGATCCATCAACATGAACACAATTGGGTGACGCAAACCGTAATGTTCACTAATAAGTTTGACGATCCGGACCAAATGTAAATCAAGACGAACATCGTCGCATCAGGAGCATGACGGCGCTCACATGGCGGCCCTACCGGACTCGGAACCGCTCGCGATACTCGGTCGGGGTGATGCCGAGCGTGCGTCGAAAGGCGCGGGTGAGCGTTGAGGTCGTGCCGAAGCCGCATGCCGTGGCAACACGCGACAGCGTGTCGTCGCCGGCCTCCAGTCGCTGTCGCGCCGCCTCGACCCGAGCCTGCTCGACGTAGGCGGCCGGCGTCATCCCCAGTTCGTTCTTGAAGATCCGGGTGATCTGGCGGTCGGTGACGTGGGTTTGTTCGGCGAGCTCGCCGACCGTGAGCGGGTCGGTCAGGTGCTGCGCGATGTACAGCCGCAGATCATCGATGCGATGGCTCGTCGAGGCCGGCTCGATGGACACGCTGAATTGGCTTTGTCCGCCCGGCCGTTTGACGAACATGACGAGTTGCCGGGCCACGCGCGCGGCGAGCTCAGGTCCGAAGTCGTCGGCGACCAGCGCCAGCGAGAGGTCGAGACAGGCGGTCAGGCCGGCGCCTGTCCAGATGCGGTCGTCGCGGATGAAGATGGGATCGGCGTCGACCGTGATCTGCGGATGGTCGGAGGCCAGCTGCCGTGCGGTGGACCAGTGCGTGGTCGCGCGCTTGCCGTCGAGCAATCCGGCCGCCGCGAGGACGTGCGCTCCGACGCAGACCGAGGCCACCCGCCGGGCGCGTTCGGCGAGCAGTCGGACGCGCTCGACGACGCTCGGGTCGCAGACCGCGGTGACCGTGCGGTCGTCGCCCACCGTCACCGCGCCCGGGACGATCAGGGTGTCGACCGGCGCTCGGCTGACATCGTCGAACGTGACATCGGGCAGTATCCGCACCCCCGCCGATGTGGTGACCGGCGCGAGCGATTCGGCGGCGAGCACGACGCGATAGCCGGTCGGCTCGTCCATCTCGCGCTGCAGCAGCGCAAATACCTCGGGCGGCCCGGTGACGTCGAGCAGGTCGATGCGGTCGAACAGCGCGACGACGATCAGTCGCGATGGATTGGACAAGGGGGCCGCCTCTTATGAATGTCGGTATCTGCATGTTAGGCGTCATTGCGGACATTCGCTGGCGATCATAGCGTCGAAAGCGCACATCACCCGATGACGAGAGGCCTACTCATGACCCGCACGACCCTGCGCGAACTCAACGGATTCGATCCGTCCCCGGCGCTCCTCGCCGATGCGACGCTCATCCTGGTCGACTACCAGAACACCTATACGCGGGGCGTGATGGAGCTCGATGGCTGGAAGCCGGCGCTGACTGCGGCCGCCGAGCTGCTGGGGCGGGCACGCGCGGCCGGGGCGTCGGTCATCCACGTTGTCAACGACGGCGGCGACGGCACGCCGTATGACATCCGCGCCGATATCGGGGCCATTCATCCGGATGTGGCGCCGGCCGGCGGCGAGCCGGTGGTGGTCAAGACCGCACCCAACGGATTCGTGAACACCGACCTCGGCGATCGGGTCGATGCGGCGGGTCATGAGAACGTGATCATCGCCGGCTTCATGACGCATATGTGCGTGACCTTCACCGCCGAGGGCGCGTTCCTGCGCGGCAATCGCCCGACCGTGGTGGCCGACGCATGTGCCACCCGGGCGCTGTCGAGCGCGGCCGGGGACGTATCGGCGGAGAAGCTGCATGCCGGCGCCCTCGCAACGATCGCGGATCTGTACGGCGTGGTGGTCGCGGGGCAGGCGGACCTGACCTGACCCAGACGGCACGGGGTCGCGGGCGCGGTGAGTCCGCTTCGAGCAATCGCTAGACTGCCTACAGCCGCTTTTAGACAGGCCGTCAACAAGCGCTCAAGCCCCAACCCGCGACTCGGAGAGTTATCGATGCCCAAGCCGTCTGCCGCCGTATTCGACCGCCTGCGCGCCCTCGCCGCCATTGACGATCCGTCCGCCCGGGAGAGCCGCCCGGTCCTGGAGGCGTTCTCCGGAACCGAGATGACCACGATCCCGGTCGGCACCGCCGACGACGTGAAGGTCGCCTTCGAGCGGGCCCGCGCGGCGCAGAGCGAGTGGGCGCGCGTCTGGCCCAAGGAGCGGGCCGCGATCCTGCTGCGCTTCGCCGATCTCGTGTACCGCCACCGCAACGAGTTGATCGACGTGGTGCAGGCGGAGACCGGCAAGGCCCGGCACTACGCCCAGGAAGAGGTCCTGGACGTCGCGATGACCGCGCGGCATTACGCCAAGGCCGGTCCGAAGCTGTTGTCGGCCAAGCGGGTTCCCGGCATGATGCCGGTCGCCACCGACACCCGGGTGCGCTACCAGCCCAAGGGCGTCGTCGGCATCATCTCGCCCTGGAACTACCCGATCACGCTGACCGTCTCGGACGCCGTGCCGGCGCTGATGGCGGGCAACGCGGTGGTGCTCAAGCCGGACAGCCAGACGCCGTACTCGGCACTGGTCGCCGCCGAGCTGCTGTACCAGGCGGGGTTGCCCAAGCATCTCTACGCGGTGGTCCCCGGACCGGGATCGGTTGTGGGCCAGGAGATTCTGGCCAACGCCGACTATCTGATGTTCACCGGGTCGTCGGCCACCGGCGCATCGCTCGCCGAGAAGGCGGGCAAGCGGCTCATCGGCTTCTCGGCCGAGCTGGGCGGCAAGAACCCGATGATCGTCACCAAGACCGCCGACATCGACAAGGCGGTCGAGGGTGCGGCGCGCGGCGCGTACTCCAACTCCGGTCAGCTCTGCATCTCGATCGAGCGAATCTACGTGGAGCAGCCGGTCGCCGCCGAGTTCACCGAAAAGTTCGCCAAGCGGGTGCAGAACATGGTGCTGGGCAACACCTATGACTTCACCCCGGAGATGGGTTCGCTGGCCTCGGCCGCTCAGGTCGAGACCGTGCAGGCGCATGTCGACGACGCCGTCGCCAAGGGCGCGACCGTCCTTGCCGGCGGCAAGCGTCGAGAAGACCTGGGCCCCTTCTTCTTCGAGCCGACCGTGCTGTCGAATGTCAGCGAGGAGATGGACTGCTACGCCAACGAGACCTTCGGTCCGCTGGTGTCGATCTATCCGGTCGCCGATGCCGCCGAGGCCATCGCCCGCGCCAACGACACCGAATACGGTTTGAACGCCAGCATTTTCGCCAAGAACTCGGCGGAGGCGCGGCGCATCGCCGCGGAAGTCCGGTCGGGCACGGTGAACATCAACGAGGGCTACGGCGCCGCCTGGGGTTCGACCGCGGCTCCGATGGGCGGCATGGGCATCTCCGGCGTCGGCCGCCGGCACGGCAGCGAGGGCCTGCTCAAGTACACCGAATCGCAGACGATCGCGGCACAGCGCGGGCTCGGCCTGGCCGGCTCGCCGTTGCTGCCGTTCCTGCCCCGGCGCCTCTACGTGCGGCTGGTGCCGTACGTGGTGCGGCTCGTGCGGGTGTTCCCGGGACGGTAGGAGTTCAGGCGCGGCGGTGTCGCCGGCGCCGGATCAGCAGCCACGCGACCACCAGCAGCACGACGCCGGCGATCGCCTCGAGCGGTACCGGATTGATCGGGTCGCGATCGGACAGCGCTGTCGGCTCGACGCGGCGCAGCTGGGTGAAATGCGGCTGGTCCGGGGTGTCATCGGTGTCGTCGTCGGCCGAGATGCTGGCACCGACCAGCGGCGTCGGATCCGGCGGACCGACGGGCTTGCTGGCAGTCATGTGATCCTCCGTCGTCGTCGGCCCGGGTACATATCCATGATGCCCCTTCGGCGCCGCGTCATGCGTCGTGCCGCTGTCGGAGTTGCAGAATTCGCGGCATTCCCAGCGCGGGATGGGTGGGGCTAGGCGGCCGTGGTCGCCAGGGCCGCCGCGAGCCCCAGCACGACGGCCATCAGCAGCGTCTCGAGGACGGCGTGCCGGAGCGACTCGGCCTCGGTCGCCCGGTGGTCGGCGGCCCGCGGCACCCAGCGGCTGCGGTGGCGCCACGCGAGGCCGAGCAGCGCGATGAGGCCGACCAGTTTGGCGACCATCACCCGGCCGTACCCCGTGTCGACGATCGCGCCGACCGAGTCCAATTGCATTACCGCCACGATGATTCCGGACACGGTCAGGGCGCCGACCGCCCAGGGGGCGCGCCGAGAGAAGACGGGCAGCAGACGGGCCCAGTCGCGGCGGCCGCGGGCGACGAGCGCGATGGCGGCGAGCGAACCGCACCACCATGCCGCGGCGAGCGTGTGCACGGCGACGGCCACCGACCCGAAATCGTGCTGGCCGAGATGTCCGGTGACCGGTCCGACGCAGACCCCGACCGCGGTGACGGCGCCGGCGAGTTCGGGCCCGATCTGGATCGAGCGGGCACCGCCGAGCAGCTGGCTCCACGCCCAGAGCGCGGCCAGGACGGCGCATCCGGTGGCGACCAGCGACGGCAGGCCGTTGCCGCTGACGGTGAAGAAATCTGTGGTGCTGACGGCCGTCAACGATCGGTCGGCGCGCTCGGCCACCTCGATCCAGGAGGTGAGGAACGCTGCGATGGCCCACAGCATGGCGCCGATCGCGACGGGCCGGGCGATGGCGGCCGCCGATGCACCGGTCGTCGCCGGCAGCCATGCCAGGCCGAAGACCGCGATCCCGAACGCGACCGCAGCCCCGCCGGTCACCGCGGAGGCCTGCGGGCCGGCCGGGTGGGCGAGTGCCCAGCCCAGCCCGACGCCGAGCAGTGCGGCGGGTACCGCCGACCCGATCAGGACGCGCCAGATGCGTACGCGTGCAACCGGATCGGCGGAACCCGCGGTCATCGCCCTACTTGCGCTTCCGGCCGATCAGGACGGTGCCCGCGAGACCGCCGCCGAACACCAGTACGGCGACGATCGCGAACGGCCACCACGGGACGCCGGACGAGCCCGACTTGCCCGACGACACCTCCGGTCCCGGCGTTCCGGTCCCGGCCTGGGTCAGCGTGAACGACAGCTGACCCTGGACCGGATGTCCGTCGGCCGAGGTGACGCGCCAGTTGATGGTGTACTTCCCGGTCGGCCCGAGCGGGCGCACCGCCACCGACAGGTGGTCGCCGCTGACGTCCGGATCGCCCTGCTGCCAATAGTGCTTCTCATCGGGCCCGACGACATTGAGCACCGCGTAGTCGGACTGGATCGCCTCATTGAAGGTGAGCGTGATCCGTTGCGGGCCGGCGGTCAACGACGCGTTGTTCGCCGGGTCGGAGCCGATCAGGCGCGAATGCGCCGACGCCGGTCCGGCCAGCCCGGTGCCGCCGACCAGCAGCACCAGCAGACCGGCCGCGGCGATCAGGACGCGGCGGATCATGACTTGTCGCCACCCTTCTTCCGGGTCAGCAGGCTGCCGGCCGCGGCGCCCAGTCCGAGCGCGCCGATCACGATGCCGGCACCGCCCAGCCACCGCGCAGTGTCGTCCTGGCTGTCGGCGTGGTCGTTGGATCCGGTCGCCTCGTCGCTGGAGTCGCCGTGGTCGTTCCCGCCGGCGGACTTGGGCGCGAGCTTCACCGTCGGAGCCGGGTGCTCGGGCTCGTCCCCGTTCGCGGGTGTCGGCTGGTTCCAGTCGACGACGGTGCCGTCGGAGTACTTCTGCGCTGACGGCAGCGACATCTCCGGGCTCGACGGCAGCGGTCCGCCCGCGAGCTGGAACTGATCGAACTGGGCGGGCGGGATTCCCGGGGTGCCGGGCGCGGCCGTCCAGACGATCTGGACGACCTCGTCGCTCTGCGGGTCCTTCTGGACGGTGACGTTCCACCCCGGCTTGGCCTGCGGCATAGCGGATTTGAGATGCGGGATGGTGACGGTGAGCTCGGTGGTCGCGGCGTTGGTGTCGGACTCGTTGGGGACGTTCAGCGTGATCACGCCGTAGCCGCCCTGCTTGAGACCGTTGGCCGTGGCGGTCACGTGAGCGCTGGCGGCTCCGGAACCGAACAGGCAGCTGGTGCCCACGGCGGCCGCGGCGACGGAGACGACGCCGACGGTACGGGCACGACGAATGACGGTGTTGTTCAAGGTATTTCTTTTCTGCAGTAGGTGATACCAGCGCGTGGGCCGATCGGTCGCGCGCAGGCTGGCCCGGCGGCCGACGCGGCCGGGTTGGTGATGTCTCACTACTGCGGAAGCGGTGGACCGCGTAAACCGTTGCTGCCGACCAGGTCTCGCCCGGCAAGCGGAGGAAGCGCGGAGACGATCCGCACCGGATGCACGCCGGCGGGTCGCGGCAGGCGGCGCCGGCCGAGTGCCACCAGCACGGCGGTGACGATGTCGTAGAGGCGGTCGGCGGCGACGATCAGCAACGCGCACAACGGGATCGCCAGCGCGTGCAGTATCAGCATCGAGGCGTCGGAGTCATGCGACATGGGCATCTGGCTCGACGACGCCACCGTCAGCAGCAGGTGGTTGACGAGCGCGGCGGCGGTGAGCAGCAGTGCCATCGCGGGGAGCGAGCGCAGGCCACGGGCGATCAGCCCGGCCGCGAGGCCGCTGCCGGCGACGAGCACGATCCCGGCCGAGCCCGGTGCCATGCCGCTCGACAGCGCGTGGGCGGCGACGGCGAGCGTCGGCGTCGTCAGCGCGACGGCACCGGCGGCGACATCGCGATGAGCGCGCAGAGAACGGTTCATGGAACGGGCAGGGTCAGGCGCGCACCCCGCGGCGCGCGAGGAGATCGGCGTCGATCGCCGCCAGCTCGCGGCCGATCGCCTGATGGGCGGCGCGTCGGCGCGGGGCCGGCATCGTCTCGGAGCTCTGGACGGCTTCGCGCAGGTTGGTCAGGCGACCGCGCATCGCGTCGGCGAACGCGGCGGTTTCGGCGTCGGGATTGGTCTCGGTGAGCGTGGTCAGCGAGGTTTCGGTGCGGTCGATCCGCGCGGACAATCGGGCGCCGTATCCGTCGTAGCGCGCGACGTCGGCCGCCGCCAGACCGGAGCGATTGGCCTGGAAGTTGTCGAGCTGCTCGCGAGCGGCGGTGGCGGCGCGGTAGGCGACGGGAACCAGGACCGGCGACACCACCTTGGCCACCGACAGGTAGCGCTTGACGCGCTTGGTGTTCAGCAGGGTGCCGTCGGCGGCGGCCTGGGCGTTGAGCTGTGCGATCTGCAGGTTGGCCTTGTTGGTCTCGGCGGCCACCTTGGCGGCGCGCTTCTCCGACTTGTCCTGGGCTTTGCGGGCCTTGTTGGCCAGCGCGCGCTCCTGCCGCCGCGACTTGCGGAACTGCTTCTTCGCCGCCTGTGCGTCGAGCCGGGCGGCCAGTTCTGCCTTCGCGATCATCGCCTGGGCGTGGGCCTTCTTCTGCTCGGCCTCGACCTTCTTCTGCGCGCGGCTCTTGAACAGCCCCATCTGCCGAACCTCCATCGATGCCATCGGTGCCGCAGCCGGATCGATCCGGCCCGCGTTGCTCGGCCGTCGCAATCCGGCCAAGTCAATCCGGTCACGTGTTGTCACTGTGATGCGGTACAAGCATTGCATAGCGTGTCCGTAGCGGCCTCAGGTGTCGCAAGGTCCAGCGTCGCCGCCCAGCTGCGGACGGAAGGGGAGACTGCGCCCGTGAGTGCCACTGTTCTGGCCGCCCGTGACCTGTCGGGTTGCGAGCATCGCCTCGCGCTCGACCATGGCGTCGCGCCGGGCCAGAGCGGTCCGCCCGCGCCGGTGCCCGATCCGCCGAGCGTCCGGCGGCGCAAGGAGGCCGCGGCCATGCATCGGGCGCGGGTCCGCGAGACGCTGCGGGCGACGTTCGAGCCGGCAGGTTGGGCGACGATCGCCGACGGTCCGGCCGCTGATGCCGCCAAGGAGACGATGGCGGCGATCGAGTCGGGCACCGCATGGATCTGGAACGCGGTCCTGCCGAACGACGCCGGCGGTGGCCGGTCCGGCCGCAGCGAGCTGTTGATGGCGTCAGGTTCGGGATATCTGCCGATCATCGTCGTCAACCATCGGATCAGCACCCCCCGCGGCCCGGTCGTCGACCCGGCGCAGCAGGCCGTCGACGAGCAGCTGCCGGTCACCAGCCCCATCGATGCCTGGGCGCCCGCTCTCGACCCGACCCGCAAGCTGCGGAACTCGCGGCGCGACCAGCTGCGCCTGGCGCATCTGACCCGGATGCTGCAGGACCTCGGGGTGGCCGCGGTAGATCGGGACGCCGAGGCGGACGAGCCGGTGCTGGGCGCGGTGATCGGCCTGGACGCCGACTGCATGGTGGTGATCGATCTCAGCGCGCCCGGTCGTGCCCAGCCGGACTCGCCGTCGGTGCTCGCCGACTACGACGAGCGCTTCGCTCGGGCGCAGCAGGTCGCCGCCGGCGCCGCGCTGACCACCCCGAGCCGGGTGTCCGAATGCCGCAGCTGTCGCTGGTGGGAGCTGTGCGGTCCGGAGTTGGAGGCGCGGCATGACGTCAGCGTGGTGGTGTCGGGCGATCGCGCGGAGGCGCTGCGCGGCATCGGGATCGGGACCATCGATGACCTGGCCGCCTACGGGGGTCCGCCACCGGAGCGGTGGCCGACCCGCGGCGGGCAGGGGCCGCAGGCCGATCTCGACGACACGGTGATCATGGCCCGCGCCTGGCTGGCGAAGGTGCCGCTGGTGCGTCGGGTGCGGACGGTATCGATCCCGCGCGCAGACATCGAGATCGATGTCGACATGGAGAGTTTCGGCGAGGACGGCGCCTATCTGTGGGGCACCCTCCGGACCGACACGACGGCCGGCTCGGCGGCGGACGGCTATCGGCCGTTCGTCACCTGGGATCCGCTGCCCACCGACGACGAGGCGCGGTCGTTCGCCGAGTTCTGGGGCTGGCTGATGACCGAGCGACAGCTGGCGGCCGAATCGGGCAAGACCTTTGCCGCGTACTGCTATTCGCAGCAGGCGGAGAACCGCTGGCTGCTGGGCTCGGCGAAACGGTTCGTCGGGCGGCCGGGGATACCGCCGCTCGCCGAGGTCGAGCGATTCATCGCCTCCGACCAGTGGGTGGACGTCTTCGAATACGTCGGCCTGTCGTTCATCTGCCCGCATGGCAAGGGCCTCAAGCGCATCGCTCCGGCCGCGGGCTTCGCCTGGCGCGACGACGAGGCCGGGGGCGAGGCCTCGATGGACTGGTATCAGCTCGCCGTGGGCATGGCCGACGATGCAGGCATCGCCGCGGAGCCGGACCTCGCGCAGCGCACGCGGCTGCTCGAGTACAACGAAGACGACGTGCAGGCCACCAAGGTCCTGCGCGAATGGATGGATTCAGCTGCGGTGCAGCAGATTCCGTACTTCGAGGACCTCTAGGCCGCTCAGCGTCCGACCGCGCCGCGCAATGCCTCGACGAATGCGCCGCTGCCCAGGAGGGCCAGGGCCCCGAGGATCAGCAGGCCCGCAGGTGCGAGCCCGCGCAGCGCCTCGGCGCCGGAGCAACTCCCGTTGTCGGAGACTCCGAACAGGCAGGTGTGGTCGGTACTCGGCGCGATCTGCAGCGCCTGCGGCTGCGATGCGGGTGCGTGCTGCTGGGCGGTCACCGGCGCCGGCGGGCGCGCCGGATTCGCGTTCGGCGGCGCGGGCGCAGGACGTGGCGCCGGCGCGGAGTGTCCGCCGCCCGGCAGTGCCGCGCCGGTGCCGCCGCCACCGTTCGGTGCGGCGGGTGCGTTCGGGGCTGCCGGGGCGGCCGGCGCGGCCGGCCCGGGATTGCCCGGATTGGGCGCCGCGGGTGGGGGCAGCAGACCGGGCAGGAGGAAGGGCAGCACACCGATGCCGGCCGCGCCGAGACTTCCCGCGCCGAGACTTCCGGCGCCGAGGCTTCCGGCACCCAGACTTCCCGCGCCCAGACTTCCCGCGCCGAGACTTCCGGCACCCAGGCTTCCCGCGCCCGCACCGAGGCTTCCGGTGGCTCCTGCGCCGAGACTGCCGACGCCCGCGCCGAGACTTCCGGCTCCGGCGCCCAGGCTCCCGGCTCCGGCCCCGAGACTTCCGGCTCCAGCCCCGACACTTCCGGCTCCAGCCCCGAGGCTCCCGGAACCGGCCGCGGCGCTGCCGCTTCCCGCGCTCCCGGTTCCGGCGCTCCCGGTTCCGGCGCTGCCGCTACCAACGCTGCCGGCCCCGGCGCTGCCGGTTCCACCGTCCACCGGCGAGGCGGATGCCGCAGAAAAGCCGATCGACGCGGCCGCGAAGGTGATCAACAAAATGGGCAGGAACGCGTATAAAAGATTGCGACGCCGTGCCGCGGCGCGATGCGATGCAACTTGCTTACGCGGTCGGAGTTGCATGTCGTCCTTGTTGTCGGTGCTGGTGGTATCCGCCAAACCCGGAGTTGGGCGCGCGGGAGTACCGCAGTTGTGGGAACCTGCTGTGCAGTCTATGTGAGACGGTCTGTTAGTTGTTGTGCCTTGATTACGACAAAGGTCACCCGTATCATATAGCAAACAGTGTGCGAAGTAGTGAATAGATGCGGGTGTACTTGATCGAATCTGTCGTATATCGGCGGATGTAAGTCGCCAGTCGGGGCGGCACTGTGCTGAAGAGAGTTGGAGCTTATGACGGCGAGTGGTGACATGCCGAGTGACGGACCTACACAGATCGAGCCCGGGCTGTTTGCGCGCCGGCTCGAAGAGCTGTTCCGCACCGTTCCGGGGCCGAACGGCCGCGCATACAGTGCGAAGGCTATCGCGCAGCGGTCCACTGAGTTGGGCTTCCGGCTGGGCGAGTCGTATCTGAGCCAGTTGCGCTCCGGGAAGGCGAAGTCGCCGTCGTTCCGCACCGTCGAGGGCATTTCCGCCGCCTTCGGTGTCGACGTCCACTACTTCCTCGAGGATCGCGCTGCCCAGCGGACGCGCGACGAGATCGACATGATGCGGCTGCAGGCGGACACGAACGTGCAGCTCGCGGCGTTCCGGTTGGCCGGTTTGTCCAGTGATTCGGTCACCGTCGTGAACGAATTGATTAAGGTGTTGCGGGTACAGCAAGGTCTTCCGGCTGATCCGCCGGACCTGGCGGCCGGCGGAACGGCCGACTAGTCCGTCAGCAGGGGGTTTGCGTCATTCGTTCAGAGCGCGCACTCCGCAGCCTCACTCGTAAGGTTCTCGGGTCGTTGGACCTGGACCTTCCGCTGGACGCCGAACAGCTCTGCCAGCGGTTCGGCGAGCAGCGCGGTCGACCGATCAAGCTCATCGCGCATCCGTTGCCGGCGGGTATGCCCAACGGCGTCTGGCTGGTCGCCGAGGATGCGGACTATTTCTTCTATCAGGCCAACACCACTAAACTGCATCGCGATCAGATCGTCATTCACGAGTTCGGCCATTTGATCGCCGGTCATCAGATGATCGGCGAGGGCGGCATGGCTGCGCTCACGGCAGCCGCGGCCGGCGCCGTCGGTGACGAGGATGCTGCTGCCGCGATGCAACGAACCTGCTACGCAGACGAACGTGAATGGGAGGCGGAGATGCTCGCGTCACTCATCGGCGAATGGTCTTCGCGAGCCGAGCAGGGTGTCGGCACCTCGGCCAGCCACCAGGGGCTGCGCGGTCTGCAACGAGTGTTGGGCGGCCATGACGGCTGGTTGTAGGTTGCGCTGATGATCGGATTGATCAACGCGATCGCTCTCGTCCTGTTCGCCGTGGCCCTGTGCTGGCGAATCGATCGCCTGCGCCGTGAAAGTGGTGGGCTCCAGCCCATCGCGATGACCGTGTCGATCACGGCGATCACCCTGGCATTCGTTATCCAGGGATCGAAGGTCAAGCATTCGATCGATCGGCACGTGTTCAACGGCGCTGATCGGGCGCTGTTCTATACGCTGCTCGCGATCGGTGTCGCCGCGCTGATCGTGGTGTTGTTCTTCGGTTCGGCCGAATCGAGTCGGCAACGACGAGCCGGCATGGAGGCGGCGCCGCTGGTGATCGCGGTGGTCGGCCTCAACATCGCAATGCAGTTGACGCCCAGGCAGATACGCACCGTGAGCATCTCCGAATGGTCGGTGCAGAACGTCGGCTTCGCGCTGTTCTTCATCATCGGCGGCTGCTACCTGGTGTACGGCCTCGCGCAATGCGTCCTGTCGCTCTACCGCTATGTGCAGGTGGCAGATGGCTACCTGCGCCACACGCTCGCCGCGATGGCCCTGGGCCTCCTGCTGATCGGGTCGGGTTCGCTGGTGCAGACGGTGTTCGTGCTGTTGTCGGGAACCAGTACCGCCACGGTCCCGACGCTGTTGACGGTCGCGACCTATCTCACCGGCGCCGGCCTGGTCATGTTCTTCGCCGGTGTCATCTACCCGATGGCCCGCGCACGGTGGCTCAAGATGGCCGGCGATCGGCGGCATCGTCGGGACCTGCGAACGCTGGATCCGTTGTGGCGCACGGTGACCGAGACGATCCCCGCCGTCGTGCTGCCCGGCCGCGACGGCGACGACAGCGTCGGTGGCTCGGTCACGCTGCGCTACCAGCGCCGGGTGGTCGAGGTCCGCGATGCCCTCGTCCAGCTGAGCCCCCGTCTCCCCGCCGATTTCGAGCATCATGAGCCGGACGACCAGGTCGACTGGCTGCGTTATGCGCTGAACTACTACCGCGAGCACGGCAAGACCGAAGGCGCGGTGCACGAGGTGTTGCCCGGCGACGGCGAGGGGATCGACGGCGATGCCGCCCCATTGCTGCGGCTGTCGAAGGCGTTGGTCCAGAAGAAGACCGAACCCGTCGACCGCTGATCGGGCCGACGGGTTCGTCTGGTGTCTGGTGTCCGGTGGTTAGTCGGTGATCAGATGGGCGATCGGCAAGGCTGAGGGAGGCACGCGATAGTGCGGTCCTATGCGGGCCGACCGAAAACGCAGCCGATCGTCCATCCGGCGCCGACAAGCTCGTGATCAGCTGGGCGATCCGGCAAGGTTGACTAAGGCCTGCTAAGGCGTCTTTCCTTGCGGGCCTTGGTCATAACGCAGCCGGTCGTTCAGCTGGCGCGAGCTAGCGGGGGGCCATGCGGATGGCGCCGTCCATGCGGATCGTCTCGCCGTTGATGTAGTCGTGGCCGACGATGAATTCGGCCAGCTGCGCGTAGTCGTCCGGCTCGCCGAGGCGGGCCGGGAACGGGACCGACGCCTCGAGGGTCTTCTGGAACTCCTCGGTGATGCCGGCCATCATCGGGGTCTTGATGATTCCGGGCGCGATCGTGTTGACGCGCACGCCGATCCGGGCGAGATCACGCGCGGCGCTGATCGTCATCGCGTGCACGCCGCCCTTGGATGCGGAGTAGGCGATCTGGCCGATCTGGCCCTCGAACGCGGCGACCGATGCGGTGTTGATGATGACGCCGCGCTGGCCGTCGCTGTCGACGGCCTCCTGGCTCTGCATCAGGTTGGCGGCCAACCGCATCACGTTGAACGTGCCGATGAGGTTGATGGTGATGATCTTGGTGAACAGCTCCAGGTCGTGCGGGCCCTCCTTGGTGAGGATGCGTGACGCCCAGCCGACACCGGCGCAGTTGACCGCAACCCGCAGCGGCACACCGGAATCCGCGATCGTCTTGAGCGCCCCGGTCACCTCGTGCTCGCTGGACACATCCGCGGCGATGAGCGTCACGCCGGGGGTGGCGCCGGCCTTGTCGATGCTCGGCTGGAGATCGAGGCCGAAGACGGTGGCGCCGGCGGCGGCGAAACGAGCGGCGGTGGCGGCACCGAGGCCGGAGGCCGCACCGGTGACGAGGACTGCTGAACCTGAAATCTGCATGGCGGTGATCCTAGCCGCCGGGATTCGGCGTCCGTATCGACCGGACTACGGCGCGGGAGTCAGCTTGTCGGGGTCGTTGGTCTTCAGGTCGGTCGCCGGATCGGCGAGGGTATCGACGGCCCGGCGGCGATCGCGGCGAATGACCCAGGTGCCGACCGCGAGGATCGCCACGAGCGCGGTGACGGTGACCGCGATGAGCGGGGCACTCGCCCCCGCCAGCCCTTCGGCCAGGAGCCACGCCGCGAAGATCGCGAACAGGGCGGCGGCTCCGAGTGCGATCGCCCGCTCCGGCAGATGCTTGCCGAGGGTGGCGCCGACGACGATCGCCAGGGCATCGGCGGCGACCATGCCGACCGTGGATCCGATCCACACCCCGGCCCAGTCGTGATCGGCGGCCAGCGTGATGGTCGCGAGCATCGTCTTGTCGCCGAGCTCGGCCAGGAAGAACGACGAGATGACTGCCAACAGAACGGATTTCGAGACCCGGTCGGCGTGGCCGGATTCATCGTCGTCCAGCCGATCGCCGCGCAGTGTCCACAGCGCGAAGATCAGCATGGCGAGGCCGCCGACGATCGCCATGATGTCGCCAGGAATCGACAGACCCATGAAGTGGCCGACCACCACCGACACCAGATGGACGAGCGTGGTGGCGATGGTGATGCCGGCGAGCACCACCCACCAGCGGAACTTCAGGGCATAGGTCATCGCCATCAACTGCGATTTGTCCCCGAGTTCGGCGACGAAGATGACGCCGAAGCTGACGAGGAGGGCGGTGAGCATGCGTCAACGGTAAGCGCCCGCACCGGCTGCTTGCAACTGATAGCGAACCCTATTTGCGCAGGTAGGAGGCCCTATTTTGAGAGTTGGGGCTACCGAAATCGATAGCTGCAGGAGGCGTCGAAAAAGCGGCGGCCACCCGCTCGGGGTGACCGCCGCTTGAGGTTCGCGCGTGGCTGACGTCAGCCGGCGATGATCGTGTTCGACAAAGCCTTGGCGAAGCGCTCCTGCGCATCGGCCCAGTTGACGACGTTCCACCAGGCCTTGACGTAGTCCGGCTTCACGTTCTGGTAGTCGAGGTAGAAGGCGTGCTCCCACATGTCCAGCATGACGATCGGCACGAGGCCGACGGAGGTGTTGCCCGACTGGTCGGTCAGCTGCTGGATGACCAGGTTGCCGCCGATGGTGTCGTAGCCCAGGATGGCCCAGCCACTGCCCTGCAGGGTGGTGGCAGCCGCGGTGAAGTGTGCCTGGAACTTGTCGAAGCTGCCGAACTGGTCGTCGATCGCTGCGGCGAGGTCACCGGTCGGCTTGTCGCCACCGTTGGGCGACAGGTTCTTCCAGAAGATCGAGTGGTTGGTGTGGCCGCCCAGGTGGAACGCGAGGTTCGCCGAGAGCTGGTACACCTTGCCGGCGATGCTGCCGTCCTCACGCGCGGCGGCGAAGTTCTCCAGCGCGGTGTTGGCGCCCTTCACGTAGGTGGCGTGGTGCTTGTCGTGGTGCAGCTCCATGATTCGACCGGAGATGTGCGGCTCCAGCGCGGAGTAGTCGTAATCAAGATCGGGCAGCGTGTATTCAGCCACGGTGTTCCTCTCGCTTATTGCTAGTGGTTATTCGGGGTACATGATGCGCGTACGGTTCCACCCTTGCACTGCGCAATCGCGTTCTGCAACGGGGTCAGACAAACCGGCATCAACCTCGGTTGAGGTCTGCGGGAGCGGCCCGAGCGTCAGCTGAAGACGATGAGAGCGAGCACGACCAGCAGGACCACAACCGATACGGCGCACAGCGGGACGCTGCGGGTACTCGGCTCGGCCGCGGGAACGGACACCGGAATATCGGTCGTGCTGAATCCAACGCGGATGTACTCGTCGGCGTCGGTCGACGCCGTGTTGTTCGGAGCTGCCGTGCGGCGCGCCGCCTGTCGGCTCGTTGCCATTGCGCCTCCTCGGTCGTCTGGCACATCGTGCTCGCCGTGAGTGACACGCGTCACCCTGGCTGTGGTGCACATCATATGCGCTAGCTCACAGTCGGTTGATCTGGGCCCGATCCCAGCCGCCGAATCGGGCGTAGCATGGCCCCATGTCATGGTTTGACCAGCTGGTTTCCGGATCGAAGACGTCAATGATCGCACCCGCCGATGCGCTGCCGGGACGCAGCACTCCGCTTGCCGTGCCGAATAGACATTTCGTGAACGGCAATCCGATCAAACCGCCGTTCCCGGACGGGCTGCACTCGGTGGTGCTCGCCGGCGGCTGCTTCTGGGGCGTCGAGGAGATCTACTGGCAGCTGCCCGGGGTCTACACGACCGCGGTCGGGTACGTCGGGGGCTACACGCCGAATCCGACCTATGAAGAGGTTTGTACGGCCAAGACGGGTCACACCGAATCGGTGCTGGTGGTGTTCGACCCGGAGCAGATCACCTTCGACCAGGTGCTCAAGGTGTTCTGGGAGAACCACGATCCGACACAGGGGATGCGACAGGGCAACGACGTCGGGACCCAGTACCGGTCGGCGATCTTCGTGACCGACCCTGACGATCTGGCCGCCGCCAAGGCATCGGCCGAGCGATTCGCCGCGGTGCTGTCCGCCGAGAAGTATGGCGACATCACCACCGAGATCGACGAGTTGGGCGGTCGGCCGTTCTATTACGCCGAGGACTATCACCAGCAGTACCTGGCGAAGAATCCGAACGGGTATCGCTGCCACGCGTCGACCGGACTCCGCTACCCGGCGGCCGCGGCCGGCTGATGGTTTCGCGAATTATGTTCGCTCACAAGATGAATGGGATGAGCATCTTGGTGCGGTCCCGGTAGGCCGGATACGTGTCCGGGTGTTCGCGCACCATGATCCGCTCCTCGACCTTTCCGCTGTAGACGAAGTAGCAGCCGAGGCCCACCGCGATGACGAGGAGAATGAGGTTCACCGCGATCGCCGTGCCCACCAGTGCCAAGCAGATCCCGGAGTAGATCGGGTTGCGCACCAATCGATATGGGCCCGTGGTCACAAGTTCGTGGTCACGGAGCTTCACGCTCATCGGTGGGCCCCAGTTTCGGCCCAGGTACACCCGGGCCCATACCGCGAACGCCAGCCCGCACACCACCAGCGCGAGGCCGACGGCGCCCTGCAGCACGTTGTCGGCGTCGTGCACACGGCCATGCAGCAGCCGAACGAGCACGAAGCCGACGATGAGGACCCCGGCCCGCATGGCGAGTCCCGAACCGCCGCGCCGACCGCGCTTCGCGGTGAACACCACGCCGAGCCAGCCGGCCCAGAACACGATCCAGATGATGGCCAACGCGAGCCAGATGGATCGCATGTCGTGGACCTCCTCGCCACTATGATCGTCGGGTCCGACCGCCCGACCGCCACAGGAGTTCGATGAGTCCGAGATCGCTCCCGCGTAACTCCGCGGCGCAGCTGTATCGGGCGTTCTCGGACAACGCCGACGGCGACGTCACCCTGCGGCTGCTGAGGTCGCGTCACGCGGTTGTCTACCTGGCCATGATGGCCGCTCGGCTGGGAGATGGCCAGGTCGCGGGCGATCATCTGGCCGCGGGGCTGGAACAGGATCTGCGCGCACTGGCCGAGCATTGGACCACCCGCGGCTGGGAGGTGCCGACGCCCACCGAGCTGTTGGACCGCTGGGTCAAAGAAGGTTTCTGTGCCCGCACGATGGCGCCCGGACATGTCGGCGGCGACGCCGACCATGAGGCTCAGGTTGAGCGTTATCAGCTGACACGCGGGGCGACGCGCGCGATCGCGCAGGTGCAGTCGGTCCGCCAGGACCGCACCGTGGCCACCGAGACCGTGGTGTCGATGATGCTCGACCGGCTCTCCAATATCGCGGTCGCGATCAGCCCGGACGTGGCCGAGCACCTGCGGGATATCGACGAGAAGATCGCCGAGCTGAATCGGCGCCGGGAGCAGCTGGCCGCGGGCGCGCTGCCGACGGTCGACACCCGCGAGGTCCTCGACGACCTGCGCATGGTCACCTCGCTGGCCGAGCGCATGCCGGCCGATATCATCGGCTACGGCGAGAAGATGCGGGAGAACACCCGGATGCTGCTGACCCAGGGGCTGGACGGCAGTGACGGCGGCTACGCCGAGGCCCTCAATCGGATGTTCGACGGGCACGATGCGCTCGCGGAATCGCCGGAGGGGCGGTCGTTCGACGGCTTCTACACGCTGATCGCCGACCATCGGCTGCGCACTCAGCTCGAGGGGCATATCGCGCAGATCGTCTCCGGCATAGCCGATCTCCCCGACGACCTGGCGGACACGCTGACCGGATTCATCGACCGGATGTGGCACGAGGTGCAACTGGTCGACGAGGTGCGCGGGCAGGTGTACCGCCGCATCAACACCTTCGTGAAGGACGGCGACGTCCTGAACTACCGGGCGCTGCGCGCGCAGATCGCCGATGCGCAGAAGGCGGCGGTGGCCGCCTTCGAACATGCGCCGGCGGGTACCGACATGCGCATTCCGGTGCCGATGACCGCCGCGTCGTCGGGTTCGGTTGGGGCGCTGTCGTTTCACGACGGCATCGTGGAACTGCCCGAGGCCGTGGAGGACACCGCCGGAGAGTTCGCGATCGACCCCGCCGACCTGGTCGGCGTCGAATCCATCGACTGGCAGCGCCTCACCGATGCGGTCAACCGCGCCATCGGCTCGGGTGCGGTCGACCTGGCCGCGGCATTGGCGGAGATCGACAGCCCCCGCGCCGGCGACATCATCGGCGTCTGGTCGCTGGCGGCGAAATATGGTGTGGTCTTGGAGGATTCGCCGAAGGTCGCCGTATGGGCGACCACCAGCCGCGGCGTTCGTCAGGTGATGCTGCCCGATTGCCGGTTCACCGAGCCGATTCCGGGTCCGACCGCCAGCGCCGGCCGGACCGCCGTGCACCTGTTCGACGATCTGGAGGAGGTCCGATGACCGAGGTCAACGACGCGGCCGAGGCCGCCGGGCGCGGCGAGTCGGCGACGGCGGTGGACGCGAGCGCGGACGTCGAGGGTGCCGAGCTCTTCGGTGACGACGCCGTGACCGCGCCGCCGGTCGACCTGTCGCACTTCAGCTTCGACCAGGCACCCCCGGCCGGCGAGATTGCCGGCGACGCCGAGCTGCAGCCGCGTTTCGACGGCGACTCCGGGCAGCTGCCGGCGCCGGTCTGCTACGCGCTGCAGGAGCTGATCGCCGCGGCGCACGTGAGCGCCAAGTCGCGCAACTGGCGCACCATCGAGGTGCACGAGGAGATCATCCGGTCGCGGCTGTCGGAGCTGAATCTGCGACTGGAGATCAATCACGAACACCGGTTCGCCTTCACCCGGCAGGTCAGCGAGAACGATCCGCGGCAACGGAATGTGTTGCGCTCGGCCACATTGACGCTCGCGGCGTCGGTGCTGGCGCTGTTCCTGCGGCAGAAATACCTGACGTCGGTGGATGATTCGGCCGTCGTCGAGCGATCCGAGATGATCGATCACATGTTGACCTACAAGCCGGTCAGTGACACCGACGAGGCCGGGTTCATCAAGCGGATCGAGGCGGCGATCAATCAGCTCGAGGGCCGCAAGATCATCCGGCTGATTCCGGGTACCGACCGCTTCCAGGTGTACGGCGTCATCGCGGCGCTGCTGACGCCGGAGCAGGTCGACTCGTATACGGCTGCCTATCAGAAGCTTTCGGGTGATTACGTGGACCCGGAAGTCACCATGATCGACCTGGACGAGACCGCCGCGCCGGAGGCCGCCGCGGCCGCGGAGGATGTCGACGTGCCAGTGGAAGCGACGGCCCATGAGTGAATCCCTCCGCGCGCAGCGCGCAGACAAGCACCGCACGATCAACATCGGCCAGTACCGGCTGACCCGGTTGCAGCTGGTCAACTGGGGAACGTTCCACGGATACAAGGACTATGCGATCGACGAGCGCGGCGTCATGCTGACCGGGCCGTCGGGTTCGGGCAAGTCGTCGATGATGGACGGCCATTCGGTGGTGCTGCTGCCGACGTATGACCAGGTGTTCAACGCGTCGGCGGACCTGACGGCCAAGGGCGCGAAGAAGGCCGCGCGATCGATGGCTGACTACGTGCGCGGCGCGTGGGCCGAGAACGACGACCAGTACCAGCAGTCCCAGGTGCAGTACCTGCGCGGCGACGGTGCGACCTGGTCGGCGATCGCGGCCACCTACGACAACGGCGCCGGCAGCGTCACCACTGCGGTGGCGATCAAGTGGTTCCCGGCGGCCGGCACCGACGGCAGCTCGCTGCGCTCGTGGTACCAGTTGCATACCGGCGAATTCGATCTGCTCGAGCTGAATGGTTGGGCGGAAAGCGGTTTCGACATCCGCCGCTATCGCACGACTCATCCGGACGTCGACTGCTTCGATGTGCAGACGGCGTACTCGGAGGCCTTGCGCCGGCGGGTCGGGATCGGGTCGTCGTCGGCCGCCCTGTCGCTGATGGGCAAGGCCAAGGCGATGAAGAACGTCGGCGAGCTCAATCTCTTCATCCGCACCTACATGCTCGACCGGCCGGAGACCTTCGGCAAGGCCCAGCGGCTGGTCGAGAACTTCACCCAGCTCGACGAGGCGTATCAAGCTGCGGCGCGGGCGCATTCGCAGGAGAAGCTGCTGCGCCCGATCCCCGAGGCGTGGGAGGCGTTCTGCGGCGCCGAGCAGTCGACGACCCGGGCCGGCGCGCTGCTCGGTGCGCCGATGCGGGCGTTCATGCGCGAGCATCGGCTGACCCTGCTGCAGAACCGCCTCGACGAGATCGATGCGGATCGACTGCGTCTGGACAATGAGGTCGCTAACTGGGAGAACCTCGCGGACGAGCGGGAAGAACGGCATTCGTCGCTGCGTGATCAGCTGATCACCGAGAAGGGCGAGCTGACCGCGCTCGAATCGGAGCAGAAGTCGTTCGAGCAGCAGATGACCGCGCGGAACCGGGCGTACGAGCGCTATGCCGCGCTGGTGCATCGTCTCGGCGAGCAGACACCCGAGACGCAGGACGAATTCTCCGCATTGCGCTTGCGGGCACCGGAATTGGGCCGGGCGGCCGACAAGGCGGCCAAGGAGATGGGCGGCAAGGCGCATCTGGCCTTCACCGCGGAGTCCGATGCGCGCCGGAGCTATGAGGCGGTGGTCGAGGAGCTGAAGACCCTCGATGCGCGCCGCTCGCTGCTGCCGCGGGAGTCGCTGATGCAGCGCGACGTCATCGCCAATGCCACCGGAATCCCGTTGGCGGAGTTGCCGTTCGCCGCCGAGCTCATCGATGTGCGGGAGTCGGAGGCGTCGGTGTGGGCGGGCGCGGCTGAACGCATACTGCGCGGACTCGGCATGTCGGTGCTGGTGCCGGCCGATCGGCGTGACACGGTGGCGGAGTTCGTGAACAAGACGAATCTCGGTGGCGTGCTGGAGTACCGGATCTATTCGCCGACGGCGTCGGTGGAGTCCCCGGTGGCGGGCACGCTCGCGGAAAAGGTCGCGGTCGATCTGGAACATCCGGCTGGACGGTGGCTTTCGGGTGTCGTGGCGCGCACCGCCGATCATGTGTGCGTCGATTCGCCGCTGCAACTGAACGACCATGAGGTCGCGGTGACGCCCGCGGGCCTGGTCAAGTCGGGCCGGGACCGCTACCGCAAGGACGATCGGCGCTCGGTGTCCGACCGCACGCACTGGATCCTGGGCTCCAACACCGACGGCAAGCGGGAGGCGCTGGAGGCGTCGCAGGCGGCGCTGCGGCGCAGCTATGAAGAGTGTCGCCAGCGCAGCGCCGACGTCCGAGAGTTGTTGGATGACAATCGCGAACGCGTCAAGGCGGCCGAGGCGCTGGCCGGGTACACGTCCTGGGCCGAGCTCAACCACTGGTCGTCGCGGCGAGATGCCGAGGAGCTGAACCGCCGGATCGGACTGGTCCGCGAGGGCCGGGTCGATCTGGCCGATCTCGAGGAGCAGGTGGAGCTGGCGCGCACCGACTGGCGGGAGGCCGTCGCCCGGGTCGGCGCGTTGAACGATCAGCTCAAGCACATCGGCTCCGACTGGGACCGCTGGTTCGCCGAGTTCGAGCAGGTGAAGGCGGACGGCGCGAAGCTCGACGACGATGACCGGGATTATCTGGGAGGGATCCTCACGCAGGTACTGACCGACTCCGGCAAGGTGCTGACGCTCGACACCTACGGAGAGGTCCGCGCAGACCTCCGTGGTGCGCTGGAAAGCATTCAGGGCAAGGCGAATACCGAACGCGACGCCGCCGAGAGCCGCATCCTGCGGGCCGCGGACGCATTCCTGCGGGAGTGGCCGGAGGCGGGCACCGACCTATCGGCGACGGTCGACGCGGCGCCGGATTTCGTGACGCTGCATCAGAATCTGGTCGAACACGGGCTCGCGTCCACCGAGGGCCGATTCCGGCGACTCATCACCACGGATATCAGCCATTCGGTATCGAATCTGTACAAAGAGATCTCCGATACCAACCGGCGTATCTCCCAGGGCATCTCGGATGTGAACGTCGGCCTGGAGCGGGTCGACTTCAACGAGGGCACCTATCTGCAGATCGCCGCGGTGCACAATCCGACCGACGAGTCGGCGCAGTTCGGCAAGATCGTCGACGCGATGATCCGGGATGCGCCGGCCGCCAAGTCCGGCGACTCGGCGGTGCTGGCCCGCCAGTTCTATCGCATCCGGGATCTGGTGGCGCGCTTCACCGGAACCGACGCCGACAACCGGCGCTGGAGCGACAACGTGCTCGACGTCCGCAACAGCTACACCTTCTACGGCAAGGAGCTGGCCCGCGGCGCCGGCCTCGACGCGGCGCCGGTGCACACCTACCGCAACACCGCGACGAACTCCGGTGGCGAGCAGGAGAAGCTGGTCGCGTTCTGTCTGGCCGCGGCGCTGAGCTTCTCGCTCAGCCACGGGGTGGATTCGGTTGATTCGCAAGGTAACCGCGTCCATCACGACGAACTCGACCACCGGCCGCGGTTCGCCCCGCTGATGCTCGACGAGGCGTTCAGCAAGTCGGACGAGACGTTCAGCTCGCAGTCGCTGCAGGCCTTCGAGCAGTTCGGATTCCAGCTGATCATCGCGGCGCCGATCCGCATGGTCGGCATTGTTGAGCCGTTCATCGGCCAGGTGATCCTGGTGGACAAGAAGACCGACAAGGGCGGTGCGCGCTCGGACGCGCGGGCCGCGACGTTCGGCGAACTGGCCGAGGCACAGCGAGGCTGATTCGTGGCGGAAGGAATCGCTGGGGCGCAGCGCATCTCGATGCAGCAGTGGAATCGGACGCTGCTGCAGCGGCAGCATCTGCTGGCGCGGGCCGACGAGGACGCCATCGAAGTAGTCGACCGATCCGTCGGCCTGCAGGCCCAGGATCCACAGGCGCCGCACTACGCGCTGGCCGCGCGGATCGTCGACTATGACCCGGCCGAGGTCGATGAGCTGCTCGCCGGGCGCGAGGTGGTGCGGATGGCGAGCCTGCGCGGCACCGTGTTCCTGATGGATGCCGAGGACTCGCGCTGGATTCGGCCGGCCGTGCAGCCGGTCCTCGATCGGAGTGTGCGCAGCAATCATGTGCGCAAGCTGGTGACGGCGCAGCCAGAGGAGATCGTCGAGCACGCGCGGCAGCTGCTTTCGGGCGCGGAACTGTCGGTGAAAGAGCTGGGCGCCGCGCTGAGCGAACGCTGGCCCGACGAGTCGAGGGAGGGCCTGGTCGCCGTCGCTCGCTGCGGGCTGCTGCTGGTGCAGACGCCGCCGCGGGGTCTGTGGGGCCGCAGCGGCGGCGTGCAGTATGCGCTGCTCGACGACTGGGCCGGTTCGGTCGAGCCGGCGATTACCGGCACCGAGGCGGTGCAGGAGCTGATCCGCCTATATCTCAGGGGTTTTGGGCCGGCGAGTGCGGCCGGGGTCCAGACCTGGTGTGGACTGACCGGGCTGCGCCCGACTCTCGACGCGATGGTCGACGACTGGGAGCTGCAGACCTATGAGAGCCCGGACGGCGTGACGCTCTATGACCTGGAGGGGCTGAGCCTGGCCGACGGCGACGAACCGGCGCCACCCCGGCTGCTGGCGCCGTTCGACAATCTCGTTGTGGCGCAGGCGGATCGGGACCGGGTGATGGATGACGAGGTCTACCGGGCGCTGCAGACCCCGAACGGGTTGTCTCCCGGGTTCCTGCTGGTGGACGGGCGCGTCGTCGGCTCCTGGAAGCCGCAGCGGGACAAGGGCTCGCTGACCGTCGAGACCGACTATCTGCTGCCGTCATCGGTCGCGAACAAGAAGGCGGTCGACGGCGAGATCGAACGTCTTGTCGGCCTGCTGTCGGCCGGATAGGCTTGCGGCAGCGCTGGTCGCATAGCCACCCGAGTCGTCATGGCGCCACGCCCGGCAGCACGGCGTCAGCTACCGCGACGCGCTCGCCGCAGTTCGGCGTCGGGGAACCGGTGCCGAACGGACCGACGAGTTCGCGCGGCGAGTCCTGATCGAGGCGATCGAAGGCTGCGGGATCGGTCATTGGGCGGAGATCGGCGAGTGGGATGGCGCGGTGGCCGCGCCTGACCGCGCGACCTGAGAATGACCGTGGCCCAGACAACCGGGCAGGCATACGTAAAGGGTTGCCGCCCTTAATCGTTCGCCGGCGAGATCAGTGCTCCATAAGTCCAGCCGGAGATTTCGGATACGCGGCCACGCCAGTAGGTACCCGGTAGCTGTGCCTCGCCGGCCGGCGACCACACCCGGGCGTCCCGCAAGTGGATATAGACGGGGTCCGCGGCGTCGTTGCTGGTCGGGTACATACCCGACCAGTCATCGAACGCTGTCGCGAACGCAACTGCCGTCGCGTCGTTCTGGGGGATGTCGTCGCGGATCGATTCGAAGAACGCCTTGCCGGACACCACTGTTCCGGCGACAACCATCCCGGACAGGTGCAGGGTGATGCCGAACTCGATTCCGGCGTTGTTGGCCAGTCGGATAAGGGTCTGGAGTACCCAATCCGGTTCCGAGCTGTTCACTGTCGGGGCAGGTGCCGCGGCAGCGGGCGTAGTGGTGTCGTCAGCATGTTCGGACATAGAGACCTCCTCGTAGAGCGCTTGTCGTGTCGGCACAGTCCGCTACTCGCCCGACAACAACTTGCCGGTGCGGGGATTGCGATGGGTGATGCAGTACTCCCGGCCCATCGGATCAGCCATCACCGTCCAGTGCGGATAGTGCTTGACGACGATGGCGCCCCAGCCTTCGTGCCGCGTCACCTCATCCTCCGGATGTGTGCTCGCCAGGTCCAGGTGAGCGCCGATCTGGCCGGTCTCGACGCGCTGCAGGAGCAGGCGGAGCGTGATGTTGTTCGGATGATCGAGGCGACGGAATCCCGGCTCCCCGGCATCGTTCGCGGGCCACTGCGTCAGATCGGCCCAGAACGCGGTCTCGGTGTCGTAGGCGTGCCCGGGCACGTCGATGACCAGCTGGTCGATGATGCTGATGGTGTCGCCGGGCCAACGGATGGGCCGTGAACGCTCGTCCTGGCCATGCCATTCGGCCAGGCAGAAGGCGAATCCGGCGGGCGAGCGGAGGACCGCCAGGTCGGCGGTCGAGGTCTGCAGCTGCGCGCCGAGCTCCTGGGCGCGCGCGACGGCCGTGTCGAAGTCGTCGACGTGAAGATCCAGATGCACCCCGCCGGGGCCGTCCTGAACGCGCTGAACCATCAGGTGCGGGTCGCCGTTGAAGGGTTCCAGCGAGGCGAACTCGTTGTTCGGCCCGTAGGGCGGCGAGACGGTGCTGCCGGCGATCGCTCGCCAGAAAGTCACCTCGGTGCTGAACTGGTCGGCCGGGAAGTCCAGGAGAGCGCTGAGCCATCGGACTGCCATGCCCGCAAGTCTGGCACAGCCCTCAAAGGCGCCTCGCAGCATTCTTCAAGCGACCGAGGAGCCGACCGGCGAAGTTTGACAATGGACATTTCTATGAAGCACCGATCACCGATTGCAAAAAAGTGAGCTGCGTCACGATACGGCTGAGATGTGACTGTGAGTATCAGGCAACCCGAGCCGCAGAGTTATCCACAGATTGGTGGATATTCCCAGACGAACCGCCATCGGTGGGGTATTCGGCCTGTGGATGAGCCTGTGGAAACTGTGGACAAAGATGGACATTCTCGAATCTGAGCCACATGGTCAGTGACGGGCGTCACACGAATAGTGAACGATGCCCGAAGACGTTTTTCTATAGCAAAGTGATCGGCTTGTGGTGTAGATGTCGCGGCATCGTGAAGCGCGGTGGATAACTTGTGGATAACTTCGGTCGAGAAACGAACCGGCTGACCGACAACCCGACGGCCTTTCGCGTGGAACACTTAATGTATGCCGAACTCTGTGCCAGTCGATCAGTTGCCGGACGACTTCACCGCTGTCACTGATCGCGTCCTCCTTGACGTACGTGAAGACGACGAATGGGCGTCCGGACATGTCCCCGGGGCGCTGCACATTCCCCTGGGGGAGGTCCCGGCCCGGCTCGAGGAGATCGACCCGGACGCCGAACTCTATGTCATCTGTCATGGCGGCGGCCGCTCCGAGCGGGTGGTCCGCTATCTGGAGCAGGTCGGGTATGAGGGCGCGAATGTCGACGGCGGCATGATCGCCTGGATCGGCGCCTCCCGGACCGTCGTCACCGGGGCGTAGCGGGCGCTGTGAAGGACTACTGCCCCCACTGCCGCATCCAGGCGCCGCATCAGGACGGCCGTCCCGGCTGTCCGCGCTGCGGCGGCGCGTTGCTGTTGATCGGCGACGACGGCCGGGTCGTGCGCCCAGCCCCCGCCCCGGCCCCGCCCATCCCGCCGCGACCGGTCCCGGGCCCGCAGGTGCCGATGCCGGCCCGCGGCCCGATCCCGGTGATGCCGCCGCCTCCGCAACCGGCACCCGCTCGAGTGGCGCCCGCCCCGCCTCGACCACGGACCGGAGTGCCTCAGCAGCGTCGGCGCTTCGCCGTGCGCTGGATCGCGAGCCGCCCGCCGGAGGCGCGTCCGGAACCTCGTCGACCGCGGCGACCGGCCGCCGGCGCGACGCCGAGGTATACCGAGATTCCGCGTTGGGGGCTGACCCAGACATTCGAGCCCGCCGCACCGATGGCGCTCGCCGACCGGTTCCGTGCCGGCGAGCTCACGGCGATTCGCGTCGTCACCCGCCGGGTGCTGTGGGTGCTGGCCGGAGTGATGGGGGCGGCCGCCCTGACGGAGTTCTGGCTCTACGGCCTGCTGGTCTATAACCGCAGCAGCCCCGTCGGGGTCAGCTCCACTGTGGCGCAATGGTTTGCGGTGATCTTCGGCGCCTTGTCGGTGCTCGTGGTGGTGGCTGCGGCGATCGCCGTCGCCATCTGGCTGATCGCGCAGCGCGACGAGTCGTACCGGGCCGACGGTATGCGGGATCCGCGATCGGGTGCCCAATTGCTGATCGGCACGGTCGTACCAGTGGTGAACTGGTTCTGGCCGATGGCCTTCGCCCGAGAGCTGATCGACCGTCGGCCGGACCTGCCTGCCGACCGTGCGCGCCGACTGGTGTTCATCGGCGGCGGCGCGTGGGTGTTCCTCAACCTGTGGGCCATCGCCACCGTCACGATTCGCGTCAATGCGGATTCGCTGCAGTGGCAGGCGAATTCGGTGCTGATGACGGCCCTGTGCGACCTCGCCGTCGCAGGGATGGCGCTGCTGCTGGCGGAAGCCGTGCGCCGGCTGGCCGACGAAAAAGAGCAGGCGCAGCCAACGAAGCGCTGGCTGGTCGCCGCATGAACGGAGACCCGACGCCCGATCCCGGCCCCGATGAATCGGCCGGCGTGCGGCGTCGGGGCGGCCCGGGAGTGGTGGCCCACCGCGGCGCCTCGGCCGCATTGCCCGAGCACACGCTGGCCGCCTACGAGCTGGCGATCGAGCAGGGCGCGGACGGTCTGGAATGCGACGTCCGACTGACGAAGGACCAGCAGCTGGTCTGCGTGCACGACCGGACGATCGACCGCACCTCGACCGGAACCGGCGTGGTGAGCGAGATGACGTTGGCGCAGCTGCGCGAATTCGATTTCGGTAGTTGGCATTCGGCGGAAGTCTCGGCGCCGGTGCTGACGCTGGCCGAGTTGTTGACGCTGACGCTGGATCAGAAGCGCCGGCCCATCCGGCTGTTCATCGAGACCAAGCATCCGGTGCGGCAGGGCGGGCTGGTCGAGCAGCTGCTGCTCGCCGAGCTGCATCGCTTCGGGGTGGCCCAGCCGCCGTCGGCCGATCACAGCCGGGCAGTCGTGATCTCGTTCTCCACCTCGGGCGTGTGGCGCATCCGCCGCAACGCGCCGATGCTGCCGACCGTGCTTCTCGGCGACACCGCGCGATTGTTCGGTGGCAGCGCGGCGACGGCCGTCGGCGCGACCGGGATCGGACCGTCGATCGCGACCCTGCGCGAGCACCCCGATCTGGTCGACCGGGCGGCGGCGGCCGGCCGGGAGACCTACTGCTGGACGGTCGACGAGGCCGACGACGTGAGCCTGTGCACCGAACTGGGCGTCGGCTGGATCGCCACGAACCACCCGGATCGGGTGTACGCCCTGCTCAACCCGCCGGCCATCGGCGCCTGACCGGGCGGCACCGCCGGGCGGGAGCTGGGGCACGAACCGTGCGCGCATCCGCGTGTAACTTCTAGCGAATGGGAAAGAAGAGCAAGCGCGGCAGTGGACCCCGCCCGGGATCGAATCGGGCCGAGCGGATCGCCGAGCGCCGGGCGCGGGCCGAGCAGAGCGCGGCCCCGGCGCCGCGGCCGTTCGCCGGGCTGGCCGCCGAATGCGACCTGGTCGCGCTGCAGTCGTTCGTCCCGTCGGCGATCGCCGAGCTGCCGGACGCGCTCGACGGCCGCCGCATGCGGCTGGTGACTGTGCTGCCCGGCGCGGTGCCCGCCGTGGTCCGCGATGCCGACGGTTCGGTGCTGGGATCGGTTGCGCTGCAATACCAACCGGAGCCCGAGGACCTGGGGACCGCGTTGGCCGGGGCGATCGCCTGGGCGAGCAGCACCGACTCCGGTTCGGTTCTGGAGCGGTCGGACGATGCACCGGCCGCCGTGCTGACGGAAGTGCTCGATCCGGCTGCCGCGCTCGACATCGTCGTGCACGACGACTTCGACTGGTGGCTGGCGGACGGCGCCGAATCGAACCCGCAGCTGGAGCAGGTGATTGCGCAGGCGCGGGAGGCGATCATGCCGACCGCCAGGATCGCCGTGGACGCGCCGGGCGCACCCTGGTGGGTCGACGCCGGCGACCGCGCGCATCTGCGCTGGGTGCGACCCGAATCCGAAGACGACATGATGGTGGCGCTCGCGCGACTGTCCGCCGCGGGCGAGCTCACGCTGGGCGACGGATCGAAGTTCGCCGGATCGTTCCGCACTCACGGACTGCTGGTCCCGGTCTTCGACCTGGACAACGACATGCACCCGGACGAGTGGCAGGCGCCGGTCAGTGCGTTCGCTGCGCGACTGGCCGACGCCCTCGCCGACACGTCCGAACTGACTGCCGCACAACGCCGTTCACGCGACGGAATACGCGGAAGGCAGGTAACCCTCCGCTAGCCGGGCCCAGTTGCCGCCTGCCTGCGTTATCGGTCGGTCGACATAGCTTCGCTATTGTCGACCTCCCTCTGCCTTGGCACGCGACAACTGGATCTCCGGCTAGAGCCCCAGGGCTGCTAGAGATTGCAGGACTTCTAGAGGTTTCCGCCGGCTGCTGGTGGGGCTGTGGCGTCGTTCTTGGAGCCGGCCGGCGCGTTGATCTCGCGCGCGACGAAGTTCTCCAGATCGAACAGGTTGCCCTTGGAG
Source organism: Jongsikchunia kroppenstedtii DSM 45133 (assembly GCF_000380485.1). GTDB lineage: Bacteria > Actinomycetota > Actinomycetes > Mycobacteriales > Mycobacteriaceae > Jongsikchunia > Jongsikchunia kroppenstedtii. The sequence continues at coordinate 326,501 of NZ_AQYG01000050.1, read as the reverse complement.
CGCTCGGCGACCGTCTGCAGCGTGGTGATGTTGGCGACCTCCTCGACCTGCTCCTTGAGGAACCACTGCATGAACTGCTCGCCGAGGTAGTCGCCTTCGTCGCGGGCCGTCTTGGCGAGTGCGACGATCTGCTCGGTGACCTGCTGCTCCTGCTTGAGCGCCAGCTCGATCGGTCCGCGGTAGTCCTCGAACGAGGCCTCCGGTTGATCGATGCCGGGCAACTCCACCGAGATGTCGCGGTCGAGGAAGTACTGCACGATCATCATCGCGTGGTTGCGCTCTTCCACGGACTGCTTGTAGAAGTGCGCCGCGAGTTGTGGCAGATCCTCGTTGTCGTAGTAGGCGCCGAGGGCGATGTATTGCTGCGACGCCTGGAACTCATGACGGATCTGGTCATGCAGCAACTGATGGAACTTGGAACGGGGCGGTTGAGCAACCATGAAGGTAATCGTAGGACTCGATTGACCGTTATGCACCCAAGTGGAGGCTAACTGAAGAAAGCCTAACTTACTGCGCCGCCGGTGTTTTCGATCATTCCGGCCGGGATCTTCTGGTCGTGCGCGATGAGGTTGAAGAACTCAGTTGTGTTGTCTCCCCACGCAAGTGAGCTCCCGGCGTCGGTCTCCTCAGGGCCTGCGGTCGGCGCCGTGGTGGTGACCGGATTGCTGCGCAGCGCCCACGCCAGTCCGAGCAGATTCCAGATGTGGTCGTGCTTGTCGACCGTCAGTGTGCCCACCGCGCCGTTGGTGAACGGGATGATCCGGAACGGATTGAGGAGCGTCGACCAGCTGGTCGCCTTCGACATCAATGCGGATAGGAACTTCCGCTGGTTCACGACGCGGCCGAGATCCTGGTTGGCGAACGTGTGCCGACTGCGCACGAAGCCGAGGGCCTCCTTGCCGTTCAGCTTCTGGCAGCCCGGCTTCAGATTGATGCCGGCGGCCGGGTCGTCGATCGGCTGCGTGAGGCACATGTCGACGCCGCCGACCGCGTTGACCAGCTTGTCGAACCCGGCGAACCCGATCTCGGCGTAGTGATCGATATGCACCTTGGTGTTGGTCTCGATGGTCTGCACGAGCAGGTTCGGGCCGCCGTTGTTGAACGCGGCGTTGATCTTGTCCTGACCCTGCCCCGGGATCGGCACGTACAGGTCGCGCGGGATGGAGACGATCATCGCTTTGCCGCTGCGCGGGATGTGCATCAGCATGATGGTGTCGGTGCGCGCGCCGTCGCTGTCTCCGGTGGCGAGTTGCTCCTTCTGCGCCTCGGTGAGCCCGGCACGCGAATCAGTGCCCACCACAAGCCAATTGGTGCCCGGGGTGTCGCCGATGCGGCCCGCATACGAGGACAGCGCGTCGACCCGATGCAGCTTGCTGTCGTAGTAGAAGAACAGCCCGACGGCGACCAGCACCAGTACCAGGATCAGTACGAGCAGCGTCCGGAAGATCGGGAAGCGCTTGCGTCCGGGCCTGCGGCGGAAGCGGGATCCGCCCGGGGTCGGGGGAGCCGGTGGTGGTCCGCCCCGGCGCGACCCACCGCCCTGATAGCCGGGTTGCGGGCTGCGGGGCTGGTTCGCTCCGCGCGGGTACTCATAGCCGGGGCCGCGCGGACCGCCCGGCGGAATCGGCTGCGGCTGCTGCGGTGGTGCATAGCCGGCCGCCGGGCCGGCCGAGCGCCCCGGGGGCGGCGGTGGCGGTCCGGCCCGGCGGGTGTCTTCCGGCCGGGTGGTCTGCGACCAGGCGCGCTGCGCGTCACCCGGCGGCGGGCCCTGCGCGACCCGACGCGTCGGCACGTTCGGCCCGGGTCCCGGCGGGGCGCCAGGAGCGGGTCGACCGCGGCGCGGATCGCCGGGCGGCGGCTGGTCGACGGGGGGCATGAGATCCGACACTAGCCGAGCCAGCCGAGATGCGGCTTGAGCAGCGCATAACCGATGAATGCGACGCAATCGATGGTCGCGTGGCCGATCACCAGCGGCCAGATGCGGGCGGTGCGCTGGAAGTACCGGCCGTAGACCAGGCCCATCACGACATTGCCGAGTCCGCCGCCGAAGCCCTGGTACAGGTGGTAGCCGCCGCGCAGGATGGCCGCGGCCACCAGCGACCGGTTCTCACGCCAGTCGAGTTGTCGGAGCCGGGTGATCAGCCAGCAGACGACGAGTAGCTCCTCGGCCGCGGCGTTGGCCACCGCGGATACGAGCAGCACCGGCAGTCGCCACCAGGTGTCGGTGAGGTCGGACGGCACGACCTGCGCGTTGATGTTCAATGCCCGCGCCGCGACGTAGAGCCCCAGACCGGGCAGGCCGATGAGCGCCGCGAGCGTGAGCCCGGCGGGCACCTCCGACCGGGTGCGCAGCCGCCGGATGCCGAGCAGTGACAGCGGAATCTCGCTGCGCCACAGCAGATATACCGCCAGCGCGGCGATCGCGAAGAGGTGGACCGCCGACAGCAGCTGACTCAGCGCATCGATCACGCCGATCGTGCTGACCGACTCGTTGAGCGCGACCCGCTGACCGGCGATGCCGCCCGCCCGCAGCTGCGACTCGATCAGCGACAGCAACGAGCTGAGCGCCGACAGTCCGAAGGTCAGCAGCAGGACGATCGCGATCTCGATACCGATCGCCCGGCGCTGTCGCGGGTCGGTGACGACGGCGATCTGTGAGCCGGGCGAGCGCAGCCAATCGGTGACCCCGGAAAGGCGGGGGATCGAGCGGCTGCGGGAGGTCACCCGACGATCGTAGGAGTCGGCCGGGTCGCGCAAGTGGTTGTTATCTGTGCGTCAGCAGGCGCAGCGCCTGCGAGAGCTCGACGACGTCGTTGACCGGACGGTGGAATTCGAGGCGCGCATCGCTGTCTCCGGCGGGTCCCTCGATCCGCAGGTCGATGCCGCCGCGGTCGAGCCCGAGCGGCCGCACCCGGCCGGTGCGGGATTCCTCGGGCAGCTGCCGGGCCAGCTCGCCGACCAGATCGGCGTGGTCGGCGTCCAGGTGTGCCAGCCAGCCCGTCTCGTACGACCAGAACGGATCCGGTCCGGCGGCGGCGAGCTCGGCCGGGGTGACCAGCGAGGCGCCGCCGCGTCCGGCGACGACCACCGAGGAGAGGTTCAGTCGCACCAGGCTGTAGCCGTGTCCGAGGTCGAGCAGGCCGTCATGCGGATGCTCGGTGGCGATCTCGAGGGCCAGGTCGCGCTGCAGTTCGGCGGGCACGCAGTGCAGGGTGCCGCGCAGCCAGATCAGCGCCCGCACTGGCTCGCGCAGCTCGACCGGGGCCACGTCGGCCACCTCGACCATGGCCGGGATCCCCGAGCGGGCGATCTCCGGGTCGGCGGACTCCTGGGCGGCCAGCGCGGCGTGGCAGGAGTCGGGGGTGACGATGAACGCCTGCTCGTCGTACAGGTGAATGACACCCGCCGGAACGGGCGGGCAATCGCCGGTGCCGGCCGTGGTGGAGTCGAACGCGAGCGTGGCATCACCCGCGCGACGGCACGCCGAGTGCACCATCTCGGCGAACCGTCGACTGTGCGCATGGGTGTGCGTTGCGTGGACAGGGTGCATCGCGGGGACCTCCGGGATCGACTGCAAGGTTAAGCAAGGTAACCCTAACCTAACATCAATTGGCGACCTGTCAGCCGGTTTGGTGCACTACTGTTTGAAACCGTGCCGACCACCGCAGATACCGCAACAACCGCGCGGGACGGATTGGTAGTCGCCTACTTCGGACCGCAGGCCACGTTCACCGAGATGGCCCTGGACCGGATGCTCGCCGATCCGCCTCAGGCGCTCGCCGGTCGGTCGGTGACCAAGCTCAGTTGCAATTCGCCGCAGCACGCGATCGCCGCGGTTCGCGACGGCCGCGCGGACTACGCGTGTGTGCCCATCGAGAGCTCGGTCGAAGGCTCGATTCCGCGGACCCTCGATGCGCTGGTGGCCGGGTCGCGGGTGCAGATCTTCGCCGAGATCGGGTTGGACGTGGCCTTCACCGTCGCCGCCCGCGAATCGGCGCCGATGGACGGCGTCCGGACCCTGGCCGCGTTCCCGGTGGCGGCCGCCCAGGTGCGCGAATCGGTCGAGCGGCTGCTGCCCAACGCCGAATTCGTCACGGCGTCGTCGAATTCGGGTGCGGCCGTGATGGTCGCCGAGGGCGCCGCGGATGCCGCGGTGACGACGGCGGCGGCCGCGCAGCTGCACGGTCTGGTGACGCTGGCCGACTCGGTGGCCGACATCGACGACGCGCGCACCCGGTTCGTGTTGATCGGTCGGCCGGCGCCGCCGCCCGCTCGCACCGGCGCCGACTGCACGTCGGTGGTGTTCGACCTGTCGAACGTGCCGGGATCGCTGATGCGGGCGATGGACGAATTCGCCTCGCGCGGAATCGATCTCACTCGTATCGAATCGCGGCCGCGACGCGGCGCGATCGGTCGCTACTACTTCTACATCGATGCGGTCGGCCACCTCGACGACGCGGCCGTCGCCGAAGCGCTGGGCGCGCTGCATCGGCATGCGGCGGAGCTGCGATACCTGGGATCGTGGCCGGCCGAACGTGCAACGGGGAGCGCGCCGCCGGATCACGCGGCGAGCGACGAATGGCTGTCACGGGTGCGGGCAGGTCGGGGCTGATGCAGGAAGGGTGGAAGTGATTGTCCGGCAAGCTGATCCTGGTCCGTCACGGTGAGACCACGTCGAATGTGATCAAGCGCCTGGACACCGCGCTGCCGGGCGCCAGTCTGACCGATTTCGGTGCGCGGCAAGCGGTTCGCTTCGGTCTCGAACGACGATTGATGTCACCGGCGGCGCTGTATTCATCGGTCGCCCGACGGGCCCGACAGACGGCCGACCTGATCGGATCGACCTGGGGCATCGATGCCGACGTGGTCCACGGAGTCCACGAGGTCCAGGTCGGTCCGAGCCTGGAGGACGCCAACGACCGGGACGCGCACGCGGCATTCGGCGAAGTCATCCGGAAGTGGGTGGAAGGCGATGTCGAGGCGAGACTTCCTGGCGGAGAATCGCTTTCCGATGTGCATGCTCGCTACCTGCCGGTGATCGACGAACTCGCGGAGCGGCACCTGGTGGGCTCGAGCGGCGCCGAGGTGTATCTGGTCAGTCACGGTGCGGTGATGCGGATGATCGCGTCCCGGCTGACCGGGCTGACCATGGACTTCGGTGAGCGCGAACGGCTGTCGAATACCGGCACCATCGAGCTCGAGTACGCCGACGACGGCAGCTGGAACTGCCTGGTGTGGGGCAACCTCACGCCGCCGTTCGAACCGGCGACGGATATCGAGGAGACCCCCGCGGAAGAAATCGACCCCATGGGCTGACGCCGACTCGGAGTTGGCGATCAGATGGGCGAGCGGCCAGGCAGAAGGGGGCCCGGGATAGTGCAGTGCTATCCGGGCCGACTGATAACGCAGCCGGTCGTTCATCTGGCGCCAATTCAGCCCCAGCCGTTTTGATGGAGCCACTCGTCGGAGATGCCGAAGTGGTGCGCGATTTCGTGGACGACGGTGATCGTCACCTCGTCGGCCACCTGCTCCGTGCTGTCGCACATCTGCAGGATCGGGTCCCGGTAGATCGTGATCGTGTCCGGCAGCACGGCGGCGTAGTCGCTGGTGCGTTCGGTGAGCGCCACCCCGTGGTACAGGCCGAGCAGGTCGGGGTCGTGGGGATCGCTGGGTTCGATCAGCACCACGACATTCGACATCGCGTCGGTCAGCTCGGGCGGGATCGCATCCAGGGCGTCCCCCACGAGGTACTCGAATTCCTTGTCGGACAGCTGAACCGGCATCGGGTGTGTGTATGCGTTCGGTGATCAGCCCGGCAACGGAGCCTGGGTGTGCATCGGATTGCTGGTGACGCCCGGCGGCATCGGGACCGCCGGATTGAGCTCGCGGCCCGGCGGCGCCGTTGACGGCGGCACCGGCACCCGGCCGTTGATCAGCAGCAGGCCTTTGGCGGAATTCACCAGGGTGGCAAAGCCTTTGCCGTCGGGCAGGGCGACATAGCAGGAGACCTTGCGGGCGCCGGTGGCCCAGGTCGGCTCCGGGATGGTGGTCCACTGGACGTTGAGGGTCGTCTGCTTGAGGCGGTCCCTGTCGCCGAGGTAGGTATCGGTGAGGCCGGGGCAGGTCTGCTTCAGATAGTCCTGCTGCGCGGCCTCCGGCGGCCACGGAGCGTTGGCGCCGCCGAACTTCACGCCGAGATCGACCTGCGCGGTCACCTCCAGGGCGTGCGGTTCGGTGCAGTCCTTCACCGGTTCGGTCGCCTGCTTGGTGGTCGGGTCGATGCCGAGGCAGGTGCCGGCAGGCCACTGCTGCGACTGATCGAGGTCGGCGACGTTGCCGGTGAACAAGCCCGGATTCTCGCCGCGGAGCTGGACGCCGCAGTAGACGTCGCGGACGTCGGCGTTCCATTCGGCCTCGTTCGGATACAGCAGACCGACGACGAACCGGCCGTACTGCTGGTCGAGCGTTTTGCCGAGGTATTGATTGACCATCGCGGGGCAGGCCTGGTCGCGCAGCTGGGTCAGCTGCTCGGGCGTCGGCCGGTCGGCCTTCTTGTCGAACCAGCCCGCCTGCTCGGGTGGCAGGGTCTTGGTATCGATCGCGCCGGCCACCTCGAATCGGTGCGGGCTGGCGCAGGCGACCCGGCTGCGGTCATTGGAGTTGACATCAGGCCAGGTCAGGCAGTCGCCGCGCTTCGCGGTGGCGAAATCGTCGCGCTGCTCGGGATGCTGGTCGGACCCGATGAAGGTGCGGTCGACGGCGCCGGCGTCCTTGAAACCCCCGAGTGCGGCGACGATCGCGGCCGCGACGACGGCGCCGATGACGACAGCCGCGAGTGCGATGCGGATGGATCGGGCCGCCAGAACTGAATGGGCTCTCACCGTGCCCATAATGCCCGCCCGGGCCGTCGATGTGCCGACACCCCGCCAAATGCAGGGGCTTAGTAGTGTTTGGCGAGTGATTGACCTGAAGATCGTCCGCGAAGACCCGGAGCTGGTACGGACCAGCCAGCGCACCCGCGGCGAGGATCCGGCCCTGGTGGATGCGCTGCTGGCGGCGGATGCCGCGCGGCGAGCTGCGGTGCTGGAGGCCGACACCGCGCGGGCCGAGCAGAAGGCACTCGGCAAGCAGGTGGGCAAGGCCAGCGCCGAGGAGCGTCCGGCGCTCCTCGAGCGCGGCAAGGAACTCGCGGAGAAGGTGAAGATCGCGCATGCCGCGCAGACGGCGGCCGATGCCGAGCTGGACACCGCGCACCGGGCGATCAGCAACATCGTGCAGGCGGGTGCGCCCGCGGGCGGCGAGGACGACTACGTCGTGCTCGAACATGTCGGTACCCCGCCCGCCATCGACAACCCGAAGGATCATCTCGAACTAGGGGAGGCCCTCGGTCTGATCGACATGGAGCGCGGCGCCAAGGTCTCCGGCTCGCGCTTCTACTTCCTCACCGGCAACGGCGCGATGCTGCAGCTGGGCCTGCTGCAGCTGGCCGCACAGACGGCGGTGCGCAACGGCTTCACGATGATGATCCCACCGGTACTGGTGCGCCCGGAGGTCATGGGCGGTACCGGATTCCTCGGCCAGCACTCGGCGGAGGTCTACCATCTCGCCGACGACGACCTGTATCTCGTTGGTACGTCCGAGGTTCCGCTCGCCGGCTATCACATGGACGAGATCATCGAGCTGCAGTCCGGGCCGAAGCGCTACGCCGGCTGGTCGAGCTGCTTCCGCCGCGAGGCCGGCAGCTATGGCAAGGACACCCGCGGCATCATCCGGGTGCACCAGTTCGACAAGGTCGAGGCCTTCGTCTACTGCACGCCCGACGAGGCCGACGCCGAACACAAGCGATTGCTCGGCTGGCAGCAGGAGATGCTGGCGGCGATCGAGGTGCCGTATCGGGTGATCGACGTCGCCGGCGGCGATCTCGGATCGTCGGCGGCCCGCAAATTCGACTGCGAGGCATGGATTCCCACGCAGGACACCTACCGCGAGCTGACGTCGACGTCGAACTGCACCACGTTCCAGGCGCGCCGGCTGTCGGTGCGTTACCGGGCCGAGAACGGCAAGCCGGCGATCGCCGCGACGCTGAACGGCACCCTGGGCACCACGCGCTGGATCGCCGCGATCCTGGAGAACCACCAGCAACCCGACGGCAGCGTCCGCGTTCCCGCCGCGCTTGTGCCGTTCCTGGGCACCGAAGTCCTCGAGCCGCGCTGACGGCGGCGAGATGACACGGGGATAAGGCGGACATCGGGATGATCTGGGGGATCCTCACCGCCGTCGCCGCCAGCCTGGCGTACGGGACCTCGTCGGTTATGCAGGCCTACGGCGCCCGCACGTCGAAGTCGGCGGCGCTGGCCCGGGGCGAGGACGGCCTGGAAACCGGCAGCGGCGCACCCAGTCTGCGCTCGACGCTGCTCGCCGTCCTGACGGTGCCCTTCATCGTGGGCACCGTGCTCGACGTCGGGGGATTCGCCGGCAACGCGGTCTCGGCGCGACTGGCGCCGCTGTTCCTCTCCCAGACGATCATCAGCGCCAACCTGATCGTGACCGCGGTGCTCGGCATCTTCGTGCTGCAGATCCATCTGAAGAGCCGCGACTGGATCGCGATCACCACGGTCATTGTGGCGTTGTGCGCCTTGGGGATCGCCTCGAAGAGCGAGGGCACTGACCGCGGCTCGGACGCGTTCCACTGGGGCCTGCTGATCGCCGCGGTGCTGCTGTTCGGGGCGTCGATCGTCGCGATGCAGTGGCTGGGATCGAAGGCCGCGGTGTTCTGCGGCCTGGCGGCCGGCGTGCTGTTCGGCGCGGTGGCGATCGCAGTGCGGGTGATGCACGGCATCGACCCGTTCGACCTGGGCCAGCTGCTGACAGATCCGGCGACCTACGCGCTCGTCATCGCCGGCTGCGGTGGCTTCTACATGCATACCGTTGCCCTGCAACTGGGTTCGGTGAACGGCGCGACGGCGGCGCTGGTTGCGGGCGAGACGGTCGTGCCGGGGATCATCGGCGTGATCGCATTGGGGGACAAGGCGGTTCCCGGGCTGGAATGGCTGGCGATCGTCGGCTTCGTGCTGGCGGTCGTGGGTGCAGTCGCGGTCGCCGTGTTCGGTGCCGCAGAGCCCGAAGTCGAAACTGCGCGCTGAGCGTGCGGCCATCCGCCATCGGCGGTTCAGATCTCGCCTGGTGCGCGGTTTCAGCGCAGCGGCAGACCCGCTTCGAGGAACTTCAGCGCCTGCGAACGCCGTGCGTGGTCGGTCGACGTGTTGAGGCCGGAACCCATCATCGCTCCGACCACTGCGCCGGCGGTTACCCGCACCTCGAAGTCGTCGGCCGTCCGACCGGTTCGTTCGGCGAGCAGTGAGGCGAGCATTTCGATGGTGCGCTCGAGTTCGGAGAAGAGGGCGGAGCGCAACTCGGGGACGGTGAACAGCAGTTGCTGGCGTGTGACGTCGGTGGTCCAGTCGTCGTCGGCGACCTGTTGAAATGCATCATCGAGGGCAACCCGCACCGCCATCAGCGGCGGCATGTCGTCGGGTTGCGCGCGGATCGCCGCGACGAGGATCTCGTCGAGGTCGTCGGCGATCACGAGCATCTCTTTGGACGGGAAGTATCGAAAGAAAGTACGGGGTGAGATGTCGGCGGCGGCAGCGATATCGTCGACCGTCGTCTGCGAATACCCCTTATCGGTAAAGAGTTTCATCGCCCGCCGGCGGATTTTGTCACGAGTCCTACGCTTCTTGCTTTCGCGGAGTCCGCAGCCGGGGTCAGTTTCTGACATGCACCGATTCTGACTCATCGATGTCCGCATCGGGGTCGGCCGCCGACAACGTGACTGGTTCGTCGTCGGGGCGGGCCGGGCGACGCAGCATCAGTGGGCCGCCGACGGCCGCGAGCAGGCACACGGCTGCGCACACCCAGAGCATGGATGACATACCGTGCGCGAACGCCGTCTGCACGGTGTGGATCATGTCGCCCGACCCGCTGCGGTGGGCGACCGCCATACCCGGTCCGACGCCGTCGGTGATCGGCGGACGTCGGTATTGACCCAGGTCGGCGCGGTATCCGGCGATCATCACCGATCCGCAGATCGCGACGCCGATCGTGCCGCCGGCCTGGCGCATCGCCTGGATCAGCCCGGATCCGACGCCCGCCTTCTGCACGTCCAGCGCGTTCATCGCGACGTTCATGGTCGTCGGCATGGTGATGCCGAAGCCGAATCCGATGACGGCCAGCCAGGTCGCGATCACGCCGTAGGAGGTGCCGGCGTCGGTGAAGGTGCCGACCACCAGACCGATGGTGACCAGGCCGTAGCCGATGCCGGTCGCGATTCCCGCCGAGGTCCGCTCGATGAGCTTCTCTACGATCCGGGTGGCGACCACCATTCCGCCGATCATCGGCAGCAGCCGCAGGCCCGTCTCCAGCGCGCTGTGCCCCTGAACCGACTGGTAGAGCAGGGGCAGCGTGAACATCACGCCGAACAACGCGAAGTTGACCACTGTGGCGAGGGTGACGCCGCCGGTGAAACTGCGGTTGCGGAACAGCGTCAGATCGATCAGCGGGTGCGCGGCCCGGCGCTGCCATGCGATGAAGACGGCGAGCAGCACGACCGCGCCGGCGACGGCAGACAATCCGGTGGCGTTCGTCCAGCTCTTGTTGCCGAGCTGGATGAAGCCGTACGTGAGTGCGGCCAGACCGCCCGACGACAGCAGGACGCCGAGCAGATCGATGGGCCGCGGTTCGTCCGAGCGTGACTCGGGAACCAGCAGGGCCACGGCGATGATTCCGGCGATGATCATCGGAACGTTGATCAAGAACACCGATCCCCACCAGAAGTGCTCGAGCAGCCAGCCGCCGATGATCGGACCGAGCGGCATCCCGAGACCCATCGCGGTGATCCAGATGGTCATCGCCCGGGTGCGCGCGGCGGGTTCCGGAAACAGGATCGGCAGGACGGCCATCGACAGCGGCATCATGGCCGCGGCACCGACGCCCAGTACGGCTCGCGCCGCGATCAGGTTCCCGGCATCGGGCGCGAATGCGCACCAGGCCGACGCGGCGCCGAACACGACGAGCGCGGCGAGCAGTACTCGTTTGCGGCCGAGGCGGTCGCCCAGCGCGCCGGCGGGAAGCAGTAGCGCGGCGAGGACCAGCGTGTACGCCGTGCTGAACCATTGCAGCTGGGCGTTGGACGCGTGGAGATCACCCGACAGCGTGGGTAACGCGACGATGAGGACCGTGGTGTCCAGGCCGATGGTGAGCATCGCGAAGGCGATGGCAGCCAGTGCAAACCAACTGCGTCGGGTGTGAGCCGTTGTTTCCATAAGTGACAGACTGTGCCATATGGCAGAGACTGTCAACAGCTGACCGGCGGTATGCCCGGTATGCGTCGTTACGTTGTCCTCGGCGGCGCATTTGTCCGGGTGAGCCGTTGCTCGTGCAGTGATGGCGGGTGGTTGAGTGCTCGTCCCGGTATCGGTATCAGGAGTGCTCGCTCAGCGCGGCCCGAGTACGCGCCTGGACCGCGAGGCCGGCCGCGATCATCGGCTCGGTCGACCGCAGGCTGCGACACAACACGAAAGCGCCTTCGAGGCTCGTCAGGCAGCTTAGGGCCAGGCTGCGGCAGACGTCGTCGGGCAGCCCGGTCTGGCCGAACCACTGCGTCAGCCCGTCGATCCAGCTCGAGAAGACCGTCTCGGTGGCGCTGCGGAGCCGCTCGTTGGTGCTGGCCACCTCCAGTGCGATGGTTTCGATGGAGCAGGCTTCGGCGTAGTCCGTCTCCTCGAGAAGCCTTGCTGCCGAGTTGAATACATCGGGAATCTCGGCCGGGATGTCGGTGACGTCGGCCAGCTGCTGCCCGACGAACAGGCCGTAGCGGACGCCTTCGGCATGGATGACCTCCTCGCTGATCTGCTCCTTGCCGCCGGGGAAGTGGTGATAGATCGAACCGAATGGCGCCCCGGCCGCGGCGGCGATCTGCTTGAGGCCGGTCGCGGCCATGCCCTGCCGTCGGTACAGCTCGGCCGTCGCATCGAGGATGCGGGCACGGGTGTCGTTGGCCATCGGATCCTCCCTTGCCTGCGCTGTGCTTCCAGCGTAGCGTCAAACTCACTAGAACGTTCTACCTAGTGGAGGAAACATGCCGCGTGTGGAACTCCCGGCCGGGCCGATCGACTATCTGGATACGGGCGGCGACGGGCCGGTGCTGGTGTTCGGCCACGGCTTGCTGATGAACGAAACCCAGTGGCGCAAGGTGATTCCGCTGCTCGACGGGTACCGCTGCATCGCCCCCACGCTGCCGCTCGGCGCGCATCGTCAGCCCATGAAGCCGGATGTCGATCTCACGCATCGGGGAATCGCCAGGATCATCGCAGACTTCCTCGTGGCCCTCGATCTGACCGACGTCACGCTGGTCCTCAACGATTGGGGCGGTGGACAATTCATGATCTCCGACGGCCGCGCGGAGCGGCTGGGCCGGCTGGTGCTGGCCTCATGCGAAGCGTTCGACAACTTTCCGCCGAAGCCGGCCCGGCCGGGCGCGGCGCTATGCCGGTTGCCCGGCGGTACCCGACTTTTCATGCGGCTGATGGGAACGAGCTTCGTCCGGCATGGCGATCAGGGCTACGGCGGACTGAGCAAGACGCGGATCCCCGACGAGATCATGGACGACTGGTTCGGCCCGGCCACGCGCGATGTCGACATCCGCCGGGATCTACGGAAGTTCGCGACCGGAACACCTCCGCGAAAGATCTTGCTGAAGTGGGCTTCTCGGCTCTCGACGTTCGACAAGCCGGTGCTGGTGATGTGGGCGACCGAGGATCGCATGATGCCGCTGGAGCATGCGCATCGGCTGGCGGACGTCTTTTCCGACGCTCGCCTGGTGCTGATCGACGATTCCCGGACGTTGATCCCGGAGGATCAGCCGGAGCAGTTCGCCTCCGCTGTGCGGGATTTCGTGCCAGCCTGAGAGCGGGAGTTGCAACGCTCGTCAGTCGCTGCACGGCTGCGGACACTCGGCAGCGGAAGCTGTGAGCGGGCCACCAGAATGCGGCTGACCGGGGTGCGCATGATCAGGTCGGTGAGCAGTATCGAGAGCGTCAACACGACGAGCACGAGCACCGTCGTCCGAGACGCCGATGACCGAAAAATGCTGTCCTCAAGCGCTTTCAAGAACCCGAAACGCGCGAGGAGGTCCAGGATCAGCGGATGCACGGCGAATACGCCGAATGCCCGCGGCGTCGCGTAGGTGACCACGCGGCCCGTGAGGCCGCGGCCGGCCCCGCGGTGATCATTCCACGCCATGGCCAACAGCCACAGCAGTACCAGACCGCTGAGCAGCCACGGCAGGGTTGCCGGGTTCCACGGTGTATTCGATTGCAGCGGCACGGTTCCCGGTGAGGTGGCATACAGGTACGCCATCACCGAAAAGGTGGTGCCCACGGCGGCCACTGCCACGAGGGGCAGTACATGGGCTCGGAGCCATCGATCCACTCTCGCGTGGTGATATGCGGCCAGCGCACCGATCGCGATGAACCACGCATACATGGGCAGTGTCTTCCATGCGTTGTCGTAGACGGTCGTCCACACTTGCCCCTGCGGGCGGGGCAGATATTGGTAAACCACGAACATGATCATCTGGATCACCGCGGCCGCGCTGAGCACCCACCAGTGGTGGCCCTCGGTACGCCGCAACAGGCCCATCAACATCGGAAAGATCAAGTAGATCTGCATCGAGATCAACAGGAAGTACAGCTGGTACTTGCCGTCGCCGGTCACGATGTTGACGCCGAGCGTCCGGAAGAATTCGGCGACCGATGAGGATGAGTCACCTTGCAGCACAATGTCATTGATGCTGTAGATCAGCGTCCACGTCAGGTATGGCCACAGCACCAGACCAAACCTTCGGCGCCAGAACGGCCTCGCCGAGGTCGCCCGTCCCCGCATACTCGTGACGAGTACGAAGAGGGTCACGGCGACAAATCCGTAGCGGGTCAGGTGACACAGCGTGCCCACCAGATTGGCCGAACGCACGACGTCGGGGGTGGTGTTGATGTAGTCGACGCTGTGCGCCACCACCACGAACGTGAACAGCACCACGCGAACGAAGTCCGCGGTATGTGTGCGAGTGGGGCTTCGCGGATTGCGAGTATCGGCGAGCGGGTCGGGACTGCTCGCGGTCACCTCCTCCAGGACTGTGAAACCTGGTTCGGCGACCCGCTCCCGCACTATGCCTCCTCTGATGTCCGCCGGTGATGCTGCCCGTTTCGCGCCGAAGTCTATGACTGATTTCTGGCAATCCGATGACAGTCGGCTGTGGCGGCAATACGGGCCAAGCGCGCAAGACGTCGTCCTACTGCTGACGAGCCGTACTGCTGACGACGATCAGTACTCGGCGTCGCGGGCGGTCGTGTCACAGCTCGCGAGGTCATCGAGCTGGGCCGTGAGTTTGGCGCGGATGCGATCGACCGCCGCCGATCCCAATGGAAGCCGCAGCGGGGACGCCGGGTCGTCGACGGCGGCGAGGATGGCGCGCGCGGCCTTGTCGGGGTCGCCGGGCTGGTGACCGTCCTGGTCGGCGAATCGCTCACGGAGCCGGCCGGCCGGAGTCTGGGCGTAGGCGTCCAGTCGATCGGCATAGTGGATGGAGCGGCCGGCGAACGCGGTGCGGAATGGGCCGGGCTCGACGATGGTGACGCGGATGCCCCAGGGCGCGACTTCGCCCGCCAGCGCCTCCGACAGTCCTTCGAGGGCAAATTTGCTCGCGGCGTATGCGGCGTGGCCGGGGTTGCCGACGACGCCGCCCACCGACGACAGCTGGACCACATGGCCGCCGCGCTGGTCGCGCATGTGCGGCAGCACGGCCCGGGTCATCCGTACCGCCCCGAACAGATTGACGTCCAGCACCTGTCGCAGATCGCCGTCGGAGAGCTCTTCGACCGCTCCGACCAACCCGTGACCCGCGCTGTTGACCAGCACATCGACCCGCCCGTGCGTACGGATGGTGTGCTCGACCGCGGCATCGACGGTGCCCTGATCGCGCACGTCGACCCGCAGCACGGCGGCGAAGTCGTCGGCGATCGCGGCGGTGTCGCGTGCCGTCGCGACCACGATGTCCGCCTGCCCCGCACGGCCCCGTGCCTGCACCGCGCCGGCCACGGCCCGTCCTAGTCCGCTGCTCGCACCGGTCACCAGCCAAATTTTCGCCACGATCAGACTCCTGCTTACAAATATCTTGATAGTCAAGTAAATCTATCTTGATTATCAAGTAATATGCAAGCCATGGAATCCCGCGGACCCCGTGACTCGGTCGACAGAGACCTGCCGACCTGGACCTGGCCGATGGTGGATGTCGATCCCGAGGTCGAGGCGGCGCGCCAGCGGATCGGTCGGCTTGCGCGCACGTTCACCCGCGCGCTCGGGGAGGTCGCGAAGCAGGAGGGGCTGAGCACGGCGGACTGGGAGACGCTGTCGGCCATCGTCCGGGCGGAGGGACGGTGCACCCCGACCGTGCTGATGCGGACCCTTCAACTCACGTCGGGGACGGTCAGCACCCGCCTGAACCGCCTGCTCGATGCGGGCCTGGCGACCGTGCTCGCGGACGCCGATGATGGCCGATCCCGGCCGATCGCGGTCACCGACGAGGGATTCGCGCGCTGGCAGCAGGCGACGGCCGCCCGCACTCGATCGGAGCGGGAGATCTTCGCCGTGCTCTCGGCTGAACAGGTCGGAACCCTCAATGACCTTCTCTCCCTGGTTCTTGCCCGTTGCGAGGCCGATCTGGGAGAGGCGGGACGGCACGACCTGATCGGTGGTCAGGCGCCCCGGTAAAGGATGCGGTAGCGCGCGACCTCGTTCGGCGTGTTGTCGGGCAGCACCGGCGAATGGTGATGCTTGCGCGCCAGCGTCGTCATGATGGTGGCCGCGGTCGTGAAGCAGACGAACGTGACGATGCCCGCGGTGACCGCCTGCGCCACGTAGCCGCTGCCCCAGGACACCAGCCACAGCAGGGCTGACGCGAAACCGACGAGCACGAGCAGATAGGCCACCAGGCTCATGGGGTGGTTGCCGTGACTCTCGTGGTGAATCCGGCTGTCGTGATGCACATGCATTTCGAACCTCCTGTCCGGCACTTTCATGCTACGACCAGGTGACTTGGCTCACAATCACGAGTTGGGAGCAGTCTGGATCAGCCGTTCAGTATCAGCAGAGTCGACGTGGCGCTCGCCGCCAGCCGGCCGGCGCCGTCGTGGACGGTCGCGGTGACCGTGCCGGTGGTGCGGCCGCGATGCTGCACCTCGGCGCGGATCGTGACCGTGCCCGAGCCGGGCCGGATCGCCCGGATGTAGCGGCAGCTCAGGTCGAGCGTCGTGAAGTTCTCCTGGTCGATGGTGGTGAGCAGCGCGGTGCCCAGGGCCGAGTCGATCACCGCGGCGATCACGCCGCCCTGCATGCCGCCCGCCCGATTCGTCAGGAATTCGTGCGGTTCCATCTGGAACTCGACCCAGCCCGACCCGGCCGCGGTCAGTCGGTAGTCCATCGTCGCCGACGTGGGGGTATTCGGTACTTCGCCGGTGATCAGCGCCTGCACGTACTCCAAACCGGTGCGCCCGGCCCTTGATGTGCGCTCATCCGACGGATCGATCCAGCTGTAGGTGCGAATGCGATCGGTCATAGCTGGGAAGCCTAGTGACCTGGGTCGCGTGAAATACTGGGTCCCCGCCGTGATCGGGCTCGCCAGAACCCCGATCAGACGGCTTTGTGGACGACCCCCGCAAGTCCACGGAGTGGGATTTCGGCAACAGTACTCGCGCGTAACCATGCACCTTCGTCAGCATGGTCTCGCACGTCACCGTCGCAGGCCCCCGGAACCCGGTGGGCGGACGGTGCATACGACCAGAAGAATCGAGACGATGATGTTCACTCGCATCGCAATCGTGAACCGCGGCGAGGCCGCGATGAGGCTCATCAATGCGGTCCGCGGCCTGTCCGCCGAGACCGGCGAGCGGATCGAGGTGATCGCGCTCCACTCGAACGTCGACCGCAACGCGACCTTCGTGCGCGAAGCCGACATCACCTACGACCTCGGACCGGCCGTCGACCGGCCATACCTGAACCTGCAGCTGCTGGAGACCGCGCTGCGCGAAACCGGCGCGGAGGCGGCCTGGGTCGGGTGGGGATTCGTCGCCGAGGACCCGGCGTTCGCGGAGTTGTGCGATCGCATCGGCGTGACCTTCATCGGTCCGTCGGCCGACGCGATGCGCAAGCTGGGCGACAAGATCGGCGCGAAGATCATCGCCGAGGAAGTCGGCGTGCCGGTCGCTCCGTGGAGCCGTGGCGCGGTGGAGACCGTCGACGACGCGGTTGCGGCCGCCGCCGAGATCGGCTACCCGCTGATGCTGAAGGCGACCGCCGGCGGCGGTGGCCGCGGCATCCGCGTCATCACCAACGACGCCGACCTGCGCGAGGCCTACGAGCTGACGCGCAACGAGGCCGAACGCGCCTTCGGCAGCGGCGTCGTCTTCCTGGAGCGCCTGGTCACCGGTGCCCGCCACGTCGAGGTGCAGGTCATCGCTGACGGCCAGGGCACGGCATGGGCGCTGGGTGTGCGCGACTGCTCGGTGCAGCGACGCAACCAGAAGGTCATCGAGGAGTCGGCGTCGCCGGTGCTGCCGGCCGAGCAGGTGGCGAACCTGAAGGCGTCGGCTGAGCGGCTGGCCGTCGCGGTCGGCTATTGCGGCGCCGCGACCGTCGAGTTCCTGTACCACCCCGGCGAGGATCTGCTCGCCTTCCTCGAGGTCAACACCCGACTGCAGGTCGAGCACCCGATCACCGAGATCACCACCGGCTTCGATCTGGTCCGTGCGCAGCTGCAGGTCGCCTCCGGCATCCCGCTGACCGGTTCGACGCCGGTCGAGCGCGGGCATGCCGTGGAGGCGCGGCTCAACGCCGAAGACCCCGACCGCGACTTCGCGCCGGCTCCCGGCCGGATCGCCCGGCTGGATCTGCCGGCCGGCCCCGGCATCCGCGTCGATACCGGTGTGAGCGAGGGCGATTCGATTCCCGCCGACTTCGACTCGATGATCGCGAAGATCATCGCCTACGGCAGCAACCGCGACGAGGCATTGGGCCGACTGCGCCGCGCCATGGCCCAGACCCGGGTCATCATCGAGGGCGGTTCGACCAACAAGAGCTTCGTGCTCGACCTGCTCGATCAGCCGGAGGTCATCGACGGCAGCGCCGACACCGGCTGGATCGACCGGGTCCGCGGCGAGGGTCGGCTTGTCGCCCAACGGCATTCGGCGGTGGCACTGGTGGCCGCGGCGATCGATGCCTACGAAGAAGAAGAGTCGGTGGAGCGGCAGCGCCTGCTGTCGACCGCGTCCGGCGGCCGCCCGCAGGTGCAGCATCGGAGTGGTACCCCGGTGGATCTGAAGCTGCGCGGGGTCGCCTACCGCGTGCGCGTGGCCCGGATCGGCGCCCATCGGTTCCGCGTCGGCGTGGAGGCCGGCGGCCAGACCCACGCCGCCGACGTCGATCTGGAGCGTTTCGATGAGCATGCTGCGCAGATCGTCCTCAACGGCGTGCGGTACCGCCTGATCACCGATACCCACGGCACGGTGCACCTCGTCGACGTCGACGGCGTGACCCACCGAGTGAGCCGCGACGAGGGCGGCGTGGTGCGTTCGCCCGCACCGGCGCTGGTCGTCGCGACGCCGCTGGAGGTCGGTGCCGAGGTCGAGGCCGGGGCGCCCGTCCTGGTGCTCGAGAGCATGAAGATGGAGACGGTGCTCCGGGCACCGACGCGGTCCCGGCTCAAGGAATGTCTGGTGTCGGTCGGCACCCAGGTCGAGACCGGTGCACCGCTGATGCGGTTGGAGCCGATCGCCGACGACGACGCGGATGGCGCCGTCGAAACGGTCGACGAGGTGGAGCTCGATCTGCCGGCCGCGCCGAGCGACGTCGCCGTCGCCGAACGCATCGTCCGCGGGCAGGAGAACCTGCGCAGCCAGCTCCTCGGCTACGACGTCGACCCGCTCGACAGCGCGCGACTGCTCAACGACTATCTCGCCGCCCGCCGCGAGGCGACGGACACCGAGGCACTGCTGGCCGGCGAGGTCGAACTGTTGACCGTGTTCGCCGACCTCGCCGAGCTGAGTCAGAATCGCCTGTCGGACTACGACTCCGGCGAGCACGTGCACAGCGCCCGCGAGAATCTGCACACATATCTGCAGAGCCTCGACGTCGAACGCGACGGCCTGCCCGAGTCGTTCCACGCCCAGCTCGGCAAGGCGCTCGCGCACTACGGGATCACCGAACTGGATCGCACCCCCGAGCTGGAGGCCGCGGTATTCCGCATCTTCCTCTCGCTGCAGAATGCCGATCAGTCGCGTGCGGTGATCATCGCGCTGCTGCGCGAGCTGCTGCGCGGACCGACGCCGCCCGCCGAGCTGCGCGAGCCGGTCGGTCCGGCGGTCGAGCACCTGGCGGCGGCCGCCCAGCTGCGATTCCCGGCGATCGCGGATCTGTCGCGGGGCCTGCTCTACTCGTGGTTCGGCCAGCAGCTGGTCCACGAGAACCGGTCGCGGGTGTACCTCGACGTGGGCGAGCATCTCAAGTATCTCGACGCCCACCCGGACGCCGCCGACCGCGACGAGCATGTCGCGCAGGTGGTGGGCAGCACCGAGCCGCTGGTCCGGCTGCTCGGGCAGCGGATGGTCGACGGCGTCGCCGACAACACCGCCATGCTCGAGGTGCTCACCCGCCGCTACTACGGCAACAAGGGCCTCACCGGGGTCCGTACCGCGCAGGCTGCCGGCACCACATTCGTCATCGCCGAACGCGACGGGGCGAGCCTGATCTCGGCGGCCGTCGGCCTCGACGAGTTGGGAGCGGCCATCGACGGCCTGGGCGAGCTGGCTCGGGACGCGTCATCGATCGACGCCGACATCTACCTGAGCTGGGAGGATCAGCCGGACGACTTCGACGTGATCGTCGATACGCTGCACGAGATCGTCGCGGCCCGGTCGCTGCCCACCCAGGTGCACCGCATCACCACCACGGTCGCCGGCGCGCACGGCGCAATGATGCACCACCACTTCACCTTCCGGCCGTCTGCGACCGGCATGGTCGAGGAGCGGCTGATCCGCGGACTGCACCCGTATATCGCCCAGCGGATGCGGATGGAGCGGCTGCGCAAGTTCGACCTGACGCGCCTGCCGTCGTCGGACGACGAAGAGGTGTACCTGTTCCGCGCGGTGGCGAAGGAGAACACGGCCGACGACCGGCTGATCGCCTTCGCGCAGGTCCGTGATCTCAGCGCGCTGCGCGAGCCCGATGGCCGACTGCTGACGATCCCGAGCGCCGAGACCGCACTGGCCTCGTGCGTCGACTCGATCCGGCGCGCGCGCCGCGCCGGCAATCGCGGCTCGGCCACCAACCGCATCATCATCTACGTGTGGCCGCCGCTCGAGGCCGCCCGCGCCGACCTGGATCGGATCGCCGACTACATCCGGGCCATCACGGCCGGGGTCGGCATCGAAGAGGTCGAGGTGATCGCCCGGCGTCGCAACCGCACGACCGGCGAACTCGACAAGGTGTCGCTGCGGTTCGCGGCCAACGCGACCGGCGGCTTCGACGTGCAGGTCGGGGTGCCGTCCGACGACCCGATCGAACCGATCGACGCCTACCGGCAGAAGGTGCTGCGGGCCTCGCGCCGCGGCACCGTCTACCCGTACGAGTTGGCCGCGCTCCTCGGCGACTTCCGTGAGTACGATCTCGACGCCGAGCAGCGGCTGGTGCCGGTCGATCGGGATCGCGGCCTGAACTCCGCGGCGATCGTCGCCGGCGTGGTGACCACGGCCACCGACAAGTATCCGGAGGGCATCACCCGCGTGGTGCTGCTCGGTGATCCGACGAAATCGCTTGGCGCCCTGGCGGAACCGGAATGCGCGCGAGTGGTCGGCGCGATCGACCTCGCCGAACGCCTGGGGGTTCCGCTGGAGTGGTACGCGCTCTCGTCCGGCGCCCGTATCTCGATGGACTCCGGCACCGAGAACATGGACTGGATCGCCCTGGCGCTCAAGCGAATCGTCGAATTCACCCAGGCCGGTGGCGAGATCAACATCGTGGTCGCCGGGATCAACGTCGGCGGGCAGCCGTACTGGAATGCCGAGGCGACGATGCTGATGCACACCAAGGGCATCCTGGTGATGACCCCGGATTCGGCGATGGTGCTGACCGGCAAGCAGTCGCTGGACTTCTCCGGCGGCGTGTCGGCCGAGGACAACTTCGGCATCGGCGGCTACGACCGCGTGATGGGGCCGAACGGCCAGGCGCAGTACTGGGCGCCGAACCTGGGTGCCGCGCGGGATGTGCTGATGTCGCACTACGACCACACCTATGTGGTGCCCGGTGAGCGGACGCCGCGTCGTGCGGTGACGGCCGACCCGGCGGACCGCGACGTGTCGGACTTCCCGCACGAGCTCGCGGGCAGCGACTTCACCACCGTCGGGCAGATCTTCTCGGCCGAGTTCAACCCGGATCGCAAGAAGCCCTTCGATATTCGTACCGTGATGCGCGCGCTGGCCGACCAGGATCATCCGGTCCGCGAGCGGTGGGCGGGCATGGCCGACGCGGAGACCGCGGTGGTCGCCGACGTGCACGTGGGCGGAATCCCGGTGTGCCTGCTCGGCATCGAGTCCCGTGAGGTGCAGCGCCGCGGCTACTCACCGACCGACGGGCCGGACACGTACACCGCGGGCACGCTGTTCCCGCAGTCGTCGAAGAAGGCTGCCCGGGCGATCAACGTCGCCAGCGGCAACCGGCCGCTGGTGGTGCTCGCCAACCTGTCCGGGTTCGACGGCTCACCCGAGTCGCTGCGCAAGCTGCAGCTGGAGTACGGCGCCGAAATCGGCCGCGCCATCGTCAATTTCGATGGGCCGATCGTGTTCTGTGTGATCTCGCGCTACCACGGCGGTGCGTTCGTGGTGTTCTCGAAGGCGTTGAACCCGAACATGACGGTGCTCGCCATCGACGGGTCGTTCGCCTCGGTGCTCGGCGGCGCGCCGGCCGCTGCGGTCGTGTTCGCCGGCGATGTGGCCAAGCGCATCGACGCCGACCCGCGGGTGCAGGAATTGCAGGCGCGGCTGGTCGATCTCACCGGAACCGAGCGCTCGACGCTGTCGGCGGAGCTGGACGATCTCCGGCAGTCGGTGCGGGCGGAGAAGATCAGCGAGATCGCGGCGGAATTCGATGCGGTGCACAGCATCCGCCGCGCCGTCGAGGTCGGTTCGGTCGACGCGGTGATCCGCGCGGACGAGTTGCGCCCGCGGATCATCGGCGCCATCGAGACCCATCCCGCGTGGGCCCCGGGCAGCATGGATCGCGCTGGAAACATATGAAATACGGGCCGTTGAGGGGGGGGGGGGGGACCTCCTCGACGGCCCGTATTCGTCAGGGTCTCAGTGGTCGAGCTTGGTCGACCTGAGCTCGTGGCCCTTGGAGGTCAGGCAGCGGCCGCTGGGTAGATCCCACTGCCAGCCATGCAGATTGCAGGTGAGCTTGTCTCCCTCGACGACACCGAACTTGGTGAGGTCGGCCTTGAGATGCGGGCAACGGCGCTGGATCTCCCAGCCGTCCTTCTCGATGACCGCGGTGTCGTCATGCGCCTCGGCGAACCAGCCGTCCGCGTAGGCGATGCGCTCGTCGGTGAGGCATTTGAAGAACGTGTAGAGGAACTCGTTGTATCCGCCGATCCGCCAGGTGGTGAAGCGCGTCGACAGGAAGATCGTGTTGACCCAGTCCGGCTCGTCGTCGCGCAGCACGGTGCGCACCAGCTCCTTGGCGATCCGGAAGCCGTAGCGGTACTTGCCGTCGCCCTCTTCTCGTTCGCGCACAACGCGATTCGGGAAATCGAGGACGACGGTCTCGTCTCCCATCACCAGGCCGACCGGGTAGCCGATGCCGTCGCAGATCAGATCGCTCTGCTTCATGATCGGCTCGAACTTGTCGCGCAGCGGACTGAGCAGCGGCTCGCCCTCGGCGGGCGCCCAGGTTGCCTTGTCGGCCGCGATGATCGGCGCGAACTTCTGCGCCATCTTCTCGATATAGGCGGCCTTGTCGCCGAAGATCTCGTCGGGCGCGATCGGGTGGCTCAGCTCATGCAGCTCGGCGCCGGTCAAGGAGGCGGTCGAGCCGGGGATCATCATCAGGCCGCGGTGCTTCTCGCCGGTATCGGTGCCGTGCTCGCGCATCTGATCAAGGAAAGTCACCTGGTCCGGGAAGATGTTGCCCGGATCGTCGTGGTCGTCGTTGAGGTAGCGGAGCTCGTCGTCGAGGAAGACCGGCGGGCCGGCCGACGGCACCACCCAGGTGGCGTCGACAGCCTCGATGAACGCCCGCGCCCGGTCCATGCCGCGCTGGCGCTTCTGGGCGCCGAAGTTCGACTTGGTGCGCTTGGGGATGTCGTAGACCATCGGGTACCAGATGGCGCCCGAGTACTGCAGCAGATGGATGTCGACGCGGCCGAACTCCTCGGTGATGACGTCGAGGTCGATCGGCCGGGCGTCGTTCATGTTGAAGACGACGGTCTCGCCGTCGTCGACGATCAGGCCGCTGTCGCCGATCGGTCCGTCGGCCGGCGCGCGCAGGGCGATGATCATGATGTCGAGGTCGCCCGCCTGTCGCGGCGCCTGCGAATCGACGATCTCACCGCCGCGGATCCGATGCTTCGTGGAATCCGTGGTCTCGATGAATTTGTGGAAGCCGAGTGCCTCCAGCTCGCGCTGCAGGTCCGGCACCGGGTAGTCCGGCAGCAGGACGATCGCGTCCTTGTTGATGTACTCCGCCAGGTGCGCGGCGTCGAAATGGTCGCGGTGCAGATGCGACACGTAGAGGTAGTCGCAGTCGCCGAGGGTCTTCCAGTCGAGTTCGGAGTTGTCCGGGAATGGCACCCAGGACGCGAAGTAGGCGGGGTTGACCCAGGGGTCGCACAGGATGGAGCCTGCCGCGGTCTGGATATGGAAACCGGCGTGGCCGACGCTGGTGACCTGCACGCGCTGCCCCTCTCTGATCGAGCGTGGGTCTGATGACGACCCGAGTATGTCGAACAACCAGGGTAACGGCCGCTCCGTTCGAGCCGCTCAGGGCAAGGTTACGGTCCCGTAGGTTGTGGGGCGGGCGCCCGCCGAACGGGCTAGAGTTTGCGGCTATGGAACCGGTCTACGACACCGTCATCGCCGCCGCCCGCACGCTGTGGTTCGCCGAAGGACTCAAGTTCACGCTGACCGGCGAGCAGCATGTGCCCAAGACCGGCGGGGGCGTCGTCGCCATCAACCACACCGGCTACCTCGACTTCACCTACGCCGGGCTGCCGGCCTTCAAGGCGCACAACCGCAAGGTGCGCTTCATGGCGAAGAAGGAAGTCTTCGACAACACCTGGACCGGACCGATCATGCGGTCCCTGCGCCACATCCCGGTCGACCGGGAGGCGGGTGCCGAAAGCTATCGGGCGGCGGTCGATTACCTCAAGCGCGGCGAGCTTGTGGGCGTTTATCCGGAGGCGACGATCAGCCGCAGCTTCGAGATCAAGGAGTTCAAGAGCGGCGCCGCGCGGATGGCGATCGAGTCGGGAACGCCGATCATCCCGACGGTGATCTGGGGCGCGCAGCGGGTGTGGACCAAGGGGCATCCGCGCAACATCGGGCGCAGCAACATCCCGATCCACATCGGCGTCTGCGAGCCGCTGGAACCGAATGGCGACCCCGTCGCGCTGACGCAGAAGCTGCACGACGTGATGTCGGCCAAACTGCTGGAACTGCAGGACGGCTACCCGGAGCACCCGGCCGGCGCGTACTGGGTCCCGGCTCGCCTCGGTGGCAGCGCGCCGACGTTGGAGGAGGCGACTCGGCTCGACGACGAGGAGAAGGCGGCGCGGGTCGCCAAGCGCTCCGATCGAAACGGCGGGCCCGAGTCGAGCTAGGCGATCATGACGGCATGGCACGGCACCGACCAGCGAGTGCGGCTCCGCGGACCGCTCGATAGTCTCTGAGCATGGAACCGGTCTATCGAGTTCTGGTGGTCATCGCGCACACGCTGCTCGCGGTGATCGGCGTGCGTCCGCGGGTTGAGAACGCAGATCGGTTGCCGGCCACCGGCGGTGCGGTGCTCGCCGCCAATCACACGGCGTATCTCGACTTCATCGGCGTCGGGCTGGCCGGCCGCGCCGCGGGCCGGTTCGTGCGGTTCATGCTGAAGGCCGAGGCGGCGAAGATGCCGATCATGCGGTTCCTGGTCCGGCAGTGCAAGGCCGTGCCGGTCGACCGGTTCGCCGGCGCCGATGCGTATGCGGCTGCGGTGCAGTCGCTTTCGGACGGCGAGGTCGTCGGCGTCTACCCGGAGGCGACGATCAGCCGCAGCTTCGAGATCAAGAAGCTCAAGTCCGGCGCGGCCCGGATGGCGCTCGAGGCGAACGTGCCGATCGTCCCGGTGATCGTCTGGGGCATGCAGCGCAAGTGGACCAAGGGGCAACCCCGCCATCTGCGCTATAGCCGGACGCCGATGCTGGTGCGGCTCGGCGACGCCATCGCGCCGACCGGAGATGCCGAATCGCTGACGGCCCAGCTGCGTACTCGGATGCAGGATCTGCTGGAGCAGGTGCAACTCGAATACGGCACCGAGCCCGCGGGCGCCCCGTGGTTGCCGGTGCGGCTCGGCGGCAGCGCGCCCACACTGGCCGAGGCCGACAAGCTGGACGCGGACGAGCTGGCCGCCAAGGCGGCAGCGCGTGCCGAGAAGGCCAAATAGGTTGCCAGACACCGGATTCGGGCCACCCAACCTGATCGTCTGCGATATCGACGGAACCCTGGTCGGCGACGACAACTTGATCGGGCCGATGACGCGGGCGGCGCTGGAACGCGCCCTCGCCGCCGGGGCCGTCGTGGTGCCGGCCACCGGGCGACCACCGCGGTGGCTCGCGGAGATCATCGACCAACTGCCTCCGCTGCCGTATGCGGTGTGCGCGAACGGCGCTGTGCTGTACGACGTCTCGCAGGATCGGATCCTCCATTCCACGACACTCGATGCGCCGACCCTCGCGTGGCTCGCCGGCCTGGCCCATGAACAGCTGCCGGGCTGCGGCCTGGCCGCCGAGCGGGCCGGAAACAGTGCGCACGATGCGGCGACCGCGCCGTTCGTCGCAACCACCGACTATCGGCATGCCTGGCTCAATCCCGATCACGTCGAGCTGTCCGAGCGGGACCTGATCTCGCAGCCGGCGGTGAAGATGCTGGTGCGCTGCCCGGGGATGCCGAGCGCCGAAATGGCGGAACGGATGCGGCCCCTCGTCGGGACCGTCGCCGACCTGACGTATTCGACCGACAACGGGCTCATCGAGCTGGCCGCGCCCGGGGTCAGCAAGGCCGCCGGACTGCAGACCCTCGCCGGTCTCGCCGCCCTGCCCACCGATTCGGTGATCGCGTTCGGCGACATGCCGAACGATGTCGCGATGCTGCAGTGGGCCGACTACGGGGTCGCGATGGGCGATGCGCACCCGGAGGCCAAGGCGGCGGCGCAGGAGGTCACCACCACGGTCGGCGACGACGGAGTTGGCCGCATCCTGTCCCGCTGGTTCTGAGTCGCCGACTGGCGGAGATGACTAGCGGGCTGGGACGGTGGGTGCCGCAGGCGGGGCCGGAGCGGCCTGCGGCGCCGGGACCGGTGCTGCTGCCGGCGCCGGAGCGACCGGGGCTGCCGGGGCCGGCGATGAGGCCGGCGGGTTCTTCAGGTTCTTCTGCAGCTCGTTCAGGTAGGTCTGCACCACCTGGCTGACGATGCCGGTGCTGGTGTTGAAGATCAGCTTGCCGAACTGGAACGTCTGGCTCACCAGGTTGCCGGTGATCGTCTCGCCGCCGGTCGGCAGGCCCAGCGGGCTGTTCTGGAATCCCAGTGCCGCCCAGGCCTTCTCGATCAGACCCCAGATCACCTGCGCGCCGGTCGTGGCCGACCAGTAGATCAGCCCGTTCTGGAAGTTGGCGTAGGTGGCCTTGCCGTCCGGGGTGACGGTCTCGGCCGACAGCGCGCGGCCCAGCTGGCCATTGGACCCGCCCAGCTCGACCCACTTGGCGGCGATCGCGCCCACATCGGAGGGCGTGAGCACGGGGCCGCTCGGGGTGCCGGGGCCCTGCGCGTCCGGCGCCGGGGGAACCGCGCCGGTGGTGGTCGCCGGGCTGGTGCCGCTGGAGCTCGGCAGCGAAGAGTTGTTGTCCACCAGGTTGTTCTGGGTGCCGGAGTCGGGATCGGTCGGGCTCGGCTGCATCGGCAGCGTCAGCTTGCCGGCCGCCACCTGGCGGATCTGATCGAGCGCCTCGTAGCCGTAGTTGCCGGGGCAGTCGGTCTCGTCGTAGTCGCGGTGGCCGGAGATCATCGGCTTGGTCACCGTCTCGCCGGCGGCGTACTGACTGCCGTCGAACCCCTGGGAGACAAGGGTTGCCGTGCCGGTCGGGTTGAGTCCTGCCAGCCCGAGCCGCCAGCCCAGGTAGCGGCCGGTCGACTCGATCTGCGAGGGCGTCGGCGGCACGTCGTTGAGGTTGCCCAGCATCACCACGCCGACGGTGTCCGGGTTGAATCCGCCGGTATGCGTGCCCTCGACGTTCTTGTCGAGTCCGCCGAAAGCGCCCTCGAAGATCTGGCCGTACTTGTCGACGATGGCGTTGTAGCCGATGTCGCACCAGTCGAGAGTCTGTGCATGGTAGGCGTAGATGCCGCGCACGATCTCCGCGGACTGGGCGGGGGTGTAGTCGTTGCTGCCGGCCGAGTGGTGCACGACCGCGGCCTTGAGCTGCGGATCGTAGGTCGGCTGCGAGCAGCGCATCGATTCGTCGGCGCCCCACTGCTCACGGCTGATGATCGGCGGCTTGCCGCCCTGGGCTCCGGAGCTGCCGAGCAGGCTGTCGCCGGGCGAGGTGCCGGGCGCGATCAGGATCGCCTTGAGGGTGTTGACCACGGTCTGCAGGGCGCCGGTGCCCGGCGCGGGCGCGCCGCTGGTCGGAGCAGGTGCGCCGGCGGCCGGGGGAGCCGGGGCGGCCGGCGGTGCGGCATTCGCGGACGGGGCCGGGGGAACGGCCGGTGGCTCCTGGCGGGCGGTGAATGCCTGCTGCCTGATCTGGCCGGGCGCGACGCTGACCGTCGGCGGCGAGCTGGTCGGCCGTGAGCTGGTCGGTGCCGGCAGCACGGGGGCGTTCGGCGTGGTCGACGGGACGGCGTTGCCGGTCGCCGGGCCGGGAGCCGCGGGCTTCACCGGCTCGGCCTGGCCGTTCTTGGTCACCGCGACCTGCACCGCGTTGGTGTTGCCGACCCAGATCGGCTCGGTGCCCTGCACGCCGGCGCGATGGGTCGCGTTGCCGTCGGTGCCGTCGGTCGAGAACCACTGTCCCCATTGGCCGTTCGGCTGCTTGGCACGGATGTAGGCGGTGGTGTCGGTGAGGCCGTCCCAGGTGAGCGCGACCATCGAGAACGGCTTGGACTGGGTGATCTCCTTGATCGCCGCGTCCGTCGCACCGGCAGGCAGGTTCGGCGAACCGGCGGCCGGCGTGGGCGATGGAGCGGCGGGCGCGGCCGGGGCCGGCGTCTCGGTCGAGGGCGTGGTCGACGGCAGCAGGCCGGGCGGGATCAGTCCCGGCGGAACCTGAATCGGGATGTCCGGCAACTGGATTCCGGAGACGTCGATCGGCGGCAGCGTCACGCCGGCCTGTGCGAGACCGGAGCGGACCAGATCGAGGGCCATGGTCGGAAGCTGGTTGAGGCTGACACTGTTGATGACCGTCTTGGTCGGAGCCACCGCGCCGGGTGCCTGATGGTTGACGGCATTGTTCGGCGCCTCGCCCACGAGGACGGCGAGCGGGCTGGCGATCACGACGGCTGCGACGGAACCGATCGCCAGCGAGGTCCGCGGCGATCGATAGAGGGGTCGAGCGGTCCGCTTGCGCACGGTGTCTCCTTCGTCGGTGTTCAGTCGATCCGGTCGATCCGTCGGCGCCCCGAAATGGGTACGCCGAGCGGGTCCGGCCGGTGGTCGACTTCCCCTTCGACACCGTCGTCGCAGGTACGGGGCCGATAGGCGACCCGTCCGACAGCGACGCAGACGTCCACATGGTGTCCGGTTCGGGGGGCGAAGTCCACGACCGCCTGCGGCGTTTCGTGAAACTGGTGATGCAGTTGTTGTCTATGAGGTCCTGCGACGAGCCGAATGCGGGTTCGCCAGGAGCTGAATCGGATATTCACGGCAAGTACCGGAGGAAGCCTCCGGACCGGCGTAGCGTCGTTGGCATGCGCGTACCCATCACTCTGGACCTGCACGTCGGCAACTTCACCTACCCGGACACCACCGAACCGGACGAGATCTTCGAGAAGCTCGTGGCGATGGCCACGACCTGTGAGGCGTCGGGATTCAGCTCGATGTCCCTGATGGACCATCTGCATCAGATTCCCGGAGTCGGCACCCCGGAGAAGTGGATGTTCGAGGGGTCGACGATGCTCGCGGCGCTGGCCGCGCGGACCGAGACCCTCACCTTCGGACTGCTCGTCGGGTCGGTCACCTATCGCAATCCGGCGCTGGCCGCCAAGATCACCACGACGGTCGACATCATCTCGAAGGGCCGGGTCTGGCATGGGCTGGGCGCGGGCTGGTTCGAGGCCGAGCACAATGCCTACGGCTTCGACTTCCCGCCGCTCAAGACCCGCTTCGAAATGCTCGAAGAGGCGCTGCAGATCAGCAAGCTGATGTTCCGCGGGGACGCCGGAACCTCGGGAAGCTTTGCCGGACAGCACTTCCGGATCGACGAGCCGTACAACAACCCGAAGCCGATCCGCGGCGATATCCCCATCCTGATCGGCGGATCGGGCGAGAAGAAGACGCTCCGGCTGGTCGCCCAGTACGGCGACGGCTGCAACTTCTTCGGCGACGTCGATCAGTGCACGCACCTGCTCGGCGTGCTGCGCGAGCATTGCGACCGGCAGGGCCGCGACTTCGACGAGATCACCAAGACGGCGATGGCGCGCGTGATCGTCACCGACACGGAGGCGCAGGCGCAGCAGTGGCGCGAGCGCTTGCTGGAGATGGGAACGCCGCAGGCGCTCGTGGATTCGGCCTTGATCGGCCCGGAGAGCGTCGTGATCGAGAAGGCCGAGGCTCTGCGTGCCGTCGGTATCGAGGGGCTGACCGTGGTCGGGCCGCTGGCGCACGACCTCGAGCAGCTGAAGCGGGTCGGCGGCGTGCTCGGGCCGGTGTTCGGCGACGCCGCGAATCTCTAAGTTTCCTCTCCGATTCGCGAACTTTCGTTAAGTCCGGGACCTAATCTCTGGGGTGTGTAACGCGGCCGGTCACGGGCGCGACGTCGGGGGTAGATGGGATCGGGGAGGCTTGACGAAGTGGGCGCATTGCGGCGTGCACGCTGCGGCGGTGCGCGGGCCGACGGGGGATCGGCGGACGCGTGGTGAACGAGGACGGGACGCCGAGGATTCGCGTGGCCGTCATCGATGATCACTCGGTCATCCACGACGGCATCGCGGTGTGGTGTGCGACGGAAGAGCCGCAGATGGCGATGATCGGCGGATACCTGTCCGTCGGCGAATTCGAGGCCTCGGCGCCCGCCCCCGACGTCGTCGTCTTCGAGCTGCAGAACGGCGCCGCGGAACCCTATTTCGACGGCATCAGTCGGTTGTGCGACAGCGGATTTCGCGTGATCGTGTTCTCGCAGCACACCGACAGCTCGATCGTGCTGCGCTGTCTGGATCGTGGTGCGGTGACCTATCTGTCGAAGTCCGAGGGCCGTGAACATCTGACCGCGGCGATCCACGCGGCCGCCGCCGACCAGCCCTACCTGTCACCGACCATGGCGAAGGCGATGACCAACGACGAGTCGGCCGAACGCCCGTCGTTGTCGGCGCGGGAACGGCAGGTGCTGATCAGCTGGTTCCAGACGGAATCGAAAGAGCTGGTGGCGAATCGGCTCTTCATCACCGTCGGCACGGTCAACACCCATCTCAAGCGGATCCGCGCCAAGTACGCCGCGGCGGGGCGGCCGGCATCGACCAAGGCCTCGCTGGTCGCGCGGGCGATTCAGGACGGGCTCATCTCGCCGTCCGAACTGTGAGCCCGCACCGCGCTGGACCCTGGGGCGACGCGTATCTGGTCGATGGGTGATGCCGTGGGCGTACCTGTCAGTGGTCGCGCCCCGGAGTTGAGGGGAAAGTCGGCAGGTTGTCGGATTTGTGACCGGGTTGTAATCGTGCGTGCTTGGCGCTTGCCACAAAGGTTTACTACCGTCACTCCAGTAACATTCGTAAGACTGCTGGTGGGACGCGGCCCCGGCGGGGAAGGACCATCTCGATGGCCCAGAAGGCACGTCGGCTGCTGCGAAAGGTGCCCGGCCTCTATACGTTCCGTCCGATCGACGGCCGATCCGACCTGCCGCGCGGGCGGCGGGTCGTGGCGGCAACCGCCGCTGCCGCGCTGGTCATCGGCGGGGCAGTGGTGCTGGCGAACCCGGGCATCGTGCGTCAGCACGTCACGTTGACCGCCGGCGGCGAGATCGTCCTCAAGGGCCATGGCAACGGGCACGGCCGCGGGATGGGCCAGTACGGCGCGCTCGGGTACGCCAAGAAGGGCTGGAGCGCGGCGCAGATCGTGTCGCATTTCTATGGCGGGACCACGCCGGGCAATGCCTCGAATCAGACGGTCACCGTCACGCTGACCGGTCAGCACAGCGCCAGCGTCTATTCGACGGCGCCCATGAAGGTCGGGCCCGTGACCACCGCACCCGGCCAGGCCGTGTCGATCAACGGCAACACCGCGACCATCACGTCGGGCTGCGGCGGCGGTGGCGGACAAACCGTTGCCGCGCACGAGGTTTCGCCGGTGAATCCGGCCCCCAACCTCCCGGTCGACCAGCTCCTCAAGTTCTGCGGATCCAACGCGCCGTACCGCGGCTCGATCGGTACCGCCGACGGCAAGGTGGTCAACACCGTGCAGATCGACGACTACGTGCGCGGGGTGGTGCCGAAGGAGAGCATTCCTGCCTGGGCCGACCAGGGCGGCGCGGCCGCGCTGCAGGCGCAGGCCATCGTCGCTCGCAGCTATGCGCTGGCGTCGGTCAGACTGAACAAACCCGTTGATGACACCCAGAATTCGCAGGTGTACGGCGGCGCCGCCGGCGAGGACCCGCGGACCAATGCCGCGGTGCAGGAGACGGCAGGACAGATCCTGCTGAAGGGTGGGCAGCCGGCCTTCACCGAATTCTCCTCGTCCACCGGCGGATACACCGACGGCCGTGACTTCCCGGCCGTGGTCGACGATGGCGACACCATCTCGCCGTTCCACAACTGGACGGCCACCATCCCGGCGTCGGCCGTGGCGTCGGCATTCGGGCTGGGGTCGCTCACGTCGATGACCGTCACCCAGGCGAACGGCCTGGGACCGGAGAATGGCCGCGCGATCCAGGTGACCCTGGTGGGGTCCGGCCAGACGGTGCAGGCGAAGGCCGACGATGTGCGCACCAAGCTCGGCCTCAAGTCGAATTGGTTTGCGGTGGAGGGTCAGACGACGAAGCCGCAGATCGTCGCCCCGCCGGCCGGCGTGGGCGCGGCGAATCCGATGACGGACCTCACGCAATCGATCCCGGGATTGGGATCGCTGTCTGGCGGATCCGACCCGATCAGCTCGATCATGCAGACGGCGTTGAGCGCGATCGGCGGCAAGTACACGGATCTCGGTGGTGTCACCGGGGCGCTGGGTGAGGCCATCGGTCCGTTGATCTCGCTGCTGCAGGGGCAGGCGGCCATGCAGCAGTACAAGAACGGCAACATCTACTACTCGCCGGCGACCGGCGCGCAGGCGTTGACGGGGGTCTCCCTGCAGAGCTTCATCGCCCAAGGGGCGCAAGCGGTTCTGGGCCTGCCGACCCGGGACTCCCTCGGCACCCCGGCCGGTGCGCAGGTGCCCGATCAGCCGTTGATCGCACCGTTCCAGAACGGCACGCTGTCGATCGACCCGGCGACCGGGGCATCCACGCGGGCCGGCTGAGGTCCGCCAGGTGGGCCGGGGGCCTTATCCGGAGCCGCGAATCTCGCTAGGTTGGACCCATGAAATCTGGAGACCGCGCGCCCGACTTCGAACTTCCCGACCAGAGCGGGCAACCGCGACGACTGTCGACCATGTTGGCCGACGGCCCGGTCGTGCTGTTCTTCTACCCGGCGGCGTTCACGCCCGGCTGCACCAAAGAGGCCTGCCACTTCCGCGACCTCGCGAGCGAGTTCGCCGCGGCGGGTGTGCAGCGGCTCGGCGTCAGCCGGGACGACGTGTCCAAGCAGCATGACTGGACCGACAAGCACTCCTTCGACTATCCGCTGCTCGCCGATGTCGATGGGGCCGTCGCCACCGCGTACGGCGTCGCGCGCGGTTCGCTGCTCGGCAAGTTCATGCCGACCAAGCGCACCACCTTCGCGATCCGCGCCGACGGCACGATCGCCCAGGTGATCGCCTCGGAGATCAACATGGACACGCACGCCGATCAGGCGCTGGCGGCGCTGCGCGGCTGAGCCGGGCTAGCGCCGGGCGCGCACCCGGTCGACGGCGCGGTTCCACAGCAGCACCGTCGTCGCCTGCAACGCGGCCGGATTGAACGAGTCCTTGGCGAGGTACGCGGTCGCAGTCGCCTTCGTTGTCGCCGAGGCCTTCGATGAGTGCCCGGAGTCGAACGGCGGCTGCGGGTCGTATTCGAGCGCGAGCTGAATGGCCTTCGCCTTGGATTCGCCGACGATCTGTCCGGCGAGCCAGAGCGCGAGATCGAGGCCGGCCGATACCCCGGCCGCGGTGACGATGTGGTCGCCGGCGTCGACGATCCGTTCATCGCCTACGGCGGTGACGTCGAATGTCTTCAGCAGGGGCAGCGCGATCCAATGCGAGGTGGCGCGCCGCCCGTCGAGAATCCCGGCGGCGGCCAGCAGCAGCGATCCGGTGCACACCGATGTCGTCCAGGTCGATGTGCGATGCGCATTGCGAAGCCATTCCAGGAGCGCCTCGTCCCGGGTGCATTCCATCGTGCCCTGGCCGCCGGGGATGAGGATCAGGTCGGGCGAGGGGGTTTCGGCGAAGGTATGGGTGGCGCCCACCAGCAGCACCCCGGAGTCGGCGGCGACCGGTCCGGTCTCGTGCCACACGAACCGGACCTCGGCGCCGGGCAGGTTGCGCAGCACCTCGTAGGGCCCGATGAAGTCGAGCGCGGTGTAGCGGGGATAGAGAACGATCGCGATCTGCATTGCTGCCTCCTTGGTCAGGCGAACGTCTTGCGGAAATGATCCGGCGAAACTCCCACTCGCCGAACGAAATTGCGCCGCATCGTCTCCGCGGTGCCGAATCCGCAGCGGGCGGCGATGGTGGTGACCGTGTCGTCGGTCTCGGTCAGCTGCCGCCGCGCGGCGTCGGTTCGGATGCGTTCGACATAGGCGCCGGGCGATTCGCCGACCTCGGCGGTGAACAACCGGGTGAAGTGCCGCGGGCTCATCGCCGCATGCCGGGCGAGGTCGGAAACGCTGTGCGCGGCACCGGGTTCGGCCTCGATGAGTTCCTGCACCGAGCGGATCGGCCGGCGCCTGGCACGCGGCATCCAGACCGGCGGGGCGAACTGCGTCTGACCACCGGGCCGACGCAGGTACATCACCAGCCAGCGGGCGACGGATTGCGCGATCTCGGTGCCGAAGTCGTCCTCGACCAGAGCCAGCGACAGATCGATGCCGGCCGTCACCCCGGCCGCGGTCCAGACTCGCTCGGAGCTGCGGACGAAGATCGGCTCGGGGTCGACGGTGATCCGGGGGTAGTCGTCGGCCAGCTGCTTGGCCGACGCCCAGTGGGTGGTGGCGGTGCAGCCGTCGAGCAGCCCGGCCTCGGCGGCGAGAAATGCGCCGCTGCATACGCTCACCACCCGGTTCGCCCGCTCGGCGGCCGCGCGGATCCAGTCGATCGTGGCGCGGTCGGTCCGGGCCTGCTCGAAGCCCATGCCGCCGGGCAGCAGGACCGTGTCGATCGGTGACGTCGTCGGATCGGGCAGCGGCTTCGAGACGAACTCGAGGCCGGTCAGGGTGGCGACCGCGGCCCCGTCCGCCGACGCCAGCAGCGGGGCGTACCCGTCGCCGTGGCCGCGGCTCGCCAGCAGCAGCGTCGCGGCGCCGAACACGTCGAACGGCCCGACGACGTCCAGGGCCTGAACGCCCTGGTAACCGAGGAGGACGACGTTTCGCATCATGCAATTCAGTCTGGGAGACCGGCCCGATGGCGTCTACGCCATCGGGCCCACAGATCAGGACACGTCAGAGATCGGCGAGGCGACGTTCGCCCAGCGGGGTGGCGACCACGCTGCGTGGAGTGGTGCCGCGGACTATCCAGCCGGCATCGAACATCGTCGTGGCGATCGCGGTGCCCAGCGGGCCGGAGAGATGGTGCGCCTGCTCGGTCCAGTCGACGCAGTAGGTCAGTGCCACTCCCGGTCGCAGAAGACGTTGCGGCAGCCCGAATTCGGCCAGCTGGTCGGCGCCGTCTGCGGTGAGCCGGTAGTCGGTCGAGCTGCCCGGCGCCGACAGCCGGTCGCCGGTGTCGGGGTGAAAGCGGCCGTCACCGCCGATGATCCAGCCGCGCGTCAGCATGCTCCGGAATAGGTCGACGCCCAGCCGTCCGGCGAGGTGGCGGTAGCAGGTGCGGCCGGTGCGCAGCGCCCGGGCCCGGGTGTGCTGGCGCAACGAGGTGATCGGGCGCTGCGGTGCGAGGCCGGCGAGCGCCTCGAGGACGGCCTCGACGTGCGGCGTAGCCAGGCGGTAGTAGCGGTTGCGGCCGTGTTGTTCGACGTCGACCAGGCTCTGCTTCAGCAGCACCGACAGGTGGTTGCTCACGGTCGACGCGGACACGCCCGCCTCGGCGGCCAGCCGCCCGGCCGGCAGGGCGCGTCCATCGCAGAGCGCCATCAGCACCCGGATCCGCCGCGGATCGGCGAACGCCGATGCCACGCCGGCCAAGTCCGGGTCGGCGGACGGATGCGGGTCATTGTCGACCATGTCCCCGATCCTAGGTCGGATTCGTTTCGACGAGGGTCGAAGTATATCCGGGTGACCCTGGTGCCGTGACCGAAGGAGACACCGCCGCATCCGCCGGACTGCCGAGGACGCTGTTCGCAGCGCTCTGCGCCGGCTACTTCTTGATCCTGTTGGACGTCACGGTGGTGAACGTCGCGCTGCCCGCCATCGGCCACGACCTGTCGGTGTCGGGAACGCGACTGGCGTGGGTGGTGGATGCCTACGCGGTGCCGCTTGCGGCGCTCCTGCTGCCTGCCGGGGCATTGGGAGATCGCCTGGGGCACAAACGCATCGTCCTGCTCGGCCTGGTCGGCTTCGGTGTCTCCTCGATCGGCTGTGCGCTGGCGCAGACCATCGAGGCACTCGCGCTGGCTCGGGCGGTCCAGGGCGCAGCCGCGGCGGTGATGCTGCCCGGCACGCTGGCGCTGATCGCCCAGTCGGCGGCTGACGACGAGGTGCGGGCGCGCCGGGTGGCGCTGTGGGCGGCCCTCGGCGGGCTGGCGCTGCCGGCGGGTCCGTTGCTCGGGGGACTGCTGGTCTCGGGGCCCGGATGGCCATCGGTGTTCTGGTTGAACGTCCCGGTCATCGCGATCGCTCTGGCGATCCTGGTACGACTCCCGTCCCGCGATGCGGCGAGCTCATCCGCGGGCGTGGACTGGCTCGGCGCCGGGCTGCTCACAGTGACGGTCGGCGCAACGGTTTTCGCAGTGCTGGAGGGCGCGGCGTCGGTGCCGATCGGAGTGGTCGCCGGGGTGGCGGCAGTGGTGGCCGGAACAGCATTGGTGCGGCAGCAACGCGGGGCGGCGGCGCCGCTGCTCGCGGTACCGCGAGCGGAGCGTCGGGGCCTGGTGATCGCGAGCGGCGTCGCGGGCCTGATGAATCTCTGCATGGTCGGGTCGTTGTTCGTGCTGACCCAGGTGCTGCAGGTGAGTCACGGCCTGCGACCGTGGTCGGCCGGGCTGATGCTGCTGCCGGCGATGGTGCCGTTGCCACTGCTGGGCCCGGTGGCCGGCCGGATCAGCGTCCGAATCGGCGCGTGGCGCACGTCCGCGATCGGGTTGGCGCTAGCCGCAACAGGTTTCGCCGGATTATGTGCGGCGGTCCCGCATCGGCAGTTCGTGGAACTGGGTCTGGCGCTGATGATCTGGGGCTGCGGGGTCGGGATCCTGACCCCGGCCATCGTGGCGGTCGCACTCGGCGCCGCGCGGTCGACGCCCGGGTCCGCATCAGGTGCGAGCAACACGGCCCGCCAGATCGGCGGCGCGCTCGGGGTGGCGGTGATGGCGGCCGCCGCCGGGCCGGCCGGTGCCCGGGCATTCCTCGCGCATGTGCAGCTGTCGTTGGCCGTATGCGGCATCGCGTTCGCGATCGCAGCGGCCGGGCTGCTGCGGGTGGACCGTAATCGATGAGATTTCCGAGAGCGCCCGGACCGGCCTGCGATCGTCTCCAAAGGCGTTGCGACGCAGCTAATACCGGAGCGATCGGGACTGGTCAGGGCATTTCGCGTCTCACGCGGGTAGCGCGCGTACCAGGGCGGCCAGGGTCTGCCACCGGCGATGGCGGTGACGGAACATGGCCCGTACGAACAGCCCGGTGAGCCATCCGGTCACGCCGCCGTCGATCTCGATCTCGTCGGTGTAGCGACACGAGTCGGCGCCGACCGGCTCGAATGTGAGTCGGTGGTTCCAGGTGTGCACAGGCCCGCCGTGCTCGCGGGTGTAGATCTCGTTCTCGTCGAGGCGGACCACCTCGATCTCGTGTGTCCAGCTGGGAATGACGCCCAGCCACCGAACGCGGCCGCGTGCTCGAAAGCCCGGCTCTACCGCGGTTCCCGGCTCGGGCGCCTCATCCATCGCGAAGGACAGCACCGGCGCGAGAACGAAAAGCATGACCTCAGGCACGGCCGCGAGCGCGCGAGCTCGGTGCGCGGAAAGCGGCAACTCCGTACTAATGGAAACGATAGTCATCACCAAAAACTACGCGACGTTTTGCCCGAGTGCAGCTGGAACGCGGCGTCGTCGACATCAAGATCGACTTCATCGTCTCCGGACTCGAACATCGGTGGCCGGAGATCTGAGCCGTCGACCGTGACATCGGTCATCGCCGCGGCGTCGCTGGTCGTCGCGCCGACGGTGCTAGAACGGACTCGTGAAATTGAGATCGACGGTGTGGCGCTGGCTGGCCATCGGGACCGTTGCCGTCACCGCCGCGGGGCTGACCGCGATCTCGATCAGTGCGCCGACCGGGAATCCGACATTCTCGAATGTGCTCAAGCCCGGGATCGCGTACGTGAGCCTCGGCGACAGCTATGCCGCCGGCGCGGGTATCGACCCACAGGTACCCGGCGTCGACCCGCAGTGCGCGCAGTCGTCGAGCAACTACGCCCATCTGATCGCGACCGTGCAGCGCTACAAGCTGACCGATGTCAGCTGCGCCAGCGCCAAGACCAGCGACCTGACCGACGCCCAGCGGACGGACCTCAAGCCGCAGATCGATGCGCTCGATCCGAACACGACGCTGGTGACGCTGCTGATCGGCGGGGACAACGGCAACATCTTCAGCGAAACGCTCAAGAACTGTCTCGAGGCCGCGGCCAAGCGCCTGTGGTTCGGGACCCCGTGCAAGAACGCGTACGGCGACTCGATCGCCGACGAGATCCATCAGCAGACGTATCCGGGCATCCTCGCCGCCTATCAGCTGGTGCGAAAGACGTTGCCACGGGCCGTGATCGCGGTGCTGAACTATCCGTGGATCCTGCCGGCGAAGTCGGAGGCCTGCCCCGAGTTGCCGTTGGCGCCGGGAGATATCCCGTACGCGCGCTCGATCCAGGCGGCGCTCAACGACGACATCGCGAAGGCGGCGGCACAGGCGAAGGTGACCCTGGTCGATGTCGCGGCGGCATCGGTCGGCCACGACGTCTGCCGATCGAAGAAAGACCGATGGATCGAGCCGCTGCTCCAGCTGAAGCTGAGCATCCCGGACTTTCCGGTGCACCCCAATGCGGCCGGTGAGCGCGGGATGGCCGCGGCGGTGCGGTCGACGCTCGGATTGACTGTTCCGGCAAACAGCTGAGCCGGGCCGACGACAAGTGCTAGACATGATCCTCATGTACATGGGTTCAATAGCGCGTCGCTCGATCGTTCTTCTCGCTTCCGCCCTTGCGGCCGCCGGTCTGGTGGTCGGTGCGGGGCAGGCCGCAGCCGCACCGCCGAGTCCGGGGTCCGAGTATGTGAATCTCGGTGACAGCTACTCCGCCGGCAGCGGCGTCAACCCGGTCGTGCCCGGCACCTATCCGCTCTGCGGCCAGTCGGAGAACAATGCCGCGCACGTGCTCGCCCGGTCGGCCGGCCTCCGGCTGACCGATATCAGCTGCGGCGGTGCCAAGACGAGCGACTTCTTTGCGCCGCAGTTCCCGGGACTGCGGCCGCAGCTGTCCGCGCTGAGCCCGCGGACCAAGCTGGTGACGCTGATGATCGGCGGCAACGACGAGAACGTCTTCGGACAGACCGTCGCGCAATGCGTCGCGGCGGGCGCCACCACCGGCTTCACCGGCCACCCGTGCCAGGACCGCTACGGCAACTCGATCGCCGACACGGTCAACAGTCAGACCTATCCGAACCTGGTCAACGCCTACCGCGCGGTGCGCGCGCATGCGCCGAACGCGACCGTCGCGGTGATCAACTACCCGACGATCCTGCCGAACAAGGTGCAGGGCTGCCCCGGATTCCCGGTTGCGCCGGGCGACGTGCCGTACACCTACAGCCTGCAGAAGACCCTGAACGATGCGATCGCCCGGGCGGCCAAGACGGTCGGCTTCACCGTGGTCGATGCCGCGTCCGCCTCGGTCGGCCACGATTCCTGCCAGCCGGTCGGGACGCGGTGGGTCGAGCCGCTGATCACCGATCAGCAGCTGGTGCCGGTGCACCCCAACGCCCTGGGCGAGCGGCAGATGGCGATGCTGGCCGGCAAGGCGCTCGGCCTGAAGTAGGACGGGCCCTGAAAACCTGACTGGACGGGCCTCATGACCTCCCCACAGGGTTATGTCAGCGCTCCAGTCAGGTTTTCAGTGTGGATGTGGGGGCTCAGCCGGGCGCCAGCACCGGGATGCCGAGGTCGGCGGAGGGTCGCCGCATCACCGGTTTGCGGACCTGCACGAATCGGTTTGGAGCGTGCTCTCAGATACCCTGAACCCCCGTGACCGCCAACTCAGCGCCCTATGACCTGTTGATCGTCGGCTCGGGCTTCTTCGGATTGACGATCGCCGAGCGTGCCGCCTCCCAGCTGGGCAAACGTGTCCTGATCGTGGAGCGCCGCCACCACATCGGCGGCAACGCCTACTCCGAGGCCGAGCCGCAGACCGGTATCGAGGTGCACCAGTACGGGGCCCACCTGTTCCACACCTCCAATAAGAAGGTGTGGGACTACGTCACACAGTTCACCGAGTTCACCGGCTACCAGCACCGCGTGTTCGCGATGCACAAGGGCCAGGCCTACCAGTTCCCGATGGGGCTGGGGCTGGTGTCGCAGTTCTTCGGGCGGTACTTCACGCCCGACGAGGCGCGCAAGCTGATCGCCGAGCAGTCCAGCGAGATCGAGACCGCCGAGGCGTCGAACCTCGAGGAGAAGGCCATCAGCCTGATCGGCCGGCCGCTGTACGAGGCCTTCGTCAAGGACTACACCGCCAAGCAGTGGCAGACCGATCCCAAGAACCTGCCCGCGGCCAACATCGCCCGGCTCCCGGTCCGCTACACCTTCGACAACCGCTACTTCAACGACACCTACGAGGGCCTGCCGGTCGACGGCTACACCACGTGGCTCGAGAACATGGCCGCCCACGAGAACATCGAGGTCCGGCTGAACACGGACTGGTTCGACGTCCGCGACGAGCTGGTCGCGCAGTGTCCGGACGCGCCGGTCGTCTACACCGGCCCGCTGGATCGCTACTTCGACTACAGCGAGGGCGAACTCGGCTGGCGCACCCTCGATTTCGAGACCGAGGTACTAGAGACGGGTGACTTCCAGGGCACCCCGGTGATGAACTACAACGATGCGGACGTGCCGTACACCCGTATCCACGAGTTCCGGCACTTCCACTCCGAGCGGGAGTATCCGGCCGACAAGACCGTGATCATGCGGGAGTTCAGCCGCTTCGCCGAGAGCGGCGACGAGCCGTACTACCCGATCAACACCCCGGACGACCGCGACATGCTGACGCGCTACCGGGAGCTCGCCAAGGCCGAAACTGCCTCCAAGAAGGTGCTTTTCGGCGGCCGGCTGGGCACCTACAAGTACTTGGACATGCACATGGCCATCGCCTCGGCGTTGACCATGTTCGAGAACACGCTGGCGCCGCACTGGAATTCGGGTGCGGTGCTCAAGGAGAGTGACGAGTGACCCAGGTGACTGAACCCGCCGCCCCCGCACCCGAGGTGCCCGCCTCGGAACGTGCAAAGACCCTGCTGCAACGCGTCATCCTGCCGCGGCCGGGCGAGCCGATCGACGTGCGTTCGCTCTACCTGGTGGAGTCGGACAACAACGCGCGGCGGGCACATGCTCCTACCCGGACCACCCTGTCGGTGGGCGCCGAGTCGGAAATCAGCTTCGAGGCCTACTTCAACGCGTTCGCGGCGTCGTACTGGCGGCGCTGGACGGTGCTGGAATCGGTGGTGCTGCGGGTCGAGGTGACCGGCTCGTGCCGCGTCGACGTCTATCGCTCGAAGATCGACGGCTCGCGCATCGCCGTCGCCGGCGACCTGGTCGAGATCGACGAGACCGGGCGCGGCGCAATCGAATTCGAGGTCGACCTGGGCCCGTTCGAGGACGGCGGCTGGATCTGGTTCGACCTGACGACCGACACCGACGTGGAGATCCGGTCGGCCGGCTGGTACGCGCCGATCGACGCGCCGGCCGGGCCGGACAGCAAGCGGATCACCGTGGGCATCCCGACCTTCAACCGGCCGGGCGACGCCGTCGCCGCGCTGGTGGCGCTGACGTCGGATCCGTTGGTGGACAGCGTGATCGACGCCGTGATCATGCCCGACCAGGGCACCAAGCTGGTCAAGGACGAGCCGGGATACACCGAAGCCGCTGCGGCCCTGGGTGATCGGTTCCATCTGTTCAAGCAGGGCAACCTCGGCGGCTCCGGCGGCTACTCGCGCATCATGTACGAGGCGCTGCGCCTGACCGACAGCCCGTACGTGCTGTACATGGACGACGACATCCAGATCGAGCCGGACTCGATCCTGCGGGCGCTGGCGTTCTCGCGCTTCGCCAAGACGCCGATGCTGGTCGGCGGCCAGATGCTGAACCTGCAGGACCGCAGCCATCTGCACTGCATGGGCGAGGTCATCAACCGCCACAACTTCATGTGGACCGCGGCGCCGTTCGTCGAATACGACCACAACTTCGCGAAGTACCCACTGCGCGATCGCGACAACTCCAAGAACCTGCACCGGCGCATCGACGTCGAGGGCAACGGCTGGTGGACCTGCATGATCCCGCGCGCGTGCGCGGAGGAGATCGGCCTGCCGATGCCGCTGTTCATCAAGTGGGACGACTGGGAGTACGCGCTGCGGGCCGGCAAGGCCGGCTACCCGACCGCGACCGTCCCGGGAATCGCCATCTGGCACATGGCCTGGAGCGACAAGGACGACGCCATCGACTGGCAGGCGTACTTCCACCTGCGTAACCGGCTGGTGGTCGCGTCGATCCATCATGACGGACCGCTGGCCGGCATCCTGTCCTCGATGCGCAAGGCGACCGCGAAACACCTGCTGTGCCTGGAGTATTCGACCGTCGCGATCCAGAACGAGGCGATCCGGGACTTCCTGGAAGGGCCGGAGCACATTCGCGATCTGCTGCCCACGGCACTGCCGAAGATCGCCGAGATGCGCAAGCAGTTCCCGGACGCGGTTGTCCTCAAGTCGGCCACCGAGCTGCCCCGAACCTCCGGTGAGGCAACGCATCTGGGTGTCAACGAGCCGACGAATCCGCTGAGCAAGCTGCGCGCGCTGGCGTCGGCGGTGTGGAACAACGCCACCCCGGCCGATCCGCGGCATTACGAGGTGCCCCAGGCGAACTACCCGCCGGTCGAGGCGCGCTGGTTCTCCCTCGGCCGGGTCGACGGTGTCACCGTCACCACCGCCGACGGCCGCGGCGTGGTCTACCGCCAGCGCGATCGCGACAAGATGATCGCCCTGGCCAAGGAGACCTACGAACTGCACAAGCGGCTGCAGGCGGAGTTCGAGGGCGCCAAGGCCCGCTACCGGGCGGCCCTGCCCGAGCTGACCAGCGTCGAAGGGTGGAGCCGTGTCTTTGAAGAGCAGTGACACGGCTGCATCGGGCGACGAACCGCGCCCGGTGACCACCCCCGAATCGTCCGTGCTGGTCGCCGTGCAGAAGGTGGCGCGCAACGACGCCACGGTGCGCGCCGCCCGCGGTATGTCGCATTTCGGCGAGCATTCGCTGGGCTGGCTGGCCATCGCCGGTACCGGCGCGGTCCTCACCCGCAATGACCCGGACCGGCAGCGCAAGTGGATCCTGGCCGGCGTCGGCGCCTTCGGCGCGCATGCCGCGTCGGTCATCATCAAGCGGGTCGTGCGTCGTCCGCGCCCGACCGATCCGCGGGTGATCGTCGGCGTCGGCACGCCCAGCAAATTGAGCTTTCCGTCGTCGCATGCCACGTCGACCACGGCCGCGGCGATCCTGATCGGCCAGGCCGCGGGCCTGCCGAAGGGGGCGCTGCCGGCCGCGATCGTGCCGCCGATGCTGCTGTCGCGCCTGGTTCTCGGCGTGCATTACCCGACCGACGTACTCGCCGGGGCCGCTATCGGTGCGGCGAGTGCGGCTGCGGTGACAACGGGTGACAAACTGATTCGTCGAATGACGCGCCGGGGATCCGGCCGCGCCCGCAGTCGGGCGATCACGGTAGGAGTGAAATGAGCGAGGAGCCGATCGAGCCTGACGAGGTCCGCGGCCCGCCGAAGAGTCTGGCGAGCGGTCTGGTGAAGGCGATCCGCCCGCGGCAGTGGGTGAAGAACGTCCTGGTGCTGGCGGCGCCCGTGGCGGCCGGCGAGATCGGGCACTGGGATGTGCTGTGGCGCAGCGCGGTCGCCTTCGTCGCGTTCTGCCTGGTGGCGTCAAGCATCTACCTGGTCAACGACGCCCGCGACGTCGAGGCCGACCGCAATCACCCGACCAAGCGTTTCCGGCCGATCGCCGCCGGCGTGGTGCCGGTGAACCTGGCCTATGCGCTGGCGGTCGTGTTCGCGGCCGCCGCCATCGGCATCTCGTTCATCGCCAACTGGCAGCTGGCGGTGGCGATCAGCGTCTACCTGGTGATTCAGCTGGGCTACTGCTTCGGCCTCAAGCATCAGCCGGTCATCGATATCTGCATCGTTTCGTCCGGATTCCTGCTGCGGGCGATCGCCGGTGGCGTCGCCGCCGAGCTGCCCAATGGCCTGTCGCAGTGGTTCCTGCTGGTGATGGCCTTCGGCTCGCTGTTCATGGCGGCCGGCAAGCGCTATGCCGAGCTGCAGCTGGCCGAGCGTACGGGCGCCAAGATCCGCAAGTCGCTCGAGT
This sequence comes from Jongsikchunia kroppenstedtii DSM 45133, assembly GCF_000380485.1. Classification (GTDB taxonomy): domain Bacteria; phylum Actinomycetota; class Actinomycetes; order Mycobacteriales; family Mycobacteriaceae; genus Jongsikchunia; species Jongsikchunia kroppenstedtii. The sequence continues at coordinate 281,810 of NZ_AQYG01000050.1, read as the reverse complement.
ACTACACGACGACCTACCTGCGCTTCGTCTGGACGCTGTCGGCCACGGCGCTCGTCATCTGTTACGGCATGTGGGCCTTCGACAAGGAAAGCGGCCACGACACGAACGTGTGGTTCGCCCTGTCGATGGTGCCGGTGACCGTCGCCATCCTGCGATACGCCGTCGACGTCGACGGCGGCCAGGCGGGCGAGCCGGAGGAGATCGCCCTCGGCGACCGCGTACTCCAGGTGCTCGCCGTGACCTGGTTAGTATTCGTGGGTGTCGCGGTATATGCCTACTGAACGGTCGGGTTCTGGTCGCGCTGGTTGGGTCACCGTAGGCCGCTTCTCGGTGCCGGGCCCTGCTGCCGCCAGCTTCTCGATCAGCGCCCTTGTCGTCGCGATCATGTTCGCGATCGGCGGCTGGCAGCGTCGCTGGATCGCCGACGACGGCCTCATCGTCCTGCGGACGGTGCGCAACCTGTTGGCCGGCAACGGCCCGGTGTTCAACAAGGGCGAGCGGGTGGAGGCCAACACCTCCACCGCGTGGACGTACCTGATCTGGTTCTGGTCCTGGGTCACCCAGGGGCAGACCGAATACGTGGTGCTCTGGCTGGCGCTGACGCTCTCGGTGACGGCGCTGCCGATCGCGATGTACGGCACCTATCGGCTGCTGAACCGCGGCCGCAATTTCAATCCGGGGTGGACGCTGGTCCTGCCGCTCGGCGCGGTCATCTACATCGCGCTGCCGCCGGCCCGCGACTTCGCGACCAGCGGCCTCGAGGTCTCGCTGTGCCTGTTCTGGATCGCGGTGCTCTGGTGCCAGCTGGTCGCCTGGAGCCAGCGTGATCGCACCGTGCGATCCGGACTCGGGTACTGGACCGCAATGCTGGCGCTGGCGTTCAACGCCGGGCTGTCGCCGCTGATCCGGCCGGAACTCACGATATTCGGCGGCCTGGTGCTGCTGATGGTGTTCTGCACCGAGATGAGCTGGCGGATGCGGGTCGCATTCGTCGCGGTCGCCGCGGCGCTGCCCGTCGGTTACGAGATCTTCCGCATGGGCTACTACGGCCTGCTGGTGCCCAACACGGCGATCGCCAAGGACGCCAACGGTGCCAAGTGGAGCGAGGGTTTTCGCTACCTGGCCAACATGTTCGGCCCCTATGTGCTGCTGCTGCCGCTGATCCTGGCGGTCATCGCGGCCGCGGTGGTCTGGCGCGGTTGGGGGACCCGAAAGTCCGACGCGGCCCCGGCCGCCGGCGAGTCGCTGCCGTCGGTCGATTGGCGGGCCCGATTGCAGAACTTCCGCGAGTGGCTGCAGTCGCCGCCGGCCGTCGTCACCCTGGTCCTCCTCTGCGGCCTCATCGAGGCCCTGTACTGGCTGCGCCAGGGCGGCGACTTCATGCATGCGCGAGTCCTGTTGGCGCCCTTGTTCATTCTGCTGCTGCCGGTGATGGTCATTCCGATCGCCGTCCCTCAGGAGCAGGAACAGCGCCGCAAGGTGGTCGGCTGGGCCGGTGGCGCGGCGATGGGCGTCATCTGGATCGCCACGATGATCTGGGCGCTGGTCACCGCGCAGTCCCCGGGCCTGCATAACGGCGACGAGATCGGCCGCGCCGGCATCGTCGACGAGCGCCGGTTCTACATCGCGAATCTGGCCAACCCGCACCCGATCACCGCGGCCGACTACGCGAACTATGGCCGGATGCCGGAGATGATCGAGGACATTGATCAGTACAAGGACCACGGCGGCGTGCTGCTGCCCGGCCCCGACTTCGATCATTGGTTCTACGCACCGCCGTCGCCCAACGCCGCGCACAAGGAGCTGACGGTCTACTTCCTGAATCTGGGTATGACGAGCATGAACGCGCCGCTGGATGTTCGGGTGGTCGACCAGATGGGGCTGGCGTATCCGCTGGCGGCGCACAGCCAGCGCCTCACCGACGGCCGCATCGGGCACGACAAGGACATGGCGCCGGAGTGGGTGGTGGCCGAGTCGCAGGTCGATCCGACCAAGATGCCCGGATATCTGCGGCCGGACTGGTATGTCTGGGCGCGGGATTCGCTGCGCTGCACCAAGACCCAGCAGCTGCTGGCGTCGTACCAGGGGCCGATGAATCTGACCAAGTTCCGGCACAACCTGCGGCAGGCGTACGAGTTCACCAAGTACCGGATCGATCGCGATCCCCAGTACGAAGTACTCCGCTGCAAGCCTCCCGGAGCCAGCTGAACGACCGGCTGCGTTATCAGGAGCTCCGCAGGGGAAGGCGCCTGGCGGAGCTCCTTCTGTCTTGCCGCTCGTCCAGCTGATCTCCGGGTGGACCGAGGAGCGACGACGGGCTTGGTACGCGACATCTCGATTGAGCGACAGTTGATCATCGCCTCCGCCACAGTTGCGCCCCAGTAGTGCTTTTTAGTCACACCAGTCACTAGCGTCACACTTCGTGTTGATCAATCTGCGTCCGGGGCGGCTGCTCCGGATGAAACGCGTGACCGCTTCCGTCGCCGCCGTGGCGCTGTCGCTCGGCATTGGGGTGGCCTCGGGCACCGGTGCCGCGTCGGCCCTGCAGCTGAGCACCTGGTTCGTGCCGAGCTGCGGCATGCCGAGCATGAGTGGCGGGCCCGCGGGCTCGGTCAAGGTGCGGGTGTGGAGCCGACCGGGCAACGCCAAGACGGTGGTCCTGCTCGACGGCCTGCGGGCGACCAACGACATGAGCGGCTGGGAGCACAACACCAACGTCGGTCTGCTGGCCGATCACGGCGTGAACGTGGTCGAGCCGGTCGGCGGCCTGGCCAGCTTCTACAGCGACTGGGATGCGCCGAGCAATCTGAACAATCAGCGCTACCGCTATATGTGGAACTGCGTCATCACGCGGTCGCTGGTCAACACCATGGATGCGATGGGCCTGCGCGGCCCGTCCGGCCACTACGCGATCATGGGCATCTCGATGGGCGGCAACGCCGCGATGGTCATCGCCGCCAACAACCCGCGCAATTTCGACCGCGCCGGTTCGATGTCGGGCTTCCTGAATCTGTCCGCGCCCGGCATGCGGGAGGCGATCCGCATCGCGCTGCTCGATGCGGGCATCGAGGCCGGCGTCGGGCCCTTCAACTCGGACTCGATGTGGGGCCCGCCGTGGAGCACCCGCTGGCTCGACAACGACCCCTTCGTCCAGATCAACAAGTTCCGCGGGAAGAAGATATTCATCGGCGCCGGCAGCGGGGTGCCAGGTCAGTACGACAACGTGCTGGCGAATCCGATGCTGTTGCTGCAGGGTGTGCCGCTGGAAGTGCTGTCGCTGGCGCAGACGCGGGTGTTCCAGGCGCAGGCCGCGATCAACCGGGTCCCGGTGATGACCGACTTCCCGCCGACCGGCACGCACTCCTGGCCGTACTGGCAGAAGATGATGTGGGACGCGCTCGCCTGGGGCTTCTTCAAGTGAGTGACCTATGTCCCCAACGATCATTATTGTCTCAGAAAGGTAACGCCGGTCTACCGGTGTAGCGATAGTCCCTCTGTACCGAAAACCGCAGGTCACGCCGCAAATACGGGGTGTGAGGATGGTCACAGGTTTTGTGAGAATCGGCTGAGTCGCATAGGCTCCCAACGATCCTCTGGGTGGCCACTGCTGCTGATGCGCGGGTGAATTTCGATCCTGCCGCCGAGGTAATAGAAGGAGATTAAGAACGATGCGTCTGCGCAATCGTCGGGCTAATGGCCGCCACGGTATGGCGGCCAAGGTCGTGACCCTGGTCGCGGCACTTGCGACCACCATGGGTCTCGCCGCCGCTGTCGGAAGCGGCTCGGCCAGTGCCTTCCCCAGCCCCCGCCCCAACAAGATCGGCTGGGTCAACGCCTGCGGCATGCCGGGTTCGATCCAGGTTCGCGCCTGGACGCGGCCGGGCAACCGGAAGACAGTGGTCCTCCTGGACGGTCTGCGCGCGCAGAACGACTTCAACGGCTGGGAGATCAACACCAACGTCCAGAACATGGTGAACTACGGCGTCAACGTCGTGGAGCCGGTCGGCGGCTACGAGAGCTGGTACTCCGACTGGAACGCCCCGGACAACTTCTCCGGTCAGAAGTTCCGCTACATGTGGAACTGTGTCATCACCCGGTCGCTCGTCGGCTGGATGGACGGCCAGGGTTTGCGTGGCCCGTCGGGCCGGTACGCCATCATGGGCCTGTCGATGGGTGGCAACGCGGCACTGGTCATCGGTGCCAACAACCAGAACAGCTTCGACCGCGCCGGTTCGCTGTCGGGATACCTGAACCTGTCGGCGCCGGGCATGCGTGAGGCCATCCGGCTCTCGATGATCTTCCCGATCATCGACGGCGGTACGCCGGCGATGAACTCCGATGCCATGTGGGGCCCGCCGTGGAGCACCCGCTGGCTCGACAACGATCCGTTCGTGCAGATCAACAAGATGCACACGCTGAAGAAGGTCTACGTCTCGGCGGGCATGGGTCCGCTGCGCGGCGACGACAACTTCTGGGCCAACCCGATGACCCTGATCCAGGGCACCCCGCTGGAGCTGCTGGCTCAGGCGCAGGGACGGTCGTTCCAGGTTCAGGCGCTGATCAACCGCGTCCCGATCCAGACGTACTTCCCGCTGACGGGTGCGCACACCTGGAACAACTGGCAGGACTCGATGTGGAACGCCCTGCGTACGGGATTCTTCAACTGATCTGCCGTTAAGCAACGCGGAAAATGCCCGCCCCCTCGTGCGAGGGGGCGGGCATTTTCGTGTCCGTGGAATCGATCAAGGGCCAGTCACTGGCGTAACAACATTCACACAAATCTCATAAGTAACAGCGTGGCAACCACACTTTCGCCGCCCGGACCGGTAAACACAAGCTCGCAATGGTGCGCAAATGTGTCCGTGGGGCGGACACCTGGCGGGTGGACACCCGGCCGGATGTAGACCGAAGGCCCGAGGGGCCGCAATGGAGAAGGACAGTGGGATGCGTCGCAGGACAGTTACCCGAGGACTGACGGCAATCGCAGTGACTGCCGGTCTGGTGATCGGCGTGCCCGGCCTTGCGGCGGGCGCACCCCCGGCACCCAAGCCCGCGCCGGCGGCCCCGGCGCCGGGCGCCAAGCCGGCACCCAACGCGCTGCCGGCCCCGGCCGCCGTCAACCCCGTTCCAGGGGTCTCGATCACCAAGACCTTCTGGTACAGCGACCGCCGAGTGGCGCTCTGGGTGCACTCGCCGGCGATGGGCACGGACATCCAGGTGCAGCTGCTGCTGGCACGCGACTGGAACTCCAACCCGACCGCCAAGTTCCCGGTCCTCTACATGCTCGACGGCCTGCGCGCGCAGGACAACGAGAACGGCTGGACGATCAACACCAACGCCGAGAACTTCTACAAGGACAAAGACGTCAACGTCATGCTGCCGGTCGGCGGCCAGTCGAGCTTCTACACCGACTGGGAGAAGCCGGACAACGGCAAGCACTACATGTGGGAGACCTTCCTCATGAAGGAACTGCCGCCGGTGCTGGAGAACCAATGGCGCTCGACGAATGTCCGTGGCATCGAAGGACTCTCGATGGGCGGCTCGTCGGCGATGATGCTCGCCGGGCGCAACCCGGGCTTCTTCAAGTTCGCCGCGTCGTTCTCCGGCATCCTGCAACTCAGCAGCTTCGGCATGCCGCAGGCGGTGCAGTTCGCGATGAACGACGCCGGCGGCTACGACTCCGGCAAGATGTTCGGCCCGCCGAGCGATCCCAACTGGGCGGCGCATGACCCGTATCTGCTGGCACCGAAGCTCAAGGGCACGAGTCTCTACATCTCGTCCGGCAACGGTCTGCTCGGTCAGTACGACACGCCGTCGACGATCCCCGGCCTGGCGACCAACTACGCCGGCGTCGGGCTGGAAGTGTTGGCGCGCACCACGACTCAGCAATTCGCGACCAAGCTGAACCAGATCGGCGTGCCCGCGCAGGCGGTGTTCCGGCCGTCCGGCACGCATACCTGGCCGTACTGGCAGTTCGAGATGAGCCAGGCGTGGCCGCAGGCCGCGGCCGCCCTGGGCCTGTCCGCGGATCGGCCGAAATGCGGGATCGGCGGCGCGATCGCGCCGGTCGCGAAGGCGCACAAGGAGCTGGGCGAGTGCCTGACGCCGGAGTACTCGGTGCCGGGCGGCATCGCGCAGGACTTCCGCGGCGGCCGGATCATCTGGTCGCCGGGCACCGGCGCCAAGGTGGTCGGCGGTGCGATCGGCGGCGCCTACGTCGCTGCCGGCGGTCCCGGTGGCGAGCTGGGCTTCCCGACGAGCGACGAGCTGGTCGCGCCCGACGGCAAGGGGCGGTTCAACCGCTTCCAGAAGGGCAACATCTACTGGACCGCCTTCGGCGGCGCACATGAGGTCGGGGGCGCGATCCTCGCGGCCTGGGGTCGGCAGGGATACGAGCGCGGCCCGCTGGGCTACCCCCTCGGTGACGAGATCAGCACCCCGAACGGCAAGGGCAAGGTGCAGGGCTTCCAGAACGGCGCGTACTACTGGAGCCCGGCGACCGGCGCGCACGGCGTGCAGGGCGCGATCTTCAAGAAGTTCGGCGCGGTCGGCTACGAGGGCAGCTGGCTCGGCTTCCCGACCTCGGACGAGATCTCGCTGGCCCGCGGCGGCAAGCTGACCCGGTTCGACGGCGGCAACATCTATTGGACGCCGCAGCGCGGCGCCTTCGCGATCCCGCAGGGCCCGATCTTCGACGCCTGGGGACGCACCGGATACGAGAACGGCAAGCTGGGCTACCCGATCAGCGATCAGTTCCAGACGTCGGGCGGCTACCAGGTCAACTTCGAGAACGGCACGCTGCAGGCGATCAACGGCGGCGTCACGGGCACCGGCGCCGGGGCGCAGATTCCGGCGGCGGCTCAGGCACCCGCGCCGGCAGCGCCGGCTCCCGCTCCCGCAGCCTCGCCGGCCCCGGGCGCATCCCCGGCCCCGGGCGCATCCGCGACGGCTCCGCTCCCGGCGCAGGTCCCGGCCCCGGCGGCGTCGCTGCCCCCGCAGAGTCCGGCTCCGGCCGCGAACGAGGCGGTCCCGCCCGCCGCAGCGCCGTCTGCCGCGGCCGCGCCGACGACCGTCGCCCCGGCTCCCGCACCTGCCGACATGGGGCCGGCCGACGGCTGATCGTGCTGGTCGGCGCAGGTTTGGGCACTTCCTAAGGGGTCTCCTTAGAGACCTTCGGTACCGTGTGACTCCGTTACGCACAGGGCCGGGATCATTCGGGCGGAAGGAACGTAATGAAGCGAAACACGATGGTGATGGCCGTCGTTGCGGGTGCCGCGGCACTGACATTGGCGGCGTGCGGCGATTCGTCGACGGCCAGCGGGCCGACCACCACCAAGACGTCGATGAGCACCACCACGCCGCCGAACATGACCGGCAACCCGACCGAGTCCACCGCGACCAACCCGACCACCAGCCCGGGCCTCCCGTCGACCGCACCGAACGCGTCCGGCACCGTCCCCGAGGGCTTCCCGGGCGGCACCTCACCGCAGTCCGCGCCGACCGACCCGAAGACCAAGGCCTTGCTGGACGAGCTGCACAAGCAGAACGTCGGGCTCGACGACACGTTGGCGCCCGGACTCGCCCAGTACGTGTGCCAGGCGCAGGGCAAGATGCCGCCGGACCAGATGCGCACCTTCGTGCTCGCGGTCGTCGGATCCGGCATGACCGGTCAGGATGCCGCCGCCAACGCCAAGGCGGACAAGTTCATCCAGATCGCCAAGTCGACCTACTGCTGAGCGGCCGGTTTCGATGAACGCCCGTACCCGCGGGGCCCGGCAGCGCAAGCGCGGCCGCACCCCATTCGTGCTCGGTGCGCTCGCGCTCGTGGCGGTCGTGCTGGTCGTCATCGTCGTGATCTTCGCGATCAACAACCGGGCGCCCAAGCAGCGACAGCCCCATCCCACGCCGTCCCCGGCGCGGCCGACCGCCCAGCCGGCCGACTGCCCCGATGTGCAGACGATCGTCATCCCGGGCACCTGGGAGTCGGCGGCGAACGACAGCCCGACGCAGCCGCACGCCAACCCGAATTCGCTGCTGCTGCAGGTGTCGCGGCCGCTGTCGGCCGCCGAGCCCGCCGCCCGCAACGATGTCTACACGGTCCCGTATGTCGCGCAGTTCCGGAATCCGCTGGACCCCAAGACGTTCAACCAGGCCACCTACGACGAGTCGCGGGCGCAGGGAACCAAGCGGGCGAAGGACAAGATCACCGAGGTCAACGAGCATTGCCCGCTGACGAGCTACCTGATCATCGGATTCTCGCAGGGCGCGGTGATCGGCGGCGACATCGCCAGCGACATCGCCAACGGCCGCGGACCGGTCGACCCGGACCTGGTCCTGGGCGTCGGCCTGATCGCGGACGGTCGCCGGGACGCGTCGCAGGTGCAGAACATCGGGCCGAACCCGCCCGGAGTGGGTGCCGAACGCGCGGTGCAGGGGCTGCCGATGCCGGGGATCACGATGACCGGGACCCGCTCGGGCGGCTTCGGTGTGCTCGCCGACAAAGTCGAGTCGATCTGTGCGCCAGGCGACCTTATCTGTGACGCGCCCACGATCGGAAATCTTTTCGATGCCGCAAACAAACTTGTCGCGGCCATCAACAATCCGGTCCATGCGATGTACGGGACGACCAAGTATTGGCAGCTCAACGGCCAGACGGCGACCCAGTGGATGGCCGATTGGGCGGAGCGAACGGTGGCCGCCGCACCACGGCCGCCGCACAACTGATCTTTACGTCACCGAATCCCGACCCTTTGCGACATTGAATGTCGGGCGGGCTACGCCGGACGACTACGGAATCGTGAGGTCGGGCCGGTAGTATGTGGCAGGTTTGGGGTGCTTATCCGCCTGCCCGGACAACGCAGTCGCATCCCGCGGTCGGGCGCGATGCTCGACTGCGATCGTGAGCAGCGCGGAAACGGCAACCCGCCGAATGACGATGTAAGCCCAGTGGGAGTGTGTGAATGAACGACGAGGTGGACCAGTTTCTCGATGAGAACGGCAACATCTTCTTCAACGAGGAAGCCACGCTGGTCGACTACGTGGAACGTAACGTCGTGGAGCAGGCCGACACCTTGGCCTACCGGTTCATCGACTTCTCCCGGGAGCGCGACGGCGAATACATCGACCTGACCTGGTCCCAGTTCGGCAAGCGGGCCCGCGCGATCGCGGCGCGCCTGCAGCAGGTGACCAAGCCCGGCGATCGGGTCGCGATCCTGGCCCCGCAGTCGCTCGAGTACGTGATCGGCTTCTTCGGCGCGCTCTACGCCGGCAACGTGGCCGTCCCGCTGTTCTCGCCGGACGAGCCGGGTCACACCGACCGGCTGCATGCTGTCCTCGGCGACTGCAAGCCGACCGCGATCCTGACCTCCAGCAAGTCGGCCGAGGCGGTCCGCGACTTCTTCAAGCCGCTGCCGGCCAAGGAACGTCCCCGCGTCATCGCGGTCGACGCCGTCCCGGACTCGGTGGGCGACACCTGGCGCAAGCCCACGCCGCATCGTCACGAGGTGGCCTACCTGCAGTACACGTCGGGTTCGACCCGCGTTCCGGCCGGCGTGAAGATCACCTTCGAGTCGGTGGCCGCCAACGCGCTGCAGATGTTCGACGCCATCGAGCTGAACCACAATTCGCGCGGCGTCACCTGGCTGCCGATGTTCCACGACATGGGTCTGCTGATCGTGATCCTTCCGGCGCTCGGCGGCCGGTTCGTGACGATCATGAGCCCGGCCGCGTTCGTGCGCCGCCCGGGCCGGTGGATCAAGGAGCTCGCGGCGCAGGCAGACGGCGCCGAGACCTTCGCCGCCGCCCCGAACTTCGCCTTCGAGCATGCCGCGGCCCGCGGTCTGCCCAAGGACGGCGAAGAGCTCGACCTGTCGAACGTGGTCGGCCTGATCAACGGTAGCGAGCCGGTGACCGTCAGCTCGATGGACAAGTTCAACGCGGCGTTCGCGCCGTACGGACTGGCCAAGACCGCGATCAAGCCGTGCTACGGCATGGCCGAGGCCACGCTGTTCGTGTCGGCCACCGCGCGCGAGAACGCCGCGAAGATCGTCTACGTCGATCGCGCCGAGCTCAATGCCGGCCGAATGGTGTTGGTGGACAAGGACGCTCCGGGTGCGGTCGCGCAGGTCTCCTGCGGCCAGGTGTCGATCAGCCAGTGGGGCGTGATCGTCGATGCGGAGTCCGGTGCCGAGCAGCCCGACGGTCATGTCGGCGAAATCTGGTTGCACGGAATCAATCTGGGCCACGGCTACTGGAACAAGCCCGAAGAATCGGTCGAAACCTTTGAGAACAAGCTGGTTTCGCGGCTGCCCGAGGGCAGCCACGCCGAGGGCGTGCCCGAGGACGGCATCTGGATGCGCACCGGCGACTACGGCGTCTGGCTCGACGGCGAGCTGTACATCACCGGTCGCGTCAAGGATCTGGTGATCGTCGACGGCCGCAACCACTACCCGCAGGACCTGGAGTTCAGCGCGCAGGAATCGAGCACCGCGCTGCGGCCGGGGTACGTGGCCGCATTCGCGGTTCCCGCGAACGAGCTGCCGGCCGTGGTGTTCGAGAACTCGGCCAGCGGCCTGTCGTTCGACGCCGACGACTCGTCCGAGCAGCTGGTGATCGTCGCCGAGCGCAGCATGGGCAAGCGGGTCGACGCGCAGGAGGTCGCCGACATCGTCCGCGCGGCCGTCGCGCAGCGGCACGGCGTGATGGTCCGCGACGTCCTGATGGTCCCGGCCGGCTCGATCCCGCGTACCTCCAGCGGCAAGATCGCCCGGCGCGCGTGCAAAGCCGCGTACATCGACGGAACTCTGCGTGGCGGCTACACGCAGACGGCGTTCCCGGACGCCGACGCCAATTCCGTGAACTGAACTCGACTCAAGAAAATTGTGTCCGCAAGGTCTGGAAGTAGATGTCTGAACTGAACACCGACGACGCAAACCCTGCCGACACTGTCAGCACTGCTGGAGCGGCCCCGGCCGGGACGGCGGGGGAGACCGCCGGTGACCTCACGGTGGCCGAACTCCGAGACTGGATGCGGGCGTGGGTGTCTACGGCCACGGGCCTGCCCGAGGATCAGATCTCGGACGACCGGCCGATGGACGAGTTCGGCCTGTCGTCGCGCGACGCCGTGAGCCTGGCGGCCGACGTCGAGGACAAGACCGGCGTGGTGCTGACCGCGACCGTGGCGTTCGCGCATCCGACCATCGCGTCGCTGGCCAAGCGCATCATCGAGGGCGACCCGGATGCGGGCGACGACGACTCGGATGACGCGCAGTTTCAGCGCGAGCGCGGCCCCGAGGACGACATCGCGGTGGTGGGGCTGTCCACCCGCTTCCCGAAGGCCGGCGAGACCCCCGAGTCCACCTGGGACTTCCTGATTTCCGGGGGCGACGGCATCTCGGACCTGCCCGACGATCGCTGGACCGAGTTCAAGGCCGACCCGCGTCTGAAGGAGATCCTGGACGCCGCGAACACCCGCGGCGGCTACCTCGATGACGTGAAGGGTTTCGACGCCGACTTCTTCCAGATGTCGCCGCGCGAGGCCGAGATGGTCGACCCGCAGCAGCGCCTGGCTCTCGAATTGACCTGGGAGGCACTGGAACACGCGCACATCCCGCCGAGCGACCTGGCCGGCGAGCAGGTCGGCGTGTTCATCGGCACCTCCACCAACGACTACCAGCTGCTGGCCGTCGCCGATCCGGAGTCCAACGGCGACACCGCGGCCTACGGCCTCACCGGCACCGCGACGTCGATCATCGCCAACCGGGTCTCGTACTACTTCGACTTCCACGGCCCGTCGGTCGCGATGGACACCGCATGCTCGTCGTCGCTGGTGGCCGTGCACCAGGCAGTGCGCAGCCTGCGCAGCGGCGAATCCGACGTGGCGCTGGCCGGCGGCGTCAACATGCTGCTGACCCCGGCCGCCTCGCTCGGCTTCGATTCGATCGGCGCGGTCGCGAAAGACGGCCACATCAAGGCGTTCTCGTCCGATGCCGACGGCATGGTGCGCGCCGAGGGCGGCGGCCTGCTGGTGCTCAAGCGCCTGAGCGACGCCCGCCGCGACGGCGACACGGTGCTGGCCGTGGTCGCGGGTTCGGCGGTCAACTCCGACGGCCGCTCCAACGGCCTTCCGGCGCCCAACCCCGAAGCTCAGGTCAGCGTCCTCAAGTCCGCCTACAGCGACGCGGCGATCCATCCCCGCGACGTCGACTACGTGGACGCGCACGGCACCGGCACCCCGATCGGCGATCCGATCGAGGCCGACGCGCTCGGCCGGGTGGTCGGCCGCGGCCGCGCCGCGGATAAGCCGCTGCTGCTGGGCTCGGCGAAGACCAACTTCGGCCACATCGAATCCGGTGCCGGCGCGGCGGGTCTGGCGAAGGCGATCCTCGCGATAGGCAAGGGCCAGATCCCGCCGTCGCTCAACTACGCCGGGCCCAACCCGTACATCCAGTTCGACGCCAACCACCTCAAGGTGGTCACCGAGCCGACCGAGTTCCCCGAGTATTCGGGAACCAAGGTCGTCGGCGTGTCGGGCTTCGGCTTCGGCGGTACCAACGCGCACGTCGTGCTGCGTGAGGTCACGGCGGCCGATCTGGCCGACCCCGATGCCGAGCCGGCCGCGAAGATCGAAGCCCCGCAGGTCGATTCGGCCGATGCGGATGCCGACGATGACGACGAGGAATTCCTCACCGATGCCGAGCGGGCCGCCATGGGGGCGTTCGCGGCGGCCAAGACCGAGTCGGAAACGGTTGTCGCCGAGGAGGATCCGACCAAGGACTTCGCCCCGTGCAAGGCCGAGGGCAGCGTCATCCCGCTGGTCGTCAGCGGCTTCATCGCGCCGCGCCGCCGCAAGGCGGCCGAGCAGCTGGCCGACTGGCTCGAGACCGAGGAAGGCCGCGCCACCCCGCTGGTGGACGTGGGCCGCGCGCTGGCGCATCGCAATCACGGCCGCACCCGGTCGGTCGTCATGGCCCGCACCCACGAGGATGCGGTCGCCGGGCTGCGCGCCATCGCGGAGAAGAAGAACCATCCGCTGGTGTTCTCGTCGAACTCCCCGGACCCGGCTTCCGCGGTGTGGATCCTGTCGGGCTTCGGCACCCAGCATCGCAAGATGGGCAAGCAGCTCTACACCGAGAACCCGGTGTTCGCCGCCGCGGTCGACCGGGTCGACGCGATCGTTCAGGAAGAACTCGGCTACTCGATGGTCGAGCAGTTCCTGGACGACGAGGTCGCCTACGGCATCGAGACCGCCCAGGTCGGCATCTATGTCATCCAGATCGGCCTCATCGAGCTGCTGCGTCATCACGGCGCAGAGCCCGGCGTGGTCATCGGCCACTCGATGGGCGAGGCGGCCGGCGCCTACCTGACCGGCGGCCTGTCGCTGGAGGACGCGACGCTGCTGATCTGCCACCGCTCCCGCCTGATGGGTGAGGGCGACGCCATGCTCAGCGGCGACGACATCAAGCCGATGGCGCTGGTCGAGTACAGCGCCGAGGACATCACCACGGTCCTCGCCGACTACCCGGACCTGGAGATCTGCGTCTATGCGGCGCCGACCCACACAGTCGTCGGCGGCCCGGTCGCGCAGATCGACGCGGTCGTGGCGCGGGCGGAAGCCGAGGGCAAACTCGGTCGCAAGCTGAACACCAAGGGCGCCAGCCACACCTCGCAGATGGAGCCGCTGCTCGGCGAATTCGCCTACGAAATCGGCGGTATCGAGCCGAAGAAGCTCGAAGTCGGCTTCTACAGCTCGGTCGACAAGGAGACCTTCTACCGCCCGGGCGACGGGCCGGTGCACACGGTCGACTACTTCACCAAGGGTTTGCGGCACAGCGTCTGGTTCTCGCAGGCGATCACCAAGTCGGTCGAGAACGGTCACACGACCTTCCTCGAGCTGTCGCCGAATCCGGGCGTGCTGATCTCCGTCGCGGCCGTCACCTTCGGCGCCGGCGTGCAGAACGCCGAGCTCATCGAGACTCTGCGCCGCAAGGAGGACGAGAGCTACGGCATCGTCAACGCGCTGATGAAGCTGTACCTGCACGGTCACCCGGTGAACGTCGGCTCGCTGTTCGGCGCTGGCGACTACGCCGACATCCCGCGCACCGCGTTCGAGCGGAAGCCGTTGTGGCTCACCGTGAATCTGGCGTCCGGCGGCGGCTCCGGCAAGTTGCCGGGCTCGCACGTCGCGCTGCCGGACGGCCGCCACGTGTGGGAGGTCAACGCCACGGCGGCGCCCGATCTGCAGGCGTTGGTGTCTGCCGCGGCGGCGTCGGTGCTGACGAATGTCGTGCTGACCGGCTTCGAGCATCGCGGAAGCGGTGCTGCCGCAACGCGATACACGACCACGCTGACCCCGCATCCGGGCGGCGCGTCGATCCAGGTGCACGCGCAGACCGAAGGTGGATTCGTTCCGCTGGCGGATGCCGTGGTCACCGCGGGCGGTGCGGCCCCGACGCTGCCGGTTCCGGCCGCGGCCCCCGTCGAGGAGACTCCGGTTGCCGCAGTCGACGACGAGGATGACGAATCCGTCGGCGGCCGATGGGATCCGGCGAGCGGCGAGAGCGTCGAGGATCGCCTGGCGTCGATCATCGCCGAGTCGATGGGCTACGAGGCGGAGGATCTGCCGCGTGAGGTCCCGCTGATCGATCTGGGCCTGGACTCGCTCATGGGCATGCGCATCAAGAACCGTGCCGAGTACGAATTCGACATCCCGCCCATGCAGCTGCAGGTGCTGCGGGACGCGAACATGCTGGACGTCGTCAAGTTCATCACCTATGCGGTGGAGCACCGCGACCAGGTGGCGGCGCTGGCCGAGCATCAGTCCGCCGAGGGCGGCGAGCTCGACACCGCTGCGCTGGGCGAGATGATCGACGCGGCCAACGCCGAGAAGGATGTTGCGGCCGCCGAGTCGGCACCTGTCGCCGAAACGGCAGCACCGGCCGAAACAAGCGCACCGGCCGCGGAGCCGAACGCGCCCGCCGAGCCCGCCAAACCGGCGGACATCACCGATGCCGCCGCGATCGCGGCCGCGGCGAGTGCCGATGTGCCGCCGCGGGATGCGGCGGAGCGACTGACCTTCGGCGTGTGGGCGGTCATCACCGGCAAATCGGCCGGCGGCATCTTCAACCCGTTGCCCGAACTCGACGACGACACCGCCGCGAAGCTCGCGCAGCGCCTCACCGAGCGGGCTCGCTCGGGCGAGGAAGGCGGCGACGACAAGGGCGAGATCACCGTCGAACAGGTCAAGTCCGCCACCGACATCGAGCAGCTTGCCGAGCATGTGCGGGGCGTGCTCGAGGATGGCAGCGTCGACGGATTCGTACGCACGCTGCGCGGTGTCGAGGGCGCCACGCGGCCGCCGCTGCTGCTGTTCCACCCGGCCGGCGGCTCGACGATGGCGTATGAGGCGCTCCTCAAGCGGCTGCCCGCGGATCAGCCGGTGATCGGCTTCGACCGTGTCGAGGGCAGCCTCGAAGAGCGCGTCGACCAGTATCTGCCGAAGCTGAAAGAGGTTGCCCCGCACGGTCCGTACGTGCTGGGCGGCTGGTCCATCGGCGGCGCGCTGGCCTTGGGCTGCGCGCATCGCCTGCGGGAGCAGGGCGAGGAGGTGGCGCTGCTGGCGCTCATCGACCTGGTCCTGCCGAAGGACACCTCCCCGGAAACGCGGGAGCAGAAGGCCGCCCGCCTGACGCGGTGGTACGAGTTCGCCAAGCGCACCTACAACCTGGGCGACGTGCCGTTCCCGATCGAGCTGTTCATCGACCAGGACGACGAGGGTCAGTTCCGCGTCATCATGGATCTGATGAAGGTCTCCGGCATCAAGATCCCGGGCGGCATCATCGAGCATCAGCGGACGTCGTTCCTCGACAACCGGATGGTCGACACCGTGACTCCGCTGCCGTACGACGGCGACGTGGTGCTGTACCGCGCCGACCGGATGCATGACGGCGCAATCGAATTGGACCCGCGATGGGCCGACGTGGCCGAGGACGGCGGCTGGACGCAGTACATGCCGCACCTGGACCAGGTGCATATCGGCGGCGACCATCTGCAGATCGTCGACGAACCTTATATTTCAAAGGTCGGTGCTGATCTCACCCGCCGGCTCGACGACATCGCAGCCCGAGGAAAGTAGGCCATGGATACCACTGCGGCGAAGCTGGCAGACCTCCGCGAAAAGCTGGAGGTGGCAAAGGAACCGGGCGGTGAGGCGGCGATCGCCAAGCGTGCCAGGAAGGGCATCCCGTCGCCCCGCGAGCGGCTCGACATGCTGTTCGACAAGGGCACCTTCGTCGAGATCGGCCAGCTGGCCAAGATGCCGGGCGCCGCGAACTCCGGCTACGGCGACGGTGTGGTCACCGGACACGGCCTGGTGAATGGCCGCCCGGTGGCGGCGTTTTCGCACGATCAGACCGTTTTCGGCGGCACGGTCGGCGAGATGTTCGGCCGCAAGGTGTCGGTGCTGATGGAGTGGGCGGCCAAGGTCGGCTGCCCGATGGTCGGCATCAATGACTCCGCCGGCGCCCGCATCCAGGACGCGGTCACCTCGCTGGCCTGGTACGCGGAGATGGGCCGGCGCAACGAGCTGCTGAGCGGTATGGCGCCGCAGGTGTCGGTGATTCTCGGCAAGTGCGCCGGCGGCGCGGTCTATACCCCGGCCAATACCGACATTCTGGTCGGCGTCAAGGACCAGAGCTACATGTTCGTCACCGGCCCCGATGTGCTGCAGCAGATGACCGGCGAGGCCATCAGCGCGGAAGATCTTGGCGGCGTTCACAACCAGGCGATGTGGGGCAATATCCACCACGTCGCCGAGGACGAGAAGGCGGCGTTCGAGTGGGTGCGCGACTACCTGCAGTACATGCCGTCGACCTGTCACGAGAAGCCGCCGGTGATCAATCCGGGGCTGGAGCCTGAGGTCACCGAATCGGACCTGTCGCTCGATACGTTCATGCCCGACAACGACAATGCCGGGTACGACATGCACGACCTTCTGCTCCGCATTTTCGATGACGGTGCATTCCATGAGATCGGCGAGCTGTTCGCGCCCAACATCATCACCGGCTTCGCCCGGATCGACGGCAATTCCGTCGGAGTGGTGGCCAATCAGCCTGCGGTGATGTCCGGTGTGATCGATACTGACAGCTCCGAGAAGGCGACCCGGTTCGTCCGGATGTGCAACGCGTACAACATTCCGCTGATCTTCGTCGTCGATACGCCCGGCATTCTGCCGGGCTATGCCGAGGAGTCGAAGGCGACCATTCGGCGTAGCGGCAAGTTCCTGTTCGCCTATGTCGAGGCCGAGGTTCCGAAGATCACCGTCGTCGTGCGCAAGGCGTATGGCGGCGCGTACGCGGTGATGGGCTGCAAGCAGCTCGGCGCCGACATCAACTTCGCGTGGCCGACCGCCAAGATCGCGGTCATGGGCGCCGAGTCGGCGGCGGCGGTGCTCACCAAGCGCCAGGTCGAGGGCAAGTCGCCGGCCGAGGCGGCGAAGATCCGTCAGGACTTCGTCGACTTCTACAACGTGATGATGGCGACGCCGTATCTGGCGGCCGAGCGGGGCTACATCGATGCGGTCATCGAGCCGTCGTCGACCCGCCTGCAGCTGCGCAAGGCACTGCGCCAGCTCAAGGACAAGCAGCTCCTCAGCACGCCGCGCCGCATCAAGCTGATGGGCATCTAGCCAGCGCCGGACCACGCTCGAGCCGCAACGCTCGGCCCCCGTTTGATGCTCGTGCCCCGATTCACACCAGGGCGCCGCCGCTGAACGGTGGCCGGAATCGTGTGAGCCGGGCCATTTCGCTCACGCTGGTTGCAACCGCGGTGCGCGCAAACCTGGTCGCGCTGCGGCGCATCGGGTTACCTGGCAGCACCTGATCACGTGACCGAAAGGTGTTAGCGGTGCCGGAGAGCGCGTCCTTCCATTGGTTCCTGCCCACATACGGGGACTCCCGCAATCTGATGGCGGGCGGGCACGGCGCGTTCATGTCGGGCGATCGGCCCGCCACGCTCAAGTACCTCAAGCAGCTGGCCGCCGCGGCCGAGGCGAATCATTTCGACGCGGTCCTGACGCCCACCGGGCTGTGGTGCGAGGACGCCTGGCTGACGACCGCGATGCTGGTCGACGCCACCGAGACCCTGCGGTTCCTGGTCGCGGCGCGCCCCGGACTCGTCAGCCCGACCGTGACCGCGCAGATGGCGGCGACCTTCCAGTGGCAGTCCGAGGGGCGGCTTGCGCTGAACATCGTCACCGGTGGTGACTCGGCCGAGCAGCGCGCGTTCGGTGATCACCTGGACAAGGCGCAGCGGTACGCGCGAGCCGGCGAATTCCTGCATGTGTTCCGGGAGCTGTCGGCACCCGATCCCTCGCCCGTGACCTACAAGGGCGAGTACATCGATGTCGAATCGGCTGTGTTGCAGCGCTATCCGGACCCGGCGGCGCCGATCTTCTTCGGTGGCAGCTCGGCCGAGGCGCTTCCCGTCGCGGCGCGTTACGCCGACACGTATCTCACCTGGGGCGAGCCGCCGGCGCAGGCCGCGGGCAAGATCGACAAGGTGCGGTCGCTGGCCGTCGACCACGGCCGCGTGCTCGACTACGGCGTTCGGCTGCATGTGATTTCGCGGGATACCGAGGAGCAGGCGTGGGCCGAGGCCAATCGCCTGCTGGGTGCCCTGGATCCGGAGGTGGTGCGCCGGGCGCAGGAGACGCTGGCACGCAGCGAGTCCGAAGGACAGCGGCTGATGCGTGAACTGCACGGCGGCGGTGCGGAATTCGCCGCCGGAGTGGACGCGCGGGCGTTCGAGATCTACCCGAACCTGTGGAGCGGGGTCGGCCTGGTGCGCGGCGGTGCCGGTACCGCGCTCGTGGGTTCGCATGACCAGGTCGCGAACCTGATCGGCGAGTACGTGAACGCCGGCTTCTCGCACTTCATCCTGTCGGGGTACCCGCATCTGGAGGAGGCCTACCACTTCGGTGAGGGCGTTCGGCCGCGGCTGGCGGCCAAGGGCATCACCGCGAATGACCTCTCGCACAACGATCATGCGGGCGGTGCCTTCCTTCCGGACCTCACCAGCTACACCGAGCCGGCCGCCGACCTTCGCCAGCCGACCGCGTCCTAGTTCACCGCCGATTTCGGAGGATCCCCAAGATGACAACCGAGTCCATCGCCGATCAGATCAAATTCGCCTACTGGGTGCCGAACGTCTCCGGCGGTCTGGTCACCAGCACGATCGAGCAGCGCACCGGCTGGGATTTCGAGTACAACAAGCGACTGGCGCGCACGGCCGAGAACAACGGTTTCGAGTACGCGCTGTCGCAGGTGCGGTACATGGCTTCCTACGGCGCCGAGTATCAGCACGAGTCGACGTCGTTCAGCCTCGCGCTGCTCGGGGCGACCGAACGGCTGAAGGTCATCGCCGCCATCCACCCGGGGCTGTGGCACCCGGCGGTACTCGCCAAGTTCGGCGCCACCGCCGATCATCTATCGAACGGCCGGTTCGCCATCAACGTCGTATCCGGTTGGTTCGCCGACGAATTCAAGGCACTCGGCGAGCCGTGGCTGGAGCATGACGAGCGCTACCGGCGCAGCGGCGAGTTCCTGGAGGCGATCCGGAAGATCTGGACCGAGGACCACGTGAACTACGCGGGCGACTTCTACCGGATCCGAGACTTCAGCCTGAAGCCCAAGCCGCTGAACACCCCGCAGCGGCCGAACCCGGAGCTGTTCCAGGGCGGCAACTCCAGTGCGGCCCGGCGCAATGGCGGCAGGTACGCCGACTGGTACTTCTCCAACGGCAAGGACTTCGACGGCGTCACGGAGCAGCTCGATGATCTGCGTGCGGTCGCGCGGGAGAACGATCGTGAGGTGAAGTTCGGACTCAACGGCTTCATCATCGCCCGCGACACCGAGGCCGAGGCGCACGACACCCTCCGGGAGATCATCGAGAAGGCGAACAAGCCTGCGGTGGAAGGTTTTCGGGACGCCGTGCAGCAGGCGGGCAATTCGACCAAGGACGGTCGCGGCATGTGGGCCGACTCGACGTTCGAGGATCTGGTGCAGTACAACGACGGATTCCGCACCAAGCTGATCGGCACGCCGGAGCAGGTGGCCGAGCGGATCGTCGCGTACAAGCGACTCGGCGTCGACCTGATCCTCGGTGGCTTCCTGCACTTCCAGGAGGAGATCGAGCACTTCGGTGCGAAAGTGCTTCCGCTGGTTCGCGAACTCGAGGCCGCCGAGGAACTGGTCGCGTCATGACCGCGGTGCAGCTGCGGCGGCGCGCGGCGCTCGACATCCCGGCGACGGCCGCGGCGGCGATCGCGACCGCCCGCGAGCTGGCCGCGGAGTTCGGGCCGGGCGCGGCGGCGCGCGACGCCGACCGCCGGCTGCCCTTCGAGCAGGTGGCGCGAATGCGCGAGTCGGGACTGCTGGCCATCGGCATCCCGACCGACGACGGCGGACCCGGCCTGCCGCCCAGCGTGATCGCGCAGACGACGGCGATCATCGCGGCGGCCGATCCGAATATCGCGCAGATTCCGCACAGTCACTACGTGTATCTGGGTCTGGTGCGGCTGGCGGCCCTGCCGCCGTTGCGGCGCAGGATCTTCGACGGCGTCCTGGCCGGTGGGCAGGTCGCCAACGCGCAGACCGAGCGCGGTCGGAAGACCGCCGCCGACGTCGCGACCACGCTGCGCCGCGACGGTGCCGGATACCGCCTCGACGGCGCCAAGTTCTATTGCACCGGTTCGCTGTTCGCCGACACCCTGGCCGTGCTGGCCCAGCTCGACGACCCGTTCGATGGGGGCGAGCCGGGCCAGTATGTGGCCTTCATCCCCGCCGATGCGCCGGGCGTGCAGATCGCCGATGATTGGGATGCGTTGGGGCAGCGGACGACCGCGAGCGGCACCATCACCTTCGACGGTGTCGCGGTGCCGGCCGATGCGATTGCGCCGCGGGCCCTGGCTACCAGCTGCCCGACGGGCTACGGCGCTGTCGCGCAGCTGCTGCATGCCGCGATCGACACCGGCATCGGCCGGGGTGCGCTGGCGGCGGCGGCCGAGTTCGTCAAGACCAAGAGTCGCCCGTGGTTCGAGGCCGGCGTCGACCGCGCGGTGGATGATCCCTTGCTGGTGCAGCGATTCGGCGAGCTGTCGGTGACCGTCACCGCGGCCGAAGCCGCGCTCACCGCGGCCGGCGTACAGGTCGACCAGGCCGTCGCCCGGCCCTGTGCCGAGAACGCGGCCGAGGCGTCGCTTGCGGTGGCGGCGGCCAAGATCCTGGCCGACCGGGCCGCCACCGAGGTGCCGTCGGCGTTGTTCGAGGTCGGCGGGACGCGGGCGGCTGGGGCCGGCAACGGACTCGACCATTTCCTGCGCAACGGCCGCACCCACACGCTGCACGATCCGGTGCGCTGGAAGTACCAGCATCTGGGCCGCGCGCTGCTGCGCGACGAGCTTCCGCCGCTGCACAGCGCACTCTGACGAGTGCCGTCACCGGCCCGTCGGATTTTGCCGGATTAACGTCCGACTGAGCCGATCTCTACCGATCGGCCGCCGATCGGAGCAGGATCGACCCTCGTGAATGTCCAACGGGCCAGCTGGCCGCCGTTCCTGCGGTTGCCCAGCAGCTACCCGCCCATGCTTCGTGCCCTGTCCATTCGCGTCGCCGCGCTCCTGTTGTTCCTGCTGGTGTGGTGGGTGATCACGGCCGCCAAATGGGTCGACCCGCTGTTCCTGCCGACCCCGCGGTCGGTCTGGGACGCCTTCTACCGCGCCAACACCTGGCACCAGGTGGCGCCCGGCGTGCCACGCGAGGTGCTCGGCGAACAGAACTACTTCCTGTGGGAGCACCTGATCGCGAGCCTGCAGCGGATCGTCGCCGGCGTCGGCCTGGCGATCATCGTCGGTCCGCCGCTGGGCTTCCTGATGGGCACGGTGCGGCCGGTCGCGATCGTCATCGAGCCGTACCTGAACTTCCTGCGGGCGCTGCCGCCGCTGGGCTACATCGGTCTGCTGATCGTGTGGTTCGGCATCGGCGACTCGTCGAAGATCTGGCTGCTCTTCCTCGCCGCCTTCCCGGCCATCACCATCGCCACGTTGAGCGGCGTGCAGGAGGTCAAGGAGGCGCAGATCAATGCCGCACGGGCACTGGGCGCTTCGCAGCTGCATGTGGTCACCCACGTGGTGCTGCCGGCGTCGACGCCCGCGGTGATCAACGGCATCCGCCTCGCCGTCGGCTTCGCCTGGACGACCGTGGTCGCGGCGGAACTGAACAACGGCATCCCGGGTATCGGCGGGCTGGCCTTCTACGCCGGTCAGCAGACCAACACCCCGCTGACGATCGCCTGCATCATCGTCATCGGCATCACCGCGCTGGCGCTGGACGCCATCATCAAGTATGTGGGCCAGCTGGCGGCCCCGTGGCAGGGGAAGGCATGAGAGGCAAGCACTTTCGACGGGCCTCGGGTCTCGTGGCCGAAATCCGCGCCACTAATGTGGATCCGCGCCGGCTGCAACCGGCGCGAATCTACGAAACCGGCGCGGATTTGCCGCCCGGGCCGCGCAGGCTGGGGCGGACGGCAACGGCCGTGCTGATGCTCGCCGTGGTGGCGCTCATGGCCTCGGGCTGCATCGTGAAATCCGGTCGGGCCGAGCAGAGTCGGTCGATCGGGGAGAAGGTCGCCTGCCCGATCGCCCCGGATCCGAGCATCCACACGTCGGTGCGGATCGGCTACCAGGACATCCCGAACGGCGACCTGATCGTCAAGGACACATCGGTGCTGAAGACGTGCCTCCCGAACGCGAAGCTCACCTGGAGCAAGTTCGCGTCCGGCGGCGATGTGCTGCAGGGATTCAAGGCGCGCAGCCTCGATCTGGCGCTGCTCGGCTCGGCGCCCGCGTCGCGCGCGCTGTCCGCGCCGCTCGACATCGACATGAAGGTCATCTGGATCCAGGACGTGATCGGCAAGGCTGAATCGCTGGTCGTGCATGACCCGTCGATCACGACGCTGGATCAGTTGAAGGGCAAGAAGATCGCGGTGCCGTTCGCCAGCACGTCGCACTTCTCGCTGCTGACCGCGCTGAACCAGGCCGGTATCACCGATCAGGTGACGATCATGAACACGCAGCCGGACGCGATGCTGGCCGCCTGGGGCAACGGCATCGATGCCGCCTGGGTGTGGGATCCGGTGCTGTCCAAGCTCAAACAGAACGGTCACGTGATCGACGATTCGAGTGTCACCGCGAACCAGGGGGCGCCGACCTTCGACCTGGCCGGGGCGCGCAGCGATTTCGTCGCGCAGAACGGACCGTTCCTCAAATATTGGACGACGGTCGAGGATTGGGCGGTCCACATGATCAACACCGACCCGCAGCAGGCGGCCGAGCATATCGCCGCGCAGCTGAGCATCTCGCCGGCGCTCGTCGTCCCGCAGCTGGCCGGGTACCAGTATCTGTCGGCCAAGGACCAGTTGGGCGACAAGTACTTCGGCACCGGGGCCGGGCTACCCGGCCTCGCGGCGGCGCTGCTGAGCACCGCGTCCTTCCTGCACAGTACCGCCGACGGCGGGGGCACGACGGTGTCACCGGCCCAGACCTATGCCGGCGCACTGTATTCCGATGCCCTGAAGGAGGTGGGATCGTGAGCACGTCCGTTCCTGTGCATGCCGTCGAGCAGATCGTCCTGGACGGATTGTCCAAGACCTATGCGTCGTCGGACGGCGAGGTCATCGCGCTGTCGCCGACGTCGCTGACGATCGAGCCCGGCGAATTCGTCGCGGTCGTCGGACCGTCGGGCTGCGGCAAGACCACGCTGCTGCAGACGGTGGCCGGATTCGTCACGCCGACAACCGGTTCGGTCACGGTCGGCGGGACCCCGGTGGCGGGGCCGAATCCCGATCGTGGCGTGGTGTTCCAATCGCCGACGCTGTATCCGTGGCTGAGCGTGCGCGGGAACGTCGAGTTCGGCCCGCGGGCGCGCGGCGAGAAGCGGGCCGCGCGCAAGGCGCGCGCGCTGGAGGCGCTGGATCTGGTGGGGCTCAAGGATTTCGCCGACAAGCGGCCCTACGAGCTGTCCGGCGGCATGCAGCAGCGCGCCCAGATCGCCCGGGTGTTCGTCAACAATCCCAGAATCGTCCTGATGGACGAGCCGTACAGCGCGCTGGACCCGTTCACCCGCGAACAGCTGCAGGTGCAGCTGCTGGAACTCTGGCAGCGCGAACGCAAGACCATCGTCTTCGTCACTCACTCGGTCGAGGAGGCGCTGTTTCTCTCGACCCGGGTCATCGTGATGAGCGCCCGCCCGGGCCGTGTGATCGCCGACCGGAAGGTCGAGCTGCCGGGTGACGATCAGCCCGGCGTGCGGTCGCTGGAGGTGCTCGGCACCCCGGAGCTCGCGGCGCAGAAGGCCGAACTGGCCCGGCTGATCCTGGAGGCGCACGGCTGACGGCGACCGGGTCATCTCGGCAATCTCCTGACGGCCGGGCGATCGCTCGATAGGTTCGAGGGGTCGCTGGCGAAGGGGAAGACATGGCGCAGCAGTCGATCGGGTTGGGTCTGGGATTCGAAGATCCGGAGATCTCCCTTGCCCGGCAGGACAATTGGAACTCGCATCTGGCGCGGCATGCCGAGAACAAGCCGGACGAACCGGCCCTGACCTACGGCGATCGGGTCCAGACCTGGCAACAGGCCCATGATCGGGTGCACGCGCTGGCGGATGCGCTGCACCGGCGCGGGGTCGGTGCCGGCGACCGGGTTCTGGTGCTCATGCTCAATCGGCCCGAGTACATCGAATCGGCGCTGGCGATCACCGCGATCGGCGCAATCGTCGTCACCGTGAACTTCCGGCTGACCCCGGCCGAGATGGAGTACCAGGCCACCGACTGCGGGGCGAAGGCCGTGATCACCGAACGCGCGCTGCAGACGCTCGCGACCGCGGTGAGTGCCACGGTGCCGGAGCTCTCGTTGGTCGTCGTGCTGGACGGAGAGCCCGGCGACGGCGTGCTGGACTACGACGAGCTGATCGCCGAGTCGGGCGACCCGCATCCGCCGACGCCGCTGACCGCCGAGACCCCGGCCGTCATCATGTACACCTCCGGCACCACCGGCCGACCCAAGGGCGCGGTGCTCAGCCACGGCAACCTGCTCAGCCAATGCGTGACCGTGCTGCGCGCGGCGAAGGAACGCCGCGACGACAACATCGCGATGGCCGTGCCGCCGATGTTCCATGTGGCCGGCCTCGCCGGCGTGGCGGGGAACATGTTCGCGGGCATCCCGACGGTCATTTACGACGCCGGCTCGTTCGACCCGGGTGCGCTGCTGGATCAGCTTGCCGCAGAGAAGGTTACGTCGATCTTCCTGGTCCCGGCGATGTGGCAGGCCGTGTGCGCCGAGCAGCTGCGGCAGCCGCGCGAGGTGGTGCTGCGGACCATGAGCTGGGGCGCCGCGCCCGCGACGCCGTCGCTGCTGCGCACCATGGCCGAGACGTTCCCGGAGGCGGAGACCGTCGCGGCCTTCGGCCAGACGGAGATGAGCCCGGTCACCTGCTTGCTGCTCGGCGAGGACGCGATCCGCAAGATCGGCTCGGTCGGCAAGCCGGTCCCGGCGATCAGCTACCGCATCGTCGATCCGCTGATGGAGGACGTGCCGGTCGGCGAGGTCGGCGAGATCGTTTACCGCGGGCCGAACATGATGCTCGGCTACTGGAACAAGCCGGAGGAGACCAAGAAGGCCTTCGCGGGCGGCTGGTTCCATTCCGGCGACCTGGTCCGCGAGGACGAGGACGGCTTCCTCTGGGTGGTCGACCGCAGCAAGGACATGATCATCACCGGCGGCGAGAATGTCTACAGCGCCGAGGTCGAGGCGGCGGTCGCCGACCATGAGGCGATCGTGGATGTCGCCGTCTACGGCCGTCCCGACGACAAATGGGGTGAGGCGGTGGTCGCGGCCGTCGTCGCCCGGCCCGATGCGCCGCGGCCGACGGTCGATGAGCTGCGAGACTTTTTGGGGGACAAGCTTGCTCGGTACAAGCACCCGACGGTGCTGCGCTGGCTCGACGAGCTGCCGCGCAACACCAGCGGCAAGGTGCTCAAGACCTCGCTGCGCAACACCGACGACTAGCGGCGCAATCCTTGTGAGAGGGCGGGATCAGCCCGCAGCGGCGAGACGCGTGCGTACCTCGGTGGGGGTGACGACGCGGCGAACGGCCGGCTCGGAGCGCCGATAGTGGGCCTGCAGTACGGCGTCGGTCATCGGCAGCGGCGTGCGGATGAGGCGGTGCATCAGGCCCGGTGACCTGCCGACACGCATCGCCATTCTGGTCGCCGCGCGGGCCGAGGCGTCGAGCGCACGCGGCTGATCGAAGCGGCCTTCGACGCGCATCCAGGTCGGCAGGGTCGCGATGGTCGCGGGTGCCATGGCCCGGCTCATCGCCCAGAACTGCGGGGACGCGTGTTCGAGATCCGTGCGGAGCAGGTAGTGCATGGCGCGTTCGGCGTGCTCCGACGAGCGCAGCGTGGGCCGCATCGCGGCGAAATAGTCATGCACCTCGGCGCGGCTCGTGGGGACGTCCGCGACGCGGCAGGTCTGCAGCTCGGCGGCCACGACGCATTCGCGCCAGTACTGCGCCTCCTCCGCCGCGCTGAGCTTGCCCGGCCCGTACATCTCGTAGCACTTGAGTACCGAATGCCAGCCGGTCACGTGAATCCAGAGCTGGGAGTCGGGATTGTTTGCGCTGTAGCGCTTTCCGGTGACCGGGTCGACGCCGGTGATCCGGGCATGGACCTTCTTGAGCAGCTCTGCGGATTCGATCGCCGTGCGCCCGTCGCAGGTCGCGACGATGAGGAAGTAGGCGAGGGTGCCGTCGAGCCGGCCCCGGGGATCGGTGTAGATGCCCGCGGCGTCGGCCACCGCGGCCGCCAGATGCGGATCGAAATGTTCGAGGACGACCGAGCGCTGGAAGCCCAGTAGCGCGGTCGGCGACGTCCACACCTTCCAGGTCGGCGAGCCGGGGCCGAAGAAGCCGTAGTCCTCGCGGTCGTCGGGGTTGCCGAACGGGAACCGGACGGCTACGTCGCGGTCGGGAGTGTTCGCCATGCGTCACCTCGCGTCGGTCGGGTCAGAGTCACCGCCGCCGGGCGATGAATTGAACACCACCGTACATTAAGGCCTGTCAGCCGACCAGCCTGGCCGCGATCTGCTGCGCGAACTCCGTCAATCGGTCGGTCGTGAATCGCTGACGGTCGCCGATCGCCAGGCGGCCGAGCATCTCGCCGGTCGAGATCATCAGATGCGCCAGCAGCTCGGTGTCCATGTCGGGCAGCACCGTGGGGCTGGCGTCCAGCAGCTGCCGGGTCGCGGTGATCAGGCCGCCGCGGGCCGAGCGGAGTTCGTTGCGGTACTCGGTCGGCGCCGTGTCCGGCGCCGTGAGGATCAGCCGCCACCGCACCGGATGCCGCAGCACCTCGGTGACGAAACTGCTGATGGTGGCCCCGAATCGATCCCCCGCATTCATGTCGCTGACCTGGTCGGGGATGGCCGCGCGCACCTGGTGGATGCCGGCCGCATGCTCGCGTGCCAGCAGCGAGGAGACCAGCTCGGTCCGCGACCGGAACACCGAGTAGACGACCGTCTTGGCGACCCCGGCCTCCGCGGCCACGGCCTCCATGGACAGGTCGGCCAGCGATCGCTTCGCCACCACCGTCAACGCCGCGTCGAGCACCTGTTCGCGGCGCTGCGCCGGCGACATCCGTGGTGAGTATCGACGGCGGGTGGGCGGAGTGGTGGGAGACGCCATTGCAGCATCATAGTCCGGTTCGAATACAACGTAGCCGTTGCATTGTGTTCGCGCGGATTGCTACGGTCTCGTTGTTTTCGATACCAAGCCCCGAGGTGATCACACATGACCGATCTGCTGCTCGACCCCGTGCGATGGGACTTCGGCCAGTTCGACGACCGGACCGCGAAACTGCTGCGGGCCACCGTCGACTGGTTCGAAAAGCGTGGGAAGGCCACGCTCACCAGCGACTACCACCGCAAGGTCTACTACCACGACTTCCTGGACTTCGCGGCTCGCGAAAAGCTGTTCGCCACCTTGTTGACGCCGGCGGCCCACGCCGGAGGTAATCCCGACAAGCGTTGGGACACGGCCCGGGTCGCGGCGTTGTCGGAGATCCTGGGCTTCTACGGCCTCAACTACTGGTACCCGTGGCAGGTGACCGTCCTAGGCTTGGCGCCGGTGTGGCAGAGCGACAACGAGTCCGCCAAGGCCGATGCCGCGGCGGCGTTGGAGGCGGGAGCCGTTGCGGCGTTCGGGCTTTCGGAGAAGGAGCACGGCGCCGACATCTACTCGACGGACATGGTGCTGCGGCCGGACGGAAACGGCGGCTACCTGGCGACCGGTTCCAAGTACTACATCGGCAACGGCAACTGCGCCGAGATCGTGTCGGTGTTCGGTCGGATCGAGGGCGTGGACGGCGCCGACGGGTACGTCTTCTTCCGCGCCGACGCGAATCATCCGAACTATCGCGTCGTGAAGAACATCGTCCCGTCGCAGATGTATGTCGCCGAGTTTGCGCTGGAGGATTACCCGGTCGGGGACGAGGACATCCTGCACCGCGGCGCGGCGGCGTTCTCGGCGGCGCTGAACACCGTCAATATCGGAAAGTTCAATCTCTGCTTCGGCGGTGTCGGGCTGGCGACGCACGCCCTGTACGAGTCGATCACGCACACCCATCGCCGAATCCTGTTCGGCCGCCCCGTGACCGACTTCCCGCACATCCGGAGCGGGTTCGTCGAGGCGTACACGAGGCTGATTGCGATGCGGTTGTTCTCCAGCCGGGCGATCGACTACTTCCGGTCGGCGACCCCGGATGACTGCCGCTACCTGCTGTTCAACCCGGTGACCAAGATGAAGGTCACCACCGAGGCGCAGCGCGTGGTCACCGTGCTAGCGGACATCGTGGCGGCCAAGGGGTTCGAGGCCGACACCTTCGTGCCAATCGCGAAGGTCGACGTCGACGGGCTGCCGAAGCTCGAGGGCACGGTCGCGGTGAATCTGGCGCTGATCCTCAAGTTCATGCCCAACTACCTGTTGGCGCCGACCGAGGTACCGGCGATCGGTACCCGAGAGGATGCCGCCGACGATGAGTTCCTCTTCCGGCAGGGCGAGGCCCGGGGGCTCTCGAAAGTCCGGTTCGGGCAGTGGCGGGACGCCTACCGGCAGCGCGCGGATCTGCCGAATGTGGCGCTGTTCACCTCTCTCGCGGAATCATTTGCGGGGCTGGCCGAATCGGGCGACGCCACCGGTGCGGACATGGACGTTCAGCTGACCATCGGCGAGCTGTTCACGCTGATCGTCTACGGCGGTCTGATCCTCGAGCAGGCGGAGGTCGTCGGGCTCGACGACGATCTGGTCGACGGCATCTTCGAGACGCTGATCCGCGACTTCAGCGCCGAGGCCGTCACCCTGCTCGGCAAGGCCGGCGCCAGTGACGCCCAGGTGCGGTGGGCTGACGAGGTGGTGGCTCGGCCGGTCATCGACGCGGCCCGCACCGATCGGGTCTGGCAAGCGGTCGCCGAACTGTGCGGCCGTTACGAGATGGCGGACTAGCGCACCGAATTCGCGCCAGAAATACAGATCCGCGCCGGCTACAGCCGGCGCGGATCTGCATATGCGGCGCGGATCTCCCGCGGTCCGCGGGCGGTGAACCTAGTAGGACACCGACCGGATCGGACCCGGGGTCCACAGACCGGAGCGGTTCTCGGTGCCCATCTCCAACTCGGCCGGCGGGGCCGGCTGGATCTCCGTGAACCGTTGCAGGCCACCCCAATCCAGGCCCCAGTCGTTCTTCAGGTAGCCCGGGATGAGCGTCGACGTCAGCATCGAATCGGTGACGCCGAGCGGTCCGCCGAACTTGCCGGACTGCCAGCGTTGCGAGTTGAAGTACGTGCCGAGCGTGTCGGGCATGATGCGCCACTTCGGCACCTCGGTCAGCCCGTAGCGGTACTGCATCGGCCGCTGGCACGGGAATTCGAACGCCGCCTCCCAGTCGATCAGCACCGGATCGGTATGTCCGACAAGCTGATCCAGGGTGACCATCGGCGTCATCCGCGGCGGGGTGATGGCCACCCAGTCGTTGGATCCGCCCGAGGTGTCCTTCACGACCACGCGAACGACGGTGGCGTTCCGCGGTGCCTTGTCCATCGGGAACCGCAGGTTGCGCCAGAACGGCCCGCCGGTGGCGTCGTACGGATCGATGAACCCGACCGGCGTGACATTGCCTGCGGCGTCGACCGCGCCGAACTGCAGGCGCACCTGCGGGCCGCCGTACGTGACGCCCTGGGCGCTCGCCGCCTGCACCGAGCCTGCCACCGACATGGTGATCAGCGGGGTGTCGGACGAGCGTCGGTTCATCGCGTACCAGTCGCTGGTCAGCGATGCCGATCCGCCGGGCGCGCCGAAGCTGCCCAGGACGGGTGTGGTCTTCGGATTCAGGCCGAACGGCAGCTGCACCGTCGAGCCGTTCACGCCCGCGTTCTCGCCGCCCGCCGCGGTGGCTGAACCGCCGGTGGTGCCGGGACTGCTGGTGGTGCCCGAACTGCTGGTGGCGACGGGGCCACCGGTGCCGGCGGCCGCTGCCGACGAGTCGGAGTCGTTGCTTCCCGTGACGCCAGGGGCGCTCGAACCGTCGCTGTTGATCGTCGGGTCGATACTCGTTCCGCCCTTGACGCCGTTCGGCGAGAATCCGACCGCATCGTTTCCGGCGAGCGTGTCCCCGGGGGAGACATTGCGCTGTCCGGCAACGCGTGCGGCGCTGAGGATTCCGGTGTTCGGATCGGGCTCGACGATCACCCGGTCGGCGAGCGAGCACTTGTCACCCTTGAGCGCGGACACATTGGAATTCAGCCATGACCAGCTGTGCCGCTGGTGGACATCGGCCTTGAGCATGGTCAGCAGCTCGAAGGCGATCATCAAGCCGGCGACGACCGGGATCGGCGATGCCTTGAACGGCAACCGCTTTCCCCACACCGGCCCGGTGGCGACAGCCTCGCCCGCATAATCGTCCCGGAAGTGCTGCCACAGGCCGAGCGCGGTGAACACCAACGCGGCGGCCAGGGCGAGCCAGTACAGCCTGACGCCGGCCAGCACCGGCGGCTGGTTCCACCAGGGCACGCCCCAGGCGCCGGCGAACCAGTAGTTGTTCGCACCGGAGAATGCGATGGCCGCGACGTACAGGCACGCCGCGATCACAAAGGAGCGGTTGCGGCGGCGACGCATCAGCGCGGGCATCCCCATCGCGGCCGCAACGCCGGCCACCGCGGCCAGGATGCCGGCGAAGACACCGAAGTGATGGCTCCACTTGGTCGGCGTGAACGCCAACACGAACATCGTGCCGGGCACGGTCGCGCACAGGCGCCACACGGGACCGCGGGCGATGCCCACCGGGTGGCGACGCTTGAGCATCACGGCGATCACGATCGCGACGGCCAGCAGGCCCAGCAGGATGCCGAAGCGCCGCGAGAGCGCGCCGTCCTGCGACGGGCCGAGCAGGTAGTAGTAGCGGATCGGCTCGACCCACCACTTTTCGTTCGGGCCGACCGCGCCGGACACCTTGGTGGCGACCAGGTCGGTGGCCACGCCCTGATCGGCGAATACCTCGTAGAGTACGGCGAAACCGGCCGCGAGGATCGGTGCCAGCAGCGGCAGCAGGCCGTCCCGCTTGCTTCGCTTGACCAGGATCTTGACGATCTGCCGGATGCCGACGACCAGCGCCAGCACCGCCATCAGGCCGTTGGGCGCCAGCGCGAGTGTGAACGCGGCGAACAGGATGCCGAACGCCAGCGGCAGCAGTCGCCGGGTGGCGATGGCCCGGTCGACCGAGCACCAGGTGAGCAGCGCGCCCAGGGCGATTGCACCCTCGGGACGCAGACCGTTGTTGAACGGCAGCCAGATCGCCAGCAGCACACCGGCGGCGGCCCAGTAGGCGGCGGTGCTGTGGCGCACCGCATGGCCCAGACGCGGCAGGACCGCTCGGGACAGCAGCCACCAGCAGAGCACGCCCATCAGCAGCGCGGGCAGCCGCATGAACGGCTGGGCGTCGGTGATGCGGGTCATCATGCCGATGAACTGCATGTGCCAGCCCATCGGATCCTGTGGGACGCCGAAGTAGCGGAAGTAGTTGGGCACGTAGCCCGATGCCTGCGCGACGCGGCCGTTGATGTAGTTGTAGCCGTCGTCGGAGGTGTTGGTGCCGATCAGCCACCAGAGCCCGAAGACGCCGATGACCACCAGATCGAGAGGCTTGACCCGCCACCACCCGGCGGGCAGCAGCCGTCGATGCCTGCGGCCGTCCCGGTTGTCCAGGATGCCCAGGCAGACCAGCGAACAGATCACCATCAGGATGCCGAAGACCATGGCGGCGAACTTGAGCGTAGTCGGCGTGCTGATGAAGCGAGTGTCGATCACCGAGTGGAACGAAATGCCCGCCGTGTTAGTGGAATCCGGCAGATCGGTGTAGATGCCCACGACCTGCGGCCGCATGTTCGGATCGCCGATCGCCGCCGTGAACTTGCCGTCGTCGGGCGTCATCTGGCTGTCGGGGACGCCGGTGACCTTGGCCGTGATGCCCTTGGTGTCGGCCGCCACGCTGATTGCACATGACGGATTCGACTGCAGGGCATGCCGGTTGGCGTCGAGGAGCATGATGTCGCGGTCGGTGACCTGGATGCGGTCGTCGGTGGCCTTGACGAACAGGCCGTGCGCGCTGGCCCCGGCCCCGCCGCTGGGGATCGTGGACAGCAGCACGCCGCCGTCGGCGGGCAGCTCGGCCGCGGCCGAACAGGGGATCGACAAGTTCATGTCGATCGGCACGAACGACACCATCGGCGCCGAGACGTCGGAGACCCGGCTCTGCTGCGGCCAATTCAGTTCTGCCGTGGTCTGTTTGATCGGCAGCAGCGGTGTCATCAGCGCCAGCAGCAGGCCGAGCACACCGGTGATGACCGAGGCCCACCTGACGTTGCGATAGTCGGGTCCGTATAGCGACCGGATACGGCGCATCACTCCGCTGTCGTTGATGCGGTCGCGGAGCCCCCCGCTCTGGAGGTCCTGGTCACCCGGGGTCT
Source organism: Jongsikchunia kroppenstedtii DSM 45133 (assembly GCF_000380485.1). Taxonomy (GTDB): domain Bacteria; phylum Actinomycetota; class Actinomycetes; order Mycobacteriales; family Mycobacteriaceae; genus Jongsikchunia; species Jongsikchunia kroppenstedtii. The sequence goes on along the minus strand of NZ_AQYG01000050.1, from coordinate 248,689 downwards.
GTTTCACAGCCTGCCTATCCATTTTGAGCCACCACCCAGATGCCGCCGGCACGATGCCAGCCCCATACCGAGCGTTCGCCGGTCATGATGTGCGCAGAGGGCGCGTCGGGAACGACGGGTGTGAGCTTCTCCAGCTCGCCCCAGTCCGCGTACAGATCGCCTTGCAGGTACGACGACATGGTGTCGGCGTTGGTCAGCGCCTCGTAGGTGCCGAGCGGGCCGCCGCCGTTCGCGGCCATCCACGACTTCGACTGGGACACAGCACGAATCCGGTCCGGAAGGATCCGGAACTGCGGAATCTCGTCGACCCCGTTGGTGCTGGTCACCGGACGCTGGCAGGGGAACTGGTCGCCGACGGTGAAGTCGATCAGCGATGGCGTGGTGCCGACCACCTGCTGCAGGGTATGCAGCTTCGGAATGCGTGGCGGGGTGAACGCCAGCCACTGTCCCGGATCGAGATTCGCGTCATCGGCGACGATCCGCATCGCGGTCGCGCGCGGCGGGACCAGGTTCATCGGCACCCGCAGATTGCGCCACGGCCGATTCGGTCGCGTCGAGTCGCCCGGATCGATCGGAGCGATGCGCGTGCCCACCGGAACGAATTGGCCGCCGTCCATCCGGCCGAACTCGACCCGCAGCAGCTGCCCGTACTGGGTGAACTGCTCGTTGTCGGTCGACATGATCGAGCCGGCTGCGGTGATCGCGATGAGCGGAGATCCCTTGCGGGCCGCGGCATCCGGCAGCTGGTACCAGTCGGTCACCACGTGGGCGTCGCCGGTGTTGAATCCGTAGCTGCCGAGCACCGGGGTGCGGGCCGGATCGAGCCCGAACGGCAACGAGGCCGTGGAGCCGTTGACGCCGGTCGGTCCGTTGCCGCCGAGCGTTCCGGCTGCGCCGCCCGCGATCGAGTACTGCGCAGTCGGGCTGGAGGCGACGTTCATCTGTCCCGGCTTGGCCGAACCGAGGTCCGGGCTCAGGTCGCCGGCGACGCCGTTCGGTGTGAAGCCGACGGCCGGGGTACCGCCGCCGGCGGGGTTGCCCTTGCCGGCGAGTGCGTCGGAGATGCTGATACCGGCGGCCGGAACCAGCTGTCCGGCGTTGGAATCCGGCTCGACCAGGACCCGGTCGGCCATCGCGCAGGAATCGCCGCCGAGTGCCTTCAGGTTGCCGCGCAGCACCGTGTACGAGTCAGAGCGGCTGGCCGCGGCCTTCACGAACAGCAGCAGCTCGGCGACGACCAGGATGCCGGCGATGATGGCGATCGGAGAGGGGGCCAGGAACAGGCGACGACGGTCGGCCTTGCTGAGCGCGCCGTCATCGGCCGGCGAGGCGTGCGCGAGGCCCTTGTTCTTCACGTAGTCCATCCGCAGGTGCTGCCAGACGCCGAAGGCGCCGACGAGCACGGCCAGCGCCAGCAGCGGCGTCGACACCGCGGTGCCGCCGAGCGACGGGGCCTTGTCGTACCAGGAGATTCCGAGCTCGCGGGCCCACGGCCAGGCATTGATGCCGGCGGTCGAGGCGGCGAGCGCGAAGAGCAGGGCGCTGATGAACAGCGTCAGATTGCGGACCGAGGTGCGGGAGACCTCGGCGACCGCGACGGCCGCCACTGCGGCGAGGGCCGCGGCGATGCCGGCGAAGACACCGAACTGGATCGTCCACTTGGTCGGGGTGAACTGCAGCAGCAGCATCGTGATGAACACAGTGCTCACGCCGCGCCACACCGGGCCGGGATCGATGCCGGGAATCCGCTTGCGACGCAGCATGATCGCCGCGACCGCGAGGAGTGCTGCCAGCAGGATCAGGACCGGCACCCGGCGGGTCAGCGCGCCCTCGGAGTTCGGCACGGTGATGAAGTAGTAGCGGACGAATTCCTGGTACCAGTGATCGGTCGGGCCGACGTTCCAGCGCACCCGTGCGGCCTCGATGACCGTCATGAGCGTCTGATCGCGGAACACGATCACCGACACCACCGACGCCGCGGCGATCACCGGAATCAGCAGCGCGCCGAGCTCGATGAGGCGGGTGCCCCCGCTGGCCGCACTGTCGACGTTGCTGCGGCGCACCAGGACCCGCAGCATCGCGGCCGAACCGGCGACCAGCATCGCGATCGCGATCACGCCATGCGGGGCAAGTGCCAGGGTCAGGGCCGCGACGAAGGCGGCGAACGCGGCGGGCAGCATGCGCCGGGTGGCGATGGCCTGCTCGACGCCCCACCAGGTGAGCAGCGAGCCCAGGATGATCATCGACTCGCTGCGCAGGCCGCTGGCGAACGCCATCCAGAAGGCGGTGAACACCGTGGCGGCCGACCAGACGGCCCAGACGGACGCGCCCGGCAGCCGCTGCGACAGGGTGCGACTGCCGCCGCGTACCGCAGGGCCGATGCGCGGCAGGATCACCCGCGACAGCACGAACCACGAGATCAGGCCCGCGACCAGTGACGGAATCCGCATCCAGATCCCGGCCGCCGAGACATGCGACCAGTCGGCCAGGAAGGTGTAGTACCAGTCGAACGGCGCCTCGGGAACGCCGAAGAACCGGTAGTAGTCCAGGAGATAGCCGGCATGCGCGCTGCCGCGGCCCATGTTCAGCACGTAGCCGTCGTCGGGCGTGCCGGCGCCGAGGAAGTGCCAGACGACAAGGACGGCGGTCACCGCGATGTCGGCCGGGCGCGGCCACAGCAGGCGCTTCCAGTCGCGCCGTCCGACGCGGCGATGGTAGCCGCCCTGCCAGTCGAGCAGCGCCAGCGCGGCGAGGGAGACGAGGACGGCGAGGACGCCGAGCACCATTGCGAGAATCTTGGCCACCGACGGCGTGCTGTCGAAGCGGGTGTCGATCTCGATGTGAGCGGTCAGGCCGGCGTTGTCGACCGCGCGCACGACGTCCGGGGTGAGGGTGGTGAAGACGCCGTCGACCTGCGGCCTCGACTGGGCGCCGGCGTTGCCGGCGCGGATCACGCTGGTGGTGCCGCCGGCGATGCCGCGCAGTTCGGCGTGCACCCCGTGCAGATCGGCGGTCACCAGCAGCGCCTTGCAATGCTGCAGCTCGGCGTGGGTGGTCGTCAGCAGCGGCGTGCCCCGGGAGGTGATGCTGACGCCGGGGCCGTTCGGGTCGCGCGGACCGTTCGCGGCCGCGCCGCCGCCGGCCGCGATCACGAGCCCCTTCTGCATCACGGTGTAGCTGCTGGTCGGCACCGTGGAGAAGATCAGGGCGTTCGGCTGGGCCGTCGCCATCGTCGCGCACGGGATGCGGACCGTTACCGACTGCGCCGTCTGCTGCGTGAGCGGCGCCGTGACCGACGCCGTCGGGCCGGACAGCGGCTGGGAGCGCGGCCAATCGACCGACGCGGTGTGTTCCTTCACCGGCAGCAGCGGGGTGATGCCGCAGAGGACGATTCCGAGAATGCCGGAGACCACCGCGACTATGCGCAGGGTGCGTCCGGTCGGGACGACGGGCTTGAGAGCCGCGAACAGGGAAGAGGACACCGACACGACCAACGATGTTATGCGACGAACCTGGCTGCTCTACGTCGACTGCACCCGTGTGCCAGCGTGCATTGATGCCGGTCTGGCAAACCGGACCGGCTCGTCGGGTCAGTCGCGGATCGGTGCCGGGCGCCACAGCCCGGATCGCGTCGCCTCGCCCAGCTCCAGATCGGCCAGCGTGGTGGTCTGATACGGCACCAGGCGCTGCAGGGTGCCCCACTCGCGTCCGGCGTCGTTCTGCAGGTAGCTGGGGATCGTCGTGGCCTTCAGTGAGACGTCCTGCCAGCCGACCGGGCCGCCGCCCGACGCGTCCATCCAAGCCGTGACCGCGGCGGACAGATCCGAACCGGGTGTGATCCGCCACATCGGCAGCTCGGCGACGCCGTCGCGGTGGTTGAACGGCCGCTGGCACGGGAAGGCCAGTCCGGACGTCCAGTCGATCTGCACCGGGTCGGTGCGCCCGACCAGGCTCTCCAGCGTCTGCAGGTGCGGCACCCGCGGGGGCGTGACCACGATGAACGAGTCCGTGCCCAGGTTGTTGTCGACCGCGGCGATCCGGACGGCCGTCGCATCCGCGGGCAGCGAGCTGCGGTAGATGCGCAGGTTGCGCCACGACGGCGACGGTCCGGGGTCGATCATCTGGACCGAACCGGCCAGCCGGAAATCGGCGTCGGTGGTGCCGGTGCCGGTGGCGTATTCCAGGTGCACCGACGAGCTCTCGAACCGGCCGGCGGCCGCGAGGGAGATCAGGCTCTGCCCGGGCTCCTTGGGTGGCAGCCGGAACCAGGACGACCGCAGCCGGGCCGGCGCTTGGTCGGCGGAGGAGTAGCTGCCCATCACCGGGGTGGTCTTCGGGTCGAGGCCGAACGGCAGCTTCGCGCGGCTGCCGTTGACGCCCGGCTGGACCAGCTCGCCGCCGCCGGTGCCGGCGCCGTTCGAGTTGAGCACGTCCGGGTTCTCGTTCGCGGCGCCCGCAAGCACACCGAGCGAGTCCGCGGACGCGGGGGAGGACAACGACTTCGGCAGGCCGTTGGGGTCGAAGCCGACCGTGCCGAACGAGTCCGCATCGCCTGGTGCCGGCGTCGCCGGTCCCGACAGCGCGGTCGTCAGCGGGGCCGAAACCGGTTGCAGCATGCCGGCATTCGGGTCGGGCTCGACCAGCACCTTGTCGGCCATCTGGCAGATATCGCCGCGCAGCGAGGCCAGATTGGCCGCCGGCACCGAGTAGGTGCCGCTCTGGTGGATGGCGCCGAAGATCACCGTGATCAGCTGGAAGGCCACGACGATCGCGGCGATGACGGCCAGCGGGGCGCCCCGCAGCTGCTGCCACCAGCGCTCGCGCTTGACGGTCTCGACCGAGTCCGGATGCCGGAACGGCTCCCGGAAGTGATGCCAGCCGGCGATCAGCAGCGCGATCGCCGAGCCGCCGAGCAGCATGCTGGCCACCCGGATGCCGCCGATGGTCACCTGATTGCCCGACCAGGGCACGCCCCAGTTGGAGACGAAGTAATAGGAGTTGGTGCCGGCGAAGGCGAACGCCGCCACCGCCAGCAGCAGGGCGACAGCCAGTGTGCGGTTGCGCCGGGCCTGCATTGCGTTGGCCCCGATGGCGATCGCCGCGATCGCGGCCAACGCCGGCGCCAACCCGGCGAACACGCCGATATGGTGGGTGAACTTGGTCGGGATGAACATCAGGAAGATCAACGACGCGAAGATGATCGACACGATGCGGCGGGTCGGCCCGACCGCCGTGCCGGGGATGCGGCCCTTCCGCATCAGCATGGCGCCGACGATGACGATGCCCGCGAGCATCGCCAGGGTCGCGAACCGGCGACCGATCGAGCCGTCCGCCGACTGGTTGAACAACGAGTCGTACATGGAGATCTCGTCCCACCACGGCAGCGACGGGCCGAGTTTCTGCTTCATCTTGGTGGAGTCGAGGAAGGCCGCGAAGGTAAGGCTGTTGAAGATCACCGGGATCACCAGCGTGCCGGCCGCGATCACCGGCGCGATCACCGCGACCAGACTGATTCGGTAACTGCGCCTGCGGTCTTCGAGCGGGGCGATGTCGGCGAGCACATGGGCGCGGCGGTTGATGGCCAGCATCATCGGCCGCGCGCCGGCGATGATCGCCGCGGCGCTCATCACGCCGGTCGGGCCGGCGGCGACGCTGAACGCGCCGAGAATGCAGGCCACCGCGGCGGGCAGAACCCGGCCGGTCGCGATCGCGCGTTCCACCGAGCACCAGGTGAGCAGCGCGCCGAGGCAGATGATCGGTTCCGGACGCAGGCCGTTGTTGAACGGCAGCCAGGCGGCGATGAACACCAGCGCGGCCGTCCACGGCACCAGACGCTGGCTGGCGGCGCGACCGAGTCGGGGCAGCACCTCGTGAGACAGGATGAGCCACACCATGATTCCGCACAGCAGGGCGGGGATTCGGACGAACGGGCTGGCCGTGGTGATCTCGGAGAGCAGGCCGAACGACCGGTAGTACCAGCCGAACGGCGTCTCCGGCGCGGCGTACCAGCGGTAGTAGTCAGCCATGTAGCCCGAGTGCTTGGCGGCGCGGGCCATGTTCAGGATGTAGCCGTCGTCAGAGGTGTTGCCGCCGATGAAATGCCAATAGATCAGCGTGATGATGACGAAGGCGTCGCGCGGGTTCAGGCGCCACCAGCGGGCCGGGAAGATGCGGCGGTGGCGGCGGCCGTCGGTGGCGTCGAGGCGATACAGCGCGATCAGCGAGATCAGCGTGAGGATGATGCCGACGATGATCGCGGTCCACCGCAGTGCGGTTGGCGTGGTCGTGTACCGGTCGTCGATGGTGGCGTGCACCGACATTCCGGGCATCGCGGCCGCCGGGCCGGTCAGATCGGTGAAGATGCCGGTGACCTGGGGGCGCTGATCGCCCTGGGTGTGGTCGTTGTCGGCGGTCGAGCCGGTCAGCGGGCCGCCCGTGGTCGGATCGGTCATCCCGACGAAGGTCGCCTTGACCTCCGAGTGCGTGGCGCTGACGTCGATCGAGCTGCAGTGCTGCGCGTCGATGTCGGTCAGGGTGGCGCTGACGATGGCGGTGTTGCGCACCACCACCTCGATCGAGCGCTTGTCGGCCGGGTCGGTGGGGGCGCCGGTCTCCCGGATGAAGAGCCCGCGCTCGACGGCCTTGCTGGCCTGCTTCGGCGTCGTGGACAGCAGTACCGACGGGTTGTTGAAGACCGCCTCGGTGCGCGTCTGGTCGGCGGTGACGGGCTGCGTCGGGACCCGGTTCAGGGCGTCGATCGCCGAACACGGCACCGACGCCGTCAGCTCGACCGGGACGTAGGACACCAGCGGCGCTTGGACGGAGTTGAGCTGTCCCTGCTGCGGCCAGTTCAGCTGCGCGGTGGTCTGGGTGACCGGGAGCAGTGGCGTCGCGATCGCGAGGATGGCGCCGAGGAGACCGGTGACGATCGCGATGATTCTCGCGGTGCGGACACGTTGAGAGGGGCCGCCCTGCTGCACAGACACAAGGTCAGATGTTAAACCGCGCTCACAGCAGGACCTACAGTAGGCAAATGACCTCATCGCTGCTGGTGCTCAACGGCCCCAATCTGAACACGCTGGGCCTGCGGCAGCCGGAGATCTACGGACACGACACGCTGGCCGACGTGGAGGCGCGGGCGCGGGCCGCCGCCGACGCGGTCGGGCTGACCGCCGATTGCCGTCAGACCAACCACGAGGGCGAGGCGATCGACTGGCTGCATGCCGCGCGCGGACAGGTCGCCGGCATCGTCATCAACCCCGGCGGCTGGACGCACACCTCGGTCGCATTGGCCGACGCCCTGGTGATTCCGGAGGTCCCGATCATCGAGGTGCACCTCAGCAATGTGTACGCCCGGGAATCGTTCCGGCACGTGTCATATGTGTCGCCGATCGCCGCCGCAGTGATCTCGGGCTGCGGAATCGACGGCTACGAGTTCGCGGTGCGCAGGCTGGCCCGGCTGATCGCCTGACCTATTTGCCCAGTTCACCGCCCGTCTGACGGGAAGCCGGGAATTGTCTGACGGCGTACTCCGCTATTATCGTTCGGGCCCTTAAGCAGATTTATCCGCGACGGGCAGTGGAGGTGACGATGTCCGAGACGACGACCCGGCCAGGGAACCCTGGTGACGACGCGTCGGTTCTCGACGCCGCCCTTCCCTCGAGTGAGATCGATGCCGTCGAGCTGAACGCGTCGCTGCCGTGGCACGTGCGGGTGATGCGGTATCTGGCGCAGCCGCGCTGGTGGCTGGAGATCATCCTGCTGGGCTCGCTGTACGCCGTGTACTCGGCGATCCGCAACATGGTCGGCGAGGTCACCAACGAGGCGTTCGCCAACGGTCGCGCGATCTACGACCTCGAGAAGCGCTGGAACATCGCGCTCGAGGAACCATTGAACGGCTGGGTGCATCACACCGCGTGGGTCGCCGACCCGTCGGCGGTCGAGTACGCCTCGCTGCATTTCATCGTGACCCCGGCTGTGCTGATCTGGCTGATGCTGCGCCGCAAGGCGGTGTACCGCCGGGTCAGCAGCATCCTGATCGTCTGCACCGCGCTCGCGCTCATCGGCTTCTACATGATGCCCACCGCGCCGCCGCGGCTGCTGGACACGCACTTCCCGCACATGACCGGCCGTTTCTACGACATCATGGCCGAGACCGGCTCGTGGGGCTGGTGGCCGGAGAGCGGCGCTCCGGGGTCGACGGCTGTCTCCAACCAGTACGCCGCCATGCCATCGCTGCACTGCGCGTGGGCGACCTGGTGCGGCATCGCGATCTTCCTGTACGCCCGCCGCTGGTGGGTGCGGACGCTCGGCGTCCTCTATCCGTTCACCACGTACTTCGTCGTGATGGCCACTGGTAACCACTACCTGCTCGACGTGATCGCCGGGCTGGGCACGCTGGCCGCCGCCGCGCTGATCGTCTACACGCCGCTCTGGATAGCGCGCTGGCGGCGTGGCTCCCGGAACTCGCTCGACGCCCCCGAATCGCTCGACGAGCCGACAGTAGTAGCCGGCGGATGACCGTCGCGGCGCTGAGCGCCCCGCGATGGCGGCGTGCGCTTCCGGCTGCACCATTGATCGCGGCCGTGGTGGCGACCGTCGCCATCTGGATCGCGCATCCGGCGCTCGGTGATCTGCAAGCGGCCATCGCCCGCGAACAGGCCGCCGAGTCCGGTGTCGGACTGGGGTACTGGTTCAGCTGGTACGGCGGCCTCGCCCCGGGCAGCTACTCGCTGATCGTTCCGACGCTGTCGTCCTGGTTCGGCTCGCTGACCTTGCTATGTCTGTCGACGATCCTCGTCGCGGCTGCCGCCTATCCGTTGTCGCGTGGCGGCACCCATCCGGCGCTGCTGTCCTGGACCGTGGCGATCGCGGCCGTGCTCAACCTGATGTCCGGGCGGGTGACGTTCGCCGTCGGCGCGCTGATCGCGATCGTGGGACTGCTTGCGCTGCAACGGGGTATGACCGGGGTCGCGCTCGTGCTGGTCGCGGTCAGCGGCCTGGCGAGTCCGTTGGCGCCGGCCTTCGTGGGCCTGGTGACGGTGCCGTTTGCGGCGGGTCATTCGCCGCGGGCGCGGGTCGCCTGGCAGGTGCTGATCGGTGCGGCACTGGGTGTGCTCATCCCGTTCGTCCTCTTCGGCGCGCCTGGGGCACAGGGCTTTCCGGCGACGACGCTGTTCTGGGTGATCCTGATCGGCGTGTGCGCGGCGTTCGTGCTGACCGATTCGCCGGTGCGCTGGATCATGCCGCTGGCACTGGCGTCGGCGCTGGTCATCTTCGCGATTCCGAACGGCGTCGGGTCCAACCTTGCTCGGTTCTTCTGCCTGATCGTGCCCGCACTGTGCTTCCAGTTCTCGCGGCGGTCGTGGAAGGTCATCCTCATCGCCCTGATCCCGGCGATCGTCTACGCGTCCTTCGTGGCCATCGCCGACCAGGTCGCCGTCGCCAACGCCGACGGGTCCGACGAGGCATACCAACCGCTGCGCACCGAGCTGCTCACCAAGCCGGACTTGATGAACAACCGCGTCGAGCTGGTGGACGCCGGAACCCACGCGGGTTCGCATGCCCTGGGTGATCGGGTTCAGTTGGCCCGGGGCTGGGAGAACCAGTCGGACAACGAGTACAACGAGATCTTCTATGCGAAGAACGCGCTGACGGCCGAGTCGTATCGAGACTGGTTGGCGGACAATTCGGTTGCCTATATCGCCGTGGCCGACGAGCCGCTGCGCCAGAACAAGGCCGAAGCCGCGCTCGCCAAGTCGGGCCTGCCGTATCTTTCGGAGGTCTGGCACAACGACGACTGGGTGCTGTACCGGGTGGCCGACCCGAAACCCATCGTGCCCGCACCGCTGAAGCTGCTGGAGGCGACGCCGAGGCAGGTGACGATGTACGTGCCCGACACCGCATCGCATCTATTGAAGTACCGCTGGGGTCGCTATCTGGTCGCCCGATCGAGCACCGACAACTCGGTGGCCGCGTGTATCACCAAGACGCCCGACGGCTGGATCACGTTGCGCGCCTTGATGCCCGGGAACTACACCCTGTCGGGTCAGGTCACGCTGCCGGGCGTGCTCTCCGAGCAGCCCTCGGGCTGTAACAAATAGCAAGAGCTCGCCGAGTGGACACTCACGTTCGCCGAGTGGACACTCAGGTGTGCCGAGTGGACACTCAGGTGCGCCGAGTGGACACTCAGGTGCGCCGAGTGGACGCAATACTCGGGACGACTGCCCGAGTCCATACTTCACGAATTGCAATGGCGGCCAGCGTGATCAGCATCGTGAACGCGATCATTGCGTAAGTCGATGGGGCACCCCAGTTGTCGGTGGAGGTGGCATGCCAGACTGCGTAGCTCGTGTAGGTCGGCGGTTGCTGCACGGCGCCGGCGCTAATGAGCAATTCCGGTATCAGTCCTTGACAAGTCCTCCGTCGACGACAAGGTTTTGTCCCGTGATCGCGCGCGACCACGGTGAGGCGAAGAACAAAACTGCGTCCGCGAACTCGGCGGGAGTGGTCACTGTCTGCAGCGGTGTGCTGGCAGCGATTGCGTCGAACACCTCTTTCGGAGTGGCGGCGCTCGCGTCGGTGGTGCGCAACAGCCCTCCGCTGACCATGTTCACGGTGACCCCATGCGGTCCGAGGTCGGCGGCAAAGGTACGTGTGAGCGACAGCAGCGCCGCTTTGGCCGCGGTGTAGTCGTGGTAAGGCACCACTGGGTTCTGGAAAAGGTTGGTACCTATATTGATTACCCGACCGGAGCCAGCTTGATTGAAACCGGGAAGTGCCCTCTGGATGGTGTGGAGTGATCCCTGCACCGCACTGGAGAACTGTTCGTGGAACGTGGTGTAGCCAATCACGTCCGCTTTCGCGCGGGCATCGCCGTTGAACGAGAAGCTGGCCAGAGCGTTGTTGACGACGGTGGATATCGGGGCGCCGAAGGCCTCCGTCGCGGTCGTGAAGAGCGCGTCGACTTGAGCGCGGTCGCGCACGTCGGCTCGCACCGCTATTGCTTGTGCGGGATAGGTACCGGCGATCTCCGCAGCGGTCTCCGCGCTGGTTAGGTAGTCGATCACGACGCGCGCTCCCTCGCGAAGGAATGCTTCAGTGACTGCGCGGCCCAGTCCGCGGGCGCCCCCGGTGACCAGGACGACCTGTTCGGAGATGTCTGTGGCAGGTCCCCGAAATTAGGTCCGGGCGGTCGTAGAGCCGTTTGAATGAATCTTCAGTCGATCTCGCACGTCACAGGGTGGTGCCGGTGCGTGCATCCGGCAGCGTACTCGGCCGGAGTTTTGTAGCCCAGCGATGAATACCGGTGCCGATGGTTGTGGTCGTCCTTGAAGTCCTCGATCGCGACCCGCGCCTCCAGCAGCGTCGGCCAGTGGTTTCGGTTCAAGCATTCATCACGCAGTCGGTTGTTGAAGGATTCGATGAACCCGTTGTTCCACGGCGTGCCTGGCGGAATGTACGAGATACCGACTGTGCCAGAACAGAAGTCCCGCAATGCATCTGAGATGAACTCCGGGCCGTTGTCCATCCGCAGCACGTCCGGCGGGCCACCCCACAACGCGAACACCTTGTCCAACTCGTCGGTGAGACGACGGGCCGGGATCGAGCGGTCCACGATGTTCAGCAGCGACTGCCTCGTGTGCTCATCGACCATCGACGCGATCTTCACCTTCCGACCATCGTTAGTCGAGTCGAACTGAAAGTCCAATGCCCACACCATCTTCGGTGCATCCGCTGCCATGACCGGGATCGTGGAGACGCCGGCCCGTTTGCGTCGCGGCGCCCGGGCTACCTGCAGCCCTTCGTCGACCCACAGCCGGTGCACCTTCTTCTTGTTGATCGCCATTCCTTGGTCGAACCGCAGATGCGCCCAGGCCCGCCGGAACCCGTGCCGCGGATTCTTCCGGGCGTACCGGCGCAGCTGTGCTCGCAGATCAGCGTCCGGATCGGCCGGCGTCTGGGCCTGCAGCGGCCGCCGGTACGCAGAACGTGAGAGCCCAACAACCTTGCACGCCAACCGCTCCGACATACCCAACTTCTCGGTGAGCATGCCGATGGCGGCGCGTTTGGCCGTTGGGCTCAGAATTTTCCCTTCGCGATCTCACGCAGTGCGTCCTTTTCCAGCTCCGCATCGGCCAGCAGCCGCTTCAGGCGGGAATTCTGATCGCGCAGTTCCTTGAGCTCTTTCGCGGCGTCGACGTCCATCCCGCCGTGAGAGCGGCGCCAGTTGTACAACGTCTGCGTTGAGACCTCCAACGCCGCCGCGATCTCCTCAGTGCCCTTGCCCTCGGCCGCCAACTCGTCCGACCGCCGCAGCTTGCGCACAATGTCCTCCGCCGAATGCCGCTTCCGTCCAGCCATAGTCGTCAATTGTCCTCACCGCCCCTGACCAGGGCATCAGGACCCCACGATCACCCGGACCGAATTATTGGGAACATGCCAACGTAGTCTCCGTCGAGTTTCTTGCCGGGCTGGGAGGGCACGGTGATGAGAAAGGCTCCGACGGCGCGCGCAGCCGCCACGCCGGTTGATGAGTCCTCCAGTGCGACACCAGTGTCAGGGTTCGCATCGAGTAGCGCGAAGGCTTTCGTATACAGCTGCGGGTCGGGCTTGGGATGGTCGACTTCGTCAGCCGCGACCGACACCGTGAAGAAATCGTCGAAACCCGACGATTTCAGTGCGGCGGTGAGCATCGCGCGGGGACTGTTCGTGGCTATCGCGATCGGCACTCGGTCTCCCACGAGCTCGAGCATGCGACGAGCGCCGGGCATGGGTTCTGCGCCCGCGGCCAGCTCGGCTTCAACGCGGGGCATCAGCTCGGCCTGCAACTGCGGACCGATACCGGGACGCCCGAAGTAGTCGGCCATGTTGTCGCAGGCTGCGGCGAGCGTCCGGCCGATCAACAGGTCCTTCTCCTGAGCTCCAAACCCGAATCCGTAGTCGGCGAACAGCGATGCTTCCGCGCGCGACCAACAGGTTTCGGTATCGAGCAATAGCCCATCGCAGTCGAAGACGATTGCACTCACAGATCGCGGCAAACTCACCCCGCGAGAGTATCGGGCTAGTCGTCGCCGGTCACGCGGTCGCGAAGCTGCGAGGGTGACTCGTCGAAGCGTCGGGAAATTGCGGGAAAGGTGTCGATGACCGCGGATTGCCGAGGTTCAGAGCTGGGCGATGGCGGCCGCGACGCTGCCGCGATGGATCGGCCCGTGGCCCGGGATCAACACCGTCGCATCGAGACTCGAGAAATTCGTCAGAGCGGCATGCGCGGCGGCTGCGTCGTGGTGGAACGGGTCGGGCAGCAGCTGCGGCCCGGTCCCGCGCGACGATGTCGGGTGTGCGGTGATCAGCGCATCGCCGGAGATCAGGATCTCGCCGTCGGCCGCCAGAAATGAACTGTGACCGTCGGTGTGCCCGTGGGTGGCAACCGGTTTCGGCGCGCCCGGCAGGTCCAGCGGCTGGTCGCCGGCGAACGTGACGGGGTCGGCGACATGCTGGTGGCCCAGCGCACCGAGACGCACGACGGTCGCCAGCCACGGCAGGGTCCCGCGCCGCGGCAGCAGCCGGCAGATGCCCACCGGACTGATCTGCTCGTCGACATCACCGCGGGCGTGCGCAGCCTCGATTTCGTCAAGGTAAATCGAGAATCCGTGACGCTTCGCCACGATGGCCAGGCCGCCGAGATGGTCGACATGCGCGTGAGTGAGCAACGCGCCCTGCACATCACCCATCGACCGGCCGATCCGTGCGATCGATTCTTCGACGTCGTCCGCGTTGCCGGGATAGCCGCCGTCGATCAGCGTCAGGTCGTCGCCGTCCTGCAGCATCACCCAGTTGGCCGGTCCGCACTGCACGAGATGCGTCGCCGACCGTCCCGCGCCGGGCAGCGTGTCGATCGTGATCGGATGCGCCACAGCTACTTCCGGACGATCAGCACGAACGGGCCGAACGTGGTCTTGGTGAACTGCGGATCGTCGAACAGCGACGTCGGGAAAGTCACGGTGTAACGCTTCACGTTCGGATCATTCGGGTAGACGTCCTTGGCGAGCTGCATCGTGTAACCGTCCGCCGACTGCCGGAACAGGAAGACGTTCGGCGGCGTCCAGCGCGCGACGTTCAACTGATGCAGCAGATCCTGCGACGACGTCGCCTTCGACCAGCGTTCGATGGCCGCGGCCCGAAGGTCGTACTGGGCCAGCGGGTTCGAGTAGTGCGACGTGATGCCCTGGAATCCCCAGTACGGGTACAGCGACAGGAATCCGCCGTCGGTCGTCAGCACCACCGACTCGTGCCGCGGCCGATGCGTCTGCATCAGGATCTCGCGGTCGATCTTCGGGAAGTAGGCCTCGGCCCCGGGTTCGCGGTCGTCCGCGCGGACGCCGTAGCCGTCGGTGTCGGTGTAGGCCAGCGTGATCTCGTCGTTCAGATGCGCCGGAATGCCCTGGGCGACCGCGATGGCGGCGGCCGCCCCGAGGGCGCCGATCAGCAGGCGCATGTCACCCGCGCGGGCGACCGCGGCGACGGCGAGCTCGGCGAAGCCGAAGACCCCGGCGGCGCCCAGGATCGCGATGATCAGTGGCTCCAACCGGAAGGCCAGCAGCGTGCTGCCGCCGGCGGTGGCGACCATCGACAGGATGCAGAACAGGTAGCAGGCCACCAGCGTGATGCCCAGGGCCAGGGCGACGCTCCGCTGCCGGAAACGCAGGATCAGCCAACAGAATCCGACGAACGTCAGCGCGCCGACCAGCGACCAGTGGAACATCGGCAGCGGCAGGGTCGAGCCGCGCGCCGGGAGGTAGTGCTCGGCGGTTCCGCCGCTGGACGCGCTGCCGCGCATCCGGTGCCACAGGTACGGGGCCCACACGGCCAGCGCCAGGACGCCGGATACGGCCGCCATGCCGATCAATCGCAGCGCTATCCGGGTGAGCTGCCGTTTGCGCCCGAGGTTCTCGATCGCCTTGTTGGACAGACTGATCCATGCCTGGATGGCCAGATACACCGCCATCAGCACCGCGGCCATCGCGAACAGGCCGGTGAACAGTGTGTAGAAGCATGCGCTGACGCCGAGGAACAGCCCGGACGCCACGATCGCGGGGATCGATCCGCTGCGCAGGCCGTGCAGCATGACAATCAGCATCGGCACGCCGACCAGGATCAGGCAGGCGCCGTAGGGCTCGTCGCCGGCCTGCATGATCGTCAGCGTGGTGACCGCCAGCCCGGCCGCGATGGCCCGGTCGGTCCGCAGCATCCGGATCCACAGCGCCATACCGATGGTCGCGGCGACCGCGAGCGAGATGATCGACCAGGGCTTGAAAGCCTCCCACCCGGGCTGACCGGTGAAGCTGGCGTAGCGACCACCGAGCCAGAACCAGCCGGCCGGGTAGTACGGCGGCAGGCCCTTGTAGGTCATGTCCTGCAGATGCCAGCTGTCGGTGAGCCGCGTGAGGTACTCGGTGCGGAACTGCTGGTCGACCGAGATGCCCCAGAGATAGAGCTTCGTCGCGCCCAGCGGCATCCCGAGGGTCACCGTGGTGAAGCCCGAGATTCCCAGCCAGGCAAGGGGGTTGACGGCCTTGGGATACCGGCCGGTGCGGTGCAGCACCACCGCGAGCAGCAGTATCGCGATCGCGACGACCTGCCCGGCCGTGGTCAGCGCGTAGCTGACGTTGGATGACGGGAACGCCGGCCAATGAACGGACTTGATGACCTTCAGTCCGACGGCCGAGACGATCGCGGCCACCGCGCCGGCCGCGATCAGCATGACAGCGTGCCACCGCCACCCGGAAAGAAACGGGCGGCGGCCTGTGCCGGTGGTGCCGGGCGGAGCGGCGGTCGCGGTCGTCATCCGTCGATTAGACAGGCAGACGCCGGAAGAGCGGCCGCGGGACATGCCGCAGGCCCATCATCACGAAGCGGAACGGCGGCGGCGCCCAGACGATTTCCTTGCCCTTGGCGGCGGCCTGCACGGCGAGCTCGGCGACCGTCTCCTTGTCGACGGTCAGCGGAGCCTCGTCGACGTGAGCGGAGAACCGGGTGCGCACCTGGCCGGGGCGGATCACGGTGACGCCCGCGCCGAACTCGCGCAGGGCGTCGCCCAGGCCGAGGAAGAAGCCGTCGAGGCCGGCCTTGCCGGAGCCGTAGACGAAGTTGGAGCGGCGCACGCGCTCGCCGGCGACCGAGCTCATCGCGATGATCCGGCCGTGGCCCTGCGCCTTGAGCTTCTGCCCGACCAGGACGCCGACGCTGACCGACGCCGTGTAGTTGATCTCGGAGGCCTTGACCGCCAAAGCCTGGTTCTGCCAGAGCTTTTCGGCATCGGCGTCGAAACCGAAGGCGACGATGGTGACGTCGACATCACCGTGGCTGAAGGCCTCGTCGATGACCTTCGGGTGCGAATCGGTTGCGAGCGCGTCGAAGTCGATGCGGATGACCTCGGAGGCGCCGGCCGACTTCATCGTCTCGACCGCGCCGTCGCCGGCGGGGTCGCCGGGGATGGTGGCCAGGATGACCTTCATCGGCCCCTTCTTGAGGTACTCGGCGCAGATGGCCAGGCCGATCTCGGAGCTGCCGCCCAGCAGCAGCAGGGTCTTCGGGACGCCGACGGCGTTGATCATGAATCGTCCTCTATTGGTTGATGATTGAAGTTGTCAGTCGAGCTCGAGACGGCGCGCCATGTCTGAGACGAAGACGTTGTTCGGGTCGATCGCCGTGCGCACGGCCTTCCACTCGTCGAGCTGCGGGTACATCTTGGCGAAGTTCTCGGCGGTGGTCCGCGAGTCCTTGGCGGTGTACAGCCGGCCGCCCATCTCCATGACCCGCTGGTCCATGTCGGTGAGGAACTCGTGCAGGCCGCGCTTGATCGGGAAGTCGAGGCAGACGTTCCAGCCCTTGAACGGGAAGCTCAGCGGCGCCTGGTTGCCGTCGCCGAACAGCTTGATCACGTTGAGGAAGCTGACATGTCCGGACGCCTGGATGTGGCTGATCAGCTTCTTGAACTCGTCCTCGTTGCCGGTCGGCACGATGAACTGGTACTGCGCGAAGCCGCCGCCGCGCCCGTAGGCGTTGTTCCAGCCGCCGAACACGTCGAGCATGTGATAGAACGCCGGCAGCGACTTGATGAGCCCGGTCTTGTTGGCGCCCATGCGGTAGTACGCCTCGCCGATCACCTGGAAGCTGAGCTTGTTCATCACGCTCACCGGGAAGATATCCGGGAAGGTGATGAGCGGCTTGTAGTCGAACTTCAGCGGATCCTTCTGGAACTTCTCCGGCAGCTCGTCGTACTTGGCGAGGTTGCCGCGACTGAACGAACCGCGACCGAGTTTCGGTGCGGGACTGATGGAATCGAACCAGCCCGATGCGTATTCGTAGCCGTCTTCGAAACCGTCCTGCAGGTGCAGGTCGATGGTCTCGTCGAGGCTGTTGGTGGTGGCCAGGTCCGCGACGAAGTACGCGCTCTCGGTGCGCTTCATCTGGATCTTGGCGCGCAGCACGATGCCGGTGAGGCCGATGCCGGCGACGGTCGCCCAGAACAGGCTGCCGTCCTTGTCGTCGGGCGAGCCGCCCGGCTTGAGCGTCAGGACGCGACCGTCGGCGACCAGGAGCGCGATCTCCAGCACGTGCTGACCGAAGGTGCCCTGGCTGTGGTGGTTCTTGCCGTGGATGTCGTGCGCGATCGCGCCGCCCACGGTGACCTGACGGGTACCCGGCAGCACCGGCACCCACAGGCCGAACGGCAGCGCCGCCGCCATCAGCGCGTCGAGCGAGACGCCGGCATCGACGTCGACGATCCCGGTCTCGTCGTCGATCGAATGGATACGCCGCAGGCGCGTCATATCGATCGTGAGCCCGCCGACGTTCTGCGCGGACTCGTTGTACGAGCTTCCGAGGCCGCGGGCGATCACGCCGCGCTTGAGGTAGTCGGGCTTGTCGGCGTTGTCGTCGGCGACCTGCGCGACGGCCTTCGCGATCAGGTCGACGTCGGGGGTCGACAGCACATGCCCGTTGATCGGCGTGGTGCGGCTGAAGCCGACCAATCGACGGGTCTCGATAGGCAGATCATGTGAGGTAGACATCGGCAGTCAGGTTACCGGCTGGGCAGCGGCGGGCCGAAAACTCGACCGTTCTGCCCGAATGCCCTAGCGCATGATCGATTGCAGGAATGCGGTGGCATCGTTCGTCGCCGCGTACACCGTCCCGCTGTGATCGGTCGGGTACAGATGCAGCTGCAGCGGCTGGTGGTTGGCCGTCAGCGCGGCGGCCAGCGACAACGCCGACGGTGCCGGGACGTCGATGTCCGTCAGGCCCTGCCCCAGGAAGATCGGCCGGTCATAGCCGTTGTCCGGGGTGCCCATGTACTCCTTGAGCTGGCCGTATGCGTTCGGAATCGAGCTGATCGGCTTGACGAACATGGCCCGCAGATCGCGGCCGTCCATCTCCTTGGAGAACTCGTCGTAGCAGAGGGTCTCGGCCTGGTCGGCCAGCTGGCGACCGAGCGGGCTGAGAATCGAGTTCACGTTCAGGTCCGGTCGGGCGTCGCGGAAGCCGGCGACGATGTACATCGCATACGTGGTCAGTCCCGTGGGCAATTTCACCGGCGGGAACGTCGGCCCGCCCAGCGACACGATCGTCTCGATGTTGGCCGGGGTCCCGGTCGCGACCACGCCGCGGTAGTCGAGCCCGTAGCCGCGGCTGAACTCGGTGGCGTAGCGCGCCCCGTTCATCGCGGCGCCGGCCCCCTGCGACTGGCCGACGAGCGCCCAGCGGTTGGACAGCGGCTTGCCGAGCTGGCGTGCGGCGCGCACCGAGTCGACCAGGTTGTGCGCCTCGACCTTGCCGTTGAGGTAGCTCATCAGCCCCGGTGTGCCCAGGCCGGCGTAGTCGGTGCCGACCACGGCGTAGCCCTGGTCGAGCCAGTGGCCGAGATAGGTCTGCTGCCGTGCGGCCGCGGGCTGTGCCGACGGGGTGCACTGGTCGCCGAGCCCGACCGTGCCGTGCGCCCAGGCGATCACCGGCCAGCCGCCCTTGGGAGGCGTGCCCTTCGGCAGGAACACCTCGGCGGTGCTGGTGGCGTGCGGACCGTGCTGGTTGGACGTCGAATACAGGAACCGATATGCCGAGGCCGCGGCGTTCACCCACAGCGGGCGGGCCAGCGGCACCTGCTCGATCAGGGTGCCCGGCGCCGCCGGGATCGGCCCGCTGTAATTGGTGACATTCATGCCCGACCAGTTCGGTGCGGGGGTGGCGGCGGCAGGGCCTGCGAAGGAGAATCCGGCAATCAGGGCGACGCTTGCGGCGACCAGCCCCCGACGAGCAATCGTGGTACGCATCACAACACTGTAAAGGCTGGTCAATTCGCTAGAGTGGCCCGGTGTCGAACGCCCCCTCCGCGGATGCGGATCCGTCTATGAAGCCGGTCGCGCAGCCGTCGCTGACGCTGTGGACGAAGATCTATCGCTTCGTCGCGGTCGGCGCGTTCTCCGGCGTCATCGACTTCGGATTGACCCTGCTGCTGCAGACCGTCGCGAACTGGGATCCGTGGCCGGCCAAGGCCGTCGGCTGGGTGTGCGGAACGATCACCGCCTACCTGATCAACCGCCGCTGGACCTTCCAGGCCGAGCACTCCACCAAGCGGTTCCTCGCGGTGATGGGCCTGTACGTGGTGACGTTCTCGGTGCAGACCGGCATCTACACCGGCATCCTGGCCTGGCTGGGCGAGACGCCGCTGAACGACGCGATCGCGTACGTGATCGCCCAGGGCACGGCCACCGTCATCAACTTCATCGTGCAGCACCTGGTGATCTTCAAGATCGAAGAGCAGGAACACGAGCACGAGGCGCCCGCGCCGCAGTAGCGCTGCTCAAACCGTGCCATATAGCGAGGGGCCGAGGACGTATACGTCCTCGGCCCCTCGCTATATGGCACGGTTTGAGCGACGTCAGCCGTTGACCTTCGCGATGACGTCGTCGGCGAACCGGTTCAGATTGTCGATCTTCGTCTGCAGCGGCTCCGGGTCGTCGCCCATGATGTACGGCAGGCGGAAGCCGACGATCACATCGGTGACGCCCTTGTCCTCCAACCGCTTACAGCCGTCCGCCGTGTAGGCATCGATCGAGATCACGTGGATCTCGAACGGCTTGTCGGCGACGCCCTCGGCCTTGCGGATCTCCTGCAGCCGGTCGATCAGCCGGTCGAGCTCCTCCGGCTGCGATCCGCCGTGCATCCAGCCGTCGCCGCGGATCGCGGCGCGCTTGAGGGCGAGGTCCGCGTGCCCGCCGACCAGTAGCGGGATCGGCTGCGTCGGAACCGGGTTGATCTTGATCTTGGCGATGTCATAGAACTCGCCGTGGAACTCGAAGTACTCGCCGCTGGTGCCCTCGCCCGGGGCTGTGAGGCCTCTGATGATGTCCATGCACTCGTCCATGCGCTTGCCGCGCCGCTTGAAGTCGACACCCATGATGTCGTAGTCCTCGGGCCACGGGCTGGTGCCGACGCCGAGGCCGAGGCGGTTGTTCGTCAGGTAGGCGATCGACGCGGCCTGCTTGGCGACCAGCACCGGCGGACGGATCGGCAGCTTGAGGACGAACGGGTTGAACCGGATCTTGCTGGTGACCGCGCCCAAGGCGGCGACCTGGATGAACGTCTCGATGAACGCCTTGCCGTCGAGGAACTCGCGGTTGCCGTCCTCGGTGTACGGATAGGTCGCGTCGGACTCCTCCGGGTAGGCGACGCTGTCGGGGATGGTGAATCCCTCGTAGCCGGCCGCCTCGGCGGCCTGCGCCAATGGGGCGTAGTACGACGGGTTGGTCATCGCTTCGGCAAATGTGAAACGCACAGAACCTCCTAGGTGGACTTCTCTCAATTAGTAGAACACGTTCTAGTTCGACCGTCATCCGGCTTCGGCGAACCGCCGCCCTGCGGCTGGTCGGACACCGACCATGTATGTCCGGTCGGTAATGTTTGTCCGCGTGACGTGGACGATGGTTCAGCGAATCCCATTCACCGGCCCTTTGCCACGAATCGACGAGCGGATGTACGCGGTCGGCCCCGAAAGCCAGATCCGCCGTCGACGAGATGGCATCGATCTGGAGCCCGGTGTCACTGTCAGCACCAATGCCTACTTCGGCCGGTTCGCGGCGGCGTTCTGGCAGCGCTACACCGATGTCAAGCAGGTCCGGCTCGAACTCGACTACAACTGCGGCGGCAACGGCCGGCTGCGCGTCAAGCTGCAGGCGTCGGACATCTCCGGTCGGCCCAGGCCGCTGGATGTGCTGACGGTCGAGGGCAGCGGCACGCTGACGACCGATCTCGCCATCGATCGTTACCTCGACGGCGGCGCGATCTGGCTCGAGCTGGAATGCGGCGGCGAGTCGGCGTCGGTCGACAACGTGCGCTGGTCGATCGACCGCACCGAACCCATTCGGCCGTCGTCGGTGGTCATCTGCACGCACAACCGTCCCGATGACTGCGTCACCACCGTGACCGCGCTGGCGTCCGATCCGGTGGCGATGGAATGGATCGACGCGGTGTACGTGGTCGACCAGGGCGACCAGCGCGTCGCCGATGCGGCGGGCTTCCCCGAGGTCGAGAAGCTGGTCGGCGACAAGCTGCACTATCTCAATCAGCTGAACCTCGGCGGCGCCGGCGGATTCACCCGGGGCATCTACGAGGTACTGCGCGCCGACACCGGCAGCAACGTCATCGTGATGGACGACGACATCGTCTGCGAACCCGAATCGGTGTTGCGGCAGAACGCATTCGCGAACTTCACGACGCAGCCGGTGCTGGTCGGCGCGCAGATGCTGCTGCTCTCGGAGACCTATCGATTGCACATGGGCGGCGAGTGGGAGGCGCTGGACGCCATCAAGGCCGGTGTGCCGAGCGCGTTCACCAAGAACGGTCCGAGCATGCTGGAGGAGAACCAGGACGCTAGGTTCGACGCCGGTTGGAACGGCTGGTGGACCTGCCTGCTGCCGGCCGAGACCGTCCATAAGCAGGGGCTATCGCTGCCGATGTTCTTCCAGTGGGACGACATCGAATACGGCATCCGGGCCCGACGGTCGGGCTTCCCGACCGTGACGCTGCCGAATGCCGGTGTGTGGCATGCGGATTTCCATCTGAAGGACTACGACCACTGGTCGCGCTACTTCAGCATTCGCAACGGACTCATCGTGTCGTCGATCTACGGGCAGTTCGACGGCAAGGTGATCGGCAACGAGCTATTCCGCAACATCCTCGAGCACATCGTCGCCATGCAGTACGGACTGGCGGCGACGTTGCTGCTGGCGGTCGAAGACTTCCTGGCCGGTCCGGACGGCCTGCACGACGGCGGTCAGGCCAAGCTTGCCGAGCTCAGCGAGCTGCGCGCGAAGTACCCGGATACCGTCATGCGTCCGGCTGATGTCATTGGCGCGCAGGAGGACCCGAATCTGCGGATCGATGTGCCGACGACGATGGTGGACGAGACCAAGCTCGGCCGGGTACGCACCAAGCGGGCGGTCAATCAGTACCTGGGTCGCGTGCAGCGACGGCCGGTCAGCATGCCCGCGCACTTCGCGCGCTGGTGGCATGTGTCGCTGTTCGATCGGGTCGTGGTGACCGACGCTTCGCAAGGTTCGGTGCGGATCCGCCAGCGAGACAAGGATACTGCGGTGGAGCTGACGCGTCGGCTGCTGGCCGTGCGCAAGGAGGTCCGGCGGCGGGCCCCCGAGATGAAGAAGGTCTATACCGAGGCGCTGCCTGGCCTGACGAGCGTCGAGAACTGGCGCCGCCTCTGGCAGCTCGACGGCTAGAGACTTGCGTCAGCGGCTGAAGTGTTCGGCCCGGCCGCGCTTGTGCAGCTTCAGCCATTCGCGGAAGCCCGACCAATCCCGTTGCTGCACCAGAAAATACCAGCCGAACCGGGCGTACTCCTGGGGGAGCAGCCGGCGCATGCCGGGCTGATTCATCAGGTAGCCGCGGTTGCGGTAGGTGAAGAACCGCTTGGTTTCGTTGTCCGGGTACTGGGTGTGCATCCGGCCGCCGAGGATCGGCTTGAACTCGTCCGAGCCGTCCGGGTGCAGGTAGGCCGTGGTCAGGCAGGTGCCGAACTTCAATTCGGACCGGACCAGCCGCCGATGCATCTCGACCTCGTCGCCGCGGACGAAGAGGCGAAGGTCCGGAACGCCCACGGTGTCCAGGGCTTTCGCGGAGAACAGGGCGCCGTTCATCAGTGACGCGATATTCGGCAGCAGCGTCTCGGTCTCGCCGTCGACAAACAGTTCGGAGCGGCGGCGGCGCCAGACGACGCCGCGGCGCAGCGGGAAGGCGAGCAGGTCGGGGTCGTTGATGTTGCAGACCACCGGCGAGACCTCGTCGAGCTGATGGTTCGCGGCGCAATCGAGCAGCGTCGCCAGTACGTCGGGGCCGTCCGGGGTGCCGTCGTCGTCGGCGCACCAGATCCAGTCGGCACCGTGCGCGAGCGCGGTCAGCATGCCCAGCGCGAATCCGCCGGCCCCGCCGAGGTTGTGCTGCGACGGCACGTAGGTGGTCGGGACCGGCTGCGCAGCAACCAGTTCGGCCACCTCGGCCTCGTTGCCGTTGTCCACCACGATCAGCTCGTCGACCGGCCGCGACTGGTTCGACAGGACCTTCAACGACCGCGACAGCAACTCGAGGCGTCGATGCGTGACGACGACCGCGATGACCCGAGATTCAGGCGCCATCGCCGGACTTCTCCGTTGCGCCGGACTTTTCGGCGCCCTCTTCCGCGGCGATCTCCTGGAGGATACGGTGGACATGGGCGCCGGCGTCCGGTCCCTCGTAGGCCGTCACGACCTCTTCGATGCCGCCGTCCATCTTGATCGCACCGTGGTCGATCCACAGGGCCCGGTCGCACAGCTGCGCCAGGAACTCGTTGGAGTGGCTGGCGAAGACCAGGATGCCGGAGCGCTTCACCAGATCCTGCAGTCGGATTCGAGCCTTCTTCATGAAGTCCGCGTCGACCGCGCCGATGCCCTCGTCGAGGATCAGGATCTCGGGATCGATGCTGGTGACCACGCCCAGGGAGACGCGGACGCGCATGCCGGTGGAGTAGGTGCGCAGCGGCATCTTCAGGTAGTCGCCCAGCTCGGTGAACTCGGCGATCTCGTCGACCCGCTTGAGCATCTCGCGCCGCGACATGCCCAGGAACATGCCGCGGATGAGGATGTTCTCGTAACCGGAGATCTCCGGGTCCATGCCGACGCCGAGATCGAAGACCGGGGCGACGCGACCGTTGATCTTGCAGGCGCCGCGGGTGGGCTCGTAGATCCCGGACAGCAGTCGCAGCAGGGTCGACTTGCCGGCGCCGTTGTGGCCGACCAGTCCGACGCGGTCGCCGTGCTCCAGATGCAGGTTGATGTTCTTGAGGGCCTCGACCACAACGACATTCGAGTCGTTCGCGCCGATGGTGCCGCCGGCCTTGCCGAGGACGGCCTTCTTCAGCGACCGGGTCTTGGCGTCGAAGATGGGGAAGTCGACCCCGGCATCCCAGGCGTCTACTCGAACGTCAGACATTGCGGATCACACCCAGTAGGCCACGCGGGCCCGGTAGTTGCGGAGGATGAACATGGCGGCCGCGCAACCGACTGCGGTGCAGCCGATCACGATCGCCCAGTGATAGAAGGCGATCGACTGGCCCATCAGCGGGCCGCGGGTGACATCCAGGTAGTGCAGCGCGGGGTTGAGCTCGACCAGCTTCACGCGCGCCGAGTTGCCGTTGCCGTTCTTCTTCAGCGAATCGGTGGTCCAGATGATCGGCGTCATGAAGAACACCAGCTGCACCAGCGTGTTCAGCAGCTGGCTGATGTCGCGGAAGCGGGTCGACAGGATGCCGAACACCACGGTCATCCAGGCGACGTTCATCGCGAGCAGGAACATGCCCGGGAACACCAGGATCATGGTCCAGTTGATCGGCTGGGGGTAGATGATCAGGATCGCGATGTAGATCGGCACGTTGTGCAGCAGGATGATCGACTGCCGCCAGACCAGACGGTAGACGTGCACCGACAGCGGCGCCGGGATCTGCTTGAGCAGACCGTCATTGCTCGCGAAGACGTCGGCGCCTTCTTTGATGCCGTCCGCGAGGAAGTTCCAGAAGATGAAGCCGAGGAGCAGGTGCGGCAGGAACGTCTTGAGATCCATGTGGAACAGCTCGGAGTAGAGCAGTCCCATGGCGACCGAGGTGACCGCGGTTGCCAGCGTGATCCACAGCGGACCGAGCAGGGATCGGCGGTAGCGCTGCTTGATGTCCTGCCAGCCGAGGTGCAGCCACAGCTCGTGATTGCGGTATCCGGCGACCAGATCCCCCCAGGCGCGGCGGTAGCTGCGTGAATCGGTGACCGCCGGTGGCGGCGGGCCACTTGGCTGGTCGGTGAGATCGGTGACGGACACGAGAGAGCAGACTACCGGGCGTTTGTAACGGGGTGCCTGCTCAGGCGAGCGGCCAGGTGCCGCTGGTCACAGGTACTGGCCGGTGCCGGGGCCGCCCGGACCGTGGCCGGGCGCATGGCCCGACGGCGGGAGCTGGCCCTGGCGCATCTGCTCGAGCTGGGCGCGGGCCGACATCTGCTGGGCGAACAGCGCCGTCTGAATGCCGTGGAACAGGCCTTCCAGCCAGCCGACCAGCTGCGCCTGGGCGATCCGGAGCTCCGCGTCGGACGGGGTCGAATCGTCGGTGAACGGCAGCGCGAGACGTTCGAGCTCCTCACGCAGCTCGGGTGCCAGGCCGTCCTCGAGCTCGCGGATCGACGACTGGTGGATCTCTTTGAGCCGGCTGCGGCTGGCGTCATCGAGAGGAGCGGCGCGAACCTCCTCGAGGAGCTGCTTGATCATCGTGCCGATCCGCATCACCTTCGCCGGCTGCTCGACCATGTCGGTGACGCTGGAGCCGCCGCCGCTCCCCGCGGAGTCGTCGTCCGGCCCGATCAGAATGACCTGCTCGTCACCGGAATTTGCCTGCCCGCCCGACGGCGGTCCACCGAATGCTCCAGAAGCCATGGTGCACAGCCTAGCGGCGTACCGGACACGTGCGGGGGGTCACAGGTCACCGGCTATTCTGACAGCCATGGCTTATGACGTCGCTCGGGTTCGGGGCTTGTTCCCGTCCCTCGGTGACGGCTGGATCCACCTGGAACCGCAGGCCGGAATGCAGATTCCGGACTCGGTGGCCACCACGGTGTCCAAGGCTTTCCGCGGGCTGGTGTCCTCGCCCGGCGGCGTGTATCCGGCGGCGCAGCAGACGGCCAAGATCGTCCAGGCGGCGCGGGCGGCGATCGGCGACCTGCTCGGCAGCGATCCCCGGGGCGTGGTTCTGGGCGGATCGCGCGGCGAGCTGCTGGGTGTCCTCGCCGAGGCGATGGGTCGGCGGCTCGGGCTCGGTCGCGAGGTGATCGTCAGCCGGCTGGATGACGAGGCCAACATTGCGCCGTGGATTCGCACCGCCGACCTGTACGGGGCGTCGGTGAAGTGGGTCGAGGTCGACATCGAGGACGGGCAGCTGCCCGCATGGCAGTTCGCGCAGCTGGTCACTCCGGCGACCAGCGTGCTCGCGGTGACACTGGCATCGTCGGTGATCGGCACCATGATCGACGTGAAGGCCGCCGCCGACGCGGTGCATTCGGTCGGCGGGCTGCTGGTGCTCGATGCGACCAGTGCGGCGCCGTACGTCGGGCTCGACATCGAAGACCTGCATGCCGACGTGGTCGTCGTGTCGGCGGAGCGCTGGGGCGGTCCGCGGGCGGCCGCGATGGCGTTCAAGGACCCGGGCCTGATCGAGCGGTTGCGGCCGATGTCGCTGGACCCGACGGCTCGCGGGCCGGAGCGCCTCGAGGTGGAGACCCATCAGCATGCGATGTTGGCGGGCGTCGTCGCTTCGGTGGAGTACCTGGCCGGCTTGGACGAGGCCGCGGCCGGTACGCGTCGGGAGCGGCTGGTGCAGTCGATCGACGCGATGGCCGACTACGAGCAGCGACTGCTGTACTACCTGATCAACTCACTGG
Source organism: Jongsikchunia kroppenstedtii DSM 45133 (assembly GCF_000380485.1). Classification (GTDB taxonomy): domain Bacteria; phylum Actinomycetota; class Actinomycetes; order Mycobacteriales; family Mycobacteriaceae; genus Jongsikchunia; species Jongsikchunia kroppenstedtii. The sequence continues at coordinate 221,672 of NZ_AQYG01000050.1, read as the reverse complement.
AGCAGCTGAACTCGGTGCGGGTCATCGGCCGGGCGCCGGTGCGGGTGCCGACGGTCAGTTTCACGGTCGCCGACATTCCGGGTGACAAGGTGGTCCGGCGGTTGGCCGACAACGGGATCTGTGCGCTTGCCGACATTCCGTCGCGGCTGTTGAGCGGGCTCGGGGTGCACGACGTCGGCGGCGCCGTGACGATCGGGCTGGGGCCGTACTCGACGCCGTATGAGGTCGACCAATTGGTCCGCGCGTTGGGTTCGCTCGGCTGACGCTGCCGATCAGATCGTCAGCAGGACCTTGCCGCTGGAATCGGCCGACTCCAGGAATCGATGGGCCTCGGCGGCATCTTCCAGTGGGAATGCCTGTCCGACAATCGGTTTGATGGCGCCGGACTCGATCAGCGGCCACGTCACCTCGCGCACTCGGCTGATGATCGACGCCTTCTGGTCCAGTGGCCGGCCCCGCAGATTGGTCGCGGCGAAGGTGCCGCGTTTGCGCAGCAGGTCGTTGATGTTGATCTCGGCGACGACGCCGCCCTGCAGGCCGATCGTCACCAGACGACCGTCGACGGCCAGGGCAGAGATGTTGTGCGACAGGTACTTCGCCCCGATGATGTCGAGGATCACGTCGACCCGGTCCTTGAGAACCTCTCCGAACTCCTGGGTCCGGTAGTTGATCAGGATGTCGGCGCCCAGTTCGCCGCACAGATCGAGCTTCGCGTCCGAACCGGCGGTGACGGCGACCGTGGCGCCGAGGGCCTTGGCGAATTGAATTGCGTGCGTGCCGATTCCGCTGGAGCCGCCGTGGATCAGGACGGTCTCGCCCGGCGACAGGTGGGCGGTCATCATCAGGTTCGACAGCACGGTCGCCGACACCTCGGGGAGCCCGGCCGCCTCGGTGATCGCCACTCCGGCGGGCACCGGAAGAACCTGGACCGCCGGCACATTCACGTACTCCGCATAGCCGCCGCCGGTCAGCAGCGCGCAGACCAGATCGCCCGCCGCGAAGCCGGTCACATCGTCGGCGACGTGCTGCACGATCCCGGAGACCTCCAGGCCCAGAATGTCGCTGGCGCCGGGCGGCGGCGGATAGAAGCCCATGCGCTGCATGACATCGGCCCGGTTGAGGCCGGCCGCGACGACCTTGATGAGGACCTCGCCGGGTCCGGCCGAGGGGGTCGGGCGTTCCTCCACCCGCAGGTTCTCGGGTCCGCCGGGCTGGGCCACCGTGATCGCGCGCATGGGTCCAGTATCCTCACTGTCACTGGAAACGTGGCAGAGCGGCCGAATGCACTCGCCTTGAAAGCGAGCGTGGGTAAAACCACCGGGGGTTCAAATCCCTCCGTTTCCGCCAGACGCCCCTCCCTGCTGGTGCAGGTGAGGGGCGTTTCTAGTTGGTATTGGAAGTCCGCTGACCACTCTCTGCCCACATTTTGCCCACGTTGGCCGCTGACGCAGCCTTATTGAGCGCGACGCCCACAGCATCGAGATCGTCGTCGAACAGGTCCGCGTAGGTATCCAATGTCATTGCCGCGGAGGCATGTCCGAGCATCCGTTGCAGAGCCTTCACGTTCACGCCCGCTGAGACGGCCAGAGACGCCGCTGTGTGCCGCAAATCGTGGATCGGTGACCCGAGGTACCCCGGAGCGTTTCAAGGCCATAGCGAACCACGTGGTGTGCCCGGTGGGCCGCAGCAGATGACCGCCGCTGCCGTTGTCGAACACGAGATCGTCGCGCCCCTTGCCGGCGCACTGGGCCGCCAGCTCGAACACGACGAACTCGGGGATAGGCACCGAGCGGGACTCGTGGCTCTTGGGCGTGCCGACGTGAACCTTCTGGCCGACCTGGACCGCGTTCTCGGTGACCGTCAGACGCTTGCGCGGCAGATCGAGGTGTTTGACCCGCAGACCGATCGCCTCACCCCACCGGATGCCTGTGTAGGCGAGCAGGAGGACCAGGACGCGGCGCTGGCCTGCCTCGTCGGCGAGCTGGCCGACTTGCTCGTGCGTGAGGTAGGTCCGCGGCTTGCGTTTCTTACGCGGCAGATTCTCCGGTGTCCGAGCCGGGTTCGCGGCCAGCCGACGAGCCTTCACCGCGGAGTCGAGAATGCCGGCCAGCACCCCGTACGCCCGCAGCACGACCGTCGCGCCCGAGCCCTTCTTGCTCACCGTGCCGTCTGGCTCGGTGATCGTGCGGCCCATGTCCGCGATCCAGCGCTCTACCTGATCGAGGTCGATATCAGCGATCCGCTTGTTTCCCCAGCGGGGCTGCACGTGCTTGTCCCACGCGGTTTCGAGTGGCCGGTATGCCGATGGCTTGAGATCGGACTCTTTGCGCGCCAACCATTCCGGCGCCAGTTCGCCGACGGTGATCAGGCCGAGCTTCGGTGCCACGTATGTGCCGGACATCTTCTCGACCTCGACCGTGTTCGCGAACGCCTCGGCATCGCGCTTGGTCTTGAAGCCGCGCTTGTCGGTCTGCCGATGATCAGGCATCCGATACCGAACGCGGTAGCGCAGACCAGCCTTGGTCGAGTACTTCTCAATCGTTGCCATCGACCGCCGCCCTCAACTCAGCCTTTAGTGCGCGTAGCACTTGCCCCTTCTTCTGCGCATTGGCGTGGGGCCCAGCGATCCGGTCTCGTTCTGTCTCGACCGCGTGTCCCCACAAGGCGACGGAGGCCGTCACCACCATGTGGCGGGGTTGGCCGAGGTCGCGAGCTATCCGATCGGTTGCGGTGCCGGCTGCGCGCTCGGCGGCCTCGACGTCAGCGAGTGCAACGTCTGGAAATCGAACTGCGGCCTTGCGGATAGCGGCTAGTCCATCCGATGCGGACTGTCGGATCTCATCCGCGGTGTACACGTCGCCCGCGCTTGCCTCCACGGGACCGCCTCCAAGTATTCGACGTAGCTTGTCTGCCGAAAATGTAAGTGTTGCAGTAATTTCCATGCGATCGACATCATTGGGGACTAGGTCGACGAGAGTTAGCACCGTGTTGGTGGCGGCGCCGTATGCAGCCGCCGCGGCGATGAGTGTTCCGAGTGCGGGAGCAACCCGACCGCCTTCGAAATCGCCTACGCGAGACTCGGACCATCGGAGTCCGACAGACCGCGCTTCGCGCGCCACCGAATCCAGCGTTGTGCCGTGGCCTGTCCGGTGCTTCTTGGCGGCGGCGCCGACGGCCGACGCGAGTGAAACGGAGTCCATGCGGGACACGCTACTGGATTTTCAGTTGCTTGACACTTCTATCGGCATGTGATTCGCTCATATCAACCTACTGGAAATCACGTAGGTTGATTGAAAGGATGGATCACATGCCCAACCATCAAGGGACAGCCGCACAAGTGTCGTCCTATGGCACCCCAGAGCAGGTGGCCGAAATGCTGCACACCACAACGGGTTCCCTCGCTCAGGATCGGTACCTGAGCAAGGGGATTCCGTACGTCAAACACGGCCGGCGCGTGCTCTACGCCTGGTCCGATGTCTACGCGTACCTCGATGCGAACACCGTTACACCGGGCGGATCTGATGCGGCCTGACTACGCCGCGATGGAATCTGCTGCGGATCTCGGCCTCGGCTATCCGCCCGACGACGACACCGACGATTTGGTCGGTGCAAACAAGACGACCCCGGAGGTTGCCGCCTCCGAGGCCGTCTTGTCCAACCCCACTCACCAAATGACAGAAGGAAGAACAATGACAACTGTACCTACCCCGGCCGACCTCATCACCGTCCGCACGGGCGTGAGCACGAACGTCTCAGGGAAGAAAATCTTCGCCGACGCCTACCTCCTGCCTGGAGCTGGTGAAGGCGCATTCGTGCAGATCTGCCACGAGTCCCAGATGGCTGACGGCGAACTGCACGAGACCGGCGATGACCCGATGCGTCCCGATCAGGCAGATCGGCTCGCAGCCGCGCTCTCTCGGGCCGCAGCAGCAGCGCGCAGCCTCGACCATGACGAGGCGCATCCCGGCGAGCAGAACAGGGCTGGCCAGGCGCATCGCCTGCCCCATGACCTCGCCGACTTCGCCGCCGCTCTCAGCTATGTGCCAGAGCTGCCCGAGGAGGCGGGCGAGTACGTCGAAAACGTCGACTCGACGTGGATTGCAGACGTGATCGCACCCGGTAGCGATGACACACCCTCGCCGCACATGCACGTCGGTGTCGAGCGGTTCGGCAACAACCAGCCCGAATTTGACGCGCCGGTCCTGACGTACGAAATCAGCGTGGTGTTCGGACGCCAGGGTGAAGCGCTGCACCTGACGCCAGAGGCCGCGATCGAGATGGGCCGCCACCTTCTGGAGGCTGCCGCGTGGGCGACCCGCGATCGCGCACGGCACACCGACTGGATGCTCCGCAGTGGTGGTGAGTCCGAATGATCTGGATCGCAACGTTTCTCATCATCGCAGGCGTCAGCTGCATCGGCCTCGGGATCGCCTCGTACACACCCGAGCCGGAGCCGATCGAGATCGACCGAGGCAGGTGGGTCGATGAGTAAGACGAGCCGCGTCATCTTCAACCCGACCGACGACGAACTACTCGAAATCCTCAGGGACGCCGGGTATCGGGTCAGTGTCCCGTGTCGCCGCTGCGGCCATCCGCTGACAGCCGATCACTCGGTTGATCGTCGTCTGGGCCCCTCGTGTGCACGTCGGGAGGCGGCGTGATCGAGGAACCGATCAGGTGGAATCCGGTTGCCGCATTCGTGCGGCGCCGGGTTCTATCCGTCGCACCGATCGCCGGCAGCGTCGAGTGGATAGAGCTACTCGACGACGACCCGGCCAAGCTGTCCGGGCTGATCGTGGCAGGCAGCTGGTGGGCGCTCGAAACCGAACTCGCTCAACGCGACCAACGCGAATGGGCGCTGAAACAGACTGCTCTCGATGTTGCTGCACAACAAGATTGGTCCGCCGTCGCCAAGCGACTCCGTGACCGGGATGAGTTCTACGAATCTCACCCTCATCTTCGACGAAAGGCCGCCTGATGGCAGACAACACCTACGAGCGCGTGCTGTCACTGCGCCCGGCAACAAATATCCATGACGATGTACCCACATGGGCGTGGGAGTACGACGGAAAGGGCCGTATCGCGTTGGGCACCTTGGCTATCTACGCCGGCCGCCCTGGTGCCGGAAAGTCGACTCGCGCCCGCCAGGACGCCGCGAACTACAGCAGAGGCACGGTCGCCGGCTGCTGGCTCGGTCAGCCGCAGAATGTCGCATGGATCGGCTCCGAGGAGTCGGTGACCTATATCGGCAAGCCTGGGCTGCGCGCTGCCGGTGCCGACATGTCGCGGATCTACTTCCCCGAGGTCACCCTCGACGGTCAGGCCGTGCGATTCCTATCAGCGCACGACATGGACGAGCTCGCCAGCTTGCTGGTTGCCCACAAAATCACCGTCGTGGTGGTCGACCCGCTGATGTCGACGATCGGGTCTAAGACGGACATCAACCGCAACAACGAAGTACGCAACCTCGTCGAACCGTGGGCCCAGCTCGCGGAGAAGATCAACGGCATCGTCATCGGCGTCGCGCACCTGAACAAGTCCGGCAACGGCGACGTGGTGGCCGGCATCAACGGTTCGAGTGCATTCGGTGAAGTCGCCCGTGCGGTGTTCGGGTTCGCCAAGGACCCCGACTCCGACGACGGCGACCGCATCATGTCGCAGGAGAAGAATTCCATCGGCGACGAGGATCTCGCAATCACCTACCGGATCGAGCCGGTGACCGTCACAACCGATTCGGGTCGCAGCGCCGAGGTCGGTCGATTCGTCCTCGTCGGCAACTCCGACCGAACCGTCGGCGATGTACTCCGATCGGCCGGCATGGCACCACCCAAGTCGTCGCAGGATCACGACGAGATTGATTCGTGGCTGCGCTCAATGCTCTCGTGCGGCCCGGTCCTTGCCTCCGAGATCTTCACGGCCGCCGATGCGGCCGGGTACTCGAAGGACAAAGCGAAACGATCGAAGTCGCGGATCGGCGCCGAGGCGAGCAGGCCAGTCAATCCCGGCCCGTGGTGGTGGTCGATACCGACGAGTGAAACGGAGGATCGACCTTCCTCGTCGGTTCGGGAGCCGGATCTGACGGCCCTCCGAGCAGGGAGCAGAGAGCGGGCAGGGAGTACTACACCTGAGAGCCTGCTCCCTGCTCCCTGTGAGGTCAGAGCCGGTTTTCAGGGAGCAGGGAGCAGAGCGCAGGAGTGTGGTGAAAACCCGCGCTCTGTGCCAACCCCGCTCGCCGCCATGCGCCAGCACCATTCGGTGAACCCGCCGCGGAAACGGAGGCGTACCCGCGCCGGACGGCCCGTCGACACCACCGGACGGGAAGCATCGTGACCCGCCACAAGGGCGCCGATGCCGATGGCTGGATCGCTCTCGTCGGCCAGATCCTCGCCGGTGTGCCGCTGCTGCCCGGCGCCGCGTGCCTCGGCCGGTCGGAGTTGTTCGACGAACCCGAGCCCGACGACGAGCCCGCGCTGATCAGCTACCGGCATCGCGCCGCCGAGAAGATCTGCGCCACCTGCCCGGCCCGTGCGGCGTGCACCGAGTGGACCGCCACCACCAAACGATCGACAGTCGCCGGTCATCTTCCCGGCCGCGGACAACCGTCACCAGCCCGCAAAGCCCGACCCCGAAAGCGAGACGCAGCATGACACCCACACACCCAACAATGGACGACCCGAACATCAATCGCCGCCGTGCCGCGCAGCTGCTGCGGGCCAACCTCACCGGCTCTGACAGTGATGTGTCCGAGCTGCTCGATGCCGCATGGTCCGACGGCCAAGAAGTCGCGCTGGTCGGCATCATCGCCGAGCTGGTTTCCGGCATGTCCGAGCAACTGATCATCAACGCCGGCAGTGTCGAATCGGCGATCAAGACCTGCGACATGGTGCTGCTCGACCTCGCGCTCGGTGGCGACGATGACTGACGACGACCCCGCGGACACGAGCGTCGGCGGGCCGGAACTACGACGGGCGTGGCATCGCGGGCAGTGGATCGAGGTGCCGGCCGAGACCGCGCCGGAGTGGGATGGCGATGTGTGGCACGACGATCCGCCACGCTGACACCTCACGACGCCGCGTATTTGCCGTCAGCCTCCAGTAAAATCAGCCCCAGAGCTTGTGAAGGCCAGCGTCCAGGGAACCGTCGCCAGCGTCGTACGACAACTGGTAGGCCACGCCCAACACGTCCGTCTCGCAACTCATCTCAAAGACCAGGCTCAGGCCAGGCTCGAAGGGAACCGTCCCGCACTTAGGGGCCACGCCCGCCGGCCCCGTCTCCCCGGCAACTCACATCAAGTGCTGCAACTATGCGCATTTGTTCACCCGCCCAACGTGATTCACACACAGGGGGCAATCCGAATGGGAGAACCAACCATGAGTATTCGAAAGAAGAACCTTCGTGAAGCGGCGCAGGCGGCCTGCGCTACCGCCCGCGAGATCGCGGAGAAAGCGCAGGCCGAGAACCGCAACTTCACCACTGATGAGAAGGCCGCGTACGACGAGGCCATGCAACGCGCCCGCGACCTCACCGACCAGCTCAAAGCGGTCACTGCCGACGAAGAGGTGCTAGCCAATGCGCGCGCCCTCGCTGACGAGGTAGGCCCGGCCATCAAGGACGGTGACCTCATCGCTGCCGCGAAGTCCGGTCACCTCGGCCTCACCGGCCGCCGCGCCAAGAGCCTCGCCCGCAACATCGCGGACAACGCACTACGCCCGGTCACCATCACCGGACCCGATGGCCTGCGCGCCAAGTCGGTGATCGCGTCCGGCTCGCACTCGACGTCGATGCCGATGGCCGACACGATCGGCGAGATGGGCAAGCCACCGCAGTCGCTGCTCGATGTTCTCATCGCGCAGACAGTGGCGAGTCCGGCGTATTCGTACCTGCGTCAGACAACCCGCACCAACAACGCCGCCACGGTCGCCGAGGGCGCCACCAAGCCGACCTCGGTGTACACACTCACCAGCACCGACGCCCGACTGCGGGTGATCGCGCACCTGTCCGAACAGGTTCCGTCCTACACACTTTCGGACAATGCTGCGGTGCAGCGGTTCGTCGAGGACGAGTTGCTGTTCGGCCTGCGGACCGCCGTCGAGGCCCAGGTCGTCAACGGCGACGGCAGCGGGGAGAACCTGACCGGCATCTGCGGAACCTCGGGCATCCAGTCCCAGGCATTCGCCACCGACATCCTCACCTCGGTGCGCAAGGGCATCACCAAGCTCGAAGCCACCGGCTACACACCCGGCGTACTCGCGGTGTCGGCCGGCGACTGGGAAGCGCTCGAGTTGCTCACCGCAACCAGCGGTGCCACCGACGTGCGTGGTGTCCCGGTCGATGCCGTTGCCCGCCGCCTGTGGGGAGTGCAGACCGTGGTCTGCGGGTCACTGCCGGCCAAGACCGCACTGATGCTCGACCTCTCGGCGGTCACCGTCGACAGTGATGGCGTGATCGACACCCGCTGGTCCGATGCAGTGTCCGACGACTTCCAGAAGAACTACGTGCGTGCACGTACCGAGGGACGCTTCGGACTCAGCGTGTACAAGCCGATGGGAGTCGTGAAGATCGCCACCGCCTCGGCCTAACAAGACCGGCCGGGCCTTCAACTGCGCCCGGCCCCTCGGCTAGCTCCCTCTGAAAGTTGTCTCCTCCTGGGCCAGAGGGATCGAACCGAGACACGCAGCCCCCTCGACCGTCCATCACCGGGCCATCGAGGGGGCTGCCGTCGTTTAGCGGGCCCACGACGCACCCTCAGAGCTCTGTGTGTGCAAGCGTCGACTCACCTGCGAGTCGCCCAATCAGTCAGTCGCACGCGATCCGAACCCCCTGGTCTGACCCAGGCCGGTAGGGGGTGCAGATCTCAACCACCAGCGCCAAAACGCGACTCCGTGGTGAGTCGCCGTTTATCCCTCCGGCGTTTTTTCCACCACCGCAAGATGGCCGAAATTCCTCAATTCTCAGGTTCGTGATGCATTATTGGCGCATGACTGCTGCGCGGTGCACCGACGACATCGATCCGATCCGGGCGATGAGTGAGGCGGGCGTTCTGTACGAGCGCTATCTCGACATCGCTTCGACGAACATCGCCGCGGTGCAAGAGCAGCCCGAGTTCATCGCGCCGCGTCCGGCACCGATGACGTTGACCTTCACTTCGTAGTGCCAGCGTGGGATGAGCTCCTACGCGAGGCCGACAGTCGCCCAGAGCAGGAGCGGGGCGCCTGGATGCAATCCGCGTTGAACACCGCACTTGCCGAGATTGGGACCTTGCGCGGCGGCCGTAACGTGATTTTGTTCGCGTCCGCGTTCCTTCAGAAACCGGACATTCCGGGCACCTACTTGATGATTAACAACGAGGACATCAACGGCCTCATGAGCGTGATCTACAAGATGGATTGCTCGAAAGGGTTGACCCTGATCCTTCACACCCCCGGTGGCGTGACTACCGCGGCGGAGTCGGTTGTGTCTTACGTCCGAACGAAATTCACGGATGTCGAGGTGATCGTGCCGACGTTTGCGATGTCAGCAGGCACGATGATCTGCCTTTCGGCGGATCGACTGATCATGGGTCGGCAAAGTCAGCTCGGACCGATCGACCCGCAGATGAGTGTGGGCGGTGGCCGCAGCATGTCCGCTCGCGCAATCACTGAGCAGTTCGACCGAGCCAAACGAGAAATCCTCGAAGACGTTGGTACGGCGCATGTTTGGGCGCCAATCATGCAGAGCCACGGACCTGCGCTGCTGCAAGAGGCGCAGAACGCGTTGGACTACTCCGAGCGAATGGTTGCACGGTGGCTGACCAAGGGAATGTTCCGTGAGATGGGTAGTGATGCGGAGTCCAAGGGAAAAGCAGTCGCCCACCACTTCAATGACGCTAGCGAGCATAAGAGCCACGGCCGGCGCATCGACCGCGACGAGGCTCGCCAACAGGGAGTGACGGTTGAAGATCTCGAAGACAACCAGTCTTTGCAAGAGCAAGTCCTCACGGCCTACCACCTCATGACGATCATCTTCACGCAGACACCTGCCGTAAAGCTGCTTTGGAGTGATGCAGGACGGCTATGGCAGAAGGCCTGGACCGGGTCACAAACGTAAGCGCCGTTGCAGCACCGAGTGACGCCCCACCTCTGCCCACATTTTGCCCACACTTGCCCTCGAAATCGGGTGATCAGTCCTGAATCACACTGATGTGGTTCAGCAGTTCAGAGCAGTATCAGCCGTCCGAGCAGAGGGTGAAATTGGGTTCAAATCCCTCCGTTTCCGCCAACTTTGCGACGCGAATCCAACACGCCACCGCACTTCCCGCACCGATCAGGTGTCGGAAGTGCGGTGGGGTGTTGGATCTGCGCCGGTCGTCGCGCGGTCGATCTCCGCCTTGATCTCGGCTTTGAGTTTGCGGCTGACCTGTCCGCGCTTCTGGGCGTTGGCGTCGGTACCCGCGAGCTTGTCGCGCTGCGCGCTGAAGGTGTGGCCCCACAGCTGCGCCGAGTACCCGGCCAGGTCGGCCTCGCTGACGCCGAGCCCGCGAGCGAGCCTGCTCTCGGGTTCTCCGGATTCGCGCAGGACGGCGCGGATGGTGTCGGCCGACAGCGGCGGTCCCGTGTAGTCGGCCAGCAGCCGGCGATCCCGGTCCGCGTCGATCGCGTCGTCGGCCGGCAGGTCCGCCGGCTTGCCCGCGAAGGCATCTACGACGGCCGAGGCGGGCAGCTGGATCCTGCCGATCTCCGTGTAGCCGTCGTGCCGAAGCAGGTCGGCTACGAGAACCGTCCGGCCGAGCAGGTTCGACAGCCCGTGCGCCACGGTGAAAAGCGTTGCGACTGTGGGTGAGACGCGTCCGAGTTCCAGCTCGGACACCCGCGACGTGGGCCACGGTCCGAACTCGCGCAACGCCTTCGACAGAGCGTCGCCCGTGTGACCCGCACCGGTGCGCATCCGGCGGACGTTGTCGCCCACGATCTGGCCGAGAGGTGTTACCGAAACCATGCCCGCAACGTTACCGGAATTTTCGGGGCTTGATCCCGAGCCTCGGGTCAGTTGCGTTTGATGATCGCGGTGATGCCGAGGCCCACCATGACGATGCCGAGCACGATCGTGCCGATCAGTCCGGATCCGGCGTCGATGTGCCCGCCGTAGCCGGAGATCTCGTCGTTCCGGTTGCTCAGGTCGCCCAGGTCGGCCAGCCCGACGATGGTGATGAGCAGGCCCATGATCGTGCCGACGATGCCGGCGGCGAGGTGGACTCCCGCCGACCGCCTGGTGTCCGCGCTGATCACCGCGACGATTCCGGCGATGACCGCCATCGCCAGGGTGATCCAGCCGTCTTTGCCGTCGTCGGTGCCGTGCACCGAGACCTCGGCGCCGAGAACGGTTGCGGTGGCCCAGGGCAGGAACGCACAGATGACCACGAGAACCGACGTCGCGGCAATGAGCCAGCGGATGACCGCCACGGCCTGCGACGGCGGCGTTGGCGGGGCGTAGGGCTGGTACGGGCTGCCGGCGAGGTAGGAACCAGGCGGTGGTCCGTACTGGTTGCCGACGTAGGGGTACGGGTTTCCGGGATACCCGCCGGGTGCGTTCGGGATCGGTCCGACGGCTCCGGGCGGCAGCGGTGCGTATCCGGGCGGCGAATACGGCTGCGTGCCATACGGATCCGGGTACGGCGGTGCCGGCGGCGCAGCGCTCGCGGGATCCGGCGATGGCGCCGGCGTCCATCCCTCCGGGATGGCGTCCTCGGGGTCGGGACCGGTCGGCGGTTGTGTCATGGTCAAACTCTAGTCTGCAATGTCTGATTGTCGATGCGGTGCGGCAGGAGTCAGGGCAGGACGTCCCGGTGCGCGGAGAGGTCGGCCAGAATGATGGACGTGCCCAGCCCTCGCGACATCGTGCGCAACGACGCGCTGACCGGCCTGCGCGCCGTCGCAGCGCTGGCGGTGTGCGGGACGCATGCGGCGTTCTGGACGGGCCGCTACACGGACGACTTCGCGGGCCGCTTCTTCGGCCGCCTGGAGGTCGGCGTCGCGATCTTCTTCGTGCTGTCCGGCTTCCTGCTGTTCCGGCCCTGGGTGCGCTCGCTGCGTACGGGTGCCGGAAGTCCTTCGACAGCACGGTATTTCCGGCACCGGGCGCTGCGCATCCTGCCGGCGTACTGGCTGACGGTGCTCGTCGTCTATCTCATCTATCGCTGGCGCGAGGACCCGTCGCCGTCCGGCCATGGGGCCACGGCATTGCTGCGTAATCTGACCCTGACGCAGACGTACGGCATCGGGAATCTGCACACCGGGCTGACGCAGATGTGGAGCCTCGTCGTTGAGGTCGGCTTCTATCTGGTGCTGCCGCCACTCGCTTGGGTCATCTGCGTGGTCGCCTGCCGCGGACAGTGGCGGCCCGAGTGGATCATCGTCTGGGTCGTGGCGTTCGCCGCGGTCACGCCGCTGTGGGTGGCGTACTCGCACTCGCCGTCCGCCGATCCGACGTCGCGGCTGTGGCCGCCGGAGTTCGCGATCTGGTTCGCGGCCGGGATGCTGCTGGCGGTGCTGGCCGAACTCGATGTGCGATGGCCCGGCGCCATCGCGGTGGTGGTCGCCCTCGCAGCGTTCGTGATCGCCTGCACGTCGATCGCAGGGGAGCCGACGATCGCCCCGGCGAGCGCCTTCGCGACCGACGCGAAGGCGCTGCTGTACGCCATCGTCGGAGCGGGCCTGGTGGGCGGCGCGGCGTTGGCGCCGACGTCGTTGCCGGCCCGATTGCTGAGCCTGCGACCGGTGGTGTGGCTCGGCGAGATCTCCTATGAGCTCTTCCTCGTGCACGTGATGGTGCTCGAACTGGTGATGAGCCTGCTCGGGTATCGCCTGTTCAGCGGGTCGACGACGGCGGCGTTCCTGGTCACGGTGGTGATCAGCATCCCGATCGCCTGGATACTGCATCAGATCACATACCGCTGGTGGCGACGCGTGTCGTCGTCCTCCGGTAAAAATGAGGGGATCGCCGCGATTCCCCGTCGCCGCGATGTGTTGTCCGCAGGCCGCCCCGCTGCAGGCCAGGAACCAGGAGAAGTGCGTGTCAGCAACATCCAGCGCACCACCGATTGAGCTGTGGACGCGTGAATGCCGGCTGCCCGGCCCGCAGCCGGAGCTGTCGGATGCCGCCGCCTTCCTGATCGCCGCCGGGCACACCGCAGAGGCCTCGCGCGCGGTACTGGTCCGTCGCGTCACCCTGGGGATGCCGATCCCCAGCATCGGCGGGTTCGGCGAACTGCGTCGCATCGATCGCGAGGCGGCCTTCGTCGATCGGCGCCTGCAGGGCGATCGTCTGCATCCGGTCGCGGTCCAGTTGCTGCGGGCGCGCGCCGCGCACCTGGCCCGTCGTCGTGCGGCGATCGCGCGAGTGTTGATCGGCGCCAACTCGTCGTACGCCAGCGGCGGCAAGATCACCCGCAAGCAGCGCAAAGAAGGCCTGCACCTGGACGAGGCCGAGCGTCAGCGGCTCTTCGACGGGCTGGCGCAGACGCCGTCACCGAACCCGACAACCATCTCCGGATGGGTGAGTTCGCTGGTGATGCAACGGTTCTCGGCCCACGACTCCGGAGAGACCCGGTTCGCGGACCGTTACGAGACCCTGCTGTATCTGGCCGGACAGATGTACGACCGCGTCTGGCAATCACCGTCGTGGCAGTCCGAGTACTTCGCCGTGCAGCGCGGCCAGGTCGATCTGCCGGTCGAGCTGGCGGCGATCGCGGCTGACGTGATCGCCCTGCGGTCGGTGACCGCGGAGATCGTCCGCATCGAGCGCACGACGTCGGCCGCCGACGTGACCACCCGCCACCAGCAGGATCAGCGGCGACGGGCGCTGATCCCGGTGTGGGATCAGCTGGTCGAGCGGGTGCGGTCGCTGGCGACCATGGCCGACGTCCTGGCCTCCGCCGACCGGGAGCTGGCGCTGGTCAACGAGGTGAATCGCGGCGGCACGCTGGATCAGCGGATCGACGGGCTCGTCGCTCGCCTTGGCGATCATGGGCATTCGCTCGATGCCACCGACCGGGTCGGCTATCAGCTGCAGGCGGGTGAGGAGCACCTGCGGGCATACCGAGAGATGCTGCAGGGCAACATCGTCAGCCTCTCGACGGCTCGTCCTGAGCTCGCCCTACCCGAGTTCAATCCCGCATCCAGTTCTTCAGATACGCCTTCTGCTGATCAGTGAGACGCTGCAACCTCTCGGCCGCAATGTCCACGACGGCGAGCTGCGTGCTCGCGACCGTCGCCGCCTTGGAACCGGGATCAGCTGTGGCCGAACGCACTTCGTAGCCGATGGTGAAGTCGACCGAACGCACCTGCTTGATCCACATGCCGACCTGCAGCGGGGTGTCCTCGTGGCGTAGCTGCCCCTGATAGCGGACCTCGACGTTAACGATCATCGAACTCTTGATCAACGGCTGGAAGACCGTGAGATCCTCGCTGCCCTCGACATGCTCGGTTCCGGCGCTCAGCAGCCACTCGATGCGGGCCTCTTCTAGGACGGTCACCATACGAGCGTGGTTGATGTGACCAAAAGCATCCATATCCGACCAGCGCACCGGAACTTGAGCGACGAATGCAAAACCGTTGTCGTCCAAAGCAGTTGACACGCCTGATCCTTCGCCTTCGTCGGTCGGTGGTTTGTGGACTATTCAATCTGGCAACGACACTATTCGACGGGGCTCGCTCAAGTGTCGCCGGCCGCGCATTACCAGTAGCCTAGGCCCGACGAACATCAAACCGGCAACACCGATGACGCTGCCGTGTGATCGAAGACAAAAGGAAACTGGCCGTGATACCGAATCGACTGAAGATCGCGGGCGCTGCTGCCGTGGCGTCGATCCTGGCGGCCGTGACGGTCGGCACGGGCATCGCCGCGGCGCAGCCGGGTCGACCGACGCCTGCGGGAGCCGTCATCACCAAGACGGTCAAGGTCAACGACCACCGCTACCAGCTGACGGTGAAGTCGCCCGCCATGGGCGAGGACGTTCACCTGACCGTGCTCAGCCCGGCTGGCTCGTCTCCGCGCGCGACGCTCTACATGCTCGACGGCGCGGGCGCCGATCAGCCGGTCAGCGACTGGATGACCAAGGGCGGCGCAGGGCCGTTCTTCGCGGGCAAGAACGTCAACGTCGTGCTGCCTGCGGGCGGCGGATCGACGTTCTACACCGACTGGCAGGCGCCTGATCCGCGCTACGGCAAGCCGATGTGGGAGACCTTCCTCACCGCCGAGCTGCCCCCGCTGATCAACAAGACGTTCCATGGCGACGGCCGCAACGCGATCGCCGGCCTGTCGATGGGTGCGCAGGCCGCGCTCGCGCTGACCGCGCGCCATCCCAACCTGTACAACGGCGTCGCCTCGCTCAGCGGTTGCCCGGCCGTCAGCAGCCCGGTCAACGAGGGCTATGTGACCGGCACCGTCGCCAAGGACGGCGGAATCTCCGTCAACATGTGGGGCCCGTTCGGGTCGCCCGGCTGGGCGGCGCACGATCCGAGCCTGATGGTGGACCGCTTCCGCGGCAAGAACATCTACATCTACTCCGGCAGCGGCATCCCGGCGTTCGACGACTTCTACACGCCGCTCGAACCAGGCCAGAGCCGGCAGGCGCAGCTGGCTGCCGGCGCCGCGCTCGAAGCCGGCGCGGAGAGTTGCTCGCGGCAGTTCTCGGTGCGGCTGATGCTCGCGCAGATCCCGGCCACCACCGACTACCCGCTGGTCGGATTGCACAGCTGGTCGTACTGGAAGGCGGCGCTGCCCAACGCGTGGGCCGCGCTGGCTCCGGGCCTGTGGTGACGCGCCCCTAGCGCGCCGCAACCGGCGACGAGAGTTACTGAGCCGCTTGCCATTCCCGGGCGAAACCGAGGAAGCGATCGTTCTCGTCGGCGTGGGTGACGGTCACCCGCACCCCATCGCCGTCGAAGGGGCGCACGATGATTCCGGCGTTGGTGCTGGCCTGCGAGAAGGGCACGGCGGCGGCGCCGAGGTCGAGCCAGATGAAGTTCGCCTGCGAATCCGGAACGCGGTAGCCCGCCGACCGGAGCTCGGCCGTGACCCGGTGGCGCTCAAGCGCGACCTCGTCGGTGCGGGCCCGTAGTTCGTCGCCGGCGGCCAGGGATGCGATCGCCGCTGCCTGGGCGACGCTGCTGACGCTGAACGGCACGTGGACCTTGGTCAGCGCCTCGATGATGATCGGATCGCCGACAGCATAGCCGACGCGGAGCCCGGCCAGCCCGTAGGCCTTCGAAAAGGTGCGCAGCACAACGAGGTTGGGGTACTTGCCGAGAAGCTCTACGGCGTCGTATCGCTGCGCCTCGTCGGGCCGCATGTATTCGATGTACGCCTCGTCGAGGGCGACCAGGACGTGCGGCGGCACCCGGTCGAGGAAGTCGATCAGCTCTGTCGCGGTGACGACGGTCCCGGTCGGGTTGTTGGGGTTGCAGACGAAGATGACCCGAGTGCGCTCGGTGATGGCGTCGGCCATCGCGGTGAGGTCATGGGTCTGGTCGCGCAGCGGAACCATGATCGGCGTCGCGCCGACGATCATGGTCGAGATCGGATAGCACTCGAAGGAGCGCCACGCGAAGAGCACCTCGTCACCCGGGCCGCTGGTGATGCTGATCAGGTTCTGGCACAGCGTCACCGAGCCGCAGCCGGTCTTGACGTGTTCCGGCGGCACCCCGAGATGCTTGCCGAGGTGCTCGGTCAGCTCGACCATCGCGTTGTCCGGGTAACGATTCGCCGTCGCCGCGGCTGCCGCGATCGCCTGCTGCACCGACGCCAGCGGTGGATCGACGACCTCGTTGCTGGCGAGCTTGAGCGCGCCGGGGAACGTCTTGCCGGGCACATATGCAGGCAGATCATCGAGGTCGGGGCGCAGGTAGACGGTCACAAACGACAAGCGTAGGCGGTCGCCGCACGGTTCAGTCTTCGGGCGGCGTCATCGCTCATCGCGTTAAGAACATGATCGGACGCTATTGAAATACGAACGATCGTGCGCTTAACTCGACGCCATGAGAGCGATCGACAAAACAGCAGGAAACCTGGCTCTGGTGGCCGCGTGTTGCGCGGTCTTCGTGGGGTTTCTGGACACAACGATCACGAATCTGGCGGTGCCCTCGGTGGCATCGGAATTCGACGTCGGGGCGGGCACCGCGACGTGGCTCGCCACTTCTTACGTGATTCCCTTCGCCGCGTTGCTGGCCCCGGCCGGTGCACTCGCCGACGCCGTCGGACGCGCACGGCTGTTCCTGGTGGGGGTGGCGGTATTCACGCTGTGCTCGCTACTGATCGCGGTGGCCCCGACGTTCGGGCTGGTACTCGGTGCGCGGGCGGCGCAGGGCGTGGGCGCGGCGCTGATGACGCCGGCATCGCTGGCGCTGATTCTCGGCACCGTCGCGATCGAACGCCGACGCGCCGCCATCGGCCTGTGGAGTGCGTCGGGCGCGTTGGCCGCGGCGGTCGGCCCGGCGCTCGGCGGGTTGGTGGTGGAAGTCTCCGACTGGCGGGTGCTGTTCTGCCTGAACGTGCCCATCGGCCTGTGGGCGCTCGCCGCCGCCCGGCGATTGCGTGCCGCGGATTCCGAGTCGCGGCGATGGCCGGATCTGCTGGGTGGGATGCTGCTGGCGGTCGCCATCGGATCCCTCGTGTACGCCGTGACCGAGGGGCCCGAAAAGGGTTGGGACTCAGCGCAGATCATCGCCTTCTTCGGGCTGTCCGGCACCGCGCTGGCCGCGGCGCTCTGGCGGTCGAGGGTGCATCGCTTGCCGGCGCTGCGTCTGGATCTGCTTCGCAATCGGTCCTTCGCCGTGGCCGCCGGACTATCGGCGGCATACGGAATGAGCCTGTTCACCACCATGCTGCTCGGCGTGATGTTCCTGGTGAACGTCTGGGGCTACTCGACGCTGGCCGCTGGATTCGCGATGACGCCGGCCGCGTTGATGACGGCGGTCGTCGGCGTCGGGGTGAGCCGGCTGGGGGCCACGATCCCGCCGCGCCGGATGATCGCGATCGGCGGCGTGGTGCTGGCTGCGGTGATCGCGCTCCTGGCAGCGCTCGTCTCGTCCACTGCGCAGCTATGGGCACTGTGGCTGCCGGCGGGGATCGTCATGGGCATCGGCGTCGGCTTGATCACCGTGGGGATCTCGACCGTCGGCACGCTTGCGGCACCGCCGAGCGACTTTGCGGCGGCAACCGGTCTGTTGATGGCTGCGCGACAGGTCGGCGGCGCCCTGGGGATCGCGATCCTTGCGGCCATGCTCTCCGAGGTCACGGCGACGACCGCCGAACGGCCCTACGCGGCGATCTACTGGTTCGCGGCCGCGGTAACCGCGTTGGTGGCCGTCGGCGCACTGCTGTTGCGTGCCGCGCCGCCGATTTCACCGGGCGCCGAGAGTTCTACGAAAGTTGTTGCAAATCAAGGGAGTGAACGATGAATGAAGCGACTATGCCGGCGAGCTGGGACCAGTTCGCGCTCGAGGCGGCCGATCCGTATTGCATCGATTTCGATGAGGCCGTCGAGCGACTGCGGCCGCTCGGCTGGAAGCGGTTGGCGATCCTCGGCGACAGCGTGACGGCCGGGGTGCGCGAGCCGCGGCCCGGCTATTGGGACGCATCGTTCGCGGATCGGTTGCGGTTGGCGCTGGCCGCGGCGACCACCGATTTCGAGGCCGTGAATCTGGCGACCCCGTTTCTCAGGGCGCGCGAGATCCGCGAGCAGCAGGTGGCGGCAGCGGTCGCGTTCGAACCCGACGTCGTACTCATCACGGCGGGAGGGAACGACGCGTTCCTGCCATTCGATTCGTGGGCGCTGCGGGACGACCTGACTATGCTGCTCGGCCCGCTCGCGGCAGCCGGTGCTCGAGTGCTGACGGTCGGCCTGTTCGATCTGCCGCGGTCTGGTCTGGTTCCGGCGGAACATGCGGGTGCGATGGCCGCCCGGTTCGATGAGCTGGACGATCTCACCGCGGCGATCACAGCAGACCTCGGCGGCATCCATATCGACACGCATCGGCACCCGCTCGGTGCCGACCCCGATATCTATTCGTCCGATCGGATCCATGGCAACGCTCGCGGGCACGCTGTCGCCTTCGCAGCGATCGTCGACACGATCGCGCCGCGCGTCGAGGCAACGCGATGAAATACCGTCCTTCTGATCGGCATCGCCGATCGATCGGCCGCTAAGCTCTTGGTGTGGCAGGACGGGCGTCAATGCAATCCGCACTTCAGACACGACAGAACGTGATCAAGGCCGCGGCGGACCTCGCGTCTGTCGAGGGACTGGATGCTGTGACGATCGGTCGGCTGGCAAGCCTTGTGGGTATGAGCAAGTCGGGGGTCATCGGGCAATTTCGCAACAAGGAGACCCTGCAGCTGGAGACGATCGATGCGGTCTTCGATGGTTTTCGGGTGCGGGTCTGGGAGCCGGTCAAGCGGTTTCCCCGCGGGTTGCCGCGACTGGTCGAGGCGTGTCGGGCGTGGGTGGAGTACGCGGGCGACCCCGGTTTCCCGGGGGGCTGCCTGATGACTCAGGTGACCTACGACTACGACGCCCGGACCGGAGCGGTGCACGACCGGCTGATCGGCGAGCGGAACCGGTGGCGCGAGACGTTGCGCTCGGACATCCGGACGGCAATCGACGCCGGCGATCTCCCGGAGTCGACCGATGTCGAGACGACGGTGTACGTCCTCGAATCGCTCGTCGCGTTCATCACGCCGGCGCGGCTTCTTCATGGAGACGAGGATGCGCCGGCCCGCGCGATCAGCAGCATGCTTCGCGTCCTCGGCGTGGAGAAATAGCCCGCGCACACCACGGGTCGCGGTTCGTCGCCTGCTCAGGGTCCTGCGCCGTAGGTGGTAGCCGGTTTGCTCGGCACCCGGGCGGCTGTGTACTGTTTGCGTTCGGCAGTTCATGAAGAACTCCACCAGGAGGCGTGCCAGAGCGGCCGAATGGGACTCACTGCTAATGAGTTGTTCCGCTTAAAACGGGACCGGAGGTTCAAATCCTCTCGCCTCCGCCAGTGCACCGAACCTGGTGTGCCACAATTGAATAAAGCAATGCGCTCGTAGCTCAACGGATAGAGCATCTGACTACGGATCAGAAGGTTAGGGGTTCGAATCCTCTCGGGCGCACAAAAGAATCCCTCTCATCAGCATAAACGGTGAGAGGGATTCTTCTTTTGGCATCAGCCTCGCCGGTGCGCGAGCAGGAAGCCGATGACCGCGCGATCGAGCGTCGGCCCGTTGATGGTCACCCCACCGGGTCCGGTGGGGTGATCGGCGCCGAGGACGGTCGCGTACACGACCTCGGACCGCCCGTGGCCGTACCGCTGGATGTCGGTCGAATACCGATCGGCGCCGTCGGCCGGCACCAGTCGCGTCGACCACGGCCGCGCACCCGCGATGCCGTTCGCGCCCAGCGCAGCCGACAATGCCACCTGGCCGAGGACGGGCGGCGTCACGCTGTCGCGGTCGCCCTGCACCAAGAACGTCGGGAGCGGGGCGCCATGCCGAGCGACCCGGATCGCCGCGCCCGTCGGGTCGGCCATGAACGGGACCCCGGCGATGGCCGCCATGCCGGCGAACAGCTCCGGGTACAACGCGGCGACGTCCTGGGCCATCGCGCCGCCGGCGGAATGCCCGACGACGTACACCCGCGCGGGATCGACGTGTAGTTCCCGCGACGATCGCCGGACGATATCGGCGACGATCGACGATTCGCCCTGTCCGCGAACAACGTTCGCAGGATTGAGGATCTGCCAGGTGCCGTGGTCGATCGCCAGCGATTGCATCGGGGCAACCACCGCGAACCCCTGTCGATCGGCTTCGGTCAGCAGGGTGCTGGATCGCCGTAGACCGTGATAGTCGCCGCGCGGGACGGCACTCGCGCCGTGCAGCCATACGATCAGCGGCCGCCCCGGAGCCCAGTTGCGGGGCACGTAGGTCTGAAAACTTCTGGTGCCGACGGCATTCGTGAGGGTGGAGGTGCTGATCTGTCCCGGCGTAGACGCCGTTGGCGGCGGCGCGGCGGACGCCGATCCCCACCCGGCCGCGGCAAGGCAGGTAATCGTCAGGACGAGAACTAGCAGGCGACTACGCACGGGTTTCCCTTCATTCAATACGAAAAGGTATTGAATCCTGATGCGTGGGCTCTGTCAACGGCTGCGAACCGGCGGAGGCAGAATGGGCGGATGCCAGAGCGTCCACGTGTGCGGCGACCGTCGCCGACGCGGCATCGCGTCGATACGCGTAAACGGCTGCTCGACTCGGCGTTCGACGTGTTCGTCGCGCAGGGTTTCGGACGCGCCCGGATCGATGACGTCTGCCGCGCGGCGGGATACACGAAAGGCGCGTTCTACTCGAACTTTTCGTCGCTGGAGGAGCTGTTCTTCGCGCTCTACGACCAGCAGTCCGCGTACGGCGCCGACTTCACCGTCGACGCGATCAGTGCCGCGCAACCGGCGACCGCCCGCGAACTCGTCGTGCAATGGGCCGAAAACGTCGTCATCGACCGCGATTGGCTCCTGATCAATACCGACTTCGTCTCCTACGCGGCCCGGCATCCGGACGTCGCCGCTGATCTCGCCGAGCATCGCCGCGTTCTCCGGCAACAGGTGACCGATCGCCTGGCCGCGGCGATCACGGCGCTGGAGATCGCGCTACCGGAGAGTCTTCCGACCGCCGGCGACCTGGCCCGCGCGATCGTGACCGTCTACGACGGCGTCATCTATCAGCTGCTGCTGGACATGGACGAGGCGACGGTGCGCCGGCACTTCATCGACCTGATCACCGCGTTGGCCTTTCCCACGGGCTGACGGCCGAATCGCCGCGGCGGGTCGGCGTGGTCAGCCGACCTACGACTTGACCGCGGCCGGTGGACTCCATTCTCCCGACAGGATGGCCGGATCAGGCCAATAGGCCCTCAGGTAGAGGGTGAATTCCTCCGATGGCGCCGGCAGCCAGTTGGTCGCGGCGTCGGTGTCCGTCGGTGCAGAGCCGCCGACCGTGAGCGTGAGTGATCCGTCGGCGTTGTAGTGGAGGTCCTGGTTCTTGGTGCCGAGAGAGAACCGATCGAGCTCGTTGGGGTGGAAGAAGTGGTGCTTGTTGTAGACGGTGAGTGACCAGAAGCCGCGCACCGGCGGCAGCTCGCCGGCAGGGAAGGTGACTGTGTACTCGTTGGAGCCGTGCAGCCGTGCACCGGACTCGTCGAGATCCAGGTAGTAGTAGACGGTTTCGTTGGGGGTGTTGACGAAGATGTTTGATTTGCCGATGGCGGTACGCGACAGGTAGTCGGTACCGAATGCTGCGTCGTTGCGCTGGGTGGTCCAACGGTGGTCGACCGGGATGCCGATGTTGCGGAACTCGAAAAGCTCCTTCACGACTTGGTCGGTATCGATTGCGGTCTGCCGCAATGCGGCAGCGATCTCCGGGTCGCGCTCGGCGGCCGTAACGACTGTGCGGAACCATGTGTACAACGCTTCTTCGCCGGGGAGTGCCGGAACCTCGTCCAGCACTTGGCCGAACACGTCGAAGTACTGCTCAGGTTTCACCCACTGGGTTTCACTCTGGCCGGAGGTGCCCTCGCCCCCACCGAAGCTCGGCACCGCGGACCAGTCCACGATCTTGGCGGTGCCATCGAATTCCGACAGTGGATACACGCTGATCCGATCGACGATTGGGGCGATGGCTGCGCGGTCGGCCGCGGTGTCATCCATGAATACCCGTGGGATCACGATGCCGATTCGGGTGTCGTACCTGAAGACGCCGGTGATCCCTTCTGGCACATCGCCATCCCAGGATTGATGTGCAAGCAGGTAGAAGCCGGGACTGGTGCCGTACATCGCGCCCAGTTCGACGAACGAGTCGGTGCGCTGGTCGACGACTTGATACACCCAGAATCGGTCACCGAAATCGGGCACTTGGACGATCGACGGCCCACGCTCCGCGTCGAGGACACCGAATCCGTAGGTGACGTCCTGGTTGGGGCAGGCGACCACTCGCTCCTCGGGCCTGATGTAGTCGCGGAGCATTCCGATGCTGCCCGGCGGCCCGGCGGGAACGATGCCCGCCAGCAGACCAGGCTCCGGTAGCTGTTCCATCAGCGTGAGCCGGTTGTGCATGTTGACCAGCGACCAGCCCCACAGATAGGCGGTACTGCCGAGCGTCCGCGCATATTCCGCGGTCATCTTGGCCGGACCCAGTGTGCTGCCGGTTGACATCAGCGCCCCCGAGTAGTCGTCCTAGAGCTCATTTGCTCAGTCCGACGTTACGAAGAGTCGCGGATGAATCAATCACCCTTTCGGGATGAACACCCCACACGCGCCTTCGGCGATTTCGACGCCTGATCGGCGACAGGTGCGACGCGGTCAGACCACGGACGCGGTGAGCCCCGGGATCACGCTGATCACGGCCGGCGGGCGCGGCGACTGGTCGCGCAGCACCGTCACGGTGGCGACGACGAGGCCCGATCCGGTGGCAGCGGTGCCGACCGAGTGCAGCCGTAGCTGCGGTACGTCCGGTGAGACCAGGTCGTACGGCCGCAGGGTGACGTCGCCGGTCTTGCCGCTGAGTACGTTGCGCCACGACACCACTACGGAGATGCCGTGCCACGCCGGTGAGTACGGCGGCGGGTTGCTGATCGTATAGGTGAGGGCCGGCGGCGGTGGCGGGTAGATCAGGATCGACGGAGCCTGGTTCGCGGTGACGGTGACCGGCGTGACGGTGCCGCCGGTGGTGGGAATGCTGAAGGTCAGGACATCCCGCGTGGGCGCGAAGCCGGGCGACGCGTTTGCGATCGCTGCCGGGGTGACGGCGAGCGCGGCGACGGTGGCCGCGGCGGCGAACAGTCGGGTCAGACGCATGAACAACCTCGAATCGGACGAATCGGTGATGCCGTCCTCACCGTACGCCTGCGATCCCGAGCCGGCCGCGTGCCCGACGGTTCAGATAACTGTGGCTGTCACGCGCTGGCGCGCAATAATTGTCGTCTGACGCCGCCACAGCCACAGTTATCCGCCGCAAGAACTAGCGTAGCGCGTCGGCCACCCGCTCCAACGCCGCCACGCGGCTGCCCTTCACCAGCACCGCATCACCCGCGCCGACAACCCCGACCGCGGCGACCGCCGCATCGATCCCGTCGACATGCGTCGCCTCTGATCCGTAGGCCGGCGTATCGACGGCGATCACGCGGATGCCCAATTCGGTTGCCAGATCGGTGATCTGGGCGTGCTCCTGATCGCCGTCGGCGCCGAGCTCGGCCATCACGCCCAGCACGGCGATCCGCCGCTCGGCCGGCAGCGCGGCCAGCGAACGCAGCGCCGCGGCCATCGACGTGGGGTTGGCGTTGTAGGCGTCGTTGAGGACGGCGGCCCCGGATTCGGTGCGGCGCAATTCCATTCGCAGCGCCGAGATCGAGGCGCCGGACAGTCCGGCGACGATCGCGTCCAGCGGCAGCCCGAGCCCGCCGGCGACCGCGACCGCGGCGAGTGCATTGCCCACCTGATGCTCGCCGCGCACGCCGAGCGTCACCGCTCGCTCGCCCCACGGCGTCCGCAGCTCGAAGGACGCCCGGAGCTCGGAGTCCACCGAGACATTCGCGGCCGTCACGTCCGCCGGCTTTTCGATGCCGTAGGTCAGCACGGGCGCGACCGACCGGGATGCCATGGCCGCGACCCGCGGGTCGTCGGCGTTCAGCACGGCCAGTCCATCGGCCGGCAGCGATTCGATCAGCTCGCCCTTCGCCTGCGCGACCGCCTCGATGCTGCCGAAGTTCTCCAGGTGCACGCCGGCGACGCGGGTGACGACGCCGACGGTCGGGCGGGCGATGGCACACAGGTCGGCGACATGGCCGACGCCGCGCGCGCCCATCTCGACGACGACAGCCTCGGTGTCGTCCGGGGCATTGAGCAGGGTGAGCGGCAGGCCGAGCTCGTTGTTGAACGACCGCTCGTTGGCGGCGGTGCGCAACGTGGTCGACAGCACCGCGGCCAGCAGGTCCTTGGTCGACGTCTTGCCGACCGAGCCCGTCACGCCGACCACCGGGCCGGTCAGTCGGCTGCGTCCGCCCGAACCGAGTGCCGACAGGGCTGCGGCCGTATCGGCGACCGCGATGGCCGTGCCGCCGGCGTCCGCGCCGCTCGACGTCAGATACGCCCCGGCGCCGGCCTCGAGAGCTGCGGGAATGAACTCGTGGCCGTCGCGCGCGGCGACGATCGGCACGAACAACTGCCCGGCGCCGACCGATCGGGAATCGATGCTCGCGCCCTCGATCGAGGCGGCCGCATCGCCGCTGAGTACCTGGCCGCCGACCGCCGTCGCGATGTCCGAAACTGTCCACTGCATGAGGTCAAACGCTACCGGTGCGGCGGCGGACACAGTTGGCGGAGCCATGGGTCGGCAACTGGGCCGACGCTGCGTAAGGTCGTGGCCGTGGCAGATCCCAAAAGCACCCTTCGTCTCGTCGTTCTCTACGGCGGACAGTCGGCCGAGCACGAGGTGTCGTGTGTGACCGCCGCCCACGTGATCGCCGCCGCGGATCCGGAGCGCTACCGGATCGAGCCGATCGGCATCACCAAGTCGGGGAAGTGGCTGCGCAGCGATCAGACCGCGGCCGCGCTCGACGCGGGCGAACAGCTGCCGGGATCGCTGGAGGTCGCGGGCACCGAGGTGGTGCCGACGACCCTGCTCTCCTTCGACTCCGCCACCCCGACCGTCGTCCTGCCGCTGCTGCACGGCACCTTCGGCGAGGACGGCACGGTACAGGGTCTGCTCGATCTGTCCGGCGTTCCATACGTCGGTTCCGGGGTGCTGAGCTCGGCGCTCGCCATGGACAAGGCGATGGCGAAAGTGGTTGCCGCACAGCTCGGTATCCCGCAGTGCAAGTGGCTGGAATACCGATCGGGGTCGGACGAGCGGGGAGCGATCGCCGGGCGGGTCGGCGACGAGCTCGGGTACCCGGTGTTCGTGAAGCCGGCGAATATGGGTTCGTCCGTCGGCATCAGCAAGGTGATCGACGGGGCCGCGCTGGACGCCGCGATCGATGAGGCGTTGCGCTACGACGATGTCGTCGTGATCGAGGAGGGTGTCGACGGCCGCGAGATCGAGGTGGCGGTGCTCGGCAACGACGTCCCGAAGGCCTCGGTCCCCGGCGAGATCCTGCCCGGTGCCGACTTCTACGACTACGAGGACAAGTACGTCACGGGCGCCGCGAAGCTGCAGATTCCGGCCGAGCTGTCGGACGCCGACGGCGACGAGGTGCGGCGACTCGCGGTCGCGGCGTTCTCGGCCTATCGCTGCACCGGCCTGGCCCGCGTCGACTTCTTCTTCGAGGAGGGCGGCCGCGGCTGGCTGCTGAACGAGGTCAACACGATGCCCGGATTCACGCCCGGATCGATGTACCCGAAGATGTGGGAGGCCACCGGCCTGGCGTACCGCGACCTGGTCGACCGGCTCGTCGACCTCGCGCTGGAACGTCATCGCCGCAGGTCGACGCTGTCCGTCGAACGCTGACGTCGGTCAATCGGACGGATCGCGTTCGTCAGAGTCGGCGGAACCCAATACCCTGGCATCGATAATCGGCGCACCGCCTCGGTCAGCCGAACACTGACACCGACCGGCCGACGGCCGGGAACCTTCAGGAGGGTCCATGGGGCCGGGAAATTGGCCGCAGCAGCCGGGCGATCCGAATCAGCAGGGTCAGCCGAACGGCGACGTTCCGGAGGGTGGCCAGCCGGTCGATCCGGCCGCGTACGACCAGACCGCGATGTATGACCCCAACGCCACTCCGGGTGCTTACCCGCAGGGCGGTGCCTACGGCGGCTACCAGGATCCCTATCAGCAGGATCCGTACCAGCAGAACCCCTATCAGCAGCCGGGCCAGTACGCGCAGAATCCCTACCAGCAGGGCCAGTACCAGCAGCCCGATCCATACGCACAGGGTCCCGATCCGTACGCGCAGAGTCAGGCGGGCGGTCAGGGCGGCTGGGGCGACCCCGGCACCGGCTGGAATCCGGCGGGCGGCTACCCGCCGCCGCCGAACGGTCCGGCATATGGCGCCCCGGGCTACGGCGGGCCGGGCGGTCAGCCGCCGAAGAAGAACACCGGACTGATCGTCGGCGCGATCATCGTGGTCGTCGCGCTGGTGATCGGCGGCATCGTCGCCGCGGTCACGCTCACCGGCAACGACAAGAGCGATAAGACGGCGTCGCCGTCCACGACGACCACCGCCCTGTCGCAGACTGACGAGAGCACGACCGACGAGTCGACCACGGACGACAGCCCGACCAGCGAGACCGACGAGTTCTCGCGGCAGCAGAACAGCGGCGAGGACATCACGCTGTCGGCCGACGGCAAGCTGTTCGCGATCGTCGTCTCGGACGCGTCCGGTGTGCGCACCATCAACACGCCGAGCACGCCGTGGACCGAGACCTTCAGCCCGGGGACCAAGACCTACTTCGCGGTGAACCCGATCATCGATCCGTCGGCCGGTGGCACCGCCACATGCAAGATCACGCAGGGCAGCAAGACGCTCGCCAGCGATAGCGGCACGACGGCCCGCTGCTCGGTGTTCTTGCAATGACCGGCGCCGGGCCCACCGATCCGAACGATCCGTTCGGCCAGACCAGACCGCAGCACCCGCAGCAGCCGGGTGCCGGTCAGCCTGGACCGGTGCCACCCGGAGAACAGCCGAATCCGCCGCAACCGGGCCAGCCCCAACCCGGCCCGCCGCAGCCCGGTCCGCCGCAATCGGGCCCGCCGCAACAGAATCCGCCGACTCGCAGCTTCGACCCGATCGAGGGCGAGCAGTACCCCTATTCGGTGCCGATCCCGGCCGCCGATGATTACTACGGCTCCCAGTCGGCGTACGGCGAGGAGCAGAACTACGGCTACGGCACGGCCTACAGCCAGCAGCAGCCCGGTCCGGCCGCCGCCGGACCGGCGGGTCCGCCGACGTCGCGACCCCGCACGGGTCGATGGATCGCGATCGCGCTGGCGATCGTCGTGGCGCTGGCCGTGATCATCGGCGCGGTGGTATTCGCCACCAGGGGGAATGACAGTTCGTCCTCGTCGGCGGCGAGCTCGACCACCACCATGGCGGCCCCGACCAGCACCACGTCGACGACGATCAGCAGTTCGGCGCCGTCGAGCAGCAATCCCAACGGCCCGGAGGTGACCTACGAGGTCACGGGGGGACCACTGATGGTCACCTACTTCGGCAACGGGGGACTACGGACGGTCACCGCCCCGCCGTCGCCGTGGACCGTGACGGTGACGCTCCGCAACGGATTTGCCTCGGTCACAGCGATTTCCAAGGGATCGCCGGTCACCTGCACCATCAGGCGGGGAGACACGGTGCTCACCACGCAGACGTCCGCGGCGATCGCGCTCTGCACCGCGAGCGGGATACCCAACTAGCGTCGCGACATCTCGCGGCGGATGGGTCGATACTGAAGGGCATGACGCATCCGCACGCCGGCCGTGATGACCTTGCACTCTCCTTCGGCAAGGAAGCCGCGACCTATGACCGAGCCCGCCCGCGCTACCCGCAGGAGGCGGTCGATGCCGCGATACCCGCGTCGGCCGTCGATGTGGTGGACGTCGGTGCCGGCACCGGCATCCTGACGCGGGCGCTCCTCACACCCGAGCGCGTGGTCACTGCGATCGACCCGGATTCGGCCATGCTGCAGCAGTTCTCGCGGAGCCTCCCCGAGGTGACGGCGAAAGTCGGCACCGCCGAACAGCTTCCGTTGCCCGACGCCTCGGCGGACGCGATTGTCTTCGGCCAGTCCTGGCACTGGGTGGACGTCCCGGCGGCGAGCGCGGAGGCCGCCCGGGTGCTGCGGCCCGGCGGCACCATCGGGCTGATCTGGAACATCCGCGACGAGGGAACACCGTGGGTGCGGGAGCTGAGCGACCTGATCGGGCGGACCGGCGCCGAACTGCTGATCTTCGGCGACGGTCCACAGGCCGCCGCGCCGTTCGGGCCGCTGTCGCTCAGTGAGTTTCGCTGGACGCGGGAGTTGACGGTCGACGAGCTGGTCGACAACGTCGCCTCGCGGAGCACGATGATCACCGCGACCGACGACCGCCGCCAGGAGGTCTTGGCGCAGGTCCGGTCGCTGGCGACGCAGCGCGCCGACACCGACGGCGTGCATCTGACGATGCCGTACGTGACCTACGTCTTCACCGCCGCGACACCCGCCTGAGCGGTCTCGCGAATAGAGTCAGCCCGCGTGGTAACCCTGACATGGGTGATTCCGGGTGTTCTACTGGGCGGGTGCAGATGCCCTGGCCGCGCGCATACCGGCGGCGTCGGATGTTCTTGGCGGCGCTCTCCCTGCTTCTGGTGATGCTGCCGGTCACCGCATGTTTCGATCCGCTCGACCGGGCCGGATCGCGCGACCCGAATCCGTCGCATGTGGTGGTCGGATCCGGCACATTCCCGGAGTCGCAGATCATCGGCCAGATCTACATCGATGTGCTGCGGGACAACGGGTTCACCGTGTCGGATCGGCTCAACTCGGGTACCCGTGAGCGGTACATTCCCGCGCTGCGGGCGGGCGATATCGATCTGGTGCCCGACTACGTCGGCAATCTGCTGCAGTATCTGGCCAAGAGCGCCAAGGGAATCGATTCGGGACGCGTCGATCAGCTGCGGTCATTGACCGCGTTGCCGGACATCGAGGCCGCGTTGCCGCAAGTGCTGGGAACCGACCTGGTCACGTATACGCCGGCGCCCGGCTCGAATTCGGACAGCGTGACCGTCACACGGTCGACCGCTGATCAGCACCACCTGGTGTCGATCGGCGACCTCGGTCGACTCTCGCAGACCCAGACCGTCAGCTTGATGGCGAACAGTGAATTCGCGACGCGTCCGGTCGGCCTACCGGGTCTGCTGGATACCTATGGGCTGAAGGTCGATTTCCGGCCGAACAACGACAGTGGCGGCCCGGCGACCCAGAAGGAGTTGCTGAGCGGCAGGGTGACCGCCGCGGACATCTACACCACCACGCCGTTGTTGCTGCAGACGGACAAGGTCGTGGTCCTCGACGATCCGAAGCACAACTTTCCGGCCAACAACGTGGTGCCGGTGCTGGCGAAAGACAAGGACTCGCCGCGGTTGCGGAGGGTGTTGGACGCGGTGTCGGCGAAACTCACGCTGCAGCAGCTGCAGTCTCTCAACGACATGGTGTCGGGTTCACGCAAGATCGAAATCGAAGATGCCGCAAAGCGCTGGGTGCAGGCACAGGGATTGAATCGGGGGCTCCGTTGAAAGCCGCCGAGGGAGTGAGAGATTCGATGATCAGTTTCGAGTCCGTGACCAAGCGATTTCCCGATGGCACCACGGCTGTCGATGATCTGACCCTGGCGATCGAGGAGGGCTCGTTCACCGCCTTCGTCGGGCCATCGGGCTGCGGGAAGACCACCTCGATGCGCATGATCAACCGGATGATCGACGCCACCACGGGTGTCGTCCGGGTCGGCGGTGAGGATGTGCGCGCGATCAACGCGGTCGGTCTGCGTCGGGGTATCGGCTATGTCATCCAGTCGGCGGGGCTGATGCCCCATCAGCGGGTCGTCGACAACATCGCGACCGTGCCGGTGCTGCAGGGGGTTTCACGCAAGAAGGCACGCCTGGCGGCCGTGGAGCTGCTGGAACGGGTCGGGTTGGACCAGCGACTCGCGACCCGATACCCGGCCCAGCTGTCCGGCGGGCAGCAGCAGCGCGTCGGCGTCGCTCGAGCGCTGGCCGCCGACCCGAAGATCCTGCTGATGGACGAGCCGTTCAGTGCAGTTGATCCGGTCGTCCGCGAAGATCTGCAGAACGAAATGCTGCGTCTGCAAAGCGAATTGCGCAAGACCATCGTCTTCGTCACGCACGACATCGACGAGGCGGTGAAACTGGCCGACCGCGTCGCGGTCTTCGGTGCGGGTGGTCGATTGCAGCAGTACGACACACCGGAGAAGCTGCTGGCCGCGCCGGCCAATGACTTCGTCGCCGGATTCATCGGGCGCGACCGCGGATATCGGTTGCTGCAGTTCGGTTCCGGAACACAAGTCCGGATGCATCCGCTGGAGCCGATCGTCGAGGAACAGATCGATGGCCTGGCCCTGGACGCCGATGACGACTGGCGGTTGGTGCTGCGCGACGGCGAGCCCTTCGGATGGGTGGATGCCGGAGGCGTGGCGGCACATCGGGACGGTCGCGATCTCTACGACAGCTGCAGCGCCGGCGGGTCCCTGTTCAATCGTGGCGGCACCCTGCGGCAGGCGCTGGACGCCGCATTGTCGTCGCCGTCGGGACTGGGCGTCGTGGTCGACGCGGACGGCCGGGTCGTGGGCGGGGTGCGGGCCGCCGACGTATTGGAAGTCTTTGAGCAACAACGCCGAAGCAGTGTCGAGCAGCCGGAGACCGGCTCGTGAACTATCTTCTGAACCACTTCGACAAGGTGTGGAGCCTGACGCTCGAGCATCTGCGGTTGTCCATGATTCCGATCGCGATCGCATTGGTGATCGCGATTCCGTTGGGGCTGATCGTGTATCGGTCGACCGTCGCCCGACGGATCACCATGGTCGTGGGGTCGGTGATCTTCACGATCCCGTCGATCGCGCTGTTCATCGTGATGCCGTCGTTGATCAACACCCGGATCCTGTCCGACTACAACGTGATCGTCGCGCTCGCGTTGTACGCGACGGCGCTGCTGGTGCGGTCGGTTCCGGAAGCCCTCGACGCCGTGCCTCGAGCATCCGTCGACGCGGCCTCCGCAATCGGGTATCGGCCGATTCAGCGAATACTGAGAATTGAACTGCCGCTGTCGGTTCCGGTGCTGATGTCGACAATCCGGGTGGTGTCGGTGACCAACATCTCGATGGTGTCGGTGGGCTCGGTGATCGGCTTCGGCGGGCTGGGCAAGCTGTTCACCGAGGGTTACAGCCGCGACTATCCCCAGGAAATCGTCGCCGGCATCATCGCGGTGGTGGTCCTGGCGCTGGTCATCGATCTCATCCTGGTGGTGATCGGTCGGCTGGTCACGCCGTGGACGCGGGCCGCACGGCCACCGGGACTGATGCACCGGGCCCTGCACCGGACGGCGAAGGTCGGTGCGGCGTGAGCAACATCTTTTCGGAGACGGTCTCGTACCTCACGACAGCGGCCAACTGGACCGGCACGGAAACCAGCGACGGCCTGCTCGTCGAGATCGGTCAGCATCTGGAATACACCTTCTACGCGGTCGGGCTCGCCGCGCTGGTCGCGATCCCGGTCGGGCTGTTGATCGGCCACACCGGCCGCGGCGAGGTGGTCGTGGTCGGGCTGGTGAACGTGCTGCGGTCGCTGCCCACGCTGGGATTGCTCCTGCTGTTCGTGCTGTGGATGGGGCTGGGACTCGCGCCCACGATCTACGCGCTCGCCCTGCTTGCGGTGCCGCCGCTGTTGGCCGGCACCTATGCGGGCGTCGCCAACGTGGACCGGACGGTCGTCGACGCTTCCCGGGCGATGGGGCTGACGCCGGTGCAGGTGCTCCTGCGGGTCGAGCTGCCCAACGCGATCCCGCTGTTACTGGGCGGCGTCCGCAACGCGGTGCTGCAGGTGGTCGCGACGGCGGCGGTGGCGGCCTACGCGGGACTGGGAGGACTCGGCCGGCCGATCTTCGACGGCCTGGCCACCTACGATTACGCGCCGATGATCGCGGGCTCGATCCTGGTGACGCTGTTGGCGCTGTTCTTGGATGGGCTGCTGGCCGGCGCCGTGTGGGCATCCGCGCCGGGGACTGGTCGAATGCGCCGGGTCTTCGAGCGAACCGCCCCCGGCGGGCTGCTGTCCATCGCCGGTACCGCGGAACCGGTCCGCGGTGCGGTAGAGCACACGGGGTCTGGTCGCTTACCGTAAGGCGGTGACCACCGAACCGGAAGTGCCCGATGCGTCCCCGGCATTTCGCGGGATGCTCACGTGGCGCGGTTGCGACGGCGACCGCCTGGAGCAAGTCCGCCTGCTGGTGAACGATCAGCGGATCAAGGCCTACGGCCGGGTGATCGGCGCCGCGACCGCCGACCATGAGGCGTTCAGCGCCTCCTACGACCTGGTCACCGACGATGCGGGGGTCACCCGGCGATTCTCGGTGCACCTGCTGCGCGAGTCGGGGGAGACGCAGATCTCGGTCAGCCGCGACACCGAGGGCAACTGGCTGGTGCAGACGCCGCGGGGTACCGAGCGCGGCAGCTACGGCGGCGCCGAGGACGTCGAGCTGGCGCTGAGTCCGTTCTTCAACTCCCTGCCGATCCGCCGGCTGGCGCTCGCGCAGGCCACGGCGCCGGTCGACGTTCCGGTGGTCTATCTGTATCTGCCGGGTGGCACGGCGAATGCCGAGACGCTGCGATATCAGGCGACCGGCGATGGATCGGTGGGGGTGTCGTCGCCGTTGGGCGCATCGACGCTGTCGGTCGACGAGCACGGGTTCGTGCGCGACTACCAGGGCCTCGCCGACCGGCTGTAGTCCGCGGCGGCCCTGAAACCCTGACCAGAGCGCCGATTCATCGCCGTATCCGGGTTCATGTGCCGCTCTGGTCAGGGTTTCAGGGCGTCAGCCCGTCCAGACCTCGCCGCGCTTGCCCGCGGCCCGCAGCGCCGCTTCCCAGCCGGGCTCGCCGATCGTCACGCCCTCGATCGGCCGCGACTCGAAGCTCTCGTAGTGCTTTCGCGCCCGATGCCCGTCGGCGACCAGGGTGTGCACAGTTCCGTTGTCGCGCAGCTCGTCCCGCGCCTGGACGAGGCGATCGATGGTTTCGCTCAGCGCGCTGAGCAGCGCGCTGGAGTTCGCCTCGAGCATCGCCTGCTGCACCCGGGGCGCGGTTCCGGCGACCCGGGTTCCGTCGCGGAACGAGCCGGCGGCCAGCCGGGTGGCCAGGTCACCGTCGGCGATGCCGACCGCTGCGGTGACGGCGGCCGTCAGATGCGGCAGATGCGAGATGCCGGCAACGGCCCGGTCGTGATCGTCACTTCCGGCCGGGACCACCCGGGCGCCGACACCCTGGGCCAGCTCGACCACCTGCGTCCAGACCTGGGGATCTGTTCCGTCGTCGGCGGCGACCACCCAGATCGCATCCCAGAACAGTGCGGGATCGGTTGCTTGCCAGCCGGATTCGGCGGTCCCGGCCATCGGGTGGCCGCCCACGAACCGCGCGGACAGTCCATGCGCCCGGACCCGGTCGGCGACCAAGCCTTTGACGCTGACGACGTCGGTCAACGCGCACGTCGGAGCGTGTTCGGCGACGGCCGACAGCATCTCGTCGAGCGTGGTCGCGGGCGTGGCCAGCACGATCAGCGCGTCGTCGGCGGCGGCCCGGCGCAGAGTGGCCGGCAGATCGGTGGACGCGTCGAAACCGGCGGCGGTGGCGGCATCGACCGTTGCGGCCGACCGGTTGTATCCGAAGGCATGCGTATGCGGGCTGATCGCCCGCAGCAGCGAGCCGCCGATCAGCCCCAGGCCGAGGATGCACACCGGAGTTTCCATATACCAACTGTTTCACAGCCACGCATGGCCTCTGGCCTGCGCCGGGGATCTGCCTGCGCCGAGGATCGGCTGGACGATCCGGCCAGAAGGGGATCAGCTCTGCCGTTGCACTTGTTGCAGGTGAGCACTTGGGATTGTTCGGGCGCGCGGCTACGGTTGCGGGATGGCCGCAGGAGCGCAGGACGACGGACTGGACGGATTCGGCATCGCCGTGGTGCGCGAAGACGCCAAGTGGACGTTGACCCCGATGGATCGCGAGGTTCTCGACGACCTCGCGACCGCCGAGCGCGCGCTGTTGGATATGCGAAGCGCCGGAGCGGTATTCGGGCTGTTCGATATCGACGACGAGTTCTTCGTCGTGGTGCGGCCGGCGCCGGCGGGCACCCGACTGATGCTGTCGGACGCCACCGCCGGGATCGACTACGACATCGCCGCCGACACGCTCGAGCGGCTGAATATCGATGTGCCGGACATCGATCCCGATGAACTCGCCGACGTCGAGCCGTGGCCCGAGGGCGATCTCGGGGTGCTGGCGGACCTGGGGCTGGAGGAGTCGGTGATGAGCGTGATCATCGGTGACACCGATCTGTATGCCGACGAGCAGATCGGGATGATCGCGGCCCGGCTCGGCTTCGCCGATGAGCTCGCGGCCGTCTTGGACAAGCTCGGCCACTGACCGCATGCGCGCCGGGGCCTCCGACGAGGAGCTGATCCGTGCGGCCCTGGCGGCCGCGGAATCGGCTGGGACGGAGGATGTCCCGGTCGGCGCGGTGATCTACGACAGCGAGGGTGTCGAGCTGGCGCGCGCGGCCAACGCGCGGGAGGCCACCGGCGACCCGACCGCGCATGCCGAGGTCCTTGCGATCCGCGAGGCGGCGCGCCGCTACGGCGACGGCTGGCGGCTCGAGGGCTGCACCTTGGCGGTGACACTCGAGCCGTGCACGATGTGCGCGGGCGCCATCTCATTGGCCCGGATCGAGCGCGTGGTGTTCGGCGCGTGGGAGCCGAAGACGGGGGCGGTCGGCTCGCTATGGGATGTGTTGCGCGATCGGCGGCTCACGCATCGACCGCAGGTGCGCGGCGGCGTCCTGGAGGACGAATGCGCCGCCCGGCTCCGCGACTTCTTCGCAGAAAACCGGCCTTGAACTGCTGATTAATGGATGGCGGCGGCACTACGGTACAGTCTTGCGCGGTGGCGTGTCCGAGCGGCCGAAGGTGCAGCACTCGAAATGCTGTGTACGGTAACCCCGTACCGCGGGTTCAAATCCCGCCGCCACCGCCAAATGGCCTCCTAGCTGATTACAGGTAGGGGGCCATTTTCATATTCGCTCCCGACTGGGCTGCCAGGGTGTTCTCAGGGCGCAAGATCGGGGCAGATCTGGGGGTGTTCCCCGATCCGTTGGTAGGCCCGCTAACCATACGGTTTCGGTCATGTCTCGCCGGGAGAGTTACTGCGTCAGGAATCCGAAGGTGTCAGAACCTTTGGTGCACTTGGCCAATACGCCGGCGATCTGCGACGGGCCGCAGTCCCAGCCCTTGACCTTCTGGTCGGTGCCCTGGGACATCAGCGGACCGAAGGCGCCTGCGACCGCCATCGCGTCGGAGCACCCGACGTGGCTGCCCGGGAAGATGACGACCTGCAGCGCGCCGTCCGGGCCGCGGGTCTGGCCGCACTTCTTGCCGGAGATCGTCGGTTCGGCCTTGTCGGAGGGCACCGAGGTGGCGGCCGGCAGGTTCGGGCCGCCGACGACGGGTGCGTTGCTATTCGAGGACGGCGTCACGACGGCGGCCGACGATGACGAGTCGGCGGATGACGATGACGACGAACTGCTGCATCCGGCGACGACGGACATCACCGCAGCCGCACCGATCGAGGCGGTCACCAGACTTCGAGCCATATTGCGCATGGCTAATCACGGTAGCCGAGCGGCCGCGACAGAGAGTGAAAGCCGCCTGACAGATAGTCGCGGAATAGTCCTTCCTGTGAGCGCTGACACCCCATCCACCAGCCGAGACGGAAAACACAATGCTGCAGTGTGCTGAAAAATTGCAGAGTCATGCAACGTTTGGAAGTCTGGCTTTCGTGATCGTTGAAGGACTGCGTGAGGCGAAGAAGGCCGCGACCCGGCGCGCGCTCGCGTCGGCCGTGGTGCACCTCGCGGCCCGCGACGGACTCGACAGGGTGACCGCCGAGGACATCGCGGCCGAGGCGAATGTTTCGGTACGGACATACCACAACTACTTCGCGTCCAAGGAGGATGCGCTGCAGTTCTATATGGCCGAGGTCATGGCGGAGCTGCTCGAGCGGCTGCAGGGTTCGGACCCGGCGCTGCCGCTCAACAAAGCGATCTGGGATGCCCTGATCGACGTCTGCTGCGACAGCGCGGGCGCGCCCACCCCGGCGACCATGCTGCTGCGGCTCTTCGACACCGAACCGCGCGTGCACTCGGTCTCGTCCGCCCAGCAGATGGAGGAATGCCGGCAGCAGTTCGAGGAGTACTTCGAGCGACGCTGCCCGGATGTCGACCCGCTCTACTGCTGGCTGGTGCTGACCAGCGGGGTCGGCGCGGTCCGGCTGGCCGTCGAGCTGTGGACCGAAGGCGCCACCGGCGGCCGCACCCTGCGGGAAACCATCGAGGTCTCCGTCCGTCAGCTCGACGCCGGATTCGACGCACCGGTGCTGCGCATGGCTTGATCACGCCACCCGACAGAACCTGAAAAGCCAAGTAACACAACGAGAAATACCTCACAACAAAAGCCCCGAGGAGAGGATGGCCATGGCCACGTATTTGTATCGGATCGGAAAGTGGGCCTTTCGGCACCGCTTTGCGGTCGCCGCGGGGTGGATCGCCGCGCTGATTCTGGTCGGCACACTGGCGGCGACCATCTCGAAGCCGTCCAGCGAGGCGTTCTCGATTCCGGGCGTCAGCTCCGAGAAGGCGCAGAACCTGATGAAGGAGCGCTTCCCCGGATCGAAGGACTTCGGTTCGGACACGTCGGCGCGCTACGTCTTCCAGGCGCCGGCCGGGCACACGCTCGACGAGCCGCAGTACCGCGCGGCGATCGGCGACACCATCGCGAACATCAACGGCCTGCCGAAGGTCGAGAAGTTCAGTGCGAGTGGACAACCGGACGCCGCCGGCTCGGCCGTCAAGGATCCGATGAATCCGCAGACGCAGGCCGACAACGCGCGGCTCGGTCAGGCGGAGTCGGCGCGCCTCGGGGAGGATCCGGCGCAGCAGCGGGCGATCGCCGACGCGACCGCCACGATCAGCCCGGACCGGACCACCGCCTACTTCGAGGCCGGATTCGACTACAAGCACTCCGCTGACGTCACCAAGAGCGAGCAGAAGCAGATCAAGGATGCCGCGGCCCCGATGAAGTCGGCCGGCATGCGCGTCGAATACAGCGGCAGCGCAATCAGTTCCAACGATGGCGGCGGCAGCTCGGAGATGATCGGTATCGCCGTGGCGGCGATCGTCATGATCATCACGTTCGGCTCGATGATCGCGTTCGGCATGCCGATCGTCACCGCGCTGATCGGTGTCGGCATCGGCATCACCGGTGTCACCGCGATGAGCGCCTTCACCGACATCAGTTCGGACACCTCGATGTTGGCGACGATGATCGGCCTCGCGGTCGGCATCGACTACTCGCTCTTCATCCTGTCCCGGTATCGACACGAATACGCCGTCACGGGCAACCGCGAAGAAGCCGCCGGCCGGGCGGTCGGCACGTCGGGCTCGGCGGTGGTGTTCGCCGGCATGACGGTGATCATCGCGCTCGCCGCGCTGTCGATCGTCAACATTCCGTTCGTCACCAAGATGGGCTTGGCCGCGGCCGCCACGGTGTTCATCGCCGTGTTGATCGCGCTGACGATGACGCCGGCACTGCTGGGCATCCTGAAGAGCAAGGCGTTCGCCGGCCGCATCAAGTTCCTCAACCCGCCGGACGCCGGTGGACCGGAGGAGTATGCGGCGGGCAAGTCCGAGCGCGACTCGAACGGATTCCGCTGGGTCCGCACGGTGGTCAAGCATCCGGTGGCGCCGCTGATCGGCGGCGTGGTTCTCCTTGCGCTGCTGGCGATTCCGATCGGCGGGCTCAAGCTGGCCCTGCCCAACGACGGCACCGGCGACCCGAAGACCACGCAGCGCCAGGCATACGACCTGGTGGGTGACAACTTCGGCAAGGGCCAGAACGGTCCGATCACGCTCATCGTCGACGGCAGCGGGATCACCAACCCGGACCCCGCGGTGCAGAACCAGCAGCGTGCGGCCGCCTACAACAAGGTGATGGACACGATCCGGCAGCTGCCGGACGTCGCGCCCACCGCCGACGGCAAGACCGGGTATGTGATGGCCGCGAAGGACAGCGCCGCCAACGCGGCCGACCGGGGAGCCACCCCGATCGGCGGGCAGGAGCAGTTCATCAAGGCCGTGATGTCGGGGACCGCCCCGGCGGCGACCTTGTCGACCGTTCCGGTCGGCGACACGCTGCAGATCAACGTCGTCCCGATCTCCGGACCGGGTGAAAAGGCGACCGAGAATCTGGTCCACGCGATCCGCGCATCCGAAGGCGCCCTCCACGATCAGACCGGCGTCAGCTACGGCGTCACCGGCCAGACCCCGATCGAGCTGGACGTGTCGTCGCGGCTGTCCGATGCACTGATTCCGTACCTGATGATCGTCGTCGGCCTGGCCTTCGTGCTGCTGATGATCGTGTTCCGGTCGGTGCTGGTGCCGCTGACCGCGGCCCTGGGCTTCCTGCTCAGCGTGCTGGCGGCGTTCGGCACGACGGTGGCGATCTTCCAGGAAGGCCACCTCGGTCTGATCGGCAATCCGCAGCCGATCGTCAGCTTCCTGCCGATCATGCTGATCGGCCTGGTGTTCGGGCTGGCGATGGATTACCAGGTGTTCCTGGTGACCCGAATGCGCGAGGAATACGTGCACGGCGCCGACGCGAAAACCGCAGTGGTGCAGGGCTTCCGGCATGGCGCCCGGGTGGTCGCGGCGGCCGCGACCATCATGATCAGCGTGTTCGCCGGCTTCATGCTGCAGGACGCGGTGTTCATCAAGGCGATGGGCTTCGCCCTGGCGTTCGCGGTGCTGCTCGACGCGTTCGTGGTCCGCATGATGATCATTCCGGCGGTGCTGTCGTTGCTGGGTGATCGGGCCTGGAAGCTGCCGAGCTGGCTCGACCGGATCCTGCCGAATGTCGACGTCGAGGGCGAGAAGCTGCGCAAGCACATCGAAGCCCGGGACGCGGCGGCGGCCGAGCCCGAGCTGGTCGGTTCACAGCGGTAGCGAGCGCTGCTCAAACCGTGGGTATACCGGGGTCCCGTGGACGATACGTCCACGGGACCCCGTATTTCCCACGGTTTGAGTCGGCTTGGGACAATCTGCCGGTGAGCGACTTCGAGATCGGGTCCACCCTGGCGGGCACCCGCGGCCGCGCCGGCACCATCACGACACCGCACGGCGTGATCGCGACCCCGGCCTTTGTGCCGGTCGGGACCAAGGCGACCGTCAAGACCGTGCTGCCGGAATCGGTGAAAGACCTTGGTGCGCAGGCGGTGCTGGCCAACGCCTACCACCTGTACCTGCAGCCGGGTCCGCAGATCGTCGATCAGGCAGGCGGGCTCGGAAAGTTCATGAACTGGCCGGGGCCGACGTTCACCGACAGCGGCGGATTCCAGGTGATGTCGCTGGGAGCCGGGTTCAAGAAGGTCATCTCTATGGATGTCTCCGGCCAGGAGGACGACGACCGGATCGCCGAGGGCAAGGAGCGTCTGTCCCGGGTCGACGACGACGGCGTCACCTTCAAGTCGCATCTGGACGGATCGAAGCACCGATTCACCCCCGAGGTGTCGATGCAGATCCAGCATCAGCTGGGCGCCGACATCATCTTCGCGTTCGACGAACTGACCACGCTGATGAATACGCGC
Source organism: Jongsikchunia kroppenstedtii DSM 45133 (assembly GCF_000380485.1). Classification (GTDB taxonomy): domain Bacteria; phylum Actinomycetota; class Actinomycetes; order Mycobacteriales; family Mycobacteriaceae; genus Jongsikchunia; species Jongsikchunia kroppenstedtii. The sequence continues at coordinate 181,223 of NZ_AQYG01000050.1, read as the reverse complement.
GGCTATCAGGAGAATTCGCTCGAGCGCACCCGGCTGTGGGCCATCCGCTGCCTGGCCGAACACAACCGGCTCAGCGCCGAGCGCACCCACCGGCCGCCGCAGGCGCTGTGGGGCGTCATCCAGGGCGCACAGTATGAGGACCTGCGCCGCAAGGCCGCTCGCGACCTGAGCGCGCTCGACCTGGCCGACCGGGAGAACGGCGGCCGCGGCTTCGCCGGCTACGGCATCGGCGGCGCGTTGGAAAAGGCGAATCTGGGAACGATCGTGGGCTGGGTCAATGAGGAGCTCCCCGAGAACCGGGCCAAGCATCTGCTGGGGATCAGCGAGCCGGACGACATCTTCGTCGCGATCGAGAACGGCATCGACACCTTCGACTGCGTGTCACCGTCGCGGGTGGCGCGCAACGGCGCGATCTATTCGCTGGACGGGCGGTACAACGTGACCAACAGCCGCTATCGCGCCGACTTCGGGCCGCTCGATCCCGAAATGCAGAACTACACAACGCAATACAGCCGGGCCTACATTCATCACCTGTTCAAGGCGAAGGAGGGACTGGCGGCGACGCTTTGCACCATCCATAACGAGCACTTCATCGTCAGCCTGGTCGACAAGGCGCGTCAGGCGATCGTCGACGGCACCTATGCCGACTTCAAGGCCGAGTTCCTCGGCCGGTACTACGCGGGATCGAAGTAGGCCCGCCCTCCGGCGGGGCCGGAGAGCGGGCCGTTACCCGCGTAGTGGTAACGCGTCGGGTCAGGAGACCTTGAGGACCTGCGAGTCGGCCAGCTTGTCGTGGAACCCGCGCTTCTCGGGATCGCTGTTGATCGTCACAGCGCCGATGATGAACATGATGAACCCGATGATCGGGATGTAGAGCACGATATTGCGCTTGAACGAGTCGTTGAACGTCAGCAGCTGACCCGTTCTGTACTGCACGGTCTTCATGCCGAGCCACTTGTGGCCGAACGTCTGACCGCTGTTGGACTCCATGTACGCGTAGTACGAGGTGATGATCAGCGGCTGCACGATCAGGTCGAGCAGCCAAATGACGACGCCGGTGCCGCCGTTGTCGACCGCCGCCCCGATCAGCACGTTGAAGATGATCGCCAGCGGGATGCCGATGATCAGTCCGTCGATCAGGCGGGCGCCGAACCGAGTCCCGAGGGTGGCCGGCTGCGCGTAACCGGGTGCCGGGGCGTAGCCGGCGTCGTAGCTGCCGGGCGGCGGCGGGAAGCCACCCGGGGGCGGCGGGTAGGCGCCGGGCTGCTGGTAGCCGTACTGCTGATTCGGATCCTGGCCGGGCTGGCCGTACGCGGGCGGCGTCTGGCCGTAGGCGGGCGGCGTCTGGCCGTAAGCCGGGGGCGGCGGTGGTGCCTGCCCGTAGTCGGGTGCCTGCCCGGGCTGCTCGGGGTTCTGATCGCCGGGCGGCGGGGTCGGTGCGCTCATGAGGTCCTCTGGGTCGTCGGCTGCTGGCGCCGCGTGGAATGACCGGGCCGAGTGTAGTGGAGTGAACGTCGATGAACAGGACGAAGCGGTCAGGCGAAGACCGTGTCGATATCGATCAGCCAGGGCTTTTGCGGGAGTGCGGCGGGATCGAAATCGGCGAGCAGGTCGGCCGTCGACTCCCGAGCCGGCAGGCCGAGCGATGCGGCCAGAACCGATACCACCCGGCCGACGGGCCAGCGGCGGTCGGCCAACTCCGGCAGGGTGATCGCGCCGTCGCGTTTGGCCAGCCGGATGCCGTCGGTGTTGAGGATCATCGGGACATGCGCGTAGGTCGGCACGGGATGACCGAGCAGGCTCGCGAGATACGCCTGCCGCGGCGCGGAGCTGAGCAGGTCATCCCCGCGGACCACCTGATCCACCTGCTGGTGGGCGTCATCGACGACCACCGCGAGGTTGTAGGCCGGGGTGCCGTCGCCGCGGCGGAGCACGAAGTCGTCGACCGCGCCGGTGTACGCCCCGTGGAACTGGTCGTGCACGGTGAACGTGGTTGCCTCGGCGCGGAGCCGGATCGCCGGGGGACGACCGCCGGCCGCCTTGGCAGCGCGTTCGGCGTCGGTCAGGCCGCGGCAGGTGCCGGGGTATGCGCCGTCGGGCGCCGACTGCTGATGCGGCGCGCTCGCTGCCTCGAGGATTTCCCTTCGGGTGCAATAGCATTCGTAGGTCAGTCCGCGGCCGCGCAGATCATCGATGATGTCGTCGTAGGCGCCGCCACGGGCGGACTGATGGAGCACCGGCAGGTCCCAGTCGATGCCGATCGCCGCCAGGTCGGCGAGCTGGGTGTCCTCGGCGCCGCGGGCGACCCGATCCAGATCCTCGAACCGGAGCAGGAAGCCGCGGCCACTGCTGCGCGCCAGCAGCCAGGCAAGCATCGCGGTACGCAGATTGCCGATATGCAATCGCCCCGACGGTGAGGGCGCGTACCTGCCATTCACCTGGTCAGCCTAACGATCCGGGCACGGCGGTGGATTGTTGCTGTCCGCGCTGGGGCCAGATGCCAAGATGGACGACGTGGATTTGCCCGTGATGCCTCCGGTGTCGCCGATGCTTGCCAAGGCGGCGACCGTGGTCCCGTCGTCCGATGGGGTGCAGTGGTCGCATGAGCCGAAGTGGGATGGCTTTCGGGCGTTGATTTTTCGGGACGGCGACGAGGTCGTCATCGGCTCCCGCAACGGCAAGGAGCTGGGCCGATACTTCCCCGAGCTGATTGAGGCGGTCCGCGACGAGCTGCCACCGCGGGTGGTGCTCGACGGAGAGATCGCCGTCGAGAAGTCGATCAACGGGGTGCGCCGGCTCGACTGGGACTCGCTGAGCCAGCGCATCCATCCGGCCGAGTCGCGGGTGAAGATGCTCGCCGAGCAGACGCCGGCGATGTTCATCGGGTTCGACGCGCTGGCCCTCGGTGACCGCGATCTGATGTCGGAGCCGTTGTCGGTCCGCCGCGGCGCGCTGCTGGAGGCCGTCCCCGGCGCCGGCCGCTGCCGGGTCAGCCGGGTGACCACCGACGCGATGACGGCCATCGACTGGTTCACCCAGTTCGAGGGGGCGGGGCTGGACGGTGTCGTCAGCAAGCGGCTCGACGGGCACTATCTGCCGGGCAAGCGTGAGATGGTCAAGGTCAAGCACAAGCGCACCGCGGACTGCGTGATCATCGGCTACCGAATCCACAAGAGCGGCACCGGGCTCGGCTCGATGCTGCTCGGGCTGTACCGCGATGGCGAGCTGCGGATGGTCGGTGGATCGAGTGCCTTCTCCGACGCCAAACGGATTGAGCTGCAACAGCAATTGGAGCAGTTGCGGGTCGATCCGGACCACGTCGCCGAGGGGGAGCCGAGCCGGTGGAAGGAGAAGGGGTCGGCGCAGTGGATCCCGATCCGGCCGGAGCTGGTGGCCGAGTTCGGCTACGACCAGATGGAGGGTGACCGGTTCCGGCACACGGTGAAGTTTCAGCGCTGGCGGCCCGACCGGGACCCGGAGTCATGCGGCTACGAGCAACTCGAGGTGCCCCTGACGTATGACGTCCACGACGTCTTGGAGGCATGACAAAGTGGCATCACGATCACCGGCCGAGGAGCTGGATGTCGACGGCATCGCCGTGCGAATGTCCAACCCGGACAAGATCTATTTCCCGCAACTCGGGGAGAGCGGCGGGCGCAAACGCGACCTCGTCGGGTACTACCGCACCGTGGCCCTGCAGGGGGCGCTGCTCGACGCGCTGCGCGATCGGCCGACCTTCCTGCAGCGGTTCCCGGACGGCATCGAGGGCGAGGAGATCTACCAGAAGCGGGTTGCCGCAAAACGACCCGACCATGTGCAGTCCACCACGGTGACCTTTCCGTCCGGCCGTACCGCCGACGCGATCCGCACCACGTGCGCCGCCGACATAGTGTGGGCGGCGAATCTGGGGACCGTCACCTTTCACCCGTGGCCGACCATCGCGCCCGACAACGAACATCCCGACCAGCTGCGCATCGACCTCGATCCCCAGCCCGGTACCGACCTCGGCGACGCCAAACGCGTTGCACTGCAGGTGCTGCGACCGCTCCTCGATGAGCTGGGCATGATGGGCTTCCCGAAGACCTCCGGCGGTCGCGGGCTGCATGTCTATGTTCCGATCGAGCAGAAGTGGGACTTCATCCAGACCCGGCGGGCTGTCATTGCGCTGGCCCGCGAGCTGGAACGGCGCGACCCGACTGGCGTGACCACCTCATGGTGGAAAGAGGAACGAGGCGAGCGCATCTTCATCGACTTCAATCAGAACGCGCGCGACCGGACGATGGCGGCGCCGTACTCGGTGCGCCGCACTCCGGCCGCCACTGTGTCAACGCCGGTGTCGTGGGATGAGCTCGCCGATGTGGAGGTCGAGGACTTCACCATGGCCACCGTGCCGGCGCTGCTGGAGCGGCGCGGAGACCCGATGGCCGACATGGCATCTCATCGGACCGGCCTGGAGCCGCTGCTGGAGATGGTCGCCCGGGACGAGGCCGACGGCCTCGGTGACATGCCGTATCCGCCCAGCTATCCGAAGATGCCCGGTGAACCCAAGCGGGTGCAGCCGAGCCGCGCCCGCCCCGACCCGGAACCAGACGCCTGAATCATGGGGAGATTCGGGGGTGCATTCGGAAAGCTGCTGACGGATGCGATCAAACAGCGCCGGTGGCTGTTCACCGGGGTGATGGTGGCGCAGGTCGTGGCGATGATCGCGGGCCTGGTGCAGCCGACGCTCAACTCGCTGATCATCGACAACGGTGTTGTCGCGGGGGACATCCCGTATGTCGAGCGGGTCGGCGCCGTGATGTTCGCGGTCGCCGTGGTGAACTTCGTCGGCTCGATGGCGGCGGTCGCGCTGGGGTCGCGCCTGTCGACCGGCGTGGCCAAGGATCTGCGGTCGCGGCTCTATCGACATTCGATGACGTTGTCGGCCAATCAGTTCCACCGGCTGGGCACTTCCAGCATGATGACGCGGACGATGCAGGACGTGACCGTGACCCAGCAGTCGGTGTTCATGGTGAACACGGTTGCGGCCACGGGCCCGCTCATCACGATCGGCGCGATCGTGATGTCGCTGCGGATGTCGGTACGCATGTCGCCGGTGATCGCGGTGGCGGCCATTCTGATGGCGATCGTGGTCGGGATATTCATCGCCCGCATCACGCCGCTCGCGGTGCAATCGCGGCAGGCGGTCGACGGGCTCAATCATTCCTTGCGGGAGCAGCTTTCCGGCACCCAGGTGATCCGCGCGTTCGGCCGGGAGAAGCTGGTGTCGGCGCGATTCGCCGAGTCGAACGAGCGACTCACTGCGCTCATGCGACGGGTCGGGGCGTTGCAGGCGCTGCTGATGCCGGTGGTGCTGGTCGTCGCGAACCTGACAATGGTGGTGACGAACCTGGTGGGCGCCAAGCTGATCGACAGCGGGCACCTGACGATCGGTGAGCTGACCGCGTTCTCGGGATATCTGGTGCAGGTCGTCGGCGGTGTGACGATGCTGATGGCGGCCGCCGCCGTGATCCCGCAGGCGCAGGCGAGCGCCAGTCGGATCGCCGACGTGCTGGAGACCGACACCGACACGGTGTCCGGGCCGGCCGGCAACCGACCGACCTTCGCGGCCCCGATCGAATTCGTCGGTGCCACGGTGCAATACCCGGGTGCCGAACTCGCCGCCGTGTCGGACGTCAGCTTCACCTGTGCGGCCGGTGAGGTGACAGTCGTGGTCGGCGGTACGGCGAGCGGCAAGTCGACGCTGTTGGCGCTGCTGCCGCGGCTGGTGGATCCGACCGCCGGCGCGGTCCGGGCGGGCGGCGTCGATCTGCGCAGCTGGTCGATGCCCGACCTGCGGGAGCGGATCTCCTATGTGAGCCAGGACGGTTCGCTGATCTCCGGAACGGTGGCCGGCAATCTGCGGCTCGCGGCCAAGGACGCCTCCGACGACGATCTGTGGTCGGCGCTGGAGGTGACCGCGGCTGCCGACTTCGTCCGCGAGCGCGGCGGACTGACGGCCGAGGTCGGCCAGGCCGGAGGCAATTTCTCCGGCGGTCAACGACAGCGGCTGGCGTTGGCCCGGGCGGTGCTGCGCGGACCGCAGGTGTATGTCATCGACGACGGATTCTCCGCAATGGATCCGCGCACCGCGACCAGCGTGCTGAAGAACCTGCGAGGAGCGGCGTCCGAGTCGACCATCATCGTTGCGGCACAACAGATCACCATGGCCCGGGTGGCCGATCGGATAGCGGTCGTCGACGGCGGGCGGCTGGTGGCGACGGGCGACCATCTGTGGCTGCTGGATCGATGCCGCCCGTACCGGGAGATGGTCGAAGCGCAGTCGGGGGTCGTCCGATGAGCGCGTGGGGCCGGGTCGGCGGACTCGTCGGTCGCGATCGGCGACTGTGGTTCGCGTTGGTGCTGTCGGTGATGTCGACCATCGCGACGGTGATCGTCCCGTTGGTGCTCGCAAAGATGACGAACGTCATCTTCTCCGGAATTCTCGGAAAGATGTTCAACGGCAACGAGACCCGCGCCGAGCTGGTCGCGCGGCTGCGGGCAGAGGGGCACGGGTCCATCGCGAACCTGGTGAACACCAGCGGCGCGCTGCCGGGGCATGGCATCGACTGGCCACTCCTGTGGAAGCTGGCAGCGGTGTCCGCGGTGCTGTATCTGCTCGGGTCGGCCGGCCGCGCAGGATCGGGTCTGATTCTGAACGGTGTTGTCCAGCAGGCGGTTCAACGGCTGCGGACCCGCGTGAATGCCAAGCTGCATCGGCTGCCGATCGACGAGTTCACCGGCGCGCGCCGCGGCGAGGTGCTGTCCGCGGCCACCAACGACATCGACAACCTGTCGGGCGTCATCGGGCCGCTGTTCGTGCAGCTGCCGGTCATCGTCCTCACCGTGCTTGCGATATCCGTTGCGCTACTGCTGGTCTCGCCGCTGTTCGGCGGAATCGTGCTGGCCGGCATCCCGGTAGCCGCGGTGGCGATCTTCCTGATCGTGCGGCGGGCGACGCCGCATCTGCGGCGGCAGTGGCAGACGACGGCCGAACTGTCCGGGCACGTCGAGGACGCGTATTCGGCGCGCAGCACCATCGTGGCCTACGGCGCCACCGAATCGGTGGCCGCCGAGTTCGACGTGCTGAACGATCGGCTGCGGCACGCCTCCCGCAGCGGGCAGACCTGGAGCGGCGCCATGTCGCCGACGCTCACGCTGTGCAACGCGTTGATATTCGTCGTCGTCGCGGTGGTCGGCGCCTTCCGGATGCTGGACGGGGCGATCACGCTGGGCGCGCTGCAGGCGGTGGTGCTGTTTGCCAGCCAGCTGTCCACGCCGCTCAGCGATCTGTCCGGCGTAGCGTCCCGGGTGCAGTCGGGCCTGGTGTCGCTGGGTCGGGTGACCGACTTCCTCAGCCGGCCCGACGAGGCCGCGCCGGCCGTCGACGATCCGCCGGTCGAGGTGGCGGCACGACATGTCTCGCCGCCGGAGATCACCTTCGAGAACCTGGTGTTCGGCTACGGCCGTCCGACCGAGGGCGATGAGTCCGAGGGCGCGGTGTTGCGGGACTTCTCGTTGACGGTGCAGCCCGGCCACACCATCGCGCTCGTCGGCGAGACCGGCGCGGGCAAGACGACGATCACCGCGCTGCTGCAGCGGTTCCACGATCCCTGGTCGGGCCGGATCCTCATCGACGGCGTCGACATCGCCGGCCAGACCCGGTCGGAGGTGCGCAGTCAGATGGCCGTGGTGACGCAGGAGCCATGGCTGATGTCCGGGACCGCCGAGGAGAACATCGCGTTCGGTGCCGACGGAGCCCACCCGCAGGACCTGAGCCAGATCGCCGAGATCCTCGACCGGGTGCCCGGATCGACGGTGTTGACCGGCGACGGTGCGGGTGTCAGCGCTGGCGAGCGACAGCTGATCACGGTGGCGCGCGCGCTCGCCGCCCGGCCACGCATCCTCATCCTCGATGAGGCCACCAGCGCCGCGGACCCGCGATCGGAGCTGCTGATCCAGCGCGGGCTGTCGGCGCTGCGTGACACGACGACGACGATCGTCGTCACGCACCGGATGTCGACGCTCGCCGCGGCCGACGAGGTTGCCGTGCTCGCCGACGGTCAGATCGTTCAGCGTGGGACACTGCGAGAGCTGCTCAATACTCGCGGACATTTTTCGGCGATCCACGGAGCCGGTGTCAGTGGATAGATATGCCCCTGACCTGGGTCGGATGACCCAGTACGTCTCCGCCGCGCTTTACAGTTGCCCAACAATTGAGCAACAGACCTTTCGCGACGGTAGTGAGTGCGGTTACTGTTCTGCCAACGTGTGACTTGAAGAACCCAAACGCTGGGTTCGAATTTTTTGACAGGAGTTGTTCATGAAGCTACGTCCGATCGGGGCGCTAATCGGGGCGACGGTGGTCAGTACCGTCCTCGGAAGCGCCGGTGTGGCCGCACCGGCGCTGGCTGCTCCGCAAGGGGGCACCCAGATCGTCTCGACCACGTCGACGGGTCCGACGTCCATGTCGGTCATCGTCCACTCGGCGTCGATGAACAGGGACATCCCCCTGTCGGTCCTGAAGCCGAAGGACACCAGCAAGCCGCGCGGCGTCTTCTACCTGCTCAACGGGGCCGGTGGCGGCGAGGACAGCGCCAACTGGTTCGCCAATACCGACATCATCAACTTCTTCGCGCAGAAGAACGTGTGGGTGGTCGTGCCGGAGAAGGGCATCTACAGCTACTACACCGACTGGGAGAAGACCGACCCGAAGCTCGGCATCTACAAGTGGTCGACGTTCCTCGGCGAAGAGCTGCCGCCGGCGTTCAACGCGAAGTTCAAGACCTCGGGCAAGAACATCCTCGCCGGCATCTCCACGTCGGCCACCTCGGTGCTGAACCTGGCGATCGAGTACCCGAAGCTGTTCAGTGCGGTCGGCGCCTACAGCGGCTGCGCGTCGACGTCGACACCGGAGGGGCAGACCTACGTCCGTCTGGTCGTCGAGGGCCGCGGCGGCACGAAGGCCACCAACATGTGGGGGCCATACAACAGCGCCGGCTGGGTCGACCACGACCCGGTGGTGAATGCGGCCAAGCTCCGCGGCACCCGCCTGTACCTGTCGGCGGGCACCGGCCTGCCCGGCCCGCATGACTCGCCGAACCAGTTCCAGAGCGTCGATGACTACATCGACCGGGTCGCGCTCGGCGGCGGCATCGAGGCGGCGACCCGCATCTGCACCCAGAACCTGGCGCAGCGTCTCGCGGACCTGAAGATCCCGGCCACCGTCGATTTCCCGGCTGTCGGTACCCACTCGTGGGGCTACTGGCAGGACGAGCTGCACAAGTCGTGGCCGATCCTCTCGCGGGGGATCGTCGGCTGATCAGCGCCGGCTGACGCCATAAGTCACTCGAACGACCCCGTCGACCATGTCGGCGGGGTCGTCCGCCGTCTGCGGGGCGGTCAACAGGGCCCGATGTGGGTCAATTGCCCCAGATACTTTTTATATTGTCCGACCCAGGTTGAACTTTTTTAACATCACAGTTAGGTTACTCTGCGAGGCACATCACAGGGACGGCGCGCGGGCCGGTCGGGGGGCCTCTCGTCGGCCGGCACTTCGCCTGTCGGCTCCACCCAAAACGAAAGGTACGAATCCATGCGTGGATCCATCAGCACCGCCACCACCTCGATCGAGCAGATCATCCAGGGCGTCAACGGCCTGGCAAGCATCTTCGGTGGCGACAGTGGCAGCAGCAGCGGCGGCTCGGGCAGCGCCGCCTGATTCTGCGCCTAACGCTTCAAACGACCCCGTCGGTATCGGCGGGGTCGTTTGCTGTCTGGAGTCCAGAATTCGCACCATGATGAGTAGTTCCTTCTGTTCCGGTTGCCGCAATACGGCAACTCAGTAAGGCTCGTCGATAGGTGGTTCGCACGACCGTGCAGACACCGCCGCACAGACGAAGACTCGGTAAGAACGACGAAAGGAACGTATTGATGCGTGGATCAGTGGCTACCGCGGGCACCGCAATCGGAGACATCATCTCGGGCGTCTCGACCCTGGCACAGCTCGCCGGCACGGGCAGCAGCCAGTAGCTCGCACCAGATCGAAGACCCGAACGACCCCGTCGATATCGACGGGGTCGTTTGTTGTCGGGCCACGGCTTGTAAAACTGTGAGCACGATGGATACACCACAATTCACGCTCCGCACGGTCGATGCGGCGGAGACCGACCGCGTCGCCGAGTTCCTTGGCCCGATCCTCTTCGAGATCCCGCTGTTCGCTTGGCTGGCCGGCGCCGAGGAGGACGCCGTGCTACGCCGCTGGATCGTCGATCTGCAGCTGGTCGACGCGATAGCGGGCGGCAACGTCCACGCGGCCGAGGTGGGCGGCGAGCTGGTCGGGCTGGCGATCTGGACCCCGCCGGGATGGGCGTCGACGGGCGTGCCGGTTGATTTTCATGATCGATCGGTGGAGCTGCTGACGACCCGGCCGGACGCGCTGCAACGGCTCGCGGAGATGAACCGGATCGCCGGCGAGCATGAGCTCGCGCCCGGCGACGCCTGCGTTCACCTGGCGGCGCTCGCGCCCGGGCAGCGCGGGGCGCGGATCCTCGAGGCGTTGGTGGAACCCGCGTTCGCGGCGGCCCGGGCGGCCGGGGTCGGGGTGTCGACGATGACGTCGGTGCCGGCCTTCACCGCGCATATCGCGGCGCGATTCGACGCGCACCAGGTCGATGAATTCGTGGTGGCCGACACGACGGTCTGGATATACCGTTGGCCTGGTGCCGAACCGCTGAACGTATCTGACGGTCTTCAGTAATTTGTGCGCTGAGTCAACCAATGGTTAAGATGTGGCGATTGTCACACTGAGGTGACAATCATTACGGAAGGGACACACCACCATGCGCCAGAGTGATTCTTTGAGCGGCAGCCTGTTGGGCGCGATCATCAGCGCCGTCAATAGCGGTAGCAGCGACAGCAGCACCGGCGGCATCATCAGCGCGCTCGGGTCGTCCGGCGCGTAGAAAACGGCTTTCAGACGGCCCCGTCGAGTTCGACGGGGCCGTTTGCTGTCGTCGGGAGGCTCTGTGATGAGTGAGGTCCGGGTGTTGAGCGTCGGCGAACTCGCCGATGCCGTCGACGTACTGGCGCCAGTGCTGCGTGAGGCGCCGTTGAACGAGTGGTTGCTCGGCGAGTGCGCCGATGATGTCGAGGTCCAGCGCTGGTTGATCGAGCTGCAATTGATCGAGTCGCTGCGGGCCGGATACGTCTTGGGCGGCTTCGACCGTGGCGAGCTGGTGGGCGTGCTCGCGTGGTCGCCGCCGGATCCGTATGCGCCCAGGTCCGAGCCGGAGTTTCAGCGCCGCTCGATCGAACTCTTAGAGCATCGCCCCGGGCTGCGGCAGCGCCTTGCGGAGTTTCACCGGGCCGCGATGGATAACCCGCCCCCGCAGCGCAGTGCCACCATGCTGCTGGCCGGCCTGGCGCCGCGGGCCCGTGCCACCGATGTGATGGCGAAGCTCATGGCTCCGGTACTCGACGCGGCGACCGGGGCTGGAGCCTGTGTTTGGTTCGCAACGGCCGCGCTCGAGATCGGGGCGAGTTCGATAGCGCGGTTCGGTTTCGAAGCCGTCGGTGAGTACACGGTCGGCCCGGTGACGATGCACGCCTACCTCAAACCATATGAGGCAGCATGAATCTCCGGCACGAGTTTTGGGGCGAATGACCGAATACTGGGTAACGACGAGATAGCTATGTTGGATATTTCACACATAAAGTCCATTAAGACAACCAAGCTGTTGTCGTTCTCCTAGTCGGGGGTAACGAACTAACAAGTTAGAAAATGAAGGGAACGCACATGCGTCTTGGAGATGGAACCACCGGAAGCCTTGACTCGATCCTGTCCGGCCTGGGCCTGGATACCGGCAGCCTGAGCAGCATCCTGGGTGGCGGCACTACTCCTCCGACCACGCCGTAGTCGGAAGCTTGACGAACGGCCCCGCTGACCAGCGGGGCCGTTCGTTGTTTGGGTGCAAGACTCGGCCTCGATTCGGCCGGCTCGGACGCGCGCTCGCGCGGTTTGCGAACTATGCCCGGGCAATTTATAACGAAAAGATAACGTGTTGAAAATTTCTCACATGGAGTTGAGTGGCGTGGGTCACGCTTAGCGAGCCCTCCTTAACGAGGGTCTAAGCAACTGAAAGGACAGATCATGCGACTAGGTGACGGAAGTGGCAGCGGCCTGGGCACGATTCTCGGAGGCTTGCTCGGCGGGCTGCTCGGGGACGGTGGCGACAGCGGAACCGGCAGCCTCAGCAGCCTGCTCGGCACCGGTAGCAGCGGCACCACCGGGTAGTCGGAAGCCATCGAACGGCCCCGTGGAAGCGGGGCCGTTCGTCATGTCCGGGCTCGAGCGAGGGTGCAGGTGGAGGTCATGGTGTTTGAGGTTCGTGCGCTCGCCGTTGACGAACTCGGCCTTGCGGTCGATCTGCTGCTGCCGGTGCTGCGTGAGGTCCCGCTGCATCGGTGGCTGCTGGGCGAGTGCGCGGATGATCGCGAGGTCGAGTGCTGGCTGATCGAGATCCAGCTCGTCGAGCATCTGCGAGCCGGCTATGTGCTCGGTGGGTTCGACGGTGCGGAGCTGCTCGGCGTCGTGGTGTGGTCGCCGGCGGAGCCGTTGCAGTCGGCGCCTGATCGCGGGTTCGAGCAGCGATCGATCGAGCTGCTGCGCCGGCATCCGGAATTCGTGCAACGGCTGGCCGAGTTCAAGCGGGCATGTGCCGCCGGGCGGCTGCCGCATCCCGATGTGGAGATCGTGCTAGCGGGCTATGCGGAGCGGGCGCGCGGAACCGATCTCAGCGAACGGCTGCTGGCCCCGGCGTTCGCGGAGGCTCGCCGCGAGGGTTCGGCCGTCTGGATGGCGACCGCCGCGCGCAGCATTGGTGCCAGCGCCGCGCGGCGATTCGGGTTCGGCCAGGTGGGTGAGTACAAGGTCGGCCCGGTGACGATGCATGTCCACCGCAGCGATCCTGCGAGCTCACGTATTACAGATGCTTCGACGTAGGCGAGGCATCCTCTGTCGCAAGTGGATTGGTGCTAGTCACCTGTCGTTTGCCCGGGCGAAATCGCCAGTTACTTACGATCGCTACGTTCGCCGGGTTAGCCTTTCTGGGTCAGTTGCCCCGGTTCAAACCGGGTAGTTATAACTTCGGGGGAAATCAATGAGCCGTATGCGCTCAATCCAGCGAGTCTCGGTAGCCCTGCTTGCCGCCGTCGCCACCGCGTTGGTCCTGGTCACCGCACAGTCGCCGGCCACCGCGGCCCCGGCGACCGGTACCGCGCCCGCGCCCGCGAATGCGCCCAAGCAATGCGTCGGCTCCGCGTTCGCGACGCTGGGCGAGATCTTCGATGCGCAGTTCGACTCGCTCCTGCCGAGCCTGCCGCCGGCGATGAAGGCCAACGCGCAGGCCTTCAAGACGCAGGCGCATCACGCGATGCAGACCACCGGGATCGCGAACACGGCCGTGTCGAACCACCCGTACGGGCTGGGCGGCGACCAGAGCACCCCGATGATGACCTACCGCGAGCCGCTGTCGACCTACATCGTCGCCCAGCTGCTCAACATCAAGAACGGACAGTCGGGCGCTCGCATCTCGGTGGAGAACCTGACCTTGAGCCAGGCCGTCGAGACCGCATACCTCTATCTCTACGTCGGCTTCTACATCCCGGCGATGACGCTGTACTCGACGATTCCGAACATCTACTCGATCGGCGGCGTCATCTCCGTCGGATCGCTGGTCGCGCTGCCGTTACTGCTCGGCGCCGCGGGCATGAACCTCATCTTCAAGACGCTGACTAACCAGATCGCCAACGCCTGCATCGTGTCAGTCACGCAGTCGCAGAAGGAGCATGCCGGCAAGCCGGACATGGACCTGCATTTCACCCAGCACGTGCCGGCCATGCTCAAGGGCTTCGCCGACCAGATTGCGCTGGCGGACCGCAAGAACTGCCCGTCGATTGGCAGTCAGCCGATGTCGACGGTCGTCGCGCGCACCTCCGACTATCTGAAGAAGGCCGACCCGAAGAACGCGGCGATGATCACCGATCGGACGGCGCGGCTGCAGGAGTTCATGAAGCTGGCGACCGTCCCGCAGGGAATCATTCCGGCCGACCCGCAGGACTTCAGCACCATCGAGACCGTGCTCTCGTATGCGATGACGCTGGTCCCGTACGCCGGTGGCGCGATCCTGAACTCGATCATCGGCCTCAACCACAAGAACCACGACCCCTCGATGGACAAGCGGACCGTGCCGTTGAGTCAACTGCCGGTGGCCACCGGGCTGACGGCCGTCTACTACGCGTACGCGATATCGACGCAGCTCATGGCGGATGCGTGGGGCCTGGGAGTGAGCGCGCTGGGCACGGTGGTGACGCCGATCGGCGGCGTCATCAACCCGTTCGCGCTGATCCCGTTGCCGTTCGGTGTGCTCAACGCGCCTAACCTCTATGGCGTCGCAACCGTCAATGACGTGCTGCGATCGGTTTGCTACGTCGAGGACCGCAAGCCCGCCTGATCCGCAACGCTAGGAGTCCGATGACCGAACGCATCTCTGCATTCACCGACGACGCGCTCGGCACGCTCGACGCGGTTGGCGTGGCCGAGCTGGTGCGATCGGGTGCCGCGAGCCCGCAGGAGGTCGCGGCGGCCGCGCTGGAGCGGATCGCCCGCGTCGACCCGGTGCTGCACGCGGTGTCCGGAGACCTGTTGCCGGAGCCTAGAATTGGCGCCGATACGGGGGCTCCGCTCTACGGTGTGCCGTTTGCGATCAAGGACAACACCGTGCTGGCCGGGCTGCCGACCGGCATGGGGTCGGAGGCTTTTCGGGGCAAGCCGGCCGCCAAGGACGACATCGTCACGCAGCAGTTGCTGAGCAGCGGTGTCACGGTCGTGGGGAAGACCCGGCTGCCGGAGTTCGGCTTCAACGCCTCGACCGAGTTCCGGTCGGAGCCGGCCTGCGTAAACCCTTGGAACACCGACTATTCGGTGGGTGCGTCGTCCGGCGGGTCAGCCGCGCTGGTGGCGTCCGGTGCCCTGCCGATCGCGCATGCCAACGACGGCGGCGGCTCGATCCGGATCCCGGCTGCCGCGGCCGGGCTGGTTGGTCTCAAGCCCACCCGCGGACGTCATCGCGACGGCGATACCGCCAAACATCTGCCGATCAACATCATCTCCGAGGGGGTGCTCACCCGAAGCGTGCGCGACACGGCGGCGTATTTCGCTGCGGCCGAAGACTTCTGGCGCAATCCGGCGCTGCCGCCGGTCGGGCTGGTGCTCGGTCCGGCGAAGAGGCGGCTGCGCGTCGGCCTGCTGCTGGAGACCGTCGATGAGTCGGCGACGGTCGACGCGCAGACTCGGGCGGCAGTCGAGAACGTCGCCCGCGCGCTCGAGGCGGCCGGACATATCGTCGAGCCGATCGCGCTGCCGGTGTCGCAGCAATTCGCCGACGACTTCCTGCAGTATTGGTCGCTCACCGCGGAGTTGGCGACGTCGACCGGAAAACTGTTGCTGGACAAGTCCTTCGATTCCACCAAGACCGACGGTCTGACGGCCGGCCTACGGGCCGCGCATCGCAAGCAGTTCACTCGGACGCCGGGTGCCCTGCGGCGGCTGCGTCGGGCGACCCGGGAGGTCGCGGCGATGTACGACAAGCGCGAGCTGGTGCTGTCGCCGGTCCTGGCGCACACGACGCCGCGGATCGGTCACCTGTCGCCGAATCAGCCGTACGAGGATTTGGTCCGCAATCTGCGCGCCTACGTCGCATTTACGCCACTGCAGAATATCGCTGGGACGCCGGCGATTTCGCTGCCGCTGGGCGTCACCGACGACGGCCTGCCGATCGGCGTGCAGCTGTCCGGTGCCCACGGTGACGAACGGACGCTGCTCGAGACCGCGTTCGAACTGGAGCCCGAGAACGGATTCCGCACTCTCGCCGGCTGATCGGATTGCAGCCCGAATTATCCGTTCGCCGGACTAAGGTTCGATGATGGCGATGTTCCGGCTGTTCTGGCTGCTGCTGGCGGGCGCCGCTGTGGCGCTGGCGATGTGGGCGGGTACCTGGCCGGCGGAGCAGTGCGGGCCGATCCCTGGGGGCGATCTGCCGGAACGATGTTCGGCATCGAACGTCCGGGTACTTGGAGTCTGGCCGGTGATCGGGCTGGGCGTTGCGTTGGTGATGCCCGCGGCCGTGGCGGCAGCGGTGATGCGAATATCGGCGTCGTGGTTGGCCGTCGCGGCCTACGGGGTGATGCCCTTTGTGGGCATTTTCAATTGGTGGAACTACTGGGGCACGCTGCTGTGTGCGATCCCGCTCTTTCTGCTCGGTGCGTTGTTCGCGTTCTTGCAACAGCTGATCGCCACCGATGACGGGGCTGAGTCGGCGCATGAGTCCGGGCAGGTCACGGAGCAGTTTCCGGGCAGCGAATAGTTAGTACCCGGGCCTCGACTGGCTGACTGCAGGTTAGGGTACCCATATGAAACGCCTGTCTCTTTTGTTCGGTTTGGTGCTGGCGCTCGCGGTCGGCGTGCCGGCGACGGCCGCGGCCGCACCTGCGGCAGCGGGTGCCCGCATCGCCGTGTTCGCTGCCGACGGCGTCACCCCGCTGGGTGCGCAGACCGTCCGCCCGGGCGACCAGCTGGTGATCCGCGGGTACGGCTTCGACCCGAACGCGAATCGGCAGGGACTGCCCGTGCCGGTGCCGCCGGGTGTTCCGCATGGCACGTTCATCGCGTTCGGTGCGTTCGCGCCGGTCTGGCAACCGTCCGCCGGCGCGCCGGAGGCGTCACGCGCGGTCAACCGGTCGGCGATGAAGTGGGCGCTCGCGCCGTCGGCCCTGGCGCAGGTCCCCGACGTTCCTTTCGACCTGCGCCGAACCGTCCGCCAGCAGTGGGTCTCGCTCGGGGCGGACGGCTCGTTCGTCGCGCGCATCACCGCGACGACGCCCAAGGACATCCCGGCGGGGGCCCGGTACGGCGTCTACACGTACGGCGCTGCGGACGCGACCAACGCCGCCCAGGAGCGCTTCGTCCCGGTGAACTACGACCCGCGGCCCGGCCCGAACACCCCGCGCCCGGCGCCGGCCGACTTACTCTGGGCGTACGCGCCGGCATTCCGTAAGACCGTCGTCGACACCGCACAGGGCGGGCTGGCCGCATCCGATGGGGCTGGAGTCGATGATCAGGGTCGGCTCACGTTCGCGTTGCGCGACAAGAAGATTCGCAACGGCGTGGGCACTCTTGCCTACCGCGGCACCGTCGTCGCCTACAGCCGATTCCATCTCGTCGAGTTCGCCCTGGCGGATCCGGAGCTGACGGTGCGCGGCGGTCGTGGCGTCCTCACGATGGCGACGTCGACGACGAACATGAACGGCACCGACGCGATGATGCGGGTGCCGATCGCGGATGTCGACCTGTCCCGGCTCACGGCCGACGGTCAGGTCACGGCCGCGGCGGTGACCTTCCGTCCGGGTATCCGTCCCGAGGCGCTCGCGCTGCTCAGCGTCGGCCCGGCGGCGCCGTTGACCCTGCACTGAGTGCCGCGTCCGTACCGCAGCCCGTTACGGGCGTTGATGTTTACGCATCTCGGCGGCCAACTTCTGCGCGCTCGCGGAACGGGTCCGCGTCGCGCGACTTATGTCCCGCAACGGAACACGATTCCACCGAATCCTGATATCGGCAGGGTTCGCACGATCCACCCACGCCGGCAACACATCCCCCGCACTGGGCCACCGTCGGCTCGGCACACTGCAGCGGTGCTGCACCGCTGCAGGCGTGACGCCGGGCGCGCTCACCACCCCATCCAATAGCGAGCTCTCCCAGGACGAATGGAAATCAAGGGGGAACCCCGACTGCGTCACACGGTAGGTCCCTGCCACAGGATCGCTCATACCCCGGCGGCGCCACCAATCCCGAATATCCACCAGCACATCGTGGCACGACTCGGCCAAGGCCTGCCCGCCGCTTATCTGGACCGACGTTCCGGCCGCCACGCCCGCGTGCGCGCACGGTGTCTGTGCGAGCGGCACCCACCAAACCAATCGGCCGCATGTCGGCGCTTCGTATTGCGAAGATTTATGAGCGCTGCTACTTTTCAAATTCACTATTGCAAATCTGTAGATCTGGTTGGGACCTGGCTTGATATCTGCGCATCGCATCCCCATGTATGTGGCGTCGCTCGTGGCGGCTGCTTTGGTGATGCTCACCGCCCTGACTACCATCAGCGCCGCAAGTGCGAACGCTGAGCCCGCACCACGCTGCAACGCCGCTAGCCCGACTGCTGCGGTGGCGCGCACGTTCGCCGCGTTCTACGCGCTGGATCGGCCGTTGATGCTGGCCTGCACCACCGATGTCGCCTACAGCGACATGGCAAGCGACCCCACGGTATTTAGCGCTCCCAACAGTGAAGCCCGCCAGATCCGAAACCGACGCGGCCCGATCCAGATGAACGCCCCGGTGGAGATTCGGCACGACGGCACCCATGCTGTCGTCTTTTTCGCCGCCACCTGGCCGAAGCTGCCCGGCACCGTGATCGCTACCGCGGCGGCAACCACCCTGACTGACCAGGGGTGGAAACTTGCCAGCATCGATACCGGTGCTGACATCGTGCCCTACCTGATCAACCAGCCCTGATCACCCCGAACCCGTAGCTCTCGTCTCTGACCAGGAGGTAGTCATGTCCGTTCGAAGACTTCAAGCAACAGCACTCGGTGTGCTCGCCATCGCGACGGGTGCGGCGATCGGTCTGGGAAGCGGCGCCGCGACCGCAGCTCCCGGATGGACCCCACCCAACGTCGCCTGCAACGGTGCGTTGTGTGTGAATTCGGGAGATCTCCCCGGCGTCGGGTTCGGAACAATGAACTGCCCGAACGGGCTTTCCGCGCCGGGGATCGCGTTCGTTCTCGGTCACAGCGCAGCCCCTCTGGGATCTGCGAACTGCCTACCGCGCCAAACGCAACCCTGAGCCTTCCCTGGGCTGGCCGCCGCACTTGGCTTGGGGCCGTCGGGCTCACCCGCCGTGGTCATCCAACGTTGATGTACTGGTAGCGCGATAGCAGTGTGGCCGACTTACGGTCGATAGTGTCCGCAAAGAACTAATACCCGCCAAGCTTTTTGGGGAGGCGTTCGCAGATGCTGGTCATCGTGATCCTGGCGGCAATCGTCGCTCTAACCTATTCCGACAGGCTGTTTCTGCGTGGCTACCGGCACAGCGTGACTGCCATCGACTCCCAGCCACTGCGGCCGGTGTTGCCTTACGAGGCAGCAATCCAGAAGTTCCATGCCGCGCATGAAGCCAGTCGGGCACGGTTTCATCGCGAACGCTACCGGCGGCACAAGATGGCCGGGGACGCAGACGAGCGACGAGGTGTCCTCGGCTAGCGATCCGGAGGCTGTCGGGACAGCCATCGATAAGGCCGCGCCAGCGGCAAGTACGGGCAAGGACGAGAGAAAGGTTCGACGCTGGCTAGCGTCGAACCTTTCTGGCCTGCGTGGACAGGCATCCGGCGGAGGATAGGGGATTCGAACCCCTGAGGGCTGTTAACCCAACCCGCGTTCCAGGCGAGCGCCATAGGCCACTAGGCGAATCCTCCAGGTCGGCGACGCCACACCGAGGCATCACCGAGCTGCATCCTATCGGTCCCGCATGGATGGGCCCAAAACGCGTCGCACGCAGGGAGCCAGTACACTGGTCGACGGATCCCGCGCGGCGTGCATCCTGTGAACTCCCCCAGGGCCGGAAGGCAGCAAGGGTCAGCGGGCTCTCTCGGGTGCGCGGGGTCCCCTTACCCCCGGCAATCGAAAGGGCCGTCCCGCGGTGAACTTCCACTCGCTGAGCACCGACGAGCTCCGGTCCACCCAGTCTGATCTGCGTGATCTGTACGCGAAGCTGCAGGCGGCCGGCCTCAAACTCGATCTGACCCGCGGCAAGCCCAGTCCCGAACAGCTCGATCTCTCGAACGCGCTGCTCTCACTGCCCGGCGACGACTTCCTCGACAGCTCCGGCGTCGACACTCGCAACTACGGCTCGCCCGCCGGCAACCCCGAGCTCCGCGCGATCTTCGGCGAGCTGCTGGGTATCCCCGCCGACCAGCTGCTCGCCGGCGGCAATGCCAGCCTGACGATGATGCACGACTCGCTCGTGTTCGCGATGCTGCACGGCACCCCCGACGGCGACGCCTGGAGCAAGCAGGGGCCGATCAAGTTCCTCTGTCCGGCACCCGGTTACGACCGGCACTTCGCGGTCACCGAGAGCCTCGGCATCGAGATGATCACCGTGCCGATGAACCCGACCGGTCCGGATGTTGCGCGCTGCGCCGAGCTCGCCGCCGACCCAGCGGTCAAAGGCATCTGGCTGGTGCCGACTTACTCCAACCCGACCGGCATCACCACCTCTCCCGAGGTCGCTCAGGAGTTGGCGGCGATGCCGACGGCCGCACCGGACTTCCGGATCATCTGGGACGACGCCTACGCGGTGCACACGCTTGTCGACGAGCCGCCGGCTCCGGTCGACATCCTCGGCATGGCCGCGGCCGCCGGAAATCCCAACCGTCCGTTGGTGTTTGCCTCGACCTCCAAGATCACCTTCGCCGGTGCCGGCGTCGCCTTCATGGGTGGATCCAAGGCAAACATCGACTGGTACTCGAAGCACCACATCATCACGTCCATCGGCCCGGACAAGGTCAACCAGCTGCGACATGCACGGTTCTTCGGTTCGGCCCAGGGCGTGCGGGAGCACATGGCCAAGCACCGCGAGCTGCTCAAGCCGAAGTTCGACATGGTCCAGCGGATCCTCGATGAGCGGCTGACCGACGCGAAGGTCGCCGACTGGACCGATCCCGAAGGCGGCTACTTCGTCAGCCTCGACGTCATCGACGGCACGGCGTCCCGGGTGATCGATCTGGCCAAGGACGCCGGCATCGCGCTGACGGCGGCGGGCTCGACCTTCCCGTACAAGAACGACCCGCACGATCGGAACATCCGGCTGGCGCCGAGTTTCCCCTCGGTGTCCGAGCTGGAGACGGCGGTCGACGGCCTCGCGACGTGCGTCTTGCTGGCGGCTGCGGACAAGATTCTCGCCGACCATCAGTAGCGCTCGAATTTTTCTGTTGCTGTGGGGCGCGCAGCGACAATAGTTGTCGGATAGCACCGCCAGAGCCACAGTTATCCCGGTGCACGACCGTGAATCGGCTCTGAAGCCGGGCGGTATTGTTTCGCAGGTGATCGATAGCCGAAGCGCCATCAATCCGCGGTTTCGGCTTCCACGTCCTTGGCTGACCGCCGGTGTCTTCGTGGTGCTCGCGGTCGTGTCGCTGATCGTCCACCAATGGGCGGTGCCGTTCAACGACGTCGACTGGGGGATGTTCAACAACGGCGTCGATCTGGACGTCTACCGTCACGGATCGCTGTCGGTGGTCGACGGGCATCGGCTCTACGAGGGGTATGTGCTGGGCATTCAGTACTACACCTATACGCCCACGTCGGCCGTCATCTTTCTGCCGTTCGCCGCGGTGCCCTTCGTGGTCGCCCATTGGACGTGGACGGTCTGCATCTTCATCGCGCTGTATTTCTGCATCACGCTGTGCTTCCGCAATCTCGGCTACGCGATCGACTGGCCGCTGCGGATCGTGGCGATGTCGCTCGTCGTGATGTCGCTGTTGCTCGAGCCGGTGCGCACGACCATCTGGTTCGGCCAGATCAACGTGTTCCTGATGCTGATGATCCTCTGGGATCTCACCCGGCCCGAGGGCAGCCGACTGCGCGGATTCACCACCGGCATCGCCGCGGGGATCAAACTGACGCCGTTGATCTTCGCCGTGTATCTGCTCGCGGTGCGCAGCCGGGCGGCCAAGTGGGTGGTGATTGGATTCGTCGCGACCGGGGCGATCGGGTTCCTGTGCCTGCCCCGCGATTCGTGGAAGTACTGGTCGGGCACCTTCCTCGATTCCCAACGGGTCGGTCCGTCGAACATGGCCGGCAATCAGTCGATCCGCGGGTTGCTGGCCAACGTCGGCAACACCACCGACCCGAACGTAATACTGTGGGCCGCACTGGTTCTGGCGGCGCTGGCGTTGGGCGTCGGCGCGGCGATGCTCTCGCACCGGCGCGGCAACGAACTCCTCGCCGTGACGCTGATGGGCATGACGGCGACGACGGTCTCGCCGATGTCCTGGGGTCACCACTGGGTGTGGGTGGTGCCGCTGATCATCATCTGCCTGCACTACGTGCTGCAGGCACGCAAGCCGGCAGTCTCGGTGGCCGCGCTGGTCGCCGCGTTGGCGGTCGGCGCCGGAACCTTCCTGTGGCCGCGGTACGTCGTGAACATCGCGACCCTCGGCCGGCACTGGGACCACGCCTACCTGACCGGCCTGTTCGTCCACAACAGCGTCACCTGGCTGCATTGGCTGGTGTACGGCTCGTACGTATGGGTCTTCCTGATCACCGCGGTGGTAACGGTCGTGATCGCACTCCGATATCCCGACAAGGTCGCGGTGCGTCAACAACCCGAGCGGGTTGCGGTGCGCCAACCAGCGGAAGGCGTCTCGAAGCAATAGCGTGAGGCCGTGCGCGTCTGTCTTCTCGACGCGCATGGGCTAGGAGGAGGTCCGGTGGCCGCATCCACTCCGTTCCCGCGGAGCCGGAAGCTGCTTGTCCTCTTCATCATCGGTGCCGTGATTGCGGCGTATGTGCAACTGACTCTCACGCCGTACCGCAACTGGCCGTTCGGCATATTTCGCAACCAGGTTGACATGGATGTCTACCGTCACGGCGCAATGCGATGGGCACACGGCGAGCGTGTATACAACGGCCCCGCGCTGGGACGTCTGCTTTACACCTACACTCCGTTCTCAATACTGGTATTCCAGCCGCTGGGTTGGCTCACCAAGATGCACGCGGTCTACCTGTGGAGCGCGGCGATATTCGCCACTTTGTGGTGGGTGATAGTCACCAGCTTCAGGTCACTCGGTTATCGGATGTGCTGGCAGCTGGTGGTGGTGTCCGGGTGTCTGGTGTCGATACTGTCGCTGTTGGAGCCGGTACGCACCACCATCTGGTACGGGCAGATCAATGTCTTCTTGATGGCGCTGGTGGTGTGGGATCTGGTGCGTCCGGGGGAAAGTCGATTGCGAGGTATCGCCACGGGACTCGCGGCCGGCATCAAACTGACACCGGCATTCTTCTTCGTATATCTGTTGATCATTCGACGCTATCGAGCGGCCGCCACTGTGGTGGCCACGTTCGCGACGACAATCGTGATCGGCTTTATCGCGATGCCGGGCGACTCATGGAAGTACTGGTCTTCCGAGGCATTCAACTCGGACAGGGTCTTTCCCACATTGCGGGTAGCCAGCAATCAATCGATCAAAGGTGCGCTGGCAATGTCATTGGGTACCGAGACGCCGTCGACTCTGCTGTGGCTGGTATGCATCGCGTTCGCCGGCGTCCTCGGGATGGTTGCGGCCTGGCTGGCGCACCGAAATGGCCAAGAACTCCTGGCGGTGACGCTGGTAGGCATGACCATGTGTGCCGTCTCGCCCTTTGCTTGGGGCCACCATTGGGTGTGGTTCGTCCTATTGGCTGTCTATCTCGTCCATCTGATGATCGGATTCGGTCGGCGCCTGCAGGCGGACGTTCAATGGGGACGCACCGCCCAGTGGCGCCCGCTGATGCTGGCGATCCTCGCTGCCGTCGGGCTGTACCTTGCGGTGTTCTCTTGGCTGAAAAGCCTACGGGGCCCGGTGCATGTCGGAGTCGACGAGTGGCGCCACGGTTGGTACGCAGTCGGCGTGTTCATGAACACCACACCTGAGTGGACGCATTGGTTCACCAGCCAGCCGTACCTCTGGGTGTTCGCGGTGACGAGCGTTGCGACCATCGTGGCCTGGGGTCCGGCGGCCCTGCGTGAACTCCGGGCCGCCGGGTCCGCCCGCACTGCGGGACCGGTCAGTCCCAATCGGTAGGCTCGCACCGTGGCCTTGTACCGGACCTATCGCCCTGCCAGCTTCGCCGAAGTCGTCGGGCAGGAACACGTCACCGACCCGCTGTGCCGGGCGCTCGATTCCGGACGAATCAACCACGCATACCTGTTCTCCGGCCCTCGCGGCTGCGGCAAGACGTCGTCGGCGCGGATCCTCGCCCGTTCGCTGAACTGCGTGGAGGGCCCGACGTCGACGCCCTGCGGCACCTGCCCGTCGTGTGTCGCCCTGGCTCCCGGCGGGCCGGGCAACCTGGACGTCATCGAGCTCGACGCGGCGAGCCACGGCGGCGTCGACGACACCCGCGACCTGCGCGAGAAGGCGTTCTACGCGCCCGCCGAATCGCGGTATCGGGTGTTCATCGTCGACGAGGCCCACATGGTCACGGTGGCGGGCTTCAACGCGCTGCTGAAGATCGTCGAGGAGCCGCCGGAGCATCTGATCTTCATCTTCGCCACCACGGAACCCGAGAAGGTGCTGCCGACGATCCGGTCGCGGACGCACCACTATCCGTTCCGCCTGCTGGCGCCGCCGGTGATGCGCGGACTGCTCGAGCGGATCTGTGCCGCCGAGGGCGTCGCGGTCGAACCGCCGGTGTACCCGTTGGTGATTCGGGCCGGTGGCGGTTCGCCGCGTGACTCGCTGAGCGTGCTCGATCAGCTGTTGGCAGGAGCCGGCGACGACGGCGTCACCTACGACCGGGCGCTCGCGCTGCTGGGCGCCACTGACGTCGCGCTGATCGACAGTGCTGTAGACGCGCTGGCCGCCGGCGACGGTGCCGCGCTATTCGGCGCGGTCGAGTCAGTGGTTGACTCCGGGCACGATCCGCGACGCTTCAGTGCCGACCTGCTCGACCGGTTGCGGGATCTCATTGTGCTGCAGGCCGTTCCGGACGCGGCCAGTCGTGGTCTGGTCGAGGCGCCGGAGGATCAGCTCGAGCGGATGATCGCCCAGTCGGAGGGAATCGGCGCGGCGACGCTGACCCGATTCGCCGAGACCGTGCACGCCTCGCTGGGGGAGATGCGGGGAACGACCTCGCCCCGGCTGCTGCTCGAGGTGATGTGCTCCCGCATGCTGCTACCGTCGGCGTCCGACGCGGAATCGGCTGTGCTGCAACGTGTCGAACGCATCGAGCAGCAGCTGGCATCCGGCGTGGCGCCCTCCGCACCGGCCCCCGCGGCCCCGCGTGCTCCGGCGGCCCCGGGTCGAGAGCCGGTGAGCGAACCTGCCGACCCGCCCAAGTACGTCCGCCGCTCGCAGCAGGCTGCGGCTCCCGAGTCGACCCCGTCGACTGTCGAGCCGACCCCGGCGACTGCCGAGCCGGCCCCCGCCGCGTCGGTCGCGGAGCCGGCAGCAGCCCCGGAGCCGGCAGCAACCCCGGAACCCGCGGCAAGCCCGGAGCCGGTGGCTGCCCCGGAGCCGATCGTCGAGGCGCCCGCGCCGGAGCCAGCACCTGAACCGACTCAGCCGGAACCGGCGCCTGAACCTGAACCCGCGGCCGCGCCGACGCCTGTCGAGCCGGTAGCTGAGCCCGAGTCGGTCCCGCTGGCCGAGCCCGAACCGATAGCCGAGCCCGAGTCGGTGGCAGCGATGGTCGAACCCGCGGCGGAGCCGGAACCTGTTGCGCCGCAGCCGGAGTCGTCGGCTCCCGACAGCGAGGCGCTCGAGCGGGTGAAGGCCCAGTGGTCGGAGGTCCGGCAGGCCGTCGGCCAGCGGGCCAAGCGTTACGAAGCGATGCTGTCGCCGGCGATGCCCGCCGCGATGGATGGCAACACCGTGGTCATCGCGCATCCACATGCGCCGATCGCCGGCCGGCTGGCCGAACCCGCGGCGCGCGATGCCATGCGCGCGGCGCTATCGGATGTGCTGCAGGTCGACTGGGATGTGCGCGTCGAGGCGGGGAGTGCCCCGGCCGCGGCCGCGGCGCCGACCCGTCAGGCCAAACCGCAACGCCAGCAGACCTTCACCAGGCCGAGCCGCCCGGACGCGCCGCCGCCGGAACCCGAGGCCGAGCCCGACTACCCCGAGCCGCCGGTGCCTGACGAAGAGCTGACCGATTCCGAGGTGGGCGAAATGATTGCCGGCGCCAAGGATTCCAGCCCCGACCCGCGGACCGACCCGGATCAGGTGGCCATGGAACTGCTGGCCAACGAGCTCGGCGCCAAGCCGATCGACTGATCCCAAATCCGCGCCAGCTACAGCCGGCGCGGATCCACGAAAGTGGCGCGGATTCGGTTGTGGGTGGCTGGAGGTGGCGCGGATTCGGTCTGGCTACTGAAAATGGCGCGGATCTTCCCGCAAACCGCAGCGACCTAGGCGTTCCACCACGGCCGCAGCGGGACTGCGACGCTGCCGCGATCGTCGAGCTTCACCGCCAGCACCTGGTGCAGCTGAATGACGTTGCGCTCAAACCCGAGTCGGCAGCCGGCCATGTAGAGACCCCACACGCGGGCGGTGCCGATACCGACCTCGGCGACGGCCTCGTCCCAGTGCTCACGAAGGTTGCGGTTCCAGTCGCGCAGCGTCATCGCGTAGTGCTCGCGCAGGTTCTCCTCGTGGTACACCTCCATGCCGCCGATGTCCTGGATGGCGGAGATGATGGTGCCCGAGCCGGTCAGCTCGCCGTCGGGGAACACGTACCGGTCGATGAAGCTGCCGGCCTTGCTGGATCGCTGGTTGCTCGGCCGGGTGATGCAGTGGTTCAACAGCATTCCGCCCTCGCGCAGCTTCGACTTGATGAAGTTGAAGTAGGACGGGTAGTTGTCCAGGCCGATGTGCTCGGTCAGGCCGATCGACGACACTGCGTCGAATCCGGTCTCGGTGATGTCGCGGTAGTCGCTGTGGCGCACCTCGGCGAACTCGGTGAGCCCCTCGTTGGCGATGGCCTTCTGCGCCCACGCCGCCTGCTCCTTCGACAGCGTCACGCCGATCACGTGCACGCCGCGTCGGGCGGCGTAGCGCACCATCGAACCCCAGCCGCAGCCGATGTCCAGCAGCCGGTCGCCCGGCTTGAGGGCCAGCTTCTCGAAGACCAGCCGGTATTTGTTCTCCTGTGCGTCTTCGAGACTCGCGTCGAAGTCGGGGTAGCAGGCGCAGGTGTAGGTCATCGACGGGCCGAGCACCCACTCGTAGAACGTGTTGGACACGTCGTAGTGGTGGTGAATGGCCTCGGCGTCACGAGTCTTGCTGTGTCGCAGTCCTTCTGCGTACCGCCGCCAGCGCGGCAGGGCCTCCTGGGGCGGGGGCGTCTGCGGGATGAAGTGCGTCGGGCTGATCGACCGCGCGATGTTGGCGAGGGTCATCGGCGACGGCTTCTGGAAGCCGGCGTTCTCCGAGATCGCCCGCAGCGGCTCGTACGGGTCGGCCGGATGGCCGCCGAGCAGTTCGAGGTCGCCGGCGATATAGGCCCGCGCGAGGCCGAGATCGTCTGGGGCCGTTGCCAGATAGCTGGTGCCGCGCGGCGTGTTCAGCCGCAGGCCGTACTGGGCGTCGGCGGGACCGGCGCTGCTGCCGTCGTAGGCCTCCACCCGGATCTTGAGGTCGCCGCCGGCGACCGCCTCCACAATCTGTGACAGGTTCAGCTTGGGGCCGAGCACGTCGATCATTGCTTCTTCACCGCCTTCGCATAGAGATTCAGTAGTCGAGACTTCGGGTCGTACCGCTCCTTGAGCTGACGCAGCCGGTCGCCGCCGTAGAGGCGATCGAATTCAGCTTCGTCGTAGAACGACTCGGAGTACAGCGATTTGTGGCCGTCGAGCTCGGACACCTTCTGCTCGATCAGCCGATTGGTATGGCCCTCGACGTTGCCGGGCACCGTGGGCACGGCCGACCAGAAGCCGATGTTGACGTAGGTGCGCTTCGGCTCCAGCGGATACAGCGGCCACGGGCGTCCGGCGTCGGCGCCGGGTGTGGCTGGCTCGCGAAGACGCAACGGGCACAACCAGATCGGCTCGATCGGCACGTTGTCCAGGAACCAGTGCAGGAATGCGGCGGTGTTCTCCAGCGGCACCTCGACGTCCTGCACCACCCGCTCGTCCGGCGGGAGGCCGCGGCGCGCGTTGCGCTTGTCGCTGAAGTTGATCTTCTGGTCGATACCGATGAGTTTCCAGTAGAAGCTGCTGCGCAGCAGCCGTTTCGGCCAGAATCGGCGGATGCGCGGATTCTGGGCTCCGAACGCGCGTGAGCACCAGAACCAGTCGGTATCCCAGCGCCACAGATAGTCCGCGATCGTCAGCCGATCGCGGATCGGCGTCTGCGCGGCGCCGTGCCGGATCGACTTGTAGTAGATGTCCATCCCGGTGTAGTCGCTGGTCGTGCCCGGTGAATCCGTCTGTCGTCCCAGGCAGAGGTAGGCCTCGTCGGCGGTGAACACGACGCCGTCGAGATAGTCGACCTGTTCGCCGTCGTACGATCCGTCGGCGATGATTCGATCCATCGTCGTCTGCAGGGTGGTCAGATCGGTGAAGCGCACGTGCCGCAGCTCGACGAACGGCGGTACCGGCTCCAGGTCGATCCGCAGCCGCGTCGAATAGCCCAGGGTTCCATAGGAATTCGGGAATCCGAAGTAGAGATCGGCGTGTTCGCCGGTCGGCGTTGCGGTGATCACCTCGCCGGCGCCGGTGAGGATGTCGATCTCGCGTACTGACTCATGCGGCAGGCCGTTGCGGAACGACGTCGACTCGATCCCGAGTCCGGTGACCGCGCCGCCGAGGGTGATCGTCTTGAGCTGCGGCACCACCAGCGGCGCCAATCCGTAGCGCAGCGTCGCGGCGACCAGGTCCTCGTAGGTGCACATGCCCGCGACGTCGGCGGTGCGGTTCTCGGCGTCGACGCTGATGACCCGATTCAGGCCGCTGACGTCCAGCCCGGGGGCCGTGGTCGCGGCCCGCTTGCGGAACAGGTTGGACGTTTTCTTGGCGAGGCGGACCGTGGCGCCGTCGGGGATGGCGGCGTAGCTTTGCCGCAACGCGGTGACCGCCGCATCGAAAGCGGGGCGGCCCATTTCGAGTTCCTTGTTCTCGCCCAGTCGGTTGTTCACAGTTGTCATGTTCAGCGCGTCACTCCCACGTTGACCCACTGTACGACCGTCCTGAACAGTTGGCGCGTCGGGTGCCGCCGGGACATCGCCTGTTCGGTCGACCCAGTGTGCGTCCCGGTCGGCGACGACCCCGCGCACACCGAGGGCGAACATTCTGGCAGGCTCGTAGGCGACTTCAACTGTCTCGAGGAAGGCCCACCGTGGCGCAGGTAACCGCAACCCAGTCCATCGACGTCAACGTCACTCCGGCGCAGGCCGCAGCCGCGCTGGCCGACTACGCGACCGTCCGTCCGGCGATCCTGCCCGAGCAGTACCGCGACTACCGCGTGCTCGAGGGCGGCCAGGGCGCGGGCACCGTCGTCGAGTGGACGCTGCAGGCCACCGAAAAGCGAGTGCGCAATGTCAAAGCCACGGTGTCGGTCGGCGCCGATGGCACGGTGACCGAGACCGATGCCAACTCGTCGATGGTGACCGTGTATCAGGTGGCTCCCGCGGGCACCGGCGCTCGCGTCACGACCACCACCTCGTGGCAGGGGGCCGGCGGCATCGGCGGCTTCTTCGAGAAGACCTTCGCGCCGAAGGGGCTCGGTCGAATCCAGCTGGCCCTGCTGACCAATCTGAAGACGCGCCTGGAGGCCTGAGGGCGGTCCGCCACTGACCGCGTTTTTCCGTGGTCAGTGGTGTGCGGTGGCGGGACGTGGGCTAATGTCCGCCGGTGACCACCGCGATCCACCCGAACCCGACTGTTCCGCGCAGGCGGATCGTCGTGGCGTCGATGGTCGGTACGACCATCGAATTCTTCGACTTCTACATCTACGCGACCGCCGCGGTGCTGGTGTTTCCAACGCTGTTCTTTCCCAAGGGAAATGACACCGCGGCGCTGCTGTCGTCCTTCGCCACCTTCGGGCTGGCCTTCGCCGCACGGCCGCTGGGGTCGATGCTGTTCGGCCATTTCGGCGACCGGATCGGCCGCAAGGCCACGCTGGTCGGGTCGCTCCTCACGATGGGGATCGCGACCTTCGTCATCGGTCTGCTGCCGACCTACGCGACGGTCGGGTACTGGGCGCCCGCGCTGCTGGCGCTGATGCGGTTCTGTCAGGGGCTCGGGCTGGGCGGCGAATGGTCGGGCGCCGCGCTGCTGGCGACCGAGACCGCCGAGCGCGGCAAACGCGGCTGGGCGGCGATGTGGCCGCAGCTGGGCGCACCGGTGGGCTTCTTCTTCGCCAACGGCACGTTCCTGGTGCTGATGGAGGTGATGGACTTCAACGCGAAGACCGCGGCCCACAACCACGCGTTCCTGACGTGGGGCTGGCGGATTCCGTTCCTGGCCAGCGCGGTGATGGTGGTCGCCGGTCTGTATGTGCGGCTCAAGCTCACCGAGACGCCGGTGTTCTCGCGCGCGGTGGCCGAGGGCAAGAAGGTGGCCGCGCCGCTGGCGCAGGTGCTCAAGTCGTCGTGGCGCGAGCTGATCATCGGGACATTCGTCATGCTGGCCACCTACACGGTGTTCTACGTGGTGACGACGTGGGCGACGTCGTACGGCACCGGCAAGGTCGTCGACCAGTCCGGCGTGAAGGTGACGTTCTCGTATACCGAATTCCTGAAGATGCAGTTGGTCTCGGTCCTGTTCTTCGCGGCGTTCGTGCCGATCTCGGGATGGCTGGCCGACCGCTACGGGCGCCGACCGGTGCTGCTGATCGTCACGGCCGCGCTGGTGGTCTTCGGGCTGTGCTTCGAGATCATGCTGGACCCGTCCTCGGTGGACAAGACGATGATGCTGTTGTTCCTGATCGTCGGAATGACGTTGATGGGCCTGTCTTTCGGGCCGATGAGTGCCGTGCTGCCGGAGTTGTTCCCGACCAATGTTCGGTATACGGGGTCGGGGATCGCCTACAACATGGCGTCGATCATCGGCGCCGCGGTCGCGCCGTTCATCGCGACCTGGGTGGTGCACGACTATGGCGTCGGCTGGGTGGGTGTCTATCTCGCGGTGGCCGCCGTGCTGACTTTTATTGCGCTGCTTGCAGTTCGGGAGACGCGCGATGTCGACCTCGCGGACGTCTGAGTAGCCGACATGGTTCGACGCCGGCGCCCGGCACCGTTGCCCCTGCGTGACGGTGTCGACCCGACGCGGGTGGTACTGCGGCCGGATTCGCCGACGATGACGGTGGAGCAGGCGGTGCTTGCGGTGCGGTCATGCGCCGATATGACCGTCGACGATGTGCGGCGACGCGCGGCGGCAGGGGAGCTGGTCGACATCGACGGGCGGCGGGTCGACCCGGGTGCGCCGGCCCGGCCGAACGCGGTGGTGTTCCTCTACCGGGACCTGCCGGCCGAACCCGATCGACCGATCGACCTGCCGATCCTCTATCGCGACGACAATCTGGTCGTCGTCGACAAACCGCATTTCGTGGCGACGATGCCGCGCGGCCGGCATGTGGCCGCGACCGCGCTGGTCCAGCTGCGCCGGGACCTCGGCGTCGACACGTTGAGCCCGGCGCATCGCCTGGATCGGCTGACCGCGGGCGTGCTGATGTTCACCCTGCGGCCGCAGGTGCGCGCCGCGTACCAGCAGCTGTTCGCCGAGCGTCGGGTGCGCAAGGAGTATCGGGCGTTGGCGCCGCTCGACGACGCGTTGCGGACACCGGTCGAGGTCCGCAACCGGATCGAGAAGCGGTCGGGCGATCTGCGGGCCCGGGTGGAGGCGGGAGAACCCAACGCGCACAGCACCATTGAGCTGGGCGACGACGACGTCTACCGGCTGACCCCGCACACCGGGCGCACGCATCAGCTGCGGCTGCACATGGCCGGGCTCGGAGTGCCGATCTACGGCGACCCGCTCTACGCCGGGTCGGATGCGCCGACGGTCGACGCGGACGAGCCGCTGCGATTGCTGGCCTACCGGCTGGAGTTCACCGATCCGTTCACCGGTGAGACCATGTCCTTCACCAGTTCCCGGGTCCTGCAGGAGTCTCCGACGCCATGAGCATCAGCGTTTCCTACGAGCGTTCGGAGCGGCTGCAGTTCGAGGCGGTCGTCTTCATCGACGATGACAGCGGCGACTGCTGGCAGGTGCAGCACGAGTTGGCCGATCCGCCCGGCGTCTACGGGGTCTCGGCCGGAGCCGGGGCGCCCGTCGTCGGCGCGATCGTCGAGTGGCGGCTCTCGGACGGTGAATTCGAGTTCGTGCTGACCCCGCGGGCGGCCCTGCTGTTCGGCGGCATGCAGGTGCTGGAGTTCGTCGCGGCGGCCGTCGGCGACGACGACCTCGACGCGGTCGCCGAGCGGCTGCGGCAGATCATCGGCGACTGAGGCTGTACCGACCGCTGGGGACACCTGCGACCAGCGCAAACGCCGGTTCCTCGGCGGCCCGTCACACGCGGCCCCGTCAACCGCGGAGTCCTCGCCCGGCCGGTTAGGCTGGACGGGTGAATCCCGAGAACCCGATGGCCGGACTGCTGCAGCAGGCTCAGCAGATGCAGGCCCAGCTGCTGGCAGCACAGGAAGAGATCGCGAACACCGAGCTGAGCGGCGTCGCCGGCGGCGGCCTGGTGACCGTCACCGGTAACGGTGTGGGCGAGGTGACCGGGGTGACGATCGATCCCAAGGTCGTCGACCCCGAAGACATCGAGACGCTGCAGGACCTCATCGTGGGTGCGCTGTCGGATCTGGCCGCCAAGCGCGACGAGCTGGCGACCACCAAGATGGGTCCGCTGGCCGGCGGCGGCCTGCCCGGATTGGGCATCTAGCACCCGATGTATGAGGGGCCGATCCAGGATCTGATCGACGAGCTGGCCAAGCTGCCGGGGCTCGGTCCCAAGGGTGCCCAGCGCATCGCCTTTCACCTTCTGGGTGTGCCGCATGCCGAGATCGACCGGCTCACCGCGGCCCTCACCCGGGTCCGCAACGACGTGACGTTCTGCGAGGTGTGCGGCAATGTGTCGGCGGCCAAACGCTGCCGCATCTGCCTCGACGCGCGTCGCGACGTCAGCAAGATCTGCGTGGTGGAAGAGCCCAAGGACGTGCAGGCGATCGAACGGACCAAGGAGTTCACCGGCCGCTACCACGTGCTGGGCGGTGCGCTCGATCCGCTCGGCGGCATCGGCCCCGATCAGCTGCGAATCCGAGAGCTGTTGCGGCGGTTGGGAACCGAAGAAGACGGCGTGACCGTCACAGAGATCATCGTCGCCACCGACCCGAACACCGAGGGCGAGGCCACGGCGACCTATCTGCTGCGGATGCTCAAGGATTTCCCGGATCTGTCGGTCACCCGGCTGGCGTCCGGCCTGCCGATGGGCGGCGACCTGGAGTTCGCCGACGAACTGACGCTCGGCCGGGCGTTGTCCGGGCGTCGTGCGCTGACATGACAGGCCGGTTGACGTGACGGGCGACGTGGTGGGGTGCGCCGAATTGGCGGCCCAGCTGCGTTCGGGAATCGTGGCGATCGACGGTCCGTCGGGCGCCGGAAAATCACAGTTCGCCGACCGGCTGGTGGCCCAGCTGCGCGACCGCGGCGTGCATTCGGTGCTGGTGCGCACCGACGACTTCGCCACCTGGGATGCGCCGGTCTCCTGGTGGGATGAGCTGGAAGACGATGTGCTGCAGGCGTTTCGCCGCGGACACGACTATCGGTACCACCCGCGGATCTGGCGGGACGGCAAGGCCGAACTCGGGACCCGCGTCTGGATCCGCTGGGAACCGCTGCTGATCATCGAGGGCGTCTCGAGCGCGCGTCGCCGCGTTGCCGACCGGCTCACCGCTGCGCTGTGGCTGGACGGCGGATCAGCCACGGACCGGCTGGAACGCGCGGTGGCCCGCGACGGTGAGTCCGAGCGCGAGAACCTGGGCCGCTGGCAGCAGTTCGAGTCGGGCTGGTTCGCCGTCGACGACACCCGCAGCCGGTGCCGGATCGTCGGCTGACCCGCGGGCCAACCATCGCGGCGCGGCGAAATCCGCGCCGGAAATACAGATCCGCGCCGGCTATAGCTGGCGCGGATCCATGAAAGCGGCGCGGATTCTGCTCCGCGGGCTGTGCGACTCAGAGGTCGCCGTTGGCCTGCAGCTGCTGGTACTCGTAGATGCCCGAAGCGATGCCGACCGGGACGCCGACCACAGCGCCGCCGACGATCGCGCCGAGACCACCGACAGTGCCGCCGCCGATGATGCAGGCCGGGATGGCCATGGTGCCGGCGGTGTCCACACCCGCCAGTGCGCCCGGGAAGACGCAGCCGAGGATCGCGCCGCCGACGCCGCCGACCATGGCGCCGACACCCGTCGCGAGACCGAAGTTCGTGGCGACGTTGTTGATGCTGCTCTGGATATCGGCGTTCTTGTCGGCCTGCGACTTGGGCGCGTCAGCGGCATTGGTGGAGCCGGCGAGCGCGGCGTTGTTCTTGGCGCTCGGCGCGGCCGGGGTGCCGGTCGGGCGCTTGAGGGCTGGGTTGCCGAACAGCGTCTTGCCGCTGTTGTCGACGACGGCGACCTGTCCGGGCGCGGTGCGCACGATGCCGAACGGGGTGGCCAGCTCGGTGGTGCCGGTCTTGGCGTCGCCGGTGTACTGGACGCCGGGGGCGACCTGCACGGTGATCGGCGGATGGCTCGGCTTGGTGGGCTGAGTCGGGGTGGCGGGTGCGGCGCCGGCCACGGCCGTGCCGAAGGTCAGTGCGGTGGCGACGGCGGCCGTGGCCACGACGGACTTGGTGATGATCGACTTCATCTGTGCTCTTCTTCTGTTCGGCCCACGGGATACCCGGGCAACTACGTAATCGTCGATATCTGACGATTGCGAGCTGAGGATAGCCTAAGAATAGATCGCAGCTCCCTCATGGGTACCGGCCATGCGCAGGGATTATGCGCCAAACCGACAAAAGCGGCCGGGCCTGATGAAGAAGTCTTCACCAGGCCCGGCCGTAGAGCATTATGAGGGCCCCGACCCCTCACCGGGGATCGCTCACAAGTCCCCGTTTGTCAGAGCTCCCTGTGTGTCAGAGGTCCCCGTTGGCCTGCAGCTGCTGGTACTGCTGGATGCCCGAGGCGATACCGACAGGTGCGCCGACCGCGGCGCCGCCGACGATCGCGCCGAGTCCGCCGAGGGTTGCGGCTCCCGCGAGGCAGGCCGGGATGCTCAGCGCGCCCGCAGTAGTTGCGACACCGACGAGACCGGGAACCGCGCAGCCGATGGCGGCGCCGCCGACGCCGCCGACCATGGCGCCCACGCCAACAGCGAGGCCGAAGTTGGTGCCGACGGTGCCGATGGCCGTCTGGATGTCGGCGTTCTTGTCCGCCTGCGACTTCGGGGCGTCCGCGTTGATTGCGCCGGGCAGCGCTGCATTCACTTTGGCGCTTGCGGCAACCGGTGCTGCCGGCTTCGGCGTAGAGATTTCCGGGTTGCCGTACAGCGTCTTGCCGGTGGTGTCCTGGACCGCCACCTGTCCGCTGGCGGTCTTGACCGTCCCGAACGGCGTAACAATTTCGGCCGAGCCAGTTGCGCCGTCACCGGTGTACTGGATTCCCGGGGCGACCTGCACCGAGACCGGCTGGTTCGCCGGGGTCGGCTTGGCCGGAGCGGCAGTGGCCGTCGCCGTACCGAGGGAGATGGCACCGGCAGTCATGGCAGTGGCCGCAACCGCTTTTACAATCGTCCTTTTCATGGGCTGATTGTTCCTTTCTTAGTATTCACATCATTTGAATCGAACGATGTGAATCGTCAATTCGTCGGTGTCATTCATGCGCCTTGCACCACCGGCTGGATACAGCCTCTAGCAGGTGTTATGAACCGTGCTCAGATTTTTATCAGGGTCGAGAGCGCAATCGCAACCCTGGGATAAACGCGAAATTGACCCCTTGTGTAAAGGGAATGTTACGAACATATTGATGCAAATGTCCTTTCCTGGCGGTTTCGATTCACACGTTTGCGACGGCCGCTATGGGCATCACAAAACCCCAGGACGCTCGGTGAGAACTATTAACGTCGTTTTGACGTCGAAATCGGACATTAGGAGCCGGATTCGGCCGTGTGATGACGTGAATCACGTCCAGGACGCCGGTAGCGCCGGCGGCTAGGACTGGAAATCGGCGGCGCTGACGCAGACCCGGCCCTGCTGGACGGCCACGGTGTACGTCACCCGATACCGCAGTTCGCTCCCGGCATGGGCGGCGGTGACGGCCGCCAGCACCTGGGCGGTCGACGCCGTGGCCGCGTGCGGAACCACGCCGATCGCGACCACCTGGGCCGACGTCGGCTCCCCGCTGGAACGCACCTGATCCAGCCGCTGCTGCAGCATCTGCAGGTTCTGATGTCGGTAGTCGTCGCAGGTGCTGGCCTTGAAAGCGCCGATGTTCGCCGGGTTGTCGGTGACGGGCAGCGCGAACACTGCATTGATCAGGTTCGTCGCGGTGCCGATCGCGGCGGCGTCGTCGATCACCGGCGTGCCGGCGGTGCGTTGTACGGCGCGGGTGTCGGGCACAGTGAAATAGGCGGCCGCCCACGTGCCCGCGACCACGACGATCAGCGCGGCCGTCGCGATCGCCCAGCCGGCGGCGCGCGCCGACATGGGTGCGCGGCGCACGACGGTTCGGGGCCGAGTGGGCCTGGGCGGAGCGGGTCGTCGACTCACGAGAGCAGCTCGATCGAGTTGATGCACATCGGCAGCGTCGTGGTGTCGACCGTGTAGCGCAGCGCGTAGTCGCTGCTCGGCGCGCGGCCGGTGCCGGACTGGTCGTGGGTGATGCTGCGGACGAAGAAGGCGAGCACCTGCGCCCGTCCCGGATCCTGTTTGGTGACGGCGTACCGGTCGTCGCCGATGTCGGCGGAGGCGCCGCTGTCCTGCAGCTCGGCGGTCAATCGGCCGCCGTTGGCGATCGCCGCGAAGTCGTCGAGCGCCTTGCCGCACAGCATCGATCGGGCTGCCT
Organism: Jongsikchunia kroppenstedtii DSM 45133; assembly: GCF_000380485.1. GTDB lineage: Bacteria > Actinomycetota > Actinomycetes > Mycobacteriales > Mycobacteriaceae > Jongsikchunia > Jongsikchunia kroppenstedtii. The sequence continues at coordinate 144,268 of NZ_AQYG01000050.1, read as the reverse complement.
TGATGTTGCCGGGCGCGGTCTCGGCGGTGAAGGCGAACATCGCGTCGGTCGCCTGCCGGGCGAGGTCGATGATCGGCTGCCGCGGATCGGGGGTCGCCTCGATGGTGACGACGTCGCGCGGACGATGCAGCGCCCGCGTCGTGAACCAGGTGGCGAGCGCGGCGACGACGAGGACCGCCACCAGCGCGCCGACCGCCAGGCGCCGCGATCGAGTCGTGCCGGGTACCAGGGTCGGCGGGGCGGGCGATGACGGAGTGGGCGTCGCCGGGTCGGGCATCGTCAGCGTTGCCTCTCGCGCGCCCGTTCGTCACGGGCCCGGCGGGCGCCGGCCGCGAGACGTTCGGTGCGCAACTGCGCCACCTCGGCGATATCCAACGGTGCCAGCGTGGTGCCGGTCGCCTTGGCGAGCAGATAGTCCGCCAGCTGCGGATTGCGGGCCAGCGCCGGACCATGCATATAGGTGCCGATGACGCTGCCCTGCACCACGCCCTCGGATCGGTCGGCGGTCGCGTTGCCGTCGCCGTGCACGACGCGCGCGAACGGCCGCGCGTCTGGGCCGAGCGTCGTTGCGCCGCCGTGGTTCTCGAAACCGGTCAGCTGATCGGTGAGACCGTCGAGTAGGGGCGTGGTGACGATCTCGCCGATCGATCGCTTCGACTGCGGCGACGTCGTCAGGTCGAACATGGAGATGCCGTCGACGCGTTCGCCGGTATTCGTCTCGTACCAGTGCCCGAGGACCTGAATCGCGGCGCAGATGGCCAGCACCGGGGCGCCGCGCTCCGCGGCGCGCTGCAGGCCGGGGTACTGCAGCAGGTGTCGCGTGGCCAGCCGCTGCGCGTAGTCCTCGGCGCCGCCCAAGGTGTAGACATCGAGCGACTCGGGGACCGGATCGTTGAGCGTGATCGACACGATCTCGGCATCGATTCCGCGCATGCGGGCGCGCTGCCGCAGGATCAGGGCGTTGCCGCCGTCGCCGTAGGTCCCCATGACGTCGGGCAGCACGAGGCCGATGCGGAGCGTCGATTCGGCCATGTCAGTTGCCTCTCGCCGCGGCCGGGTTCAGCCGGTCGATCGCGGTGCTCAGATCGCGGAACGCGGTGTAGTTGGCCAGCACCTCGACCCGTCCGGGCGGGCAGGATGCGATGGCGCGCAACGGATCGGCGATGGTGGTGTGCTCGGCGCCCGCGTAGGTCAGCCGCACGCCGAGGTCGGTGCCGCGCTCCCCGGACGCGACCACCTGCATCGACTCGAAATGCTCGAACCGCACGTCCCACAGCCAGGACAGATCCTCGCCGTCGGGTACCTGTCCGTTGACGGCGATCACCAGCCCGTCGGCGTCCTGGTCGATCATCGACAGCGCCTCCTGCCAGCCCGCGGGGTTCTTGGCCAGCAGCATGCGCACCTGATGGTCGCCGACTGTGCGGATCGCGTATCGGCCGGCGATTTCACCGACCGTGCCGACCGCGGCCACCGCGGCAGCCGGGTCGACGCCCATCGTGACGGCCGCGGCCACCGCCTGCGTCGCGTTGCCGCGATTGGCCGTACCCGGCAGGCGGAGCTCCAGGGGCGCCTGAAATCCGTTCGGGCCGTAGATGTTCACGTCGTCGAACCGCCAGTCCGGCGTCGGCCGTCGGAAGTCGGCGCCGGTGCTGTACCAGTCGACCCCGTCGCGGACGATGGGCTCGCCCGACCGCGGGCAGCTGACGGAGTCGCCGGCCCAGCTCGATCCGGCCGCCACCCACACGACCTTCTGGCTGTCGTAGGCGACCGACGTGATGAGCACGTCGTCGCAGTTCGCGATGAGCGTGGTGCCGGGATGGCGCTGGGCGCCCGACCGCAGTGCGCGTTCGATCGCATTGATCTCGCCGACGCGGTCCAGCTGATCTCGCGAGAGATTCAGCAGCACAAGCACTTCCGGGTCGACCGCATCGGCGACATGCGGCACGTGCAGCTCGTCGACCTCGAGCGCGGCGAGCGGGGCCTCCTGGCCGAGCATCAGCGTCGCGACGATGCCGGCGTCCATGTTGGCGCCGTCGACCTGGGTGATCACGTCGCCGAGCGAACCCAGCGCGGCGGCGGTCATCCGCGTGGTGGTGGATTTGCCGTTGGTGCCGGTGACGATCGCGGTGCGCTTGCCGGCGGCCAGCCGGGGCATCAGTCGCGGGTCGATCTTGAGGCCGATGAGGCCGCCGATCATCGATCCCTTGCCGCGGCCGGCCTTCTGGGAGGCCCAGCGAGCTGTGGCGGCGGCGCTCAGTGCGAGTCGGGTGCGGGCGGGCCTACGGCTCCCGGCTGCTCCTGCTGACATGGCCCAGAGTCTTTCACAATCGACTGGCCACGCCTCAACCGTCAGGTGGTGGGCTGTGCGCTATGTACCGATGAGACGAAACATGTATCATCGTCTCACCAAGAACCGGAAGGACGTGCCCTCGATGTCCCAGACCTGGGTGATCGTCGTATCTGTAGTCGCCGGCCTTGCGGTCGTCGGCGCGCTGACGTCGATTGTTGCGGCCCTGATCGTCAATCGCCGGCAGCGTCGCATCGGCTCGCCGGCCGACCTGGGCACCTGGCTCGCCCCGTGGCTGCCGGCCGCGAATGTCGTGATGCAGCTCGCGCATCCGGCGGTCGGCTACGGGGTCTACGAGAGCCCGGTGAAGTCGGGACGGTCCGACCTGCATCCGGTCAAGCGCGGTCGCACCACCGCGCTGTACCTGGCCGTCGCGACGGTCGGGACCGAGAAGGACAAGCAGTTCGTCCACGACGAGGTCAAAAAGATTCATGCGCAGGTGTATTCGCGGGAGACCAGCCCGGTTCGATACAGCGGCAACGCGATTCCGCTGCAGCGGTGGGTGGCGCTCTGTCTGATCCGATACTTCGTCGACCAGTACGAGATGGTCTACGGGCCGCTGGATTCGGCACACCGCGACCGAGCGGTGGTCGTCGGGCGGACGCTGGCCACCACGCTCAATGTTCCGGCCGCGGCCTGGCCGACGACCTGGGCGGACTACGAGGACGAGTTCTCGAAGGGGCTGGCGGAGGTGCGCATCGATCCGCCCGTCCGCAAGTATCTGGATGATCTGACGACGTATCGGGGTCTGCGGGTACAGCTGGGCGCGGTCGGCACACTCATCCACCGGATGGTCGGACCGTGGTCCCTCGCGATCACCAAATACGGTGTGCCGCAGGAGGTCCGTGATGCGATGCAGTGGACGATCACGGATGCGGACCGGCGGCGGTACGGGCTGCTGGTGTTCGCCGCCCGGGTCGCCCGCTGGACCGTGCCGTTCCCGCTGCCCGTCGGCTATCGGCTGTACCTGTGGGATATGCGGCTACGGCGGCGGATGGGTCGGTCGGTCTTCTGACTGTCGGTGGCGGCTACCGCCCGAAGCGTGCCGTCAGCGTGCCGGTGGCCAGAGTGTCGGCCGCGATCTGACTGCGCACCTGTGCATGCGGTGCCCCGTCGGGCAGCGCGATCGGGTTCTTGAGCGCGTAGACGGTCACGATGTAGCGATGCGGCTTCCCCGCCGGCGGACAGGGGCCGTCGTACCGGGCGGCGCCCGCCTGGTTGGCCGCCTGCCGGATATCGGGACTGGGTGCGGGTAGCCCGCCGGGCAGCGAGTCGCGATCGGCCGGGACGTCGAATGCCACCCAGTGCCAGAAACCGTGGGCGGCGGCATCGGGGTCGAACATCGTCACCGCGTAGGCGGCGGTGCCGGCCGGTCCGGGTGCCCAGGACAGGTCCGGAGACCGGTTCTGGCCGCCGCACCGGGGCGAAACCTGCGGCAGCGCAACGACTCCGCCGTTGGTCAGCACGCTGCTCGTGACGCGCAGGGTCGGTGCAGTGGCCGTCGAACTCGACGCCGATGCCGAATGCTGGTCCGAATCGCAGGCGGCCGCCGACAGCGCCAGCGCCGCGGCGCTGCAGACGATGGCTACCCGGCGACCGATCATGAGGCCGTCTTGATCGGTTCCGGACTGAGGTCGGGCGGTTCCGAAATGCCGAATTCGTGGCGCAGGGCGCGGCGAGCGGCGTGATGGCCGACCATGCCGTGCACCCCGGACGCGGGCGGCGCGGCGGCCGAGCACAGATAGTAGCCGGGGGCGCCGAGGCGGTACGGATCGATAGTCGGGCGCGGGCGCGCGAAGAGCCGATACCCCGACGCACTGCCGGTGCCGATGTCGCCGCCGATGTAATTGGCGTTGTGCAAATGCATTTCGGCCGCCGGTACGCATTGACTGGCGACGATGATGTCGCGGAATCCGGGGGCGAAGCGCTCGATCTGCGCGATGACGGTCTCGGTGACGTCCTGCGTCGAGCCGGCCGGCACATGGGTATAGGTCCAGACCGGCATCAGGCCGTCGCGGGCCCGCGTGGGATCGTGCCAGCCGGATTCGCTGAGAAGCACGAACGGGTGCTGAGCGTGGCGGCCGGATCCGTTGGCGCGCTCGGCCTCCTGCAGGGCTCGGGCGGTGCCGGACAGATGCACCGTGCCGGCATTGGAGATGCGCCGATCGGTCCACGGGATCGGCTCGCGGACGACGAAGTCGACCTTGGCGGCTGCACCGGCGGCGTACGGGAAGCGCTTGAGACCGCGGGCTGCACCGCCGGGGATCCGGTTGCCGAGAATATGCGCGGCCGCCCGCGGCGTGGTGTTGAACAGGTAGCTGCGTGCCGACGGCAGCTGCTCGAAAGTATCGATGGCGCAATCGGTCTCGATGGAACCGCCGTGCGCCAGCAGATCGGCGACCAGGGCGTCCGTGATCGCCTGGCTGCCGCCGACCGGGATCGGCCAGCCGATCGCGTGCGCGAGCGACGTCAGCAGCGTGCCGACGCCGCCGGTGGCGAGGGACGGATAGATCCCGATGGCGTGCGCGCTGACGCTGCCCAGCAGGGCGGCGCCGTCGGCGCCGAGGAGTGCCTCGCCGCGGCTGCGGGCAAACGCTGCTACGCCCAGAATCAGCGGCAGCGCACCGGGTTTCGGCAGGGCGCGTTGGGTGCCCTGCGCGAACTCCACGGCGGCGTCGATGTGATTGACGATCGGCCGAAAGATCCGGCGCCATCCCGGTGAATCGAGCTCGGTGGCGGTGCGGGCGATGTCGCGGTAGGCGATCGCGGCCGGCCGGCCGTCGAACGGCTGGGCAAATGCCATGTCCGGGTTGATGAATTCGACCCCGCGGGCCGGGAGATCGAAGTCACGGAAGTACGGTGACGCCAGCGCCATCGGGTGCACCGCGGAACAGATGTCGTGCCGGATACCGGACGCCAGCCCCAGCTCGAGGGTGCGGCAGCCACCGCCGATGGTCGATTGTGCCTCCAGGACCTGCACGCGCAGTCCGGCGCGCGCCAGGGTGACGGCCGCGGCCAGGCCGTTCGGGCCGGATCCGACGACCACCGCATCGACATCGGTCATTCGATCAGCCTATGCCGCAGCCCGCGATTCGTCCCGTAGCCTGCCCGAATGGCTACTCCGACCACCGCCGCGGTTCGGCCCGCGATGATCTGGCCGGCGATCGGCGCCGTCCTTGCGTCGGCCACCGCGGTCGTCACGAGCTTTCTGCCGTGGCTGGGATTCCGATCCGATCTCGGCATTCCCTGGTCGTTCACCGGTACCGGCCGGGTGGTCGTCGCGGGACATGCCTTCTCGGATGCGTCGAATCACTACTCGGACATTCTTGGTGACGGGTTGCGTGATCAGGGGATCGCGACCGCGCTGCTCGCCGCGGCCGCGATGGTGGCGATCATCGTCGGATTCGTCTGGCGGTCGGTCGTGCCGGTGGCCATTGCCGCGACTGCACTCATCGCGACCACCGTCATCACCGCGGCAGTGTGGATTCGGCCGCCGCTGCTGGCGGGTGACCTGCTCCCGCAGATCGGCGCGTCCTCGATGCCGGCCGAGATCTTCGACGTCCGCAGCGGCCTCGTGGTCACCTGCGTGGCCGCGGCAATCGCCGCGGCGTTGGTGCTGCTGCGGATCCGGCAGTCCTGGCCGGCGCTGTTCGCCGCCGTGATCGGGGGCGGCGCGATCGGTGCGCTGGCCCTCGTCATCGCCGCGGCTGTCTAGCCGCCTAAAGGCCTGACGCCGCCCTGAAAACCTGACCAGACAGGCGCTTGAACCTCTACACGGCGATCAATCCGCGCTGCAGTCAGGATTTCAGGGCATGCCGGTGCCGGGGAGCAGGTCGCCATCCACGTAATACCAGCGGCCGGCGTCCTTGATGAACCGACTGCGCTCATGCAGCGACTGCCGGCCGTCGGCATCCCGATAGAACGCCTCGAACTCCACGGTGCCGTCGGTATCGAACGGGCCGCCGGCGGCGGTCGCGATGATGTCGAGCCGCAGCCAGCGGGGGCCGTCATCGAGCATCAGATCCGTCGGCCGCGTCGACGGATCCCAGCTCGCCAGCAGGTGTTCGCGAGCGCCGACCGCGAACGCGGTGTAGCGGGATCGCATGAGCGCCAGGGCGGTCGGCGCCGGCGCGCCGTCGAGGATGGGTGCGCAGCAGTCGCGCAGCACGTCCCCGGAGCCGCACGGGCACCGACCGCTCGGATCCCGGCCGACCGTGGCCGGCCGTTCGTCCGGGCCGCCGGTCACTAGCTCAGGCGGTTGGCGCGGTTGACCGCCGACACCACGGCCCGCAGCGATGCGGTCGTGATCGACGGCGCGACGCCGACGCCCCAACTGGTTTCGCCGCCCGTGCGGACCTCGACGAAGGCCGCCGCACTGGCGTCATCGCCGGCGGTCAGCGCATGCTCGGCGTAGTCGAGCACCTGCACGTCATAGCCGACGGTGCCCAGCGCGTCGACGAATGCGGCGAGCGGGCCGTTGCCCTCGCCGGTGATCTCCTTCTCGACGCCGTCGACCTTCACGGTCGCGGTGATGGAGTCGACGCCGCCGTCTTCCTCGGAAGCGACCACGTTCTGCCGGATCCGCTCCAGCGGCGAGATCGGCTCCAGGTACTCCTGCGAGAAGACGTCCCACATCTCCTTCGGCGAGACCTCGCCGCCCTCGCCGTCGGTGATCTTCTGGATCTCCTGGCTGAATTCGATCTGCAGCCGGCGCGGCAGGTTCAGCCCGTGGTCGGCCTTCATGATGTACGCGACGCCGCCCTTGCCGGACTGGCTGTTGACCCGGATGACGGCTTCGTAGGTGCGACCGACGTCCTTCGGGTCGATCGGCAGGTAGGGGACCTGCCAGAGGATGTCGTCGACATCCGAATCGGCCTCGTCCGCATCGATCTTCATCTGATCCAGGCCCTTGTTGATGGCGTCCTGGTGGCTGCCGGAGAACGCGGTGTAGACCAGGTCGCCGCCGTAGGGATGGCGCTCTGGCACGCCGAGCTGATTGCAGTACTCGACGGTGCGCCGGATCTCGTCGATGTCGGCGAAGTTGATCTGCGGGTCGACCCCGCGGCTGAACAGGTTGAGGCCCAGGGTGACCAGGCAGACGTTGCCGGTGCGCTCGCCGTTGCCGAACAGGCAGCCCTCGATGCGGTCGGCGCCGGCCAGGTAGCCCAGCTCGGCCGCAGCGACGCCCTCGCCGCGGTCGTTGTGCGGGTGCAGCGACAGGATGACCGAATCGCGGCGGGCCAGGTTGCGGTGCATCCATTCGATGGAGTCGGCGTAGATGTTGGGAGTCGCCATCTCGACGGTGGCCGGCAGGTTGAGGATCATCGGGTTCTCGGGTGTGGGAGCGATGATCTCGGTGACCGCGTCGCAGACCTCCTTGGCGAAGGACAGCTCGGTGCCGGTGTACGACTCGGGCGAGTACTCGTAGCGCCAGTTGGTGTCCGGGTACAGCTTCTGCTGCTCCAGCATCATCTCGGCGGCGTCGGTGGCGATCTTCTTGATGGCGGCCCTGTCGGCACGGAATACGACGCGACGCTGCAGCACCGACGTCGAGTTGTAGAAGTGCACGATGACATTCGCGGCGCCGTTGCAGGCCTCGAAGGTTCGCTCGATCAGCTCGGGGCGGCACTGGGTGAGCACCTGGATGGTGACGTCGTCCGGGATCGCGCCTTCTTCGATGATCTCGCGGACGAAGTCGAAATCGGTCTGGCTGGCGGACGGGAAGCCGACCTCGATCTCCTTGTAGCCCATGCGGACCAGCAGGTCGAACATGCGGCGCTTGCGGGCCGGGCTCATCGGGTCGATCAGCGCCTGGTTGCCGTCGCGCAGGTCGACCGCGCACCACATCGGTGCCGTGGTCGCGACCTTCTCGGGCCAGGTGCGGTCGGGCAGCGAGATCTTTTCGACCTCGTCGGCGAACTGCCGATAGCGATGGGCCGGCATCGCGGAGTTGCGCTGCGGGTTGTACGCCGGTTGGCCGTCGGGAATGGGGCCGGTCGGCGTGGCGATGCGGCTGCCGCCCGACGAATAAGCGTCAGAAGAGGTGAACGTGGAAGTCATTTCAGCGGGTCCTTCGAATGGTCGTGGTGATCGACCGGCGCATAGCTGAAACCCGCGACGGGAAGCCGGTCTGGATCAGACCCCGCCGCGGCGACCGAGAAGGAGCACGCGCTGCATGCGGTCAACTCTACTACCTGTGTCGAGGTCACCGCGACGGCGGGCGGGCCGCCGGGTGCAGCGGGTGTCCCCAGCGCTCGGCGAAGGCCACTTCGGTCAGCGGTCGACGCATCCGCTGCCGGTTGTCGTACTCGGCGACCTCGGGATCCTTCTGATCGTCGGGTACGAGGGTGCCGATCGCGACCATCACCAGCGGACGTTCGCCCGCCGGGATCGAGAAGCGTTCGAACGTCGCCTGGGCGTTGAACCCGGCCATCGGGTGCGCGCTGAGTCCGTCGGCCACCGCCTGCAGGAGCAGCTGACCGACCGCGAGTCCGAGGTCGACCGCGCCATAGGTCTGCAGCTTCTCGTCGTCCGGGATGTCGCGGGTGCAGACCAGGATCAGGGCGGCGGCGCGCGATGCCCAGCCGACGTTCCCGGCGGTGAGGTCGGCGGCGAGGGATTCGAAGGTCGTGTCGCCGCGCTTGCCGACGATGAACCGGACGGGCTGGGATTTGCCCCAGGTAGGTGCCCAGCGGGCGGCCTCCAGAATCACGTCCAGCTGTTCATCCGAAATCGTTGTGTCCGAATCGAATCCGCGTGCGCTGAAGCGGCCGGCGATGACGGGATGCAGAGGCACGGGCGAGCTCCTCGGTAGTGGCTGTACTTCGATGCTAGGGGAGCCGCACCGCTCTGCACGCCACCGCGAACGCACTCACCCACGAAATCCGCGCCGGTTGTGTGGATCCGCGCCGGTTGCAGGCGGCGCGGATCCACGAAAGTGGCGCGGATCTACGGAAGCGGCGCCGACTTCGCCGCCAGGGACTCCACCGGCTCGGCCGGCACCGCCGTCTTCGCCCTGGGCCGCAGCGCGAAGGCGCACACCACGGCCATGACCGCGAGCAGGGCCGCAGCCGTGCCGGAGGCGACGTGCACGCCGCTGACGAAGGCGTCCTTGGCGTCCGCGATCAGCGCGGCACCGGCGGCCGGGTCGAGTGTCTTGGCATGGTCGACGGTCTCGCCGAGCGTGCCGGAGAATCCGGACCCGCCGTGCCGGAAGACCACGGTGGCCAGCGAACCGAGCAGCGCCAGGCCGAGCGCGGTGCCCATCTCGAACGACGTCTCAGAGATACCTGTCGCCGCCCCGGCACGCTCCGGCGGGACCGAGGCGACAGCCACCTCGGACACCAGCGCGTAGAGGATGCCGTCTCCGATACCCGCGATGACCGACGCCGCGACGTAGATCCATGCGCCCTGCGAGGTGCCGACGAAGAGCATCAGGCCGGTCCCCAGCGCCGCGACCGTCAGTGCCGTGACGAATGTCCATCGCACGCCGATCAGCCGGGACAGCGGCGCGCTCTGCATGCAGACCACCGCGATCACGAGCGCGGCCGGCAGGCCGAAGTAGGCCGCGATCAGCACGTCCTTGCCGAGCACCGTCTGCAGGTAGATGCCCGCGAGATAGGCGACCGCCGAGGTGCCCATCATGCCGACCATCGCGGCCGTGATGGCCGACGAGAACGCGACGTTGCGGAACATCGACAGGTCCAGCAGCGGGTGCTCGACCCGCAGCTCATGCCGGATGAACAGCGCCATGGCCACCGCACCGAACACCGCGGTGATCCAGAAGGTGCTGTCGGCGCCTTCGGCGGCCACGTGCTTGACCGCGTAGACCAGCGGGAAGATCGCGGCCAGTGACAGCACGACACCGAGGACGTCGAACGGAGCCTTTGTCCCTGAACGGAACTCGGGCAGGATCAGCGGCCCGACAGTCAGCAGGATCACCAGCACCGGCACGTTGATCAGGAACACCGAGCCCCACCAGAAGTGGTTGAGCAGGACGCCGCCGACGACCGGTCCGATGGCGGTACCGCCGGCGAAGGCCGCGGTCCAGACGCCGATCGCGGTTCCGCGTTCGCGGGCGTCGGAGAACATGTTGGAGATCAGGGAGAGGCTCGACGGCATCAGCGTCGCCCCGCCCAGGCCCATCAGCACGCGGGCGCCGATCAGCACCTCGGGGTTCGGCGCGAACGCGGCGATCACCGACGCGACGCCGAACAACGTGGCGCCGACCAGCAGCAGGCGCCGCCGGCCCAGCCGATCACCGAGGTTGCCCATGGTGATCAGCAGTCCGGCGATCAGGAAGCCGTAGATGTCGAGGATCCACAGCTGTTCGGCAGCCGAAGGCTGCAGGCTTTCCGACAGTTTCGGAATCGCCAGGAACAGCACCGAGATATCCATCGAGACCAGGAACACCGGCAGTACCAGTACCGCCAGGCCCGCCCACCGCGAACGCATGTCACACCTCTAACTCATTGTTTGAAACTCACGGCGCGTACGCCGTACGCACATAGCGTACACTGTACCCATGGCAGCTCACACTGGCAAACTATCCCAAGAAGCGATCGTCGCAGCGGCGATCGAACTCGCCGACGCGGACGGCCTGGACGGCCTGTCGATGCGCAAGATCGCCGACTCGCTCGGCGTCGGCGCGATGTCGCTATATCGCCACGTCGCCGACAAGGACCAGCTCGTCGGGATCATGGTGGAAGAGGTGATCGGGAACTTCGCCTATCCGCCGACGCTGTCCGGCGACTGGCGGGCCGATGCGCATCTGGCCGCCGACATCGACTGGCGGATGTACCAGCAGCACCCGTGGATCATGTACGCGTTGACCAATCCTCGGCACAACATGGGACCGGAGTCGTTGCGGTCGCTGGCGTGGTTGATGGAGGTGTTCGCCCCGGTCGCCGCCACCGATGCCGAGGCCGCGCAGATGGCCTACATCCTGTGGAACTACGTGCTGGGCGTATCGGTCAACTTCATCACGGACAACCCCGAACCCGATGAGCCAGAGGCGATCTGGCATGAGCTGCTCGCCCACGAGCCGAGCCGAGTGCCCGAGCCGATCGTGAATCTCGTTGCATCAGGCGGGATTCAGACCCTGATCGATGCGGACGCGATGCTGCGTCGGGGCGTCGACGATCTCTGCCACGGATTCGCGACTCGAAGTGCCGCAACCAGATAGCCCTGGACATCACGGCTATCTGGCGATCAGCTGGGCGAGCGGCAAGGCTGTGAGACTTCATCTGCGGCCGTGATCGTGCTGGGCTGTAACCGGTGATCACGAGTGTGTCCCCTGGCAAGGCTGGCTTCGTGCCCTTCTTCTGACTTGTCCGCCTGTGGTCGCCGGCCCCGGCCCGGCCGGAGCAGCTGGCCTGATCAGGAGCCTGACCGACCGGCGTTCACAGCGCCGATCGTGTCCCATCACAGTCCCGCCGCATCTCCGAACCGAACCGGAACCACGTCCTATCCCGGCAAGGAGAGAACGCATGACCAGTGTGACCGATCCATGCGAATTGGTCGATGTCATCATCGGCGTCGACACCCACACCCGCACCCATTGCGCAGCCGCGATCAATACCAAAACCGGTGCAGTACTTGACCAAATCACCATCAACGCCACAGCTGAGGGTTATCAACAGCTCACCGAGTTCGCCGACCAGCGCACCACCACGCGTGGCTGGGCGATCGAGGGCACCGGCAGCTTCGGCGCCGGCCTGTCCCGCTACCTGACTGCCCGTCACGAACTGGTCATCGAACTCGACCGGCCGGTGCGTTCGGCCCGCCGCAACGGCGCCAAATCCGACCCGATCGACGCCATCCGCGCAGGTCGGGAAGCACTGCAACGTGACCGGATCGGCACACCCCGCGGGGCCGGTGACCACGCCCGCGAACGCCAATCCCTATCGCTGCTGCTTGCAGCCCGGCGCTCGGCAGTCGAGGGTGCCGCCAGCACCAAACGGCAGCTGTTCGGCCTGATCGTCACCGCCCCCGACCCCATTCGGCAACGCTTCCACGGGCGGTCAGTATCGACGTTTCCGGCAGTGGCAATCCGTCTGAGGATCCCCCGCACAGCAGATATCGAAACCCGCACCACGATCACCACACTGCGCACCCTCGCACACCGAATCCGCACTCTCACAACAGAAGCCACCACTCACGAACGAGAGATCGCCACGATCGTGCGCGCCTGGCGCCCCGACCTGCTCGCCCAGCCCGGCATCGGACCGATCGTGGCCGCAACCATCTTGTGCGCCTGGTCCCACCCGGGCCGGATCCACTCCGAAGCCGCCTTCGCCATGCTCGCCGGCGTCGCACCGCTACCGGCCAGCAGCGGCCAAGTCACCACCCGCTACCGCATCAACCGCCGCGGCGATCGACACCTCAACCGCGCACTGCACACCATCGTCATCTGCCGAACCAAACACGACGAACGCACCCGCAACTACATCGAACGCCGCACCAGCGAAGGCAAAACACCACGAGAAATCCGCCGCTGCCTCAAGCGCTACATCGCACGAGACCTCTACCGACTACTGGAAACTCCCGCGCTCGCTTGACAGACATAGGAGCGTCAGAAGGAGTTCCGCTAGGGCGCTTTCCCCTGCGGAGCTCCTGATAACGCAGCCGGTCGGTCAGCTGGCGCCAGAGAGCTACATCGCGTGGGGGAAGACGGTGAGCATGTGGGCGCCGAACCAGGAGCTGAATGCCACCAGCGCGCCGCAGACCGTCAGCTGCACCGGCAATCGGCTGCGCGCCAGGCCGATTGCGATCGGCACCATGATCACGAAGGCGGGCAGTAGCAACCGCGGCCGACTCATCATCAATCCGCTGGTCAGCACGATCGACGCGAGAACGCCGGTGCCGTAGAGCGAGATCGGCCAGGGCACCCGCTCGCCCCACATCACCAGCGCCAGCACGGCGGTGGCGATCACGATGCACGACGACGCGACCGGCGCCACCTCCGACGAGTTCACCAGTGAGTAGTTGAGGAAATCCCAGGTGTTCCGGCCCCAGTCGAAAGTCGTTCCCCAGCCCTCGGATTGGATCCGCGACCAGCCGTCGACGTGGCCGGTCTGCGCCCACACGATGCACAGGTAGGTGACGTAACCGATGGGGCTGAGCACGATCGCGGCCCACGCCCGCCAGCCGTCGCGCCGCGCCGCGAGCGCGGCGAATGCCACCACGGCGATGAGCACCACCGCGGTCGGCCGGCTGAATCCGGCTGCGAGCGTGCAGAATCCGGCGAGCAGCCAGCGCCGCTCCAGCACGCCGACCAGCGCCCAGGCGGCCAGGGCGCAGAACATCGCCTCCGTGTAGGCCATCGAGAACACGACCGCCATGGGGGCGGCGGCGAACAGCGCGGTGAGCAGCAGCCCCGCCCGATCAGCATCGATCGGCCCCGGACCGCCGAAGATCCGTTTGCGATCCGTCATCATCTCGGCGCACCGGGTACCGATCCGGCAGACCGCAACCGCTGCAGCGCAACCGAAGACGACGTTCACCGCGATGGCCGCGCCGAATACGGTCACGCCGGGCAGGGCGGAGATCCAGCGGACCACATACGGGTAACCCGGGAAGAACGCGTAGGCGGTGGTGGCCGTGTGCACGCCGTTGACGTCGGTCTGCGTGGACGGCACATTGCTGTATCCGTGCTGGGCGATCGCCAGCATCCATCGGCCGTCCCAGGCGGACAGCAGACTGCCGAGCCCGCGGTCATGCAGCTGGGCGGCGCGCTCGAGCACCAGCAGCCCGATCATTCGGATCAGCAGGAAGACCAGGATCGGCTCGAGCGTTCGCCGATGCGCGATCAGGGTGTCGCCCCAGGTAGACAGCGTCGCCCTGATCCGAGGGGTCGCGCTGACACTGGGGGCGGGATGGACACCCGTGGTCGTCGGCGGCACGGGTGAATCGTAGGTGACCTAGTAGTCGCGGGGGTGGCGGGACGCGGGCATCAGGCCGGGCTCAGGGCGCGGTCACCAGGTTGCCGGCCTGGCCGTCGGCGCTGGTGGTGAGGGCGGTGCCGGGGACCGAGGCGGACGGATTGTCCGCATGCATCAGCATCGGCGCGCCGATCAGCCCGATCGCGCCGATCGCCGCGGCGGCGACGATGTTGCCGATCCAGCGTCGGGTGCGATCGCTCAACGGTTGGGCGCCGGGTGCCTGCACCACCAGGTGACGGTCCTGGACCAGCGGGATGCCGGACGTTTCGCGGGCGGACGGGACGTTCATGCCAGTTCCTTGAGTTCGTGGGTGTGCAGATGGGCCGGCGCCGGGGTGCTCAGTTCGGAGTCGGCGGGCCAGCGACCGGTGTGCACGATCGAGCCGTCCCACTGGACCAGCCGCGCGGTCTGTCCCCAGCGCCGTAGCCGGCTGATCGCCGGTCGGCCGGCGACCACGGCCTGCAGGCTGATGGTGTTGGCCGCGACGCAGGACGGCGCCGTCACGCTGACGGTCCGGAAGAAGCGGCCGACCGGCGCACCCATCCGCGGGTCGATGATGTCGCAGACGTCGGTGACCCGCGGGCCCCGCTGCACCTGCCGATTGCGGGCGATCGTGCTGGAGGTCGCGAGCCCGCCGCCGGTCAACGCCACGCGCGCGAGCGGCTGGGGGTGACCGGCCGGGTCGGCGCCGTCCATCCCGTCCCCGACGAGGACCTGCCAGCCGCCGCGAGGTGCGGGCCCGGCGACGGCGACGTTGCCGTCGACCCCCACCAGGACACCGCTGCCGGTGGCGGCGACGATCTGCCGGGCGATGGTGTCGGCGGCCCACGGTCCGGCGATGGCACCGAGGTCCAGGGCGGTTCCGGCCACCATCGCCAGGTCCTGGCGATGCAGGTGCGGCAGCGGTACCCGGGCCGCCCGTCGCCCGGGCGCGGCGAGCGTCTCGGGTTGATCGGGGCCGAAGCCCAAGGCGGTCAGGGCGCCGCCCACGGTCGGGGTGACCAGGCCTTCGGTGCGGTGATGCGCGGCGATCGCGGCATGCAGGATCGAGGCCAGGATCGGTGAGATCCGCCGCTGCAGGGGGCTGTCCGCGGCGTCGGCGTTCAGCCGGGCGATCTCCGATGCGGGCTGATGCCGATCGGCGGCGGCGGACACCGCATCGAGCACCCGGCCCGCGATCCGGCGCGCCGAATCCGCGTGCGCCGGATCGGTGACCGCGAGCGCGGTATTGCCGATCTGAATGTGCTCGGTCATGGCGACTCCTCTAGATGTCGATGTTCTCGACGCTAAGGGCGAAGGTTGGTATCGACCTCGGAGTCGCCTGGGAGCTAGCTGAGACTGCGGGCTGTCTGATTCCGGCTGGCGGAATGTCGGGTGCGGAGTACGTCACACCTGCGCGCCATCGGCCCCGCGTCGCGGGCTTAGCCAGGCAAAACCGCTGGAGCGCGGCCAGAGGCCGAAGGTCGGCGCCGTCTGCTGATGGGTACCCTAAGCGCGTGGCTTTGGTGGTACAGAAGTACGGAGGATCGTCCGTAGCGAGCGCCGATCGGATTCGGCGCGTGGCTGAGCGGATCGTCGAGACCAAGCGTCAGGGCAATGACGTGGTGGTCGTCGTGTCGGCGATGGGCGATACCACCGACGAATTGCTCGATCTGGCGCAGCAGGTGTCGCCGTCCCCGGCGCCCCGCGAGATGGACATGCTGCTGACCGCGGGCGAGCGGATTTCGAACGCATTGGTCGCGATGGCGATCGAGGCCCTCGGCGAGGACGCGCAGTCGTTCACCGGATCGCAGGCCGGCGTCATCACCACCAGCAGCCACGGCTCGGCCAAGATCATCGACGTCACCCCGGGCCGCGTCCGCACGGCGCTGGACAACGGCAAGGTCGCGATGGTCGCGGGCTTCCAGGGTGTCTCGCAGGACACCAAGGACGTGACGACCCTCGGCCGCGGCGGCAGCGACACCACCGCCGTCGCGCTGGCCGCCGCCCTCAAGGCCGACGTGTGCGAGATCTACACCGATGTCGACGGCATCTACACGGCCGATCCGCGCATCGTGCCCAACGCCCGGCACCTCGACACCGTCTCCTTCGAGGAGATGCTGGAGATGGCCGCCTGCGGCGCCAAGGTGCTGATGCTGCGCTGCGTGGAATACGCGCGGCGATACAACGTTCCCGTTCATGTGCGCTCGTCGTACAGCACCAAACCCGGCACGATGGTGACCGGATCGATGGAGGACATCGCAGTGGAAGACGCAATCCTGACCGGCGTGGCACATGATCGCAGCGAGGCCAAGGTGACGGTCGTCGGCCTCGATGATCAGCCGGGATACGCGGCCAAGGTGTTCCGCGCGGTCGCCGACGCCGAGATCAACATCGACATGGTGCTGCAGAACGTCTCGAAGGTGGACACGGGCAAGACCGACATCACCTTCACGACGCCGCGCGAGCTCGGTCCGCTGGCGGTCGAGAAGCTCAACGGCCTGAAGTCGGAGATCGGCTTCAGCGAGGTCCTCTATGACGATCACATCGGCAAGGTGTCGCTGGTCGGCGCCGGGATGAAGAGCCACCCGGGCGTGACCGCCACCTTCTGCGAGGCGCTGTCGGAGGCGGGCGTCAACATCGAACTGATCTCCACCTCGGAGATCCGCATCTCGGTGCTGTGCCGGGACGATGAGCTCGACACCGCCGTGCGCTCGCTGCATGACGCGTTCGACCTCGGCGGCGAAGAAGAGGCCGTCGTGTACGCGGGAACGGGGCGATAGACATGGGCATCCGAGTAGGGGTCGTCGGCGCGACCGGTCAGGTCGGCGCCGTCATGCGAACCCTGTTGGCGGAGCGCAACTTTCCGGCCGACGAGGTGCGCTTCTTCGCGTCGCCGCGGTCGGCGGGCAAGAAGCTGCCCTGGGGTGACGGCGAGATCGTCGTCGAGGATGCGGCGACGGCCGATCCGTCGGGTCTGGATGTCGCGCTGTTCTCGGCCGGCGCCACGATGTCGCGCGAGCAGGCGCCGCGGTTCGCCGCCGCCGGCGTGACCGTGATCGACAACTCGTCGGCGTGGCGCAAGGATCCCGAAGTGCCGCTGGTGGTTTCGGAGGTCAACGGCGAGCTCGCGAAGAACCCGCCGAAGGGCATCATCGCCAACCCGAACTGCACGACCATGGCCGCCATGCCGGTCCTCAAGCCGCTGCACGACGAGGCGGGCCTGCGTCGGCTCGTCATCTCCAGCTACCAGGCGGTCTCCGGATCGGGCCTGGCCGGCGTCGAGGAGCTGGCGTCGCAGCTGCGTGCCGGGATCGACGATGCCGAGAAGCTGGTGCATGATGGCTCGGCGGTCACCCTGCCGGCACCGGTGAAATATGTTGCGCCCATTGCCTTCAACGTGCTGCCGATGGCGGGCTCGCTGGTCGACGACGGCTCGGGCGAGACCGACGAGGACCAGAAGCTGCGCAACGAGTCGCGCAAGATCCTCGGCATCCCCGAGCTGTTGGTGAGCGGCACCTGCGTGCGTGTGCCGGTGTTCACCGGGCACTCGCTGTCGATCAACGCCGAGTTCGATCGGCCGCTCTCGGTCGAGCGGGCCACGGAGATCCTCGCCGGCGCCCAGGGCGTTCGGCTGGCCGACGTTCCGACGCCGCTGGCCGCCGCGGGCAACGACGAGTCGCTGGTCGGCCGGATCCGGCAGGATCCGGGTGCGCCGGAGGGGCGGGGCCTCGCGCTGTTCGTCTCGGGCGACAACCTGCGCAAGGGCGCCGCGCTGAACACCATCCAGATCGCTGAGCTGCTGGTCTAGCTTCCGACTTCGGCCGGGGCGGATCAGCGTTGCCGGCCGGGTCGGCGTCCGATTGCGCAGTCTTGGTGACCCCGCGCACACCGACCTAGCTACCGTTCGGTAACTTCGCCGACCATGAGGCGCGGGACTTACAAATTCACCAGACGGATACGGGCTATCGCCGTTGCATCGGCGGCCGTGATAGCGGCAACGACCGGAATGGCAGTGCTGGCACCGACGGCCTCGGCCGCGGACTTCTACACGCCGCCGGCGAAGGTTCCGGCCACGCCGGGCTCGGTCATCCGGTCCGACTCGATGCCGCTACTGCTGCAGATTCCGGGCATGCCGAATCAGTGGCCGGGCAACGCGCAGCGCGTGATGTACACGTCGCGATATCAGGACGGGACGCCCGCCGCGGTGACGGGCACGTTCGTGCAGCCGACCGCGGCGTGGGCCGGCAAGGGGCCGCAGCCCACCGTCGTGATCGGCCCGGGCACCATCGGCCAGGGCGACCAGTGCGCGCCGTCGAAGATGATGTCGTTCCCGATGTCGGTCGATGTGAACCAACGGAGCATCGGCGTCAACTACTTCGCCCTCGAGATGAATTACCTTCTGCTCCATGGGGTGCGGGTATTCGTCACCGACTACATCGGACTCGGAACCCCGGGGATCCACACCTATGTCAATCGGGTCGAGGAAGGGCACGCGATGCTCGACGGCGCCCGTGCGGCGCTGAAACTCGCTGGGGCGCCAGCGAACTCGCCGGTCGGATTCGAGGGTTACTCGCAGGGCGGCGGCGCGGCGGCGTCCGCGGCCGAAATGGCCCAGACGTACGCGCCCGACCTGAACGTGAAGGGCACCTACGCCGGTGCGCCCCCGGCGGATCTGCGGCAGGTGCTGCGGCAGGTGGACGGGACGGCGATCGTCGGCGTGATCGGGTTCGCGATCAATGGCCTGGAGGCGCGGTATCCCTTGGTGCGCAAGGTGGTTGACCAGGAGACCTCCCCGGCCGGCAAGGCCGCGCTGGAGCGGCTGTCCCACTCCTGCATCGGCGACATCATCCTGCAGTACCCGTTCCAGCACACCAGTTCGTGGACGCGGTCGGGCGAGTCATTGAGCCAGGTGATCGATCGGCATCCGGAGCTCAACTCGGTGTTCGCCGAGCAGCGCATCGGTGGCCTCAAGCCGAATGCGCCGGTCTTCGTCGAGGGCGCGACCAATGACGACATCATCCCGTACGGACAGGTCAAGCAGATGGTCGCCGACTGGCGGGCGCGCGGGGCGAACGTCGATTTCGTGACCAACACGACGCCGCCGATCTTCCCCGGCCTGGTGATCAACCATGCGGTGCCGATGCTGACCACGCTGCTGCCGGGGGAGAACTTCGTTCTGGATCAGTTCAACCGGTAGGCCCACCCGTACGTGAAATCCGCGCCGCTTGCGTGGATCCGCGACAGCTACAGCTGGCGCGCATCCACAAAGGCGGCGCGGATTTCTGTATGGGACGGCAATTGTCCGTCGCCGTCGTGCTGTTGGATCTGGCCGATTCGCTCGAATGAAGTGAATCCGACAGCTACCTTCTACTCGAATCGGAGGAGGGGCTGATGAAACGGTATGCGCGAACTCTCGCGTCGGTTGGTGCCGCGATCGGATTGGCGGTCGGGGCGGCGACCATGGCGGGGGCGGGGACGGCGCAGGCCGTCGAACCGCCGGCGGGTGCGGGGGCGCATCTGACTGCGACCGCCGACAATCTCGGGTGTCGGGTCACGTTCACGATGCTCAACTACACGAACTCGCACAACTGGATGACCATGGACTACTGGTTCGCCCAGGAGGACCAGGCGTGGGCGCCGCCGGATGCCCCGTTGGTGTCAACCGGCCCGGTGCCGGCGGCCCCGCTGCCGGCGCCGTGGCGATACATCAACGGCGCCAAGCGTCCGGTCGCCCGGTACACGCCGCCGAGCCCGTCGGACTCCGGCGGGTCGTTGCGGGGGGCGCTGCCCGCGAGCTTCCCGGCGGATCAGCGCTACCAGGCGCCGTACACGAACTTCAATCCGCAGGCGCTCACGACGCCGTTCAAGACGACCGTCACCTTCGACCTGCGGACGGTCTCGCCGCCACCGCCACCGGTCCCCGCGGACGGGAAGTACACGCTGCGCTACCGCATCTACCTGGGTCCGCAGACGCAGGTGTACGGCTACTGGACGCCGAAGTCGGTGACCGTGGGCGGCTGCAACAACCACGGTCCGGCGTTCGGATCATCGGGGCTGGAATTCGGTTCGTCGTTCTAGTCGATCGTCCAGACCGAAATCCGCGCCGCCTCTGTGGATCCGCGCCGACTGCAACCGGCGCGGATGAATGAAGGTGGCGCGGATTTCATCCGTAGCGGTGTGGTTTGCTGGGTCGATGCGACGCATCAAAATTCTGTCGGTACTGTCCGCCGCGATCATCGCGGCGTTGATCGGGATCCCGGCGAATGCCGCTCCCACACCGGATCTCGGTCCTACGGATACCTCGTTGATGCACAACGATCTTTATTCGACGGACAGCACGTCGCTGCCCGGGCCGGGCGTCGGCGCCCACGTGGCGGCGTCGTCGACCCCGGGCGGCGCCTGCGCGGCCACGTTCGTCGGCAGCGATGGGATGCCGGTCTCGTTGTGCACCAGCTACGTCGGCACCAATCCGCCGGCGTTCGCGGCGCCGACTGTCGTGCTGTTCGATCCGGTGACCGCGAATCCCATTGCGCGCCTGCAGCTCACCAAGGGCGGCCTGCTGGGCGGCGTCTACGGTTATCTCGATTCGAAGGACCGGGTGGTCGTCGCGGACGGGTCCGGTTCGATCCTGCGGGTGGCGCACCGGCGCACCCCGGCGGGCTACCAGATGTTCATCGATCAACGCATCGACGTGAAACAGCTGATCCCGCAAGGCGATTCGATCACAGCCGTCGCGCCCGACTGGGACGGCCGGATCTGGTTCGCCACCACGCACGGCGTGATCGGCACGGTGCGTGGCGACGGCACGCGGGCCGTCGCGATGTCGCTGCCCGCCGGCGAGGAGATCGCCAACGGCCTGACGCTCCGCCCGGGCGGGGCATCCGTACTCACCGATCATGCGCTGTACGAGATGAGCGCCGGATCGAATGGTGTGCCGAAGACGCTGTGGCGCAAGACCTATGACCGGGGTCCGGCACGCAAGCCGGGGCAGCTGAGCTGGGGATCGGGTACCACGCCGGGGTACTTCGGCGAAGGCGACGATCAGTACGTCGCGATCGTCGACAGCGCCGTCCGGCCGAACCTGCTGGTGTACCGCACCGACGGCGGGTCGCTGAAATGCACGATGAAGACCTTCGTCACGTCGGGTCAGGGCACCGAGAATGCGCCGATGGCGTGGGGCGATTCGCTGCTGATCGGCAGCACCTACGGATTCGCCTATCCGCCGTTCGCCACCTCCGGCGGACCCGCGGTGCCGGCATTCGCCTCGTTCGTCGGCGGCATGACCCGGATCGACGTGAAACCCGATGGCTGCCATCGGATCTGGGAGAACCACGACCGGCTCGCCTCGCTGCCGCATCTGTCGCGGGCCGACGGTCTGATCCAGGGTTTGTCGTATGGCGACCTGAATGCCAATCCCGTCCAGGAGGTCGGCCCGGTCTACTACGCGGCCACCGATTTCCGGACCGGACGCCGTGTGGTGACCACTCAGGTGGGCGTGGCCCCGCTCGACGAACCGATGCAGCTCACCGGTGTCATCGGCCCGGGCCGCGTGCTCTGGCAAGGCACCCTCGGCCGCATGCTCAAGATCGCCGGGGGCCGATGAACGCTTGACTGCGCTGTCGGAAAGGCCGGCATAGCTCCGCTATTGCCGACCTCCCTCCGCCTTGCCAGATCGTCCATCGGATCCCCGGCGATTCAGGGTTACTGACCAGCGCGGCGGGCGACGCGCACCGTGTATGCGATGAGTCCGCCGTAGGCGGCGATCATCAGCACCTGCGAGAGGTCGCCGGCGATCGACAGCGGCAGCGTGTAGGCGACGATGCCGCGGATGATCGCGTCGGCCAGCAGCGTCACACCCCAGATCATCGAGAAGCGGTACCAGTGCCGCTCGATGGTGCCCGTCGTCGCCGCTGCGGCTGGCGAGCCGAAGCGCCGTGCCGCGTAGTAGGCGAGGGGCCGCCCCAGCAGGCAGGAGCCCACGAACGCCGCACCGACCGCGAACGACGTCGCCGAGTCCTTCAGCAGCACGAAGCGGGCGTCGCCGGTGGCGAAGGTGAGTGCCAGGCCGATCGCGAAGGTCGCGAGTAGGAATCCGGAGAACAGGTCGAGGCGTCGGCTGCGCAGGGCCACCCACACGGTGCGGGCCCCGGCGGCCAGCGCCCCGGCCAGCAACGCGTGAAAGACCGACCCGCCGGTCAGCTGGACGGCGAAGTACACGATGAACGGCAGGCCGACGTCCAGGCCCAGGCCGCGCAGCAGCGCGCGGCCGCGGTCCTTCGGGCCGGTCGGCGTGGGGGCCGGGGCGGTGGTGCGGTCGATGGTCGTGCTGGTGGTCATGTCGTCTCCTCTGGTGCGGTTGATGTCATTGACGGTAGGTTTTGCCTGGTCAGGCCACCTCAACCCGCGGGTGGAGATCCGGGTGGACTTCGATATGGACCACCGGTGACAGAATCGATTGCGTGAGCAGTGACACGCCGGCAGGCGAGCCCCGGATGCCGACGCAGGCCGAACTCGATGCTGCGGACCTCGCGGAACTCGCCGAGAAGCAGAACGCCGCTCCGCGACAGACGCTGCGGCCGCGTCCCCCGACCGATCCCGGTCCGCCGCCGCCCGCGCTGCGCTGGGCGATGCAGCTGTGGATCGGCGCCGCCGTCTGCGCCGCGATCGGGGTGATCTACGGATTCGCGCGGCTGGGAACCATCAACGATCTGATCCAGCCGCGACTGCGCGAGGGCGTCACGAAGCCGGATGAGCTGCATCGCGTCGACTCGATGGCGCATTGGATCCCGGCGGCATGCCTGGTCGGTGCCGTCATCCTGCTGGCCATCCAGTACCCGCTGCTCGCGGCGATCGGTCGGCATCACAGCCGCAACTGCCGCAACTTCTATGTCGCGGCCGCTCTGGCGATGCTGCTCTCGATCCCGATCGGGCTGGACCTGCTGTTCGGCTACCACCAGATCTGGGTCGGCCTCCGGGTGCTGGGCTGGATCCAGTTCGGGCTGTTGGCGGGTTCGGTGGTCTGCCTGTTCGGCACCGGCGTCAACAAATGGCTGCCGCGGTCGGAGCGCATTCGGCCGACCGCCCTGTTCCGTCCGGGGAATCACTACAAGTAGTCCTGCGGTTGTGCCTTACGGCGGTCGTGCGCATCGAGCCGCGCGGCGCCCTGATGAATGTTTGAATTGACTGGACCGGCCCGGTATCTGCGGGCGGATCCTCGGATTGGGAGATGTCAAGTGACAGTTAGTGTTTTGACCACGATTTCGTCCACGTCGACCGGTGGCGGTCGCGACGGCCACGTGAAGTCGGAGACCGGCCGGATCGATCTGGACCTGCGCCCGCAGAAGGAACTCGGCGGCAGCGGCGATGGTTCCAACCCGGAGGAACTCTTCTCCGCCGGGTACGCCGCCTGTTTCATGGGTGCCCTGCGCCTGGTCGGCAAGGGCGCGGTGCCCGACGATGCGTCGGTGACGGTCACCGTCGGCATCGGCAAGGACGACGCCGACGGCGGGTTCGGGCTGACGGCCGACATCAAGGTCGCGCTGCCGGGTCTGGACCAGGCGAAGGCGACCGAGCTGGCCGAGGCCGCCCACGGCGTGTGCCCGTATTCGAAGGCCACCAAGGGCAATATCGCCCAGACCGTCACCGCGACGGTCTGACCGCTCCGCTGGCCATGGCGGGTCGCCGAGGTGGCGGCCCGCTATAGTCGAGTCCGGCGATGGAACTCCGCCGAGCCGGACACGCCGGGAATCGGAATGTGTCGGCTGAACCGCCCGATCTGGGCTGATGGCTCCTCCTGTTCGACGATCGACGAGGAGAGCTGTGTCTGAATCAGAACCGAATCCCGCATCGGGGTCGATGCCGGCATCGGTGCCCGACGTTGATCCGGATTCGCCGCCGCCGCATCTGCGCCCCGGCGTGCTCGCGCTTGTACTGGCCGGCGGCATCGTGGGCACCCTGGTGCGCTACGGCCTGGGGCTGGCGCTGCCGACCAGGCACGGGCAGTGGCCGTGGTCGACCTTCACCGCCAACATGATCGGCACCGTGGTGCTGGCCACGACGATGGCGCTGCTGGCCGCGATCGGCTCCGATACGGGCTGGCGCCTGCACACCCGCATGCTGGTCGGTGCCGGCTTCTGCGGGTCTCTGACCACGTACAGCACCTTCGCGCTCGATTCCGATCGATTGCTGGCCGGCGACCATCTGCTGCTCGGCATCGGCTATTTCTCGCTGACGATCGTCGGCGGGCTGGTCGCGGCGGCGGGCGGCTGGTACCTGGGAACCGTTGCCGAGCAACGCTTTTCCCGCGATGCCGGGCAGGATGAGACATGCTGACGCTGCTGGTGGGCATCGCCGGCTCGGTCGGCGCGGTGTCGCGGGTCTGGGTGGACGGCGAACTCAAGCGCCACCTGCGGCCGGTCATCCCGTGGCAGACGATGCTGATCAACGTCACCGGATCGTTCCTCGTAGGACTGCTCGCCGGGCTGGTCACGGCGGGCGTCGCCGGCCCGAACTGGCAGACCGTGCTGGCGACGGGGTTCTGCGGCGGGTACACGACGTTCAGCACCGCCAGCGTCGAGACGCTGACGCTGGTGCGCAGCGGCCGCGGCGGCGCGGCATTGGGCTATGCCGTCTGCTCGCTGGTTCTGGCGCTGATCGCGTGCGCGATCGGGCTGGGTGTGGCGCGGCTGTTCTGAGTCGGCCGGGCGGTGCCGGTCCGGAAATGCGATTAGAACGTGTTCCCGTAGTCTTGCGCCCATGGTTGCGAGCATCTCCAACGTGTCGGTCCTGGCCATCGTCGCCTTGGTGGGGGTGGTCATCTACGTCCGCTACCGCAATCGCGAGACCCTGCGCCTGCAGCGCGATGCCGAGCTCGCGGCGACGATGAAGGCGGCCGCGGCCGACGACCCGGTGCGGCTCGCCGCGGTCAACGAGTACGAGACCCGCAACTACGAGCGGTTGTTCTACGCCGCCAACGTCGGCCCCCGTGCCCGTAGCGCCGCCTGGTCGCTGCTCGGCCTGGCCGTCAGCATCGCGGTGCTGCTCACCGTCACGTCGCCCGGCGGCGGGTCCGTCGCCGAATCGGTGATCTTCTGGATCGTCGTCGCACTCGCGGCCGTGTTCGGTGTCGCGTTGCTGGTCTTCACGGCCCTCGCGATCCAGGCCGCCGTCAGCCTGCCGCGTATCTCGTTCGCCGAGGCGTACGAGGACGAGGTCGACACGTCGTCCGCTGACGACTGACGCGGTCGACGCCGACCCCTCGATGAGCCCCTCGGCTCTGGGCCCCGATGAGCCCGCCGGCGCGGAGCGCGCGATGAGCCCGTCGGCGCGGAGCGCCCGATGAGCACCGCCGATTGGCAGCAGATCCTGCCGGTCGTCGTGTTTCTACTGGCGATCACCGCGCTGGCCGAGGTCGCCGCGGTGGCCGGACTATTCGATGTCGTCGGGCACGTGGCCGTGCGGCTTGCCGGCGGTCGGGTCTGGCTGATGTGGCTGGTGACCTTTGTCGCCGGATGCGTGGCGACGACGGTGCTCAGCCTCGACGCGACCGCGGTGCTGTTCACGCCGGTGGTCATTGCGATGGCCCGACAGGCGGGAACCTCACCGATCCCATTCGTGCTGACCACGGTCTGGGTGGCCAACACCGGGTCCTTGCTGCTGCCCGTCTCGAACCTGTCGAATCTGTTGGCGCTGCGTCATTTCGAGCAATGGGGTGGCGCGGGCGGCTATCTGTCGGTGGCCTGGCGGCCGGCCCTGATGGCCATGGCCGCGACGGCGCTCGTGCTCGTGCTGCTGCATCGCCGCGAGCTCACCGGCCGCTATCGGGTCGCCGAGCCGCCCGTTGTAAATGATCGGGTGCTGCTGTGGTGCAGCGCCGTGTTGTGCGTGTCGCTGGTGCCGGTGGTGCTGGCCGGCGTCAACCCGGCGATCCCGGCGACGGTGGCCGCGCTGGTCGGTATCGGCGTGCTCGCGTGGCGCGCCCGGGAGCGCCTGCGGGAGATCGTGGTGCCGTGGCGGATGGCCCTCGCCGTGCTGGTGGTGTTCGTCGCGATCCGGCTGCTGGCCCACGCCGGCGCGCTGGACTGGCTGACGACGGCCGCCGGGCACGGCACCGACACCGTGTCGCGGTTGCGTTTGGCCGGCGTGGGGGCGTTCGCGGCCAACGCCGTCAATAACCTGCCCGGCTACCTGCTGCTCGAGCCGGCGGCGACCGACTCCGCACATCGGATGATGGCCCTCTTGGTGGGCGTCAACGCGGGGCCGCTGATCACTCCGTGGGCATCGCTCGCGACATTGCTGTGGTGGCAGCGCTGCCGTCGAGCCGGCGTCACGGTGAGCCGAAAGTCCTTCGCGCTGCAGGGTTGCGTGGTCGCCGTGGTCACGGTCGTCGCGGCCGCGGTGGTCATCTGACACCTCGGCACGCTCCGTGCGGTTTTCGTGCCGTCGAGGGCGTTCAAATCAGCGTGGATCTGAACGGTGCCTGAACACGGTCCGAACAAATAGCCTCCGTCGCAGTAACAACAGCGGAGACGACATGCGGATCCGCATTCGGGATGGGATAGATCGGATGACGACAACCGTGGACTTCAGCCGGCAGCGGGTCGGCAGTCGGACGACCATCGAGGTCGTCGTTCCCAGCGACTGGTCGCAGGCGCTGGTGCGCGAGTACGTCCTCGACAAGCTGTGGCGAGGCGGCCGCATCAAGCCGGTCGATCTGGTGCTCACCGAATGCGGCCAGGGCACCTACGAATGGCAGCTCACCTGGTTGGCCAGCTACTGATCGATCGCCGATAGTCATTCGACGCGTCGGTCGACGCACGCATCCGCAGGTCGCACACTGGGAGGGGACCACAACCAGCGAAGGAGCGGCGAGAGGCGGGCGGCATGTCGGCGGTCGTCGAGGGGATCGACCAGGAACTCGCGGACCAGGCGATCGAGCAGGTGCGTCGATGGCTGGTGTCCGGTCGCGACGAGCCGATGGACGCCGCCGCGACCCGTCTCGCCGGGGTGCTGCACGACCCGCACGGGCTCGAATTCACGGCCGGCTTCGTCGACGGGGTGATCCGTCCGGAGGATGCCCGGGTCGCCGCGCGCAACCTTGCGGCGTTGGTACCGATCGTGCCCCGATTTCTGCCGGCGCCGCTGCGCGGGCTGGTGCGCGCGGGCGCGGTGGCCGGCCGGGTAGCACCGGGGCTGGTCGTGCCGATGGCCCGAAAAGCATTGCGGCGTATGGTTCGGCACCTGATCGCCGATGCCTCCGACCGGTCCCTGGGACGGTCGATTGCCCGCCTGGGCGGCGACGGCATCCGGCTGAACATCAATCTGCTGGGCGAGGCGGTGCTCGGCGACGGCGAGGCCGCGGCTCGACTATCCGGCACGGAGAAGCTGTTGCGCCGCAGCGACATCGACTACGTATCGATCAAGGTGTCGGGGGCCGTACCGCCGCATAGCCCGTTCGGGTTCGACGCGGCGGTGCGGCATGCGGTCGACGCATTGCGTCCGCTGTACCGGATCGCCGCGGCCGCGCCGGTCCCCAAGTTCATCAACCTCGACATGGAGGAGTACCGCGACCTGGCGCTGACGATCGCGGTGTTCAAGACGCTCCTCGGGGAGCCGGAATTCCTTGGGCTGCAGGCCGGAATCGTGCTCCAGGCGTACCTACCGGATGCCCTGTCCGCGATGATCGATCTGCAGGACTGGGCCGCGGCGCGGCGGCGATCGGGCGGGGCGCCGATCAAGGTTCGGCTGGTCAAGGGGGCGAATCTGCCGATGGAGCGGGTGGACGCCGAGATCCACGGGTGGCCGCTGGCGACCTGGCCGACCAAACAGGCCACGGATGCGTCGTACAAGGCGGTGCTCGACTACGCGCTGCGGCCCGAACGAATCACCAACGTGCACATCGGGATAGCCGGCCACAATCTGTTCGACATCGCGCTCGCCTGGCTGCTGGTGCAGCGACGGGGGGTGGACGCCGGTGTCGACTTCGAGATGCTGCTCGGGATGGCCGCCGCACAGGCCGCGGTCGTCAAACGCGACGTCGGGTCGCTGGTGCTGTACACGCCGGTCGTCTACCCGGAGCATTTCGACGTCGCGATCGCGTATCTGATCCGCCGGCTGGAGGAAGCTGCGACCACGGACAACTACCTGTCGGCGGCGTTCGCACTGGACGACGATCCGGAGCTGTTCGAGCGTGAGCGCCGGCGGTTTCTGGCCTCTGTTGCCGATCTCCCAGAGCGCGTTCCGGCGCCCTCCCGAGACCAGAACCGGCAGCTCCCGCCGGTGCAGCGTGTGGCCTCGACGGGGTTCTCGAACACGCAGGACACGGACCCGAGCCTGGCGGCGAATCAGCAATGGGCCGAGGCGATTCGACGACGAATGGCGGACTCGGCGCTCGGCGCCGAAGTCTGCGCTGCGGGACAGGTGAACTCGGGCGAGCGACTCGACGCGGTGCTGGACTCCGCGCAGTCGGCCGCCGCCCGCTGGCGTTCGCTGCCCGCGGCCGACCGAGCCGAGATCCTCTACCGGGCGGCCGATCTGCTCGAATCGCGGCGGGCCGATCTGCTCGAGGCGATGGGATCGGAATGCGGAAAGCTGCTGGACCAGGGCGACCCGGAGGTGAGCGAGGCGATCGACTTCGCGCGCTACTACGCCGACCAGGCCCGGGCGCTGGAAACGGTCGACGGCGCACGGCCCGATCCGGCCCGCGTCACGCTGGTCACGCCGCCGTGGAATTTTCCGCTCGCGATACCGGCCGGTTCCACGCTGGCCGCGTTGGCGACCGGTTCGGCCGTCGTTCTGAAGCCGGCCGAGTCGGCCCGGCGCTGCGCGGCGGTTCTGGCCGAAACCCTCTGGGCCGCTGGGGTTCCACACGACGTGCTGCAGTACGTGCGGCTGCAGGACCGGGGCCTGCGGACGCGGCTGATCGGCGATCCGCGGATCGAACGCGTGATCCTCACGGGCGCCTACGAGACCGCCGAACTCTTCCGGGGCATCCGGCCGGACCTGCGGCTGTACGCCGAGACCAGCGGCAAGAACGCGATCATCGTCACGCCCAGTGCCGATTTCGACCTCGCCGCGCGCGATGTGGTCGCGTCGGCGTTCGGTCATGCGGGGCAGAAGTGTTCGGCGGCGTCGCTGGTGATTCTGGTCGGGTCGGCTGCCCGATCGGGGCGGCTGCGCAGCCAGCTCATCGATGCGACGCGGTCGTTGCGAGTGGGCGTGCCGTGGGATCCGGCGGCGCGGATGGGCCCCTTGATCGAGCCGGCTCAGGGAAAGCTCTTGCGGGCCTTGACAACACTCGAAGCCGGTCAGTCATGGCTGCTGAAGCCCGAGCAACTGGACGCGGACGGACGGCTGTGGCGCCCGGGGATTCGCGAGGGCGTCCGACCGGGCTCGGAGTTTCACCGCGTCGAATACTTCGGGCCGGTGCTGGGCGTGATGACCGCGGAGACGCTCGCCGACGCGATCGCGATGGTCAACCGGATCGACTACGGACTCACCTCCGGCCTGTATTCGCTGGACGAGGCGGAGATCGCGCAATGGTTGTCGACGGTCGAGGCCGGGAATCTCTATGTCAACCGCGTCATCACCGGCGCGATCGTGCGGCGGCAGTCGTTCGGTGGGTGGCGCAAGTCCTCGGTCGGGACCGGGGCGAAGGCCGGTGGTCCCAATTATCTTGCCGGGCTGGTCGATTGGCGAGACGCGGAGCCATCGCCGACGCAGGTGGGGCCCGACGGCCTCCGGGTCGCCGCGGTGCGGGCGGCGGCCGGTCAATCGGCGGACGACGTCGCCTGGCTGGATGCGGCCCTGGCCACCGATCAGGCGGCGTGGGCCGAGGAATTCGTTGTCGTCCATGATGTTTCGGCCTTGGACTGCGAACAGAACGCATTCCGGTGCTGCCCGGTGCCGGTGACCGTGCGCTACGCGGCCGACCGGCCGGTCGAGCTGATTCGGGTCGTCGCGGCGGGGCACCGGACCGGCGCGTCGATCACGGTCAGCGCCGGTGCCGCGCCGCCGAATGACATTCAGTCCTGGCTGACATCGTCCGGCGCGGCGGTCGCCGTTGAGGACGACGCGGCGTGGCGTGCCCGGGTCGTCCGGCTGGCCGGCGCGGGCGGCCGAATTCGGCTGATCGGCGGAACTGCCGCGGCCGTCGCGGCGGCGGCGAACGGCAGCCCGGCCCTCGCGATCTACGCGGGCACAGTCGTGTCGGCGGGACGCGTCGAACTGCTGCCCTTCCTGCGTGAGCAGGCAATATCCGTCACCGCGCACCGATTCGGGACGCCGCGCAGGTACGGAATACCGCCAGTCGTGTGACGCGGGTGTTGGCCATCCTTTGGACATTGGTTAGGCTGGCCTAAATTGTTGGGCTGTCGCGTGTACGCGCCCAGTCGCAGCTCCGGTTCGGAAGGGGAGTGAGCCATGTCGGCGGACGCCGCGATCGCGGTCGAGAACCTGGCCAAGAGGTACGGCACGGTCGAGGCTTTGAAGGGCATCTCGTTCGAGGTCCCGCACGGCCAGATCCTCGGGTTGCTCGGCCCCAACGGCAGCGGGAAGACGACGACGGTCACCCTCCTGTCGACGCTGCAGCGCCCGACATCGGGGACCGCGAGGGTCTGCGGCCACGACGTGACGGCGGAGGCGGCCCGGGTCCGCGAGCTCATCTCCCTGACGGGCCAGGAGGCCTCGATGGATGACGGGCTGACCGCCGTCGAGAACCTCTCGGTGTTCGGGCGCCTCACCGGCCTGCGCGGTGCTCCGCTGAAGTCACGCATCGACGACCTGGTCGAGCAGTTCGATCTCCGTGATGTCCGCGACCGCCGCGTGGGAGCCCTGTCCGGCGGGATGCGTCGCCGCGTCGACATCGCCAGTGCCCTGATCACCCGTCCGAAGGTGCTGTTCCTCGACGAACCGACCACCGGACTGGACCCGCGGAGCCGGGCCGCGGTGTGGGACACCGTCGCCGGCCTGCGCAGCGAGGGCATCACGGTCCTGCTGACCACGCAGTACCTGGAGGAGGCCGACCGACTCGCCGACAACATCGTGATGCTTCACGAGGGTTCGGTGGCCGCGTCGGGGACTCCCGCGATGCTCAAGCAGCAGGCGGGCGCCGCAGTGTGCGAGATGACGCTGGCCGACCGGAGCGACGCCGATCGGGTCGTTGGGCAGCTCACCGGTCTGGAGATCATCGAGGCTCCGACCGACGGCGCGACGACGGCGCATCCGCGGGTGGTGCTCCGCGCCCCCGACGGCATGGCCACGGTCGGCAGCGTGATCGAGCGGCTGCAGACGGCCCGGATCGAGGTCGTCGACATCGGGTTGCGCCAGCCGTCGCTCGACGAGGTGTTCATGCAGCTGACGGAAACGGTCTGATGGCCACCGCCCCTGTCTTCGAGCCGACGACATCCGAGCCCGCGGTGGCCTCCCTCGACGCGCCCTCGCGGACCTCGGTCGGGCTGGTCGCCGCAACATCGACGCTGGCCCTGCAGAAGGTGACCGCAGCGGTGCGGGCCGGGGATGCCATCTTCGCGTTCCTGAGCCCGATGGTCTTCTTCGTCTGCTTCTATGTGCCCCTGCATCGGCGCTTCGAGGTCGGCGGCGGTGACTATGCCCAGTTCTTGACGCCGATCATCCTGCTGCAGGCGGGCATCTTCACGGCGATCGCCGCGACCCAGGTCGCCGGCGACGACGCGCGCGCAGGCGTCCGCGAGCGGATGATGTCTCTGCCTATACCGCGGGTCGCTCCGATTCTCGGGCGCATGTCGTGGGTCGTCACCCGATTGCTCATCGCGCTGTGCGGCGGCCTGGTGATCGGTTACAGCCTCGGATTCCGATTCAAGGGCTCCATCCTGGCGACCCTGTTGTTCGTGGTCCTGATGGTGGTCTTCGGACTGGCGCTGAGCCTGATGACCGACGCGGTCGGGTCGGTGGCTTCGAGCTCCCTGGCGGTGGCGAGCATGCTGATGATCCCGCAGCTGGTACTGGTGATGGCGTCGACCGGGTTGGTCCCCGCCGAGAGCTTCCCGTCGTGGATCCAGCCTTTCGTGCGCAATCAGCCGCTGTCGGTGTTCGCCGATGCGCTGCGTGCCCTGTCCAGCGGCGTCCATCTGGATCCCACCGCGGTGCTGTGCTGGGCGGTGGGCCTGCTGGCCGCCGGCGCGCTGGCCGCGGCGGCGATCGGCCGAGCGCAGGTGACCCGATGACTTCGATGACCAACAAATCAGCGTCCGACCAACCGGCCACCGAGAAGCCCATGACGACGATGAACGAGTCCGCAGCCGACACGTCCTGGCCCTCGCGCAAGGCGGTCGGACTGCCGGTACAGGTAGCCGCCCAGGCGGGCGCGCTGCTGCGGGCATGGACGCGGGACCCCGGAATCGTCGTGCAGTCCCTGCTCTTCCCGACCTTCATGCTGCTGATGTTCCAACTCGTCTTCGGCAAGTCGGTCACCCAGCTGGGAGTCGGCGCGAGCGTCTACGGCAACACCGGACTGGTAGCCCTCGTCGGAGCCCTGTACGGGACCGTCGCGACCGCGATGTCGCTGATCCACGAGCGTGACAGCGGCTTGCTCTCGCGGATGTGGACGCTGCCGGTCGCCCGATCCGGCTTCATCGCCGGGCGGCTGACAGCCGAGGCGGTACGTACCGGTCTGTCGACGATCGTGCTGTTCCTGGTGGCGCTGTCCCTCGGCTTCCGGTTCGAACAGGGCGTCGCCGCCGGCATCGGAGCCTGGGTGGTGCCGATGATCTTCGCGGTCGGAGTGGCGGTTCCCGTGATCGCGCTGGCGACGGTGGCATCGGGGACGCAGGCCGTGCAGTTGCTCGGCGGCGTCTTCTTGTTCCTGCTCTTCTTCAACAGCGGCTTTGCGCCGGTGTCGGAGTACCCGGGGTGGCTGCAGCCCGCCGTGCGTTACCAACCGATGACGCCGGCGATCGATGCGATCCGGGGCTTGACCGAAGGCGGTGCGGTGGCCGCGCCGCTGCTGGGCACGATCGCGTGGACGATCGGCCTCGTGATCGTATTCGGGCCGCTTGCCGTGCGCGGCTACCGCCGCGCCTGCGAAGAGCGTTGACCGGCGCGAAACATATTGCAGCACAACCATTTCAGTTATAACACAATGTTCGTCAGAGGAGCGTGACCATGTCCGACCAGGTATCCGAAACGTTGCAGAGCATCCTCGAGGAGGATCTGGATCTGTCAGCCGACAACGTCACCGAGTCGTCGTTGCTGGTGAACGATCTCGGGATGGATTCGGTGGCCTTCGCCATCGGCGTCGTCGCCATCGAGGAACGTCTCGGGGTGCAGCTGACCGAACGCGAGATCTACAACAGCACGACCGTTGGTGACCTCGAGGGAGTCATCCGCGGGAAGCTGAGCTCGGTGGCCCAGTGAGCAGCGTCGCCAGCGGACCGTCGGTGGCCGAGTTCGGGCCGTCCGACTTCACCTATCTGCATACCGACACCGACAGTGCGCCGGCGCATTGGGCGATGGTGCTCGAACTCGGCGACGAGGGGTCGCCGCTGACCCTCGATGCGATCCGTGAACGCGTCGGCGCCCGGGTGGGTCTGTTCGACCTGTTCCGAATCGGCGTGTACGGCGGCCGTGACACGGAGCCGGAGATCGTGGTGGCCGAGACTGTCGATCTCGAGGCGCATGTCACTGAGCAGACCGTCGAGGACCAGGCGGCGCTCATGTCGGCGATCGCTGACGCGTTGTCCGAGCCGCTGCCGCGGCCGCGGCCGTTCTGGACCATCACGCTGTTCACCGTCGCGGCGTCGGGCAAGCAGTCTCTCCTGCTCAAGGTCCATCACAGTCTTTCCGACGGCATCGCCGGCGCGGCCTTCGCCGCGTTGCTCGCCGACGGCAGCGCGGACGATCTGGCGGAATTCGAACGGTTCGCAACGAGTCCGCGATTCCGCGTCGGGGTTGTCGATGATGACCAACTGGCACGGTCACGCGCGGCGTTCGAGGAGCAGTGGGCCGCCGGCAGTGCGGGCCGCGGATGGCCGGCACTGACCGGGTCGGGAAGGCGCGACATCGCGCTTCACTCGGCGTCGACCAAGGAGTTGCGGCGGGCCGCCCGGCGTCACGGGGCGTCGGTCCACGAGTTCCTCATCGGCGCCATCGGCCGGACCGTGAGCATCGCTCCGCCCGAATCCGATGGACCGCAGTCGGAGAACATCCGGGTCACCCTGCCGGTGACGCTCGATTCCGCGTTTCGGCATACCGGGAACGCCGTCGCCATCTCGCTGCTCAATCTGCCGGGCTCCGAGGCCGATTTCGACGCACAGATCGAGCGGGCGCGGGCCGAGCTGAAGCTCATCGAGGAGCAGCGTCTCGAACTGGCGCTGGCTGCCGTGGACGATGCGCCGCCGGTGCCCTGGGCCCAGATGCGCGAGATTGTGGGCGCGTCGATGGAGCGGATGAGCCCCGATATTCATATCGGCATCAATCCCGGCTTCAGCCGCGTTCGGTCGGTCCTCGGTCACAGCATGGCTGACCTCACCGCGATCTCCCCGCTGATCGGCTATTCCTTCTCGATCACCGGTCTCATCCTGGGTGGCCGCTCGTCGTTCGGCATCGTCGCCGACGCCGCGGCGCTCCCGGGATATCCGGCGCGATTCGCGAAGGCGTTCGCCGAGGTGCTCGCGGAGGCATAAGCGACGTCGTGTCCGCGGCGGAGGATCGGCTCGGGCGCTGACCCGGCCGAATTGTTGCGAGCGCTCTCTAGGATGGGGCGATGCGGCAGTTCGGACATGGGTGACCGGTGACACTGGAATTCGAGCACCGACCGTCAGACTCACCATTGGTAGAGCGTGTCTGGCGAAGTCAGAGCCTGGGCACGACAACGACAATGACGTCGGTCGCTCGGGCCCACTGGGACTTCGTCTTCTGGGAGGGGGCCGACGGCGTCCACGCCGGAATCCAAGGTCCCGAGTCATGCGCATCGCAGGCGCCGGTGCCCAACGACGCCGAATTTCTGGGTGTTCGGATGGCCCTCGGGGCGTTCGTGCCCACGTTTCCGATGCCGGCTCTGGTCGACGGCTTCGTGGAGTTTCCGGTGGACGGCGACTGGTTCTATCTGGCGGGCGACCGCATTCGTAAACCGCGATTCGGCGACGCAGAGGAGTTCGTTGCCGGGCTGGCTCGGAAGGAGATCCTCGTCGTCCCCGATATCCACGATCGGTCGGTGACCGATCGGACTCGTCAGCGCCGATACCTCGCGGCGGTAGGTCTTCCGCAGCGCACCGTGCACCAGATCGACCGCGCGAATGACGCGGCCGTCCGACTCGGCGAAGGCCAGCAGTGGGCGTCGTTCCTCCACGACTCCGGCTACTTCGATCAGCCACATATGGCGAGGTCGTTACGCCGGTTCATTGGCCGCTCAGCCACAGAACTCACCGAGGGTGCCACGACAGGGAGCCCGCTGTCGTTGCTGTACAAGACAGGTTCGCGGTACGAGCAGTAGTTTCCGCGCAGAGCCGAATAGAGCTCGCGAGACGAGGAGACGATTGTGAATGATGCGTCAGCGGCATCCGCTGATCGGCGGGTTGTGCTCTACGAACTGATGTCGCTCGACGGCGTCGCCGACGATCCGGGTCGGGGCGAATGGTTGGGTGACCCAGGCGCCGGACTGCTCGACTTCCTCGGCGAGACGATCGCTACGCAGGATGCGGTTCTGCTCGGCCGCCGCACGTACGAGATGTGGGCGCCGCATTGGCCGACCGCACAACTGCAACCGTTCGCCGACTTCATCAACACGACGACCAAGTTCGTCTTCACTTCGTCGCCGATGCAACTCGACTGGGAGCAGTCGGTGCGCGTGACGGATTCGGCTGCCTCGTTCGTCGCCGGCCTGAAGCAACAGTCCGGTGGTGACATCGGGATCCACGGCAGCTTGTCGTTGGCGCGCACTCTGCTCGCGGCGCACCTCGTCGACGAACTACGAATCGTGCTCGCACCGAGCCTCGCGGGCAACGGCAAGAGGCTGTTTGGAGACAGCGGCAACCTGCAACGCTTCGAGATGGTCAGCTCGGAACGCTCCGGCGAGAGCCTGCTGCTGCACTACCGACGCCTCGACTAATGGGGGTGACGACCAACCTTGACACGCTCGCATTGCCCTCGGCTGTGTCAAGGGAAACCCAGTAGTCAACAGCATTCCGATCCGTCAGAACGGTGGTGGATGTTCCTTCTCCCACTTCTGCTGCGCCCGTTGCCGTCTGGCACGGGACGCGTTTCGGCGTTGATCGAATCTGCTTCGAGTGGGATGCTCGGGCGGTCGGTCGACCGGCTCGCGGCAGATCGTGTCGAAGATATCCAGGCCGTTGTACGCGTTGCCGACATACCTGAGCCCGTCGGGGCTGGTGAAGACAGTCGTGTGCCACGTGTCCTGGTACTGACGCCAGTGCTCAAAAGTTTTGAGACGGTGGTGAAATCGGCATAGGGGTCCGATGTTTGACGGGGTAGTTCTCCCGCCGTCACCGTGGGCGTGGTGGTGGTCGAGATCAGCCTGAGACACAGGGGCATTGCAGCCGGGAAACTGGCAGCACAGTTCCCCTGCGCGCAGGAGCGCTCGCAGTTTTCGGGACGGCCGATAGCGCCGCTCCGCGGCCGGATCCTCGCGGGATGGGGCAATGTACGCCCGTTTCGCCTCGGCGAGAAGGGCTCTGGCGGTATCGGCATCGACGAGGCCTTGCCCGTCGAGGTAGGCCGGATCATTATCAAGGCCGAGCAACGTCGACAGGTTGACCACGACGTACATCAGCGGCGTGGTCGGATGGCTGCATGTCTGCGGCGTCGCCGACGTGTCTCCGGCGGTGTCAGATGTCGCCGCCGGTTCGGTGGGTGACGGCGCCGCAATAGGTGCCGGTTCGGGCCCGGGGGCGGCATTGCAGTCGTCGCAGTGACAGCACAGGTGCTGCAGACCTCGGGCGAGGGCGACGTACGCGTCGGCGCGGCGTTGTTTCAGGGTTCGCCCGTCGCCTCTGTGGACTTCCTTCGCCATGGCGTCAAGGCGGGCGTTGATGACTGCGGCCTGTTCGTGTGGCAGCGATCCGCTGATCCGGGCCTGGCCGGTGGCGAACCGGTCCGGCGCGATGGTGATGTTGCGGTTCTCGTCGGTGCGGGCGGCGCGCCGCCGGACCGCGTCGGGGTCGTGCTTGTGAATGAGCCTGTCGACGAGGGTGCGGAATCGCTGGGTGGACATCGGGCCCCGATGAAAGATCGCGGTCGCCAGCTCCCGATCCAGCCGCAGGATCTCCGCCGACCCGACCAGGTCGGTACGAGTGACGACCATCGTCATCCGGTCGAGGTCGATGAATCCTTCAGCGAGGGCGCGGGCAGTCTCGGGCAGCCGGTAGCGCGCCGCGGACGCTGCCGCGATCAGCCGCCTGGCACGCTGCGGGGTGACGCACAGTTCGGCGCCGATGTCGCCGATCGCGCGTTCCAGGCCGTCGGGGCCGTACTTGTCGCGAGGCGCGAGCACAGCAGCGATCCCGGATGCCTCGGCCGGCGGGTTCTGCTCGGCGCGGGCGGCTACCTGCGCGATGTGCTGGTCTTCGCGGTGCTCGTGGATGCGGGAAATCAATTGCAGCAACCGATAGTCGGCGGCGCCGCGGACGCGTTGGGTGTAGCCGGCAGCGTGGATCAACTCGGCGATCGACAGGCCGTCGTCGAGTTGATCAGCTGCTGTGATTGGCATGGCACTAATGTGCCAGAGCCCACCGACAAGAGTTGTCCTGCAATCGTTTTGACACGCGAGTTCCACAATGACACGCGCTTCATCGGCAGGCCAAGGCGGATTCGTGTCGCGTCAACGTAGGACGGAAACCCCGGCCTAGACGGCCTTCCCGCGCACGTCCGTGAACAACTCGCCCAACGGCTTTCCGGACGACTGCGGCGCCAGCTCGACCAGAGACTCGACGATCTGTGCCACCCGCTGCGCGTCGGCCTCCGCGAGGATGTCGGTGCGGTATTCGATCTCCAGGTGGACGTGATCGTGCTCGTCGAACTCGAAGGAGATCGAAAGCGGGTAGTGCACAATGTCTTTGAAGATCGTCTCGCAGGTCACCTGCGCCGCCGCGGGGATCGGCACACCGCGCAGCGGCGCGTTCTTCACCAGCGTCATGATCTCGGCGACCGGGAAGCGGCCCCCGCCCTGCCGCAGCGCCGTGAGAATGGTGCCGTAGTCGACCGACGAGTACTCCATCGCCTCGTACACGGTGGCGACCGCCTGGCGCACCGCGTCGGCGACGGACACCTGTCCGTCGAGGGTGAAGCGCATCGGAATGATGTTGCCGCTGTAGCCGACTCGGTCGGTCGTCTCCTCGGGCCGCCGGTTGTCCGCGGGCACCAGGATGACGAAGTCATCCGCCCCGGTCTGCGCCGACACGGTCAGCGCGGACAGGACGACGAACAATGCGTTCGGGGTGGCGCCGACCTCGCGCGCGAACGCTTCGAGTGCGGCGACCCGATCATCGTCGATCGGGACCGACAGCAGCCGTCCCGGACCTTCGCCCATCACCGACAGCCAGCTGTCTTCTGGAGTTGTGTCGGGCAGCGCGCCCGACAGGGGATAGCGGATACCTTCTGCCGCCCAGGTGGATTGGGCATGGCGGACCGCGGCGTCGGCATGGGCGCCGGTGCGTGGTGTCGAATCGACCGCGGTGCCTCCGCTGGTCGGAACCTCCGCGCCGGCGGTCGATCCGTCGGCGACCAGCGCGGTCAGCACCGGCGGCAGGATCGTCTCGTCGCCGGCGAGATGATGCAGGACGAGGGTCATGCTGACCTCGTCGTCATGGGCTTGGATCCGGACTCGGCACGGCTGCTCCTCGCGCAGCCGGAACGGGACCTTGGCCAGCGCCGCCGCGTCGTCGGCGAGGGAGGCACCGTGCGCATCGGCGGGAATCGAGCCCCACTCCCACAGCTCGCCCGGGGTCACCCACTGCCCGTCACGCGGCGCCGGGCGGCGGCGCGGCGTCCCGTCCTCGTCGACCTCGATGACCGAACCGAACACCTGCGAGGCGGCGATGAGACGTTCCGCGGCGGCGACCACGGTCTCGATCGTGTACGGGGCTCCGAAGCGCAGCAGCACGGAGAAGTTGTGCGCATCGGAGTCCGGGTCGAGTTCGTAGATCTTCCACATGCGCCGCTCGGCGATGCCGAGCTCGCCGTCAGCCGGTACCGGCTCGGGACTGGCGTCCGCCGTGGTCGCCCCCGTGGGTGCCACGTCGATGCCGGCGTCGGCGAGGCGGCGCCGCATGAGTTCGAGTTGGGTGTCGGACAGGACGGTCATTTTCTCTCCTCGAGGCTACGTATGCGATGTCGTCGCAGGGGAATTCGGAACCCGGTCGAAGCTCCGGTGTTCGTGGGGTGCCCGGCGGAGCTCTGCCGGATCGGTCGTGATCGCGATCTGTTCGCCGGCGGCCCACTGCGTCGTCTGGTCCTGGAAATGCGGCGAGCGCGGATCACCGCTGGCCCCGAGCGGGACGATCCAGCGGCTGCGATCGCGGTCGGCGAGATCCCACACGTACCGCGCGACCGAGCCGAGCCGGCAGACGTGGGCGAACCCGACGGCGCTGGCGTTGGCGAACACGCATTCCGCGTCTCCGCCGAGCGGTACCGGCTCCGGGCGGACCCGTGTGGACAGCTCGGGATGCGCCGGGGTGACGCCGGCGAAGTCCATGCCGTGCAGCGGTGCCAGGACATGGACCTCACCCCACGTCGGCAGGGACGCCGTGTCGATCTCGGCGGCGAGGGATTCGACCGTGTCGACGACCAGCCGGGTGATGTCGAGCCCGAACTCCGCGCCCCGCGCGAGCACCGAGTCGAGTCCGGCCGCGATGCGGGTGGTGGCGAGGAAATAAGGGGTGATCCACACCGGAAAGCCATGCGGCGCAGCGAGCCCTGCCAGGGATTCGTCGGCGGTGATCGCCGCGACGAGCCGGCTGCGCAACTCGGCGAACAGGTAGGCGTCGACGCTATCGGCCGCCATGGAGCCGTCCCACGCCAGCAGGCGCGCACAGAGCTCCTGTGCCGGCCGGCTCAGCCCGGACAGCGGGCGGAGGAGATCGGTGATGACGGCCGCGGCCGGTTCGCCCGCCACATCGCGGTGGATCTCTTCGCACCCGTCGACGGATATCGGTCCGGGCGCCGTCGAGACGAGCTGATCGATCCGGTCGGCGCGCGCGGCCGCGGCGCATTCGGTCGTGATCGGTTGCAGCGGCGGGCAATTGGCGATGCGCTGGTTGGCGATGACCGAATGGGTGCTCACCGTGGCGGTGAAGTCCGGATCGGCGACCGACGATGTCGCGTATCCCTGCCAGCGGTGTCGCTGCTCCCAGCCCGGCACCGGCAGCCAGTAGTTCTCGTCGGCCCGGATCGGGATGCGGCCCACGGCGTGATGGGTCAGCCCACCGTCGGTGTCGGCGATGACGACGCGGTTGGCCGGTTCCACCCAGCCGACCAGCGCTTGCTGGACGTCGGCGACCGACTCCGCGAAGAGCAGATCGATCACCGGGTCGAAGGTGACCGACGGGTCGCACAGCATCGGTGTCCGCAGGCTGATGGACCAGCTGTCCGGCTCGCCGAACACGACCGGACCGTTGTCGGTCTCGATGATCTCGACGTCGACGGGATCGGCGCCGCGCACCTCGATGCGCTCGGTCCGCGCGCGGGTGGGCGACTGGCCGTCAGGCGATTTGGCCAGAACGGAATCACCGGTGCGGGTGAGCATCTCGACGAACACGTCTTGGTAGTCGGCCATGGCGTTGGTGATTCCCCAGGCGACCGACGACGCATGGGCGAAGTGCGGGACCCCGGGCACGCCGGAGAAGGCGAATCCGACCACGTCGAAGTCGGGGCAGACGAGATGGGCCTGCTGATACACGCCGGGGACCTCGATGAACCGGTGCGGGTCGCCGGCGATCAACGGTGCGCCGGTGGTGGTCTCGGAGGCGGCGATGCCCCAGGCGTTGCTGCCGGAGATGGCGTTGCCCAGCGGCGGTACCGGCGGCGCGGATCCCGTGTCGCTTGCCTCAGTGAGGCTGCGCAGCAATGCGTTGATGAAATCGTCGTCCGGCGGGGCGGGCATGCGATCGGGCGGGCTGGCGCTGCTGCCGGCCGGGGTGATCACGCCCTCGCTGTTGAACAGGTCGAGGGCGGCCGGCCCCAGGGCGCGGCAGGCATGCAGCCGCCACAGCTTGGTGGCGAATCGTCCGAACATGAGGTGCTGGACGATGAAGATCGAGATCGGGGTCCAGGGATCCCAGTCCGACGGGCGGTGACCGAACTCTTCCCACTCGACGGCGTCCGCCTCGAGCAATGCCGCGCTCACGCCATCGGCATACGCGCGCAACAGGGTTCGGGTGCGCGTCGACGATGCCTCGTAGATCCGCTGCGCCGCCCGGTCGATCCCCGCCCGTCTGGCGAACTCATCCCAGCCGACGCCGTCGGGACCGAAGATCTCCGCCGTTCGGCCCTGCGCGCGCAGTCGCAAGAACTCGATCTGCCAGGCGCGGTCGATACCGGTGGCGAACCCCTGTCCATACAGTGCTTCGTCGGCGGAGGCGGCCGTGATGTGGGGGATGCCGTGCGCATCCCGGAGGATCTCCAGCCGCGGCTCGTCACTCATCGGGCAGCAGTCCGGCGTAGGGCGCGTGCGCGGCGGCCGCGGAGAGGATCGCGTCGATGTGGTCGTGCAGCCGGGCGACCGTGCTCTCGTCGAACAGGTCCACCTGATACGAGATCTGCACCTCGGTGTGGTCCGGATGCATGAACGCTTCGACGGTCAGCGGCAGCGCGATACGACCCTTGTCGGCCAACTCCCAGGTCATCTCCGCACCGGGCAGGGCGATGCCGTCGATCTTCTGGTCGAGGAACAGCACGAGCGAGTCGAACGGGTACGCGTGTTCGTCGCCGGTGGCCTTGCGGGCGATCTCGATGATGTGCTCGAACGGGAAGGTGCGGTGATCGAACGCGGCATCGGTGACCGCCCGGACATGCGTGACCAGTTCGCCGAAGTCGTTGCCCTGCCCCTGGATTCGCAGGGGAATGGAGTTGCTGAAGTTCCCGACCAGGGCGCGCAGGCCGGCCTCTTCGCGATTGGCGACGGTGGTGCCGATCAGGATGTCGGTCCGGCCGGTGATGGCTCGCAGCGCGAGGTAGTACGCGGCCAGGAACACCGAGAAGGGCGGCATCCGCAGCTCCGCGCCGAGCGCTCGAAGGTTGGCCTCGGCCGCGTCACTCAGGTTGCGGTCGAGCCGGGCGCTGCGTTCGGAAGCCGCGTCGGGTCGGCGGTCGTACGGCAGGCTCGCGGTCGGGATGTCCCCGCCGAACTGCTCCTCCCAGAAACGGATGTCCGCACTGTGATCGGCTCGGGTGAAACGGTCCTGCTCCCACTCGGCGGCGTCGGCGACCTGCGGGGTGAGCGGGTCGACCGCGATCTCCGCGTCCGCATCCGCCGAGTCCAGGGCGCGCAATCGCGCCGCGTCGTAGAACCGCGCGGTGTCGCGTGCCATGGCGGGCAACGTCATTCCGTCCCAGACGATGTGCTGCATCGCGATCACCACCGCCAGCCGCGGCGCGCCCGCGTCGTCCGGAGGAAGGTTGACGAAGGTCAACCGCACCGATGACTCGGTCGCCAGATCGAAGACCTCCGTGGCCGCTTCCGCCACCAGGCTCCGGAGGCGTTCGTCGGCGTCCTCGGTATCGCGCAGGTCGACGGTCCGCAGCGGCGGCGGGAAGTCGGCGTGGATGCGCTGGTACGGAACCCCGTCGTCGTCGCAGTGATAGGTGGTGCGCAGGATCTCGTGCCGCCGTACCACCCCGAACAGGGCGTGGCGCAACGCATCCGCGTCGACCTCACCGGTGTAGGTGAAGGTCAGGCAGATGTTGTTGGCGGTGCTGTCGGGCACCCGCTGCTGGTGGCCCCAGACCAGACGCTGGCTGAACGACAGGGGTGCGCGGTCGCGATCGCGCCGGGCGGGTATCCCGGTGTCGACCGCGATCCCCACGTCGCCCAGCCGCTCACGCATCACCTGCTGGAGTTCCTCAAGGGTTGGCAACTGCTCAGATCTTTCTTTTCCGTGTGCGTGGTGAGGTCGTCGTCGCGGCTATTGTGCCGCGGCGCCGGCCAATTCGGATGCGGGCGCGGGCACGCCGGCCACCTCGAGCAGGATCGTGGCGACCTGCGTGAGCTGCCCCGGCACCTGCTCGCGTTCGGCGAGCAGAGCCGCGAACCCGCGAACGGTCCGCGCCTTGAACACCGCGGTGATTCCGACGCCCTCGACGGCCAGCAGGCCACGAACGTTGGCGACGAAAGTCGTGGCGAGGATCGAGTTGGCGCCGGCGTCGAAGAAGTCGGTCGTGACACCGAGCCGCTCCACACCCAGCACCTGCTCGGCGATGTACGCCACCGCCGCCTCGACGGCGGTCTCGGGAGCGACGTACTCGTGCGGTGTCGTGCCGGCGACGGCACGCTGGAGCTCCGCGAGCACCGCGGCGCGGTCGACCTTTCCGTTGCTGGTCAACGGGATCTCGTCGATCACGTGGACGACCTCGGGAATCATGTAGTCCGGCACCAGATTCCCGAGCGTGGCCGAGACCTCGTCGGCCTGGATCGAGGCGCCGTCGGCGCTCACGACAGCGAGGACCAGGCGGTCGGCCACGACTGCGGCGACGGC
This sequence comes from Jongsikchunia kroppenstedtii DSM 45133, assembly GCF_000380485.1. Lineage (GTDB taxonomy): Bacteria > Actinomycetota > Actinomycetes > Mycobacteriales > Mycobacteriaceae > Jongsikchunia > Jongsikchunia kroppenstedtii. The sequence goes on along the minus strand of NZ_AQYG01000050.1, from coordinate 100,319 downwards.
CTCCCGGACGTCGGCCAGTGATCGGGCCGCGGCCTCGATCTCGCCCAGCTCGACACGGTATCCGCGGATCTTCACCTGATGGTCGGCGCGCCCGATGAACTCGATCGTTCCGTCCGGCAGATACCGGGCCAGGTCGCCGGTCCGGTACCAGCGGACCGAGTCCACGGTCACGAACCGATCCTGGGTGCGTTCGGGGTCGCCCCGATAGCCGTCGGCGACGCTCGTACCGCCGATCCACAGCTCGCCGATCACCCAGTCCGGGGTGTCCTCGCCGCGGTCGTTGACGACCCGGCAATGGACACCGGCCATCGGCCGACCGTACGGGACGGTCGCCCAATCGGCCGGGAAGTCATCCGTGACCTCGTAGATCGTGGAATGGATCGCGGTCTCGGTGGTGCCACCCAGGCCGGCAAAACGTAGCCCGGACACGGCCTTTCGGGCGCGTCGGCCGAGTTCCGGATTGACCCGGTCACCACCGGTCACCACGGTGCGCAGGCTCTGCAGCTGCTCGGTGGTGGCGGTGTCGAGGAGCATGCCGATCAGGCCGGGCGCGGCATTGAGCACCGATACCCGGTGGGCGGCGATCTGCGCGGCCCAGGCCTGGGCGTCACGCGTCTGGTCGGCGTTGATGCAGACCAGCGCACCGCCGAGCGAGAGCGGGCTGAACATGTCGAACACCGACAGGTCGAACTCGAGGGCCGAGAGACCGATCGTGCGATCGTCGGCGATCAGCGCAAACTCCTCGGCGATCGCGTCGACGGTGTTGGCCGCCGCGCGGTGGCTGACCTCGACGCCCTTCGGCTCGCCGGTCGATCCGGACGTGAACAGCACGTAGGCCAGCTCGTCGGGGTCGGGAACGACGACCTGTCCGATGGCCGGTCCGGCCACCGCGTCGTCGTAGATCACCGGCACGACCGAGTCGGGCAGGCCGTCGGACTGCGGCGCGATCACGGCGCGCACCTGGCCGCGGGCCAGGATCGCATCGCGGCGGGATGCCGGCTGATCGGTCCCGATGGGCAGGTAGGCGGCTCCGCCGGCGAGGACGCCGAGGACCGCGATCACCTGCTGATGGCCCTTGGGCATGATCACCGCGACGGTGTCACCGCGACCGACCCCGGCCGCGGCGAGTGCACCGGCCAGCGAGCGCGCCTGCTCGGCCACGGTCGCGTAGCTCAGCTCCTGACCGTCGGCGGTGACGAGTGCGGTGCGCTCGGGCTCCTGCTCGGCGCGGGTGAAGAACGCGGCATGCAGGCTGCGGGGAACGATGTTCGACGAGGTGGTCGACGTGACGCGATCGCGCACCGTGCGCTGGGCGGGCGGAAGCTCGATCGAGAGCGCTGCGTTCCAATCCGCGTCCGGCCGGACGAGGCCGTCGAGAAGCGACCGGAACTCGGTGAACATCGCGTCCATCACGCCGCCCGGCAGCGCATCGCGCCGCACGTCCCAGTTCACCAGCAGGCCGCCGTCGAGCTCCACCACCTGGGCGTCGAGATCGACCTGGGGGCCCTGCGACAGAATCCAGACCGGTTCGCCGAACAGTCCGCGCACGCGGTCGGAGAACAGTTCGCCGAACCCGAGGCCGGAGGTGAAGACGAGCGACGGGGTCACGGCCGAGCCGCGAATCCGACCCAGGTCGCGGAGCACGTCCAGGCCTTCGTAGGCGGCGTGACCGGCGCAGTCATGCAGTTCCTTCTGCAGGCGGCGGCCGCGTTCGATCATCGACTCGGTGTGCGTGGCGTCCGCGTCGATCAGGACCGAGTTGGTGAAGTCGCCGACCACCTCGTCGATGTTCGTGTGCACCGGCTCGCGGTTGAACAGTGGCACGTTCAGCAGGAAACGCTGATGCGTCGACCAGCGCGCGATGACCTCCGAGAACACCGCGGCGAAGGTGACGGCGGGGGTGATGCCGTTGTCGTAGGCGATCGCGTACAGCCGATCCTTCTCCGCCGGCCCCAGCTGATGGTGGTACCGCACGCTCCGGTCGGGTTCGGCCCGCCGGTCCTCGGGGATGGAGGGCAGCGTCGGGGTATCCGGCAGCGTCGGCTCCTTGGCCTCCCACCACTGCTTGGCGGTCGCGTACTCCTCCGGCGAGACGTGGTCGCCCTTTTCCGCGAGGTACTCCCGGAAGGTGTATCCGATGGCCTGCAGCGGTGCGTCGGTCTCGTAGGCGGTCGCAAGATCGTCCAGGACCTTGCGGTAGCTCATGGCGTCTGCGGCCAGCATGTCGACGTCCAGGTGCAGCCGGTGGCGGCCGTCCGGCAGCAGGGTCAGCACGAACTCGACGACGCTGCCCGACGCCGTGTCGAGCAGCTGATGGCTCATCCGGTCCCGGGTGCGCTCCAGCTCGATGTCGAGGTCCCCCGTGGCCTCACGCAGATCCACGACACTGAACACGGGCCGCGGCGGCTGCGGAAGGATGCGCTGGCGACCGGTGTCGTCGAAGGCGGCGCGCAGCATGTCGTGTCGGGCCACGACCTGGTTGACCGCCCGCTCGAGGCGGTCGGCGTCCACCCCGGCGCCGTCGAATTCGGCGAACAGGTGTGCCGCGACGCCGCCGAGCGCCTGACCGTCCTGACGGCCGACCCAGTACGCGTGCTGCATGGTGGCGAGGCCGAATTCCTCTTCCGTGCCAGTGGTTTCCGCGGCCTCGGGTGCCGGTGCGGCGGCAGGCTCTGGTGCCGCCTGCGGTGCGCTGGAGCCGCCGAGCAACCGGGCCCACGCCTCGATGGTGGGCTCCTCGCTGAGCTGCGAGCTGCGCACGCGATGTCCTTGGCGCCGCCACATGCTGGTCAGCTTGATGACCAGCAGCGAGTGGACGCCGTGGCGAACCAGGTCGTCGGTGTAGTCGATGGTGTGGGCCGGGACGTCCAGCAACGATGCGACATCGTCACGGATCTGGTCTTTAGAAATCACGTCGCTCCTTGAAACAAATGATGATGTTGATGTGGTGCTGGTGGGCTATCGGATGACGTCGGCGTCGGTGACGCCGAAACTCGTGAACGCCGTATGGCTGGGCAGTCGGTAGACCTCGCGCCCGGCGACGGTGTTGAGGATGCGCGCGTTGCGGACGGCGCCGATATCGAGATTGGGCGCGGACACGCCGTAGGCGTGGGTCTCCGCATTCGCGACGAACAGCCTGTTGGCCAACGAATCGCTTGTCGCCCGTGCGTCATCGGTGGCGGCGTCACCGGTGGTGGCAACGGAATGATTCGCCTCGATGACCAGCCGGCCGCGGGAATCGCGACGGAGGCGGTCGTCGATCGGTCCGAGGAACTTCTGCTCGCGTTCCCGGTAACCGGTGGCGGCGATGACGAGGTCGGTGGTGTGCGCGATCGTCGCGTCGGTGTCGAGATGCCGGCCGCGCACCTGGATGCGACCGTCGGGCAGCGTGTCGAGTTCGTCGACGGCGACGCCGTTGCGCAGCACGACCGGTGACAGGCCGTCGATCAGCTGTCGCCGGTAGAGCAGGTCGTGCAGGCGGTCGAGCGTGTCGCTGGAGATGCCCTTGTGGAACTGCCAGTGGCCGTCACGCACTCGATCACGGGTGGCTTCCGGCAGGCCGTGGAAGTAGTCCATGTATGCCGGCGTCGTCATCTCCAGGGACAGCTTGGTGAAGTCCAGTGGCGCGAACCACGGTGTGCGCGTCCACCATTGGACCTGCGGCCCACCCTGCAGATTGGCCTCCAACAGATCGATGACGATCTCGGCGCCCGACTGGCCGGACCCGATCACGGTCACCGCATCGGCGGCGTGGGCCGCCTCCTGGTGGTAGAGGTAGTCCGAGCTGTGCACCACGGCATGCGAACTCGACTGCAGCGCAGTCGGTATCGACGGCTCGGTTCCCACACCGACCACCACGTGTCCGGCGTGGATGGTCAGCGAGCCGTCCGGAGTGGTCGCGGTGACCTCGAACCGCTGTGCGTGCGAGTCCCAGTGGACTTCGTCGACCGTGGTGCCGAAACGCAGCGACGACAGCCGGCCGACGACCCACAGCAGGTAGTCCTCGTACTCGCGGCGGGTTGGAAAGAACTGCTCGCGCACGAGGAACGGGTACATGCGGTCCACATCGGCGATGTATGCGAGGAAGGACAGCGGATGGGTCGGATCGACGAGCGTGACGAGGTCCGAGAGGAAGCTGACCTGCAGCGTGGCCTCCTCGAACATGAGCCCGGGATGCCAGCGAAACTCCGGGACGGAATCCACGACGAGGACGTCGAGGTCATCGACCGTCGATGCCATCGCCGCCAGACCGAGATTGAATGGACCGCATCCGATCGCGAGGACGTCTACCGAGATGGGCTCACTCATGGATTCACCTGCTTGCTTTCGTTCTCGGCGTTCTCGGACTCCACTTCCAATGCGGCGCGCAGCAATTCGTCGAACAGCTCATCGATGTCGGCTTCCGTGGCAAGGGGGTTGAGCAGCGTCAGCTTGAGACAGGTTCGCGGCCAGTCGTCGCCGGCGAGTTGGACTCGGGTGCGGCCGATCAATGCCGTGCCGGAGCTGATCAGTCGTCGGCGTACCTCCGCGTTGACGGTGTCCATGTCGGCGCATCGGTACCGGAACACGACCGTAGTGAGGGTCACCGGCGCCACCAGCTCCAGCTGCAGCTCCTTCGCGATCCGCTGCTCTGCGTACAGCGCGGCGTCGTGGCATCGATCGAGCATGTCGCCGAGGCCGCGCCGCCCGTAGGCGAGGAAGGTCGCCAACACCTTCAGCACGTCCGGTCGCCGTGTCGTCTGCAGCGTCTGGCCGAGCAGACCGCCGTATCCCGCTTCCTCGTCGTCCTCCGGATTGAGGTAGGCGACGTTGCGGCCGAGTGACGAGAATCGGTTCTCGTCGCGCAGCAGCAGCACGCTCGCGGCGGCCGGCTGCCAGCCGATCTTGTGCAGGTCGAGGGTGATCGAGTCGGCCCGGTCGATGCCGGCCACCAGGCCCTGCAGTCGGTCGGAGAACAGCGATCCGAATCCGTAGGCGGCGTCCACATGCAGCCAGACATTGTGGCGCTCAGCGATATCCGCGATGTCCTGCAACGGGTCGACGGTGCCGAAGTCGGTGGTGCCGGCGGTCGCGATGATGGCGACCGGGGTACCGCCGGTGGCGGCGAGGGCTCGGCCGAGCGCGGCCGGGATCATGCGATGGTGTTCGTCGACCTCGATCGGGATCACCGCGGTCTCGCCGAGCCCGAGGGTGGCGCAGGCGCGGTTGATGGAGAAATGCGCCACGCGTGAACAGAAGACCACCGGCTGCCGTAGATCGCGCACGCCGTGGTAGCGGGTGTTGATACGTCGTTGTGCCGCTGCGTGATCGCGCGCGATCAGCAGCGCGAGCAGATTGGAGAACGAGCCGCCGGGTCCGAACACTCCGCCCGCGGTGGACGGCAGGCCGGCCATGCGCGCCAGCGCCGCGATGGTCCATTTCTCGATGGCCAGCGTGGCGGGTCCGGAGTCGTAGGTGTCGAGCGAGGCGTTCGTCGCGCTGGCCACGGCATCGGCGATCACCGACACCGTCAGCGGCGGCGGCTGCAGATGCGCCGCGGTGAGCCGGTGGGTCAGGTCCAGTCCGTAGGTCGCGATGAGCCCGGCGACGTGCACCAGCGCATCGTGTTCGCCGACGCCCTCGTCCGGGATACGCTGCGGCCCCAGCGAATCGGCGACAGCTGCGAGCATGTCGCGCGGGCTGCCATAGGGCAGTGGCGCACCGTGATGGCGGCTCGCGACCGCGGTGGCCAGGCGAGTCATCCCCTCGCCGACGTCGGACCAGCCCTGCCCGGGAACCGCCAGGCGCGCCTGCGTGGGTGCGGGTTCGAAGTCGTCGCGGGACGCGTCGTCGTCATGAGTCACAGGAATCTCCGTTGCGATTGCGGGGACATATGGTGGTCACACCGGATAGCGAGTACTGCGGGTGGCGTCATGAGGCGGCCGGTCCGGTGCGGGCGATCGGGTTCTGCAGCTCGTGGCCGGCGTCCAGGATCGAGGCATAGGAATCGCCGACGTTGACCATCCGCCGGTTGTTGCCCAGCTGCAGGCCGTTCATATGGACCGCCGCGAATGTCGGTGCGAACAAGTCCCACTGCTGCAGTCGCGGTGCCAGATCTGGTTGTGCCGCAAAGAATTCTTCGATGCTTTCGCTGACCACCGACCAGAATTCGGTGTCATCGAGCAGACCGTGCAGGTGCATGATCGCCGCGAGCGGCCGCAGGAAGTCGTCGAAGACATCGGACAGCACGCCGAGGTTGCGGATCGTGTCGGGCTCGGTGGTGAGCGCCCGACGGCACGACTGCGGGAGATCGTCGGGATCGTTGAAGATGCACACCTCTTCGCCGATGTCCTTGAGGATGGCGCGCACCGGAATTCCATTGTCCAGCACCAGGATCAGGTTCTCGCCATGGGGGGAGAACTTCATCTCGTGGTGGTAGAGAAGGTAGGTGATGGGGTGCAGGTAGGTCCGCAGGTAGCGCCGCATCCACTCGGCGGGCGCGAGTCCGGACCGCTCGATGAAGGCTTCGATCAGCGGCGTGCCGAGGTGATCGATATGCAGCAGCGCGGCCATCGTCGTCAGCTGCTCGTGAGGTGCGATCCGTGGCACCGGGCTCTGGCGCCACAGGGCCGAGAGTAGTTTGCGGTATTCGGAGCCGGGCGCAGTGATGGAGTTGTAGACCGGATTGCGATAGCCGATCGCCGCGACCTCGAACAGGATCTCGAACCCCATCGATCGCAGGTACTCGTCGCCGTCCACCCGGCGGCGAACCCAATCGTTGATCAGCGGGGTGGTGCGCATGTAGTCCGCCGACATCCCCCGGGTGAAGCCCATGTTGACGATGGACAGCGCCGTTTTCACGTAGTGCCGAGTCGGATCGGTCACGTTGAACAGGCTGCGGATCGACTGCTGCGGTTGATACAGATCGGGGGACTGGCCGAGGTACACGAGTCGATGTTCGGCGATGTCCGGGGCGTAGATCTTGGCGATCTTCTCGTTCCACTGCCACGGGTGCACCGGCAGATAGCAGTAGTCGGCGGGGTCGAGGCCCTGGCCGGCGAGCAGGCCGGCGAACGCATCGAGCGTTTCCGCGCCGAGTTCGTCGCGCAGCAGCGCCTCTTCGGTGACGTCGGACATGGCGGCGAAGTCGCAGTCCGCTCGCCAGGCAGCCACCCAGGTCAGGGGGAATCGGCCGCCGGATTCGGGCGCGTAGTCGGAGATATCGTCGGCACTGAACCCGAGTCGGCCGGCGTTGGCGATGAGGCAGGGATGCCCCTCCGTCATCGACTGCTCGATGGTCTGGAAGTCGGCGGCCGCGAGATCGGCCGCCGCGATCCGTCGTGCATCGGGGCGGTCCGCGCTGTTGGCGAGGGTGTTGATGAACTCCTCGAGATACTCCGGCAGCGTGTCGTCGCCGATCCCGAGGGTCCCGCGCAGATCGACGATGAGGTCGATCGACCGCACCGTCAGCTCCCGGCCGTCGCACACGCGGCGGATCGATGCCTCATCGATGGCCCAGCTCTCGAGCGAGAGGATTTCGGCGCGGAACGTGTACTCGGTGCGCCGGTCGTCGGAGAGCACCGAATATTCGCCCGGGGCGACCTGCAGGGGACTGATCACCCGTTCGTGACAGAACTCCGTGAGGATCTTCCTCGCGATTCGTCGGTCGTAGACATCGCGGTACGACCGGCGCAGGGCGGCGGGAACGTCGGCGTGGGCCGGAGTGGGGTTCTCCACGGCCGTGTTCTCAGCGGACATGAGCATCGCCGGCTGCGGGCGCGGTGAGCGCCGGTATCCGTCCGTTGTCGGTGACGCGGACGAAATCTGCACGCGTGCAATAGCTCAGCCGCGCGGTCTTGTCCGCGACCGGATAGTCGCCGGCGACGCGGAAACCGACTGCGGCATTCAGCCGATGCACGGCGACGTTGCGCACGTCCGGTTCGACGACCACCCGGGCCGCGCCGACTTCGAAGAACGCCGTCCGCATGATGTGCAGCATCACGCGGCCCGTGAATCCCGGGATGCCGTGATCGCTCGGGGCGACCAGCAGATGCATCCCGATGTCACCGTCGGCATGGCGGTAGCCGGTGTCGGGCGCGGCCAGATCGCTGGTGAGCGGGTCATACAGCTCGAACATGAACTCCGGACGAGAGTCGCAATAGCCGATCCGGAGGCCGTGGTCGGAGTCGCCGGCTTCGCGGATGTTGTCGGCGAGGAAGTCATGCACCTGTGCCTGCGAGCTCTCCAGCATGTCCCAGTACTTGGCCTTGGGATGAGTGAGCCAGCGATGCACAGTCGACGCATCACGGTCCGGGTCGATGCGGATGGACTCGAGGCGCTCGTTCGACAGCGGAGGTGAACTCATTGCTCCCACTTCGTTTTTCGGGATTGCGCTGCGCGTTTGCTTCGAGTGTCGGGAGCCGCACGCGCACGCACACATCAGGTTGACAACTTAGGTAAGGCTTACTGAATTAGGTTAGCCTAACAGGCATTGGACCCTATACGGTCGGCGGGTCGCGGGCCAAGGACTCCGGCTGTGGCGTGATCCCGATAGCCGGACACCTGGCGTGTGGAAACGTCGAAGTCTGGACCGCTGTGCAGGCGGAACGTGAATGCTGACGTGAAGTAAGCTGAGGCTCAGCTAACTATCGGAGGATCGGACGTATGGGTAGGGGCTTTCAAGGCGCGGTTCTGCGGGTTATCGGAGCCAGGGACCACGTTGTCGCGGTGACCGCGGTCGAGCGGGTTACCTCGTCGGTGATCAAGGTCGACTTCGTCAGTGACACGCTGCTGTACGACAACGGAGAAAAGCCGACGGCGTGGGTGCGAGCCTGGTTCCCGGATCCGCAGGGCGGCAGCAAGTTGCATCAGCGCGCTTACACGCTGGTGGATCCGGATCCGGCAACCGGCCGCTTCTCGATGTGCTTCCTCCTCCACGAGCCGGCCGGTCCGGCGGCGTACTGGGCGACGAACGCCGAGGCGGGCGATGAGATCGTCGTGCAGCGGCTCGGCGGCGACGGCTGGGAGCTCGACGACCCGCAGCCGACGGGTTACGTGCTAGTCGGCGACGTCGCCGCATGGCCGGCCTTCGTCTCGATCATCGCCGAGGCGGACAAGACCGTGCCGATCCGCGTGTTCTTCGAGTACACCCACGACGACGACAAGAACCTCACGTTCCCGGACCATCCGCTGCTCGAGGTGACGTGGGTCCCCGGCACCGACGACAGCCGCGCGCTGGTCGGCGCCCTCGGCAGCGAGAGCTTCCAGGGCTGGAAGTCGTACGTTGCGGCGGAGACCACCGCCACCCGCTTGGTCCGTTCGCGCCTGACCCTCGAAGACGGGCACAACAAGGGCACCATGCACGCGCAGGCGTACTGGATCCGCGGACGCGCCATGGGCAAGGAGGCAGAGACCTCGGACATCGTCGAAGTCGCACCCGCCGAGCAGGGCGAGCAGGACGCGACTGTCGCCGCAGCGATCCCGGCCGTGGCCGGCGGAAATCAGAAGGAGAGGCTCAAGGCTTCGCGCGCCCGCAACAAGGAGTTCTCGGTTCTGTCGGCGGCGAAGCCGGCGTTCATCCTGAGCGCGATCATCGCTGTGGTGCTGGCGGCGCTGGCCGTGGTGCCGCTGGTGCTCTTCACCGAGCTCGCCAAGCGTTTCGTCGACGGCGAAGGTCGGGACGAACTGGTCCGGGTCGGTGTCACCGGCATCATCGTGCTGGTGGTCGGCGCGCTGCTCACCTCGGCGCTGATGGCCGGGCTGCATGTGTACGACCAGTACTACGCCACCGCCCTGCGTCGCCGCGTCATGGAGAAGTTCACCAGGCTGCCGCTCGGCTGGTTCCAGGGCCGCAGGCAATCCGAGGTGCGCAAACTCGCCCAGGACGACATCGGGAGCCTCCACTACCTGATCACCCACGCGGTGTCCGACCTGGCGACGGCCATCGTGACGCCGCTGGCGATCCTGATCTACTTGTTCACGGTGAACTGGGCCCTGGCGCTGGTCCTGCTGGTGCCGGTGTTCGCCTACCTCGGGGTCACCTTCCGGCTTGCGGCGCTGGACCGCCCGCGGATGACCCGGATGCTGCGCTGGAACGCCACCCTGCCGGGCGACGCGGAGCGGTACATCGCGGGACAGCCGGTGAGCCGGGTATTCGGCGACGGGGCGACCGTCGACCTCCCCGCGGAGACGACGGAGCTTCGGAGCTTCATGAAGCAGTGGCAGCTGGAAACCGTCGGCGCCAAGGCGACCATGATCCAGCTCAACCGGCCGATGACGTCGATGGTCGTGATCGCCGTCGTCGGCACTGCGTTGATCGCCGTCGATTGGATGTCGGCCGCTGCCATCCTTCCGTTCCTGATCCTCGGCACGTCGCTGGGCGACCGCCTCGTCGGTGCCGGGTTCGCCGCCGGCGGGCTGCGCGACGGCATGCATGCCAAGTCCGGCCTCGAGCTGCTGCTGAGTACGTCGCAGCTGGCGGTCGGTACCGAACCGGTATCTGCTGGAACCGGACCGGCGGCGCTGAAGTTCGACGACGTCTCATTTGGCTACGTGCCCGGTCAGTACGTGCTGAGCGACTTCACCCTCACCCTTGCGCCCGGCGGCACCACCGCCGTCGTCGGCCCGTCCGGCGCCGGCAAGTCGACCGTCGCGGCGCTCGCCGCCCGCTTGTGGGATCCGGACAAGGGATCGGTCACTTTCGACGGCGCCGACCTGCGCACCATCGACGAGGACGATCTGCGCCGTCACGTTGCGGTCGTCCTGCAGGACGTCCAGCTCGTGCATGGCACGGTGGCCGACAACATCGCACTCGGGTATCCCGATGCGACCCGCGAGCAGATCGCCGCCGCCGCGCGCACCGCCTACATCGCCAAGGAGATCGAGGCGCTTCCGAGCGGCTACGACACCGTCGTCGACCGAGACAGCCTGTCCGGCGGTCAGCGCCAGCGGGTCGCGATCGCCCGCGCACTGCTGGGCAATCCGCGCCTGGTGATTCTCGATGAGGCCACTGCGGCCGCCGACCCGGACTCCGAATGGGAGGTCCGACAGGGTTTGACGAAGCTCCTGGAGGGCCGGACGGTGCTGGTGGTCGCGCATCGACTGCACACCGTGGCGCACGCCGACCAGATCGTGGTCCTCGACGAGGGCAGGATCGTCGAGCAGGGCACCGCCGACGAGCTGATGGCGATGGGCGGTCTGTACGCACGCATGCAAAACCAGGCGATGGAGGCCCTCGCATGATCTACAACGATCTCGTGACCGTCACCGGTCCGCAGGGGCGCGGCGAGCGGATCCGTTTCGTCTCGTTGACGGTGTTCTCCACGGTCCTTCAGGCCGCATCGGTCATCACGCTGGTTCCTGTGCTGCACGCGCTGTTCGGTGATCGTCCCTCCGGTGCCTGGCCCTGGGTGGGCCTGCTGGTGCTGCAGCTGATCCTGGTGGTGGTCGCCGACCGTCTCGCGATCCGCGCCGGTCTGAAACTGGGCTTCCGCATCATCGACACCATCACCGAAGCCGGCCTGGCAGGGATTCGCCGTCTCGACCCGGGACAGCTGCATTCCGAGCGCGCCTCCAAGCTCCGGGACCTGGTCTCGGTGTCCGCGCCGGAATCGATCTCGTCGGTGGTGCTCATCGGCTCGCCCTTGATCCGAGCAGTTCTGCTGACGCCGTTGATCGCGCTCCTGCTGCTGTTCGTGTCCTGGAAGCTTGCTCTGGTCGCCCTGATCGGCGGCATCGTCATGTTCCTGGCGCTGATCGCCTCGCAGCGCATCGTCGCCAAGTCGGAGGAGACTTTCGCCGACACGAACCGCCAACTCGACGACCGTGTCCTCGAGTTCGCCTGGGCGCAGCCGACGCTGCGCGGGTCGGGCGCCGGCACCAGCACGGTGAACCAGGTGCTCGCCGAGTCCCGGAGCCGGGGGCTGAAGCTCCTCGCGTGGACGGTTCCGGGCGAGCTGCTGTTCAGCGTCGTGCTGCAGCTCACGCTGCTGGCGTTCGGCATCACGACCGCGTCTCTATATCTGTCCGACGAGATCTCCGGAGTCACCGCGGCGGCCATGATCGTGGTCCTGCTGCGGATCGTCGAGGTCGTCGGCTCACTCTCGCTGCTGGGCCCGGCCGTCGCAAACGGTTCTCGGGTCTTCCGTGAGGTGGCCGAACTGGTCGCCGACGAGAACACGGCGGCCGCCAATGCTCAGCCGGCGACTCGACCGGTCTCCGGCGCTCCGGCGGTGGCGCTCCGCGACGTCGGCTTCACCTACCCGGATGGCACCCGCGCCCTGGCCGACGTCGACATCGTCATTCCCGCGGGCGGCATCACGGTGATCGTGGGTCCGTCGGGCTCGGGCAAGTCGACGCTGCTGGACGTGGTCGCCGGACTGCGCGAACCAACCGACGGACAGGTCCTCGTGGGTGATGCGCCCGCGCCGGCCGCCGACCGGCTCGCCGGGACCTCGATGGTCTTCCAGACCACCCAGCTCCGCCCGGGCACCCTCAAGGAGAACATCGGCACCGACGATGCGACCACGCTCGCGACGCTCGCCGACCGAGCGCAGCTCGGGGAGGTCCTTGAGTCGTTGCCATCGGGTTGGGATTCCCGGGTCGGCGAGGGCAGCAATGCCCTGTCGGGAGGTGAACGGCAGCGCGTGGGCCTCGCCCGTGCGCTGGCGAAGCCGGCCGGTCTACTGCTCGTCGACGAGGCCACGTCGGCACTCGACGCGATCACCGAGCGGGCCGTCGTGGATGCCTTGCAGGAGACGCGCGGGGAGCGCACAGCAGTCATCGTGACGCACCGTCCGGCGCTGGTGTCGCTGGCCGATCAGGTCATCGTCCTCGACGGCGGCAACATCGTCGACTCGGGCAAGGTGAACGAGCTGCTGCAACGCGGTGGCGTCTTCGCCGACCTGTGGACGCGCTGGCGCGAATCGGAAGGCTGGCAGGTTTAGCCGGGTTCCCGAGTCCGCGGCAAACCCGACCTGCACGTAGTTCTCGGTGATCGACGCGGCGTCGAGTCGATAAGCGCTGCCTCCCAGCGGCTTTGAGTGCAAGTCCGTTGGGGGATGCGCCCGGGGTTCCCACCCCGAGATTGGCAACCCAATTACGTTAGGCTAACCTTACTAGCTGTCAGGCTGATTCTCGCAATCACCTGCCGGAGCTGTCCGGCACGTGGTATCGCGCAGCCGCCAAACCGCCAGAAAGGTAACTGATGACACCCGGTGACACCGTGATGGCAGAAGCGCCGACCCAGGCCGCGTCGATCCGGGATCGGATCGAGGACTGGCCCGCCGAGTACGCGGAGAAGTACCGCGAGCTCGGTCTCTGGGAGGGAAAGACGTTCAGCGCCAGGCTCGATGAGTGGGCGGAGGCCTACGGCTCGTCGACGGCGGTCGTCGACGGCGACCTCCGACTCTCGTACGCCGACCTCGCGCGGCGCGCGACCGAGCTTGCGGCCGGTCTGCGTTCGATCGGGATCGTCGCCGGGGACGCGGTTCTGCTCCAGCTGCCGAACTCCGCCGATTTCGTGGTCGGCTGGTTCGCCCTGCAGCGGCTGGGAGCGATCCCGGTGCACACCCAGCCCGGCCATCGCCATGCCGAGGTCGGATACCTGGCCACCGCGACCGGGGCGCGCGCCTACGTCACCACCGATGTGTTCAACCGATTCGACCATCGCGAGCTGGCGGCGCATGTCGCCGACGTCGCGCCCGCGCTCGAGTCGGTGATCATCGCCGGCGATCTCGGCGACCACGCCGGCGACGAGCGGTTCCACCAGCTGTCGTCGCTCTACGTTCCGGGTGCGGAGGTGGCCGATCCCGGCATCAGCCCCTCCGACATCTCGATGCTGCTGCTGTCGGGCGGGACGACCGGGATGCCGAAGCTGATCGGCCGCACGCACGACGACTATGCGTACAACTCGCGCGTCGCCGGGGAGCGGAGTCGGCTGGACTCGGACAGCGTGTACCTCGCCGTGCTGCCGATCGCCTTCAACTACACGTGGAATTGCCCGGGCATCCTGGCGACCCTGCGCGTCGGGGGGAAGGTGGTCTTGGCACCGAGTCAGGACCCGGCGATCTGCTTCGAGCTGATCGAGCAGGAGGGCGTCACGATGACGGCGATCAACCCTCAGCTGGTGCCCATGTGGCTGGACGAGCGCGAATTCGCCGAGGCCGACTTGAGCTCGCTCAAGATCATCGAGATCGGCTCGGCACGGCTGTCGGACTACGAGGCGCGCCGGATCATCGACGAGTTCGACGCGACGCTGCAGCAGATTCTCGGCATGTCCGAGGGCCTGTTCTGCGCCACCCACCTCGACGACGATCCGGAGTTGCTGGCCACCACCCAGGGCGTGCCGGTGTCGCCGTACGACGAGATCCGGGTTGTCGACCCTGACGGAAACGAGGTTCCCGACGGCGAGGTCGGCGAGCTCACCGTGCGCGGGCCCTACACCCTGCGCGGATATTTCGACGGCGAGGAGCAGAACAAGCGGGCGTTCACCGCCGACGGCTTCTACTGCACCGGAGATCTCGTCCGCCGATTGAGCAGTGGCCACCTCATCGTGTCCGGCCGGATCAAGGACCAGATCAATCGGGGCGGCGAGAAGATCGCGGCCACGGAGGTCGAGGGTGCGCTGCTCACCCACCCGGACATTCGGGCCGTCGCCCTGTTGGGTGAGCCGGACTCGGTGCTCGGCGAGCGTTCGGTGGCCTTCGTCGTCCCGGAGACCACGGCGCAGCAGCCGCCGACTCGCGACGACCTGCTGACGTTCGTGGAGTCGACCGCCGGGCTCGCGGCCTACAAGGCGCCCGATGTCGTACGGGTGATCGACGAGATGCCGTTGACGCCCCTGGGCAAGATGGACAAGAACGCCCTACGGCAATTGCTCGGTGACGCATGAGTGACGACATCGGCGCGACCCGCACGTCTTCGAGCGAGCTGAGCCGGATTCTCGACGCGGCGGCGACAGCGCATCCCGATCGCCCGGCGATTGTGGACGGGGCCGACGCCCTCACCTACCGTCGGCTTCACGAACGGGTCGCCGATCTCGCGGATCGACTCCGATCGGCCGGGGTCGGGCGCGGCGACGCGGTCGGCGTCCACCTGCCCCGCTCGGCCACCGCGATCATCGCGATCCATGCCGTGATCGCGACCGGTGCGGTCGTCGCACCGCTCGACGCGAGCGACCCGTCGGAGCGCACGCGCCTGCTCTGCGAACAGGCGGGCATCGTGCAGATGCTCGTCCCGGCCGGCGCCGCCGCCGACGATTCCGCAAACGGCGAATCCGTGACGGCGGTCGGGGAAGGACTTGCGCTCGTTCGCGGCGCGGACGTATCCGAAGCCCGGACAACGCCTTTCGCCGATCCCGGGTACCTCCTGTTCACCTCCGGCAGCACCGGCGTGCCCAAGGGCGTGCTGTTGCCGAGCGGTGCGGTCGCGCATTTCGCGCGATGGGCGGCGGGGTCACTCGGCCTGCAGGCGACGGATCGGGTCGGTGCGCAGGCGGCGTTCACCTTCGACCTCAGTACGTTCGACATCTTCGCCACCGCGGTGGTCGGTGCGACGGCGGTGATCTTCCCGGAATGGTGCAAGCCGTTCCCGCGGGACACCGTCGACTGGCTCGACGCGCAGAAGATCACCGTCTTGTATGCGGTTCCGACCCTGCTGAAGGGGATCGTCGGCGCACTCGTCGCCGAACGACGAGAACTCGCCGAGCTGCGCGCCATCGCCTATGCGGGCGAGCCCTATCCGGCCCCGGCGCTCCAGGAACTGCTTGCCGCCTTCCCGTCGGCGCAGGTGCGCAACTGGTACGGGCCCACCGAGACCAACGTGTGCACCGCAGCCGACGTTCGCGGGTGGACACCGGGGCGCCCGGTACCCGTGGGCATGCCGATCTCGGGCGTTCACGGCTGCATCGTCGATGAGGACCTGAATCCGGCCGATGTCGGCGAGCTGGTTGTCGCCGGGCCCACCCTGCTGACCGGCTACGTGGTCGACGGCAGCGTCGTCGACCCCGCGGTCCAGGTGTCGTTCCCGGACGGCGAGGTGCGCAGGGCCTATCGGACCGGCGACCGCGCCTACCGCAACGAGGCCGGCGAGCTGATCCTGCTAGGGCGGGCCGACCGTCAGATCAAGCGGCGCGGCTACCGGATCGATCTGACCGGCATCGAGTCGATCGCATCCGAACACGGCCGGGCGCCGGGGGCGGCGGCGGTCGCCATCGGTGACGACAATCGCATCGCGCTGTTCGTCGACATCGATCCCGCGGCGCCGTCGGCGTCCGATGTCCTGGTCGCGGTCGAGTGCGCCGTGCGGTCTCGACTGCCGGCCGCCGCCCAGCCGGACCGGATCATCGCGCACTCACCACTTCCCACGAACGGTCGCGGAAAGATCGATCGAGCCGAACTCGAGGATCTGGCCGCGCTCACATTCACGAATCAGGAGTTATCCCTATGACGACGCATGACCACCTCGAGCAGAGCTCCGCTGTGTCGGTCGATGATGTGCGCGCCGTGGTGTCGGAGGCAATCGCCCGCCGGCACGGGCGCACCGAGCCGATCGAGAACGACACGGAGATCCTGCTCACCGGCATGCTCGATTCTCTGACGCTGGTGAACATCGTCGCCGATCTCGAGCGGCATCTGGGCCGCAAGCTGCCCGAGGACCTGGTGGTGGCGCGGAACTTCCGGACGCCGCAGACACTGCATGCCAGCGTGTCGGCAGTCCTCGCGGGCGAGACTCGATGACGATCGTCGCGCCGGCCGCGGACGTCCCGGCCGCCGTCGCGCAGGAAGTGGCCCCGGCGCTCCCGGGAATCGTCGGCAAGGACTTCCGGGATGCCTGGCGCACGTTGCTGTCGATCCCGTCGGTCGCCGGGGTGATGGCCGATTCGCTCCGTGGCGCTACTGGTGGCGGCGCGGTCGAGAACGCGGTCGCGGTGATCGAGGGCGTCGGCCGCGCGGGCGTACCCGCGGGACTCTGCTACGCGCTCACCTCGCAGGTGTTCGGCATCCAGTGGCCGCTGTCGACGCTGAGTCGCAAGCCGTTGGATCCCTACGTCGACGGCCTGACGGACGGTTCGCTCATCCTGTGCCACGCGCTCACGGAGGACACCGGCGGCTCCGATCCGCTGTCGATGCGTACGGCGGCGAGGCGAACCGCGGAGAGTGCGGACGTCGACGGCGCGGACTTCCAGATCGATGGCCGCAAAGCGTATGTCACGGCGGCGCCGGCGGCGGACCTGATTCTCACCTTTGCCAGGACCGACGAGGCCCGTCATCCGTTCGCCCTCAGTGCATTTCTGATCCCGGCCGATCGGGCCGGCGTGACGCGCTCGGAACCGTTCGAGAAGGTCGCCCTGACCGAGGTGCCCATGGGCGCAATCGATTTCGACGCGGTGCGCGCGACCGAGGCCGACTTGGTGACCACCGAGGGATCGGGGCTGGCGTTCCTGGCGAGCACGACGACCTGGGAGCGTGCGCTGCTGATGAGCTATGCGCTCGGCGGAATGCACGCGACGATCGAGCGCGTCGTCGGCTGGCTGCGCGATCGGCAGCAGTTCGGCGGCAGCCTTGGGTCCAATCCGCTTGTCGCGTCCCGTGTCTCGGACCTCGCAACCATTCGCTACCGGGTGCGGACGCTCGTCTACGACATGGCCCGACGAATCGACGCCGGGGCCACGCCGCTCAGCGCGATGTCGACCGATGCGGCCCAGGTGAAGATCTCGTGTGCGCAGGATCTGCTGCAGTTCGAGACGACGGCCGCACCGCTGTTCGGTGCCCGTGCCGTGATCGCGGACTCGGGCTATCACGTGAATGCGACGAGTGCGGTGGCCGCCTCGATCTATGCCGGAACGAATGACCTGTTGCGGGTGTCGATCGCCCGCGATCTCGGTCTGCCCGTGGAGAACTGACATGACCCTTGCAACCCGACCTCTGGATGCGGCTCTGGAACTGGCCCGCGGGATCACCCCGCAGCTGGCCGAGCTCGCCGACCCCATCGATCTCGGCATCGAGCCGGCGAGTACGGCCTACGCGCTGATTCGTGAGTCCGGTCTGCTGGCGGCAATGATTCCGCAGCATTGCGGCGGACTCGGCCTCGACTTCGGCAGTTATACCGAACTGCTCGCCGAACTGGGGGCGGCGAACGGTGCCATCGCGCTCGGCTTCAACATGCACAACGTGGCGATCGGCTCGCTGTTCGAGGCCGACGCCGACGCGCTGGGCGAGAACGGGATCGCCTTCCGTGAGTGGGTGATCGATCAGGTGGTGGGTCAGCGACGGATGTTCGCCTCGGCGGCATCCGAACCCGCCACCGGGGCGCGGCTGCGTGGCATATCGACCACGTATGAACGGGCGCCGCACGGATACATCTTGAACGGACACAAGTCGTTCGTCTCGCTCGCCGGCGTCGCCGATCACTATGTGGTCACCGCCCGGCCGGCCGACACCGATACCGACTTCGAGGTCTCGCACTTCGTCGTCGGCGCGGACGACCCCGGCGTCTCGTTCTCGTCGGAATGGCGCGGCACTGCGTTGCGCGGCACGTCGACCGCGCAGATGTTCCTGGAGGACACCCCGATCGGCCAGGATCGGCTGTTCCTGGCGGTCGAGGGCATGTCGCTGTTCAAGGTTGTGCGGGAACCGCATTGGATGGCCGCCGGGTATCTGGGCGCCTACCTGGGCTTGTCCAGGGCGATCGTCGCCTTCGCCACCGCGCATGTCGCGAATGACGAGCGCCGCCGGTCGAAAGACACGGACGTCCAGCGCGTCGGTGCCATGGCGGTCTCGCTGCAGGCGACGCAGGCGCTGACCGTGGCGGCCGCTCGTGCCGTGGCCGAGAACCGGTCCGACCCGTCGACGAACGAAATGGTGTATGCCGCCAAGTATCATCTCGGCGAGACCGCGCAATCGCTTGCTTCGCAGGCGGTTTCGCTCGTCGGATCGGCGGCGATGGCCGCGGACGGCCCGATGCAGCGGTTGCTGCGAGAGGTGCAGTTCTGCTCGATCATGCCGGCCAAACCCGCGGAGTGTCTCGACTACGTGGGGCGAACGCAGCTGGGCGCCAACATGTTCGACGTGTCGAATCACGGATGGTGACCGGTGCCTGTTCTTGCGCATCCGAAGGGCGACATCGAATACGTGCTCCACGACGGGGCGCCCGACGCGCCCACCTTGGTCTTCCTGCACGAGGGCCTGGGCTCGGCGGGCCAATGGGGCCGGCTCCCGTCACTGCTGGCCCGGGCAACCGGTATGCGCGCCCTGGTGTACTCCCGGCACGGCTACGGCGGCTCCGGGGGCACCGGACCTGACGGTGCGCGCTACCTGCACGTCGAGGCGCTGGAAGTGCTTCCCGAGGTGCTCGAGGGAATAGGGATCGACACGCCGCCGGCGTTGGTCGGCCACTCGGACGGGGCGTCGATCGCGGCGATCTACGCGAGCGAACACGCGTCGGCGGGTGCCGTGCTGATCGCCCCGCACGTCGTCGCCGAGGATGTCACGCTGGCTGGAATACGCCGCACCGCAGAGGTATTCGAGGAATCGGTGCGGCCGTCGCTGGCGATGTTCCACGACGACCCCGACGCATTGCTGCGCCGGTGGTCCGGCGTCTGGCTCTCGGAGGAGTTCGGCGATTTCGACATCACCGGTCTGCTGCCGCGTATCGAGGCACCCCTGTGGGTCGTCCAGGGGACCGAGGACAACTACGGCTCGCGGCTGCACGCCGATCTGATCACCGCCGGATCCTCCGGCGAGGTGACAACCCACATGCTTTCCGGCTTCGGCCACCATCCGCACCTAGAAGACCCGGACGCGGTGAGTGCGTTGATCGCGGGCTTCCTCCCGCCGGCAACCGCCGCCATCGGGTGATATCCGGTTCGGCCGGCTCAATCCACTACAACGAAAGTGAAGACAGCAATGCAGCAGAACACGGTGCTTGCCGAGGCTAATACCGCGAGCATGCTCGCCTCCTCCGTCAGCGAAGCGATGCTGAGCAGCGAGCACTCGCTGTCGGTGCTCGATGCCGAAACCGGAACGTGGACAACGCGATCGTGGCGCGACGTCCACGCGCGTGCGGAAGAGATCGCTGTCCAGATACTTGCCGATCGCCGGCGCAGCGAGCCCGCCGCGCTCGGTCTGATCGGTGATCCGTCCGTCGATCTGGTCGCCGCGGTCCAGGGTGCTTGGCTCGCGGGCACCGCGGTCTCGATCCTCCCCGGGCCGATCCGGGGCGCCGACGAGAAGCAGTGGGCGCAGACCACGTACGCCCGGTTCGACGACATCGGGGTCGGCACGATCCTCGGAAGTGGTCCCCAGCTCGATCTGCTGTCGAAGGTAGATGGCCCGCTGCGGGTCGACCGGGTTGCCGATTACGGTGTGGGCGCGGATGTCTCGGAGTTCGTGCCGCGGGAGGTGGCTGCCACCGCTCCCGCCGTGCTGCAGGGCACCGCCGGCTCGACCGGTGAGCCGAAGACCGCCGTCGTCTCGCACCGTGCGGTGCGCACCAACACGACCGAGGTGATCGCCCGGATGGGGGTGCACCGAACCAGCGATGTGGGGTTCAGCTGGCTACCGCTGTACCACGACATGGGCCTGATCTTCCTGCTCGCGGGGATGGGGTCGGGCTTCCCGCTGTACCTCGTGCCGAATTCCGCGTTCGCCGCGTCGCCCTTCAACTGGCTCAAGTGGCTGACCGAGAGCAAGGCCACGATCACTGCCGCGCCTAATTTCGCCTACGACATCCTGGGCCGCTACGGCCGCCTGCTCAAGGACGCCGACCTGTCGCGGCTGCGGTTCGCGATCAGTGGCGGCGAGCCGATCGATCCCGATGCCTTCGACAAGTTCCTCGCCGAGACGGCGCGTTTCGGCTTCGACCCCGCCGCCGCGGCGCCGGCCTACGGAATGGCCGAATCGACCTGCGCGGTCACGATGCCGGTGGCTGGCGACGGTGCGCATTACGACGAGGTCACCGTCACATCGAGCGACGGCTCGGCCGCGCCGATCCGCCGCCGTTTTGCGATTCTCGGAAAGCCGCTGGGGGGCATGCAGGTTCGTGTCATCGAATCGAATGCCGATATTCCCCGGATAGCCGGACGCAACGCGGGCGAGGTGCAGATCCGTGGTACCTCGATGATGAACGGTTACCTGGGCCATGGCCCGCTGCACGACGGCGAGTGGTTCTCGACCGGTGACGTCGGTTATCTCATCGACGGGCAGCTGGTGATCTGCGGCCGCGTCAAGGAGATCGTGATCGTCGCCGGGCGCAATCTGTTTCCGGTCGAGGTCGAGCGCGCCGCTGCCGCAGTGGAGGGCATCCGCCGCGGCGGAGTGGTCGCGATGGCCCGCGGCGAGGACTCCGCGCGACCGGGTCTCGTGGTCGTGGCGGAATACCGCGGCGAGGACAAGGCCGGCGCACGCGGCGAGG
This sequence comes from Jongsikchunia kroppenstedtii DSM 45133, assembly GCF_000380485.1. Lineage (GTDB taxonomy): Bacteria > Actinomycetota > Actinomycetes > Mycobacteriales > Mycobacteriaceae > Jongsikchunia > Jongsikchunia kroppenstedtii. The sequence goes on along the minus strand of NZ_AQYG01000050.1, from coordinate 78,929 downwards.
TGATGTCGTCGGTCGCTTCCGAGTGCGGAATCATGCCGGCCGACGTGATCTTCGTCGAGCCCGGTGCGGTGCCCCGAACGACATCAGGCAAGCTGCGTCGCCTCGAGACCAAGCAGCTCGTGGAGTCGGGGGTGTGGAAATGACGACCGCCACCTCCATCGATGGGTATCGCGCGCTGCTCGACTCGGTCTTCGACGACGAGCTGCGGTCCTGGACGGCGGAAGCCGAAGAGACCGAGCGGTTTCCGCGGAAGCTCCTCGAACGCCTCGGCCGTGCAGGTGTTTTCGCCGAGAAGTGGGGGGATGCGAAGACGCCCGATCTCGCGAAGCTCTTCGAACTCGCCTACGCGCTGGGTCAGCAGGGCTCGGCCGGCATCAGCGTCGGTGTGAGCCTGCATGACTCGGCGATCGCGATCCTGCGCCGATTCGGCGGACGATCGCAGACGCTGAGTTCGGTGGCGGAGCAGGCCATCAGCGGCGAGGCCGTACTGTGCCTGGCGGCCTCCGAGTCGTCGGGCGGTTCCGATCTGCAGATCGTGGAGACCGAGATAACCACGGAGGGTGACGGTTTCCGGGTCCGCGGACGAAAGAAGTTCGTCTCGCTGTCGCCGATCGCCGACTACATCCTCGTGGTCGCGCGCGTCGTGGACCACGACGCGACCAGCCGGCACGGCAACGTCGCGCTGATCCTGGTGCCGACCGCGCAGGTCGACATCCAGCCGCCGTACCGCAAGGTCAGCGCGGGTCCGCTGGACACCGCGGCCGTCGAGATCGACACCGTCGTGCCCGCCGACCATATGATCGCGCGGGCGGGGACCGGGCTGGCGGCCGTCAGCTGGGGCCTCGCTCATGAGCGGCTCTCCATCGCGGGTCAGGTCGCCGCCTCCTGCAACCAGGTTCTGGGGATCACCGTTGCTCGGATGCACGAGCGCAGTCAGTTCGGCAACACGCTGTTCGAGCATCAGGCGCTGCGCCTGCGCGTGGCGGATCTGCAGTCGCGGGTGGACATGCTGCGACATGCACTCACCGGGATCGCGGCCGACGGGAAGTTGGACCTGCGGACGGCGGCGGCGATGAAGGTGTCGGCGGCGCGGCTCGGCGAAGAAGTCGTCGGCGAGTGCATGCATATCTTCGGCGGTTCGGCGTTCCTCGCCGACGAGACGCCTCTCGGACGCTGGTGGCGTGACATGAAGCTCGCCCGCGTCGGCGGCGGTACCGACGAGGTCCTGTGGGAGCTGGTCGCGGCCGCGATGAAGCCGGACGTCGAGGGCTACCGACGCTTCTCGGACACCATCAGCTGACCTGCAGAGACGGTCCGCCGTCGCAAATCACAGCAATCGGACTTGGGGTCTGGTCGTCGGTGAGGTTAGCCTGACCTATATCAATAAGTGAACAATTGGGGCAAGCTGTCTCAAATACAAGGGGAGCAGTCATGACACAGGGCGACTCGTACGGGGGCGACCAGTCGTACGCCGACGCGGATCAGCAGTACGCGGGTGAGCCGTACCCGCCGGCTGAGCAGCCGGAGCCGCAGAACGGGTCGAAGGTGAGTGTGCCCACGATCCTGGCGTCGGCCGGTGTGGCCGCGATCATTTCGGCATTGATTGTCACCATCGGTGTCGTGGGGCTGGTGATCGCCGACAACAACCGCAACGACAACAACGCCTCCTCGCAGACCCCGACCGTGGTCAACCTGGGTGCGGCCGCTCAGACCGCAGCGGCCGGGGCGCCCCAGCAGGCTGCTGGTGCCCCCGCCGCGCCGCAGGCCGGCGCACAGCCGACGGCCGCAGGAGAGCAGGTTCCCGAGAGCGGTGGCGGCGGTGCGCCGCAGGGCGCGGGCACCCCGCAGGCGCAAGCGCAGGCCCCGGCGGCACAGCAGACCCAGCAGGCCGCTGGGCCGCAGGCACTGACCGCCGGCCAGCTCAACACGAAGATCAAGCTGATCATGAACACCGGTGCCTCCAACGCTCAGCGGGCCGACGAGCTCCAGGGCGGGGCGCGCGCACTCGGGTCGATCAACCAGGTCGCCGAGATGCTGCGGGTCAGCGGCGCCGGATTCACCTACCAGATGGTCGGCCCGGTGAAGCTGAATGGCACCACCTTGACGGCCAATCTGCAGATGTCGTTGGTCGGCAACGGCTCTCGGTATCGGCAGCTCAGCTGGATCTGGATGGATAACAAGTGGAAGTTGTCCAACGCGAGTGTGTGCGACATCGCGGCGTACGCGATGATCCCGTGCACCGTCTGATCGGTTGCCAAGACCCGTGGAAAAGAACCGAAGTATGGGAGTGACGCCTGTGACCAGGCTGAAGACAGGTCTGCTGCTCGTGATGGTCGCCGTGGTCGGTCTGGTCGGCGTCGGGTGCTCGTCGAAAGCGAACGACAGCTCGGCACCGGTGCAGATCAACCTGCCCGATGGGCGACAGGTGAGTGTTCCGGAGACGCCGAAGAACATCGTCACGCTCGGCGGTCAGTGGACGGACGTCGCGCTGTCGTTCGGGGTCACGCCCGTCGGCTACTACGACGCGATTCGCCTGCAGACGGGCACGGCGCCGCCGTGGTTCGGCGACAAGCTCAAGAATTCGACGCTCGTCGACCCGAACAAGGATGTCGTCGGCGCCGTGGCGAAATTGAAGCCGGACCTGATCCTGGCGCCCGGATTCGCCTCCATGGCAGGCGGATTCGACGCGTTGTCGAAACTCGCCCCCACCATCGACAAGATCAGTGGGGAGCAGGTCGATCCCTGGCAGGACATGGTGACCTTGATGGGCACCATCCTCCATCAGCCGGAGAAGGCAAAAGAGATCATCAACGGTGTCAACGAGAAGATCAACGGCATCGTCGCGAAGTATCCCGGCCTCAAGGACAAGACGTATGCGTTCGCCTATCTGTATGGTGCGGACCAGATCTCGGTGCTCGGAGACGAATCGGATGGCGCCGCAAAGTTGTTCAGCTCTCTCGGCCTCCGGATGGCGCCGCGCCTGGTCCAGCAGGCGAAAGAGTCGGGGCAGCCGCGCTTCCAGGTGAGTACCGAGAACGTGGGACTGCTCAATGCCGACCTGCTCGTCGTGGCGGCGCAGACTCCGAAATTGCAGCAACGCGTGGAAGGCCTGCCGGGTTATCAGGGCCTGACCGCCGTCAAGAATCATGCGGTGTCGATGATGTCGACTACGCAGATCACGGGATTGAATGAGCCCTCTCCTAATTCGATCCCGTATGCGTTCGACCAGATGATGCCCGCGTTGGCCGCCGCTGCAGCGCAGCATTAGTCTTCGCAAACTATCTGGCCGCCGGACCGACGTGGCCGTTGTTCCACGTCCGGTCTGGAACTGCTAGATGATCGAAGGGGCCCATCACCGGGATTCACCGGCGATGGGCCCCTTCTGCATTCCGCGCTGTCGGACCGACCGGCTGTCGCGGAAGTCATTGCACTGAATGATATTTGGCTCGCCACTGCCGCGTGGAGCCGATTATGCGTAGCGACTCGATAGTGTGGGCGGGTGACCGCACAATGGCAGCTCAACGGCCTCGTGATGCTGTACGCGTATCTACAGAGAGTGTTCGTGTACGACAAGGTGATCGCGACCATTCCTGGTGACACCGCGGTGCCGGTATCCGTCGAGAATCTGCCGTCGATGCTGGAACGCACCTCCAAAGCCATCGGGGCGTTCGACACCGAGACCGGCCTGTCGGACGCTGATCAGCGCGACTTCGCCGCCATACTCGATGCCGTGCGCGCGGCACTGTCTGACCGAGCCACTCACGCCAACGCACCTCTGCGCGACCGATTGGCAGCGATCGCCGGCGACCGGTTGGGGGGTCAGTATCTACTGGAGGGCCTCGTTTTGTGGGGTGATCGATATAGCGCCGCGGCCGCGGATCGATTCCGCCAGAAGGTACTTCCCGCCCGCGGCGCGGCCAATGAAGTCACCAGACTTGTCGCTGATGCCGCCCGGGATGCGCTGACCGCCGACGACCATGCCCGCGTGGACTCGTGGTACACCGAGGTAGCCCGGGCGTCCGCGGGAAGCGCCGACGATTTGGCGCTCGTATCCGAACTTCTGGCCGGACGTGGGCGGCAGTAAGCCCGAGTCGAAGCTGACACCGCCCGGATAAACGAGGAGGCCCCGGCCGGATCTCTCCTGGCTGGGGCCTCTTCTGCTATCTCAACCTAGCGTCGGGGTGGCGGGATTCGAACCCACGACCTCTTCGTCCCGAACGAAGCACGCTACCAAGCTGCGCCACACCCCGGTTGCGATGAATCCGAGCGATCGAGCTGCTCGAACACGCGATATGGAAGCTTACCTGGTTGCCTTGCCAGGCAACGAATCGGCTGCTCAGCGCGCTGTTGCCGACGTCTGAGGGAGCGACTGCTCGACGTCGAAGTCGCCGTCGCCGCCACCCGTCGGCGTGAGCGTGAGCAACGTGGCCTCGGGCCGGCAGCAGAACCGGGCCGGCGCATACGGCGAGGTGCCCAGGCCGGCGCTGACGTGCAGCTGCATCGTCGAACCCCATTGCGACGGCCCCTTCACGCGCGACCGGTCGATGTGGCAGTTGGTGACCAGTGCCCCGTAGAACGGCAGGCACAGCTGGCCGCCATGCGTGTGACCGGCCAGCACCAGGTCGTAGCCGTCCTCGGCGAACCGGTCGAGCACATGCGGTTCGGGCGAGTGCGTCAGCCCGAGTCGCAAGTGCGCCAACGGATTCGGCCGCCCGGCGATGGTGTCGTAGCGGTCGCGCTTGATATGCGGATCGTCCACGCCGGCCGCCGCGACGCGGACGTCGCCGACCTCGAACTCGCGCACCGCGTGGGTGGCGTCCTGCCAGCCGCGTTCGGTGAACGCCGCCCGCAGGTCCTGCCAGGGGAGCGGCTCGCCGTGGCTGCGCTTGTGCTCGGTCTTGAAGTACTTGAGCGGGTTCTTCGGCTTCGGCCCGAAATAGTCATTGGATCCGAACACGAACAGGCCCGGTCGGGACAGCAGGCCGCCGAGCGACTGCACCACCGCCGGCACCGCGTCCGGATGCGCGAGGTTGTCGCCGGTGTTGACGACAAGGTCCGGCTCGAGCGCGGCCAATTCGGACACCCATGCCTGCTTGAGGCGCTGATTGGGCATCATGTGCAGGTCGCTGATGTGCAGCACGCGCAGCGGGGTGGCACCCGGCTCCAGCACCGGCATCGTCTGGTGCCGCAGCGCGAAGGCGTTGCGCTCGATGACGGTGGCGTAGGTCAATCCCGCGACGCCGGTCCCGAGGATTCCGCCGGCGACAGCGGACGCGACTGATCTGGTGCCCTGCTTGGTCATCGTCTCAGGGTACGCCGGGCATCGGACCGGCCCCGATAACCCGATGAGTGAGATCGGTCGGGGCGATACCTTGGGACCATGTCGCTCAAATCGCAGATCCGGTCCGACCTCACCGCCGCCATGAAGGCCAAGGACTCCGACACCACCGCCACGCTGCGGATGGTGCTGGCGGCCATCCAGACGGCCGAGGTGGCCGGCAAGGAGGCGCACGAGCTCAGCGACGACGAGACCGTGAAGGTGCTGCAGAAGGAATCGAAGAAGCGCGCCGAGGCCGCCGAGGTCTTCGCCGACAACGGACGTGCCGAGCTGGCCGCCAAGGAGCAGGCCGAGGCCGCGATCATCGACCGCTACCTACCGACCCCGCTGTCCGACGACGAGCTGACAACCCTTGCCGCGCAGGCGGTCTCCGACGTCACCGCCCAGCTCGGCGAGGCGCCCACGATGAAGCAGATGGGTCAGGTGATGGCGGCGGCCACCAAGGCGGCCGAGGGTCGCGCCGACGGCAAGCGCCTATCCGCCGCGGTCCGCGCAGCTCTCAGCGCCTAGTTGGGTGGCAGCGGCGGGATGGTGACCGGGCCCTGGCCCGGCACATCGATCGTCGTGGGAGCGGGCGGCGCCGATTGCGTGGCCGAGTCCGACTGACCCGTGCTGACGTAGATCGTCACCAGGCTGCCGGGCACCGCGCTGCGCTCGGGTGCGGTGAACGCCACGATTCCCGCGCCGACGGTCGAGCTGTCGGTCGACTGCTGCTGCACGGTGAATCCGGCCTGCTGCAGCTTGGCGGTGGCATCACTGGCCGTCAGGCCGGAGACGTCGGGGATGTTGCCGGCGCCGGTGACGGTCCCCGAGACGTAGCGCGGGTCGACCGGCGGCAGCGTGACCGGACCGAACCGTCCGCTCAGGCCGACCATGGTGTTGTACCAGGTCCGCGCGGGTTCGAAGCCGCCGTACAGGTCGCCGCCGTAGCACTCGCGCAGCGGGCTCGAGCACAGCGGGCCGGGCGAATCGGAGTCGTCGTAGATGTAGGTCGCGGCGGCCAGCTTGTTGGTGAAGCCGACGAACGCCGATGAGCGGTGGGTCTCGGTGGTTCCCGTCTTGGCGGACACCGGCAGGTTCCAGCCGGCTCCACGCGCCGACCCGGCGGACGTGCCACCGCCCTGGTCGTCCTTGCTCATCGCATTCGCGAGGGTGTCGGCCAGACCGGGCTCGACGACCTGCTGACAGCCGGGACGCTGCCACAGCTCCTTGGTCGCGGGGGCGCCGTTCGGGTCGAGCACGGGATTGCCGTAGTCGTCCCGCTTGGGCAGCGTGATCGAGGCGATCGGGTTGGGCGGGCACCACATGCCGTGCGACGACAGCGTCGCCGCCACATTCGACAGCTCCAGGGCGTTGACGGCGGTCGGCCCGAGGGTGAACGAGCCGAGGTTGCCCTGCTTGAAGTAGTCCGCCAGGCTCTGCGTTCCGTTGGGTGCCGTGCCGGGCTGCGCGTAGCTGCGCATGCCGAGGCGGATGGCCATGTCGACCGCGGCCGGCACCCCGACCTTCTGCAGCAGCTTGACGAACGCGGTGTTCGGCGAGGTCGCGAGGGCGTTGGTCACCGACATAGATGCCGGGTACTTGCCGTCGTTCTTGACGCAATAGGTGTTCGCCGGGCAGCCCATGTAGCCGCCGCTGGAACCCATGCCGGTCGCCTGGAAGAACGCCGGAACCTCCAGATTCGACCCGGTGCCGAGCCCCTTCTCCATGGCTGCCGCGGTGGTGAAGATCTTGAAGGTGGAGCCTGCGCCGTCGCCGACCATCGAGAACGGTTCGGGCTGCACGGTCTGCCCCTGTGCGGGATTGAGACCGTAGATCCGGTTGGAGCTCATCGACAGCACGTCATGCGAATCCTGGCCGGGCGCAATGACGCTCATGACATCGGCGACGCCTTCCAGGTCCGGGGCGGCCACCGATCGGATGCCCTTGACGGTCGCCTGCTGCACGCCCGGGTCGAGCGTGGTGCGGATGGTGTAGCCGCCGCGCAGTACGTTGTCGCGGCTGAATCCGTTCTCCGCCAAGAACTGCAGCGCGTAGTCACAGAAGAAGCCGTTGTCGCCGGCGCCGATGCAGCCCTGCGGGATGCTGGCCGGCTGCGGTGCCACGCCCAGAGGCGCATTCTTCGCGGCCTGGTACTCCGCGGCGCGGCTGGGATCGTTCTGAACCAGGGTGTCCAGCACCACGTTTCGGCGGGCGAGCACGGCCTGCGGGTTGCTGTACGGATCCAGAGCCGAACTCGACTGGACCATGCCGGCGAGCATCGCCGACTCCGGAATCGTGAGATCCTTTGCGGCCTTGTTGAAGTAGGTGCGCGCGGCGACTTGGATCCCATAAGCGTTGTTGCCGAACGGAACCAGGTTCAGGTAGCGGGTGACGATCTCCTTCTTGGCCTCCTGCTTGGCCTGAGAAGAGTTGAGCCCCCGGCGTTCTGCCTGATCGCGCAGCGTCTTCTCCAGCGTCAGCGCCATCCGCACCTCGCGCAGTTTGCGCGCCGCGGTGTCGGCCGTCGCGGCCTGGCGCTCGGCGTCGGTGTGCGCCAGCACGAGCAGCTGATAGTTCTTGATGTACTGCTGGTCGATCGTCGACGCGCCCTGCTGGACGCTGCCCGAGGACGAGTTGCGCAGGAAGGCGCGGATCGTGCCGTGCCAGTCGACGCCGTCGTGCTCGAAGAAGCGGTGATCCTCGATCGACACGATCGCGCGGATCATGTTCGGCGAGATGTCGTTGTAGCCGACCTGGATGCGCTGCTGGTCGTACAGCGCGGCGATGGGACGGCCGGTGGTGTCGGTGATCGTGGTGATCTCGGGGACGGCGCCCTCGATGAGTTGTGACGACACGTTCTCGACGGTCGACGAGGCCTTGTTGGAGATCACCCCGAACCCGACGGCAGCTGGAAACAGCAGTCCGGCCACCAATACGCCCGCGAGCACGATGCAGCCCGCTAGCAGCGCATATGACCTGGATTTGGGGTTCTCGAGGGCCGGCACGTGACACACGATACGTGTTCGACTGTGCAGGCCGGGCGACGCCGCCGGAGCGCGCCGCGGCGAGTTTGCACGTTGGTGCCACTTTTTTGGCGCAGCTCTTGACGGCCCAACATTCGGGACCCTAGATTCGAGCCTGAATGTGATTCACCTAACATTCGATGCAATGTGTGGCGGAGGACAAGTCGTCCATGGCAGAGCGATGGACGATCTCCGGAAACAGAACAGGGGTTGCAGATGACGAAGGCAGCGACGATCGCAGACTCGGAAGCTCGTTTGGCTTGGGTGTCCAGTGCCCGGTGTCGAGGGGTCGACCCGGATGAGTTGTTCGTCCGCGGCGCTGCCCAGCGCAAAGCCGCGACCATCTGTCGCCACTGTCCCGTCCAGCTCGAGTGCGGCGCCGACGCCCTCGACAACCGCGTCGAATTCGGCGTGTGGGGCGGCATGACCGAGCGCCAGCGCCGAGCGCTGCTGCGCCAGCACCCCGAGGTCACCTCCTGGGGCTCCTTCTTCGAAGCTCAGCGGCGTAGGCAGCACGCCGTATAGCGACAAGGCCCGCCGCGAGCAATAGCTCGGGCGGGCCTTCTCAGTTCGTGGCTAGGCAGTGATCTGGCTGGCCACTGCGCGTAGCGCTTCAAGGTCGGCCACCTCGAAGGGCAGCGACGGCACACCGACGATCGGAACGGTCGGGTGCGACGTCGTGAACCGGCCCAGCAGATGCAGCTCCCGCTTTCCCGTGTTGGCGCGGTCGATGTGAATCTGCAGCACCGCCCTGGTCAGCTCGTCCTCGGTCTTCTCCACCGCCAGTTCGGCAGCCGCCGGCGCGATCGTCGTCAGGTTCGGATGCGTGCGGTTCAGGATCAATCCCGCCAGCGGCATCTTCTCCTCCGACAGTCGATCGACGAAGAAGGCGGCCTCGCGCAGCGAATCCGGCTCCGCCGACGACACCACCGCGAACTGGGTGCCGTCGCGCTTGAGGAGGTTGTAGGTGCGCGTGGCGCGCTCGTGGAAGCCGCCGAACATCGAATCCAGCGACTGCACGAACGCCGCGACGTCACGCAGCACCTCGCCGCCGATGATCGTGGAGATGCCCTTCATCGCCAGGCCGACCGCGCCGGTGACCAGGCGGCCGACCCCGCGTCCGCCGCCGACGAGCAGCTTCATCATCCGGCCGTCGAGGAAGGATCCGAGCCGCTGCGGCGCGTCGAGGAAGTCGAGCGCGTTCCGCGACGGCGGGGTGTCGACGATGATCAGATCCCACTTGTCCTCGTCCAGCAGCTGGCCGAGCTTCTCCATCGCCATGTACTCCTGCGTGCCGGAGAACGAGGTGGCGAGGGTCTGATAGAAGGAGTTGTTCATGATCGCCTCGGCGCGTTCGGGCGTCGAGTACTGCGTCACCATCTCGTCGAATGTGCGGCGCATGTCGAGCATCATCGCGTCGAGCGAGCCGCCGGACGTCACGATCTCCTCGTCGTCGAGGGCGATCGGCTGCGGCGTGTTGGTCAGCTCGGTCATGCCGAGCGACTGCGCGAGGCGCCGGGCCGGGTCGATCGTCATGACGACGACCTTGCGTCCGTGCTCGGCGGCATAGAGGCCCATCGCCGCGGCCGTGGTGGTCTTGCCGACGCCGCCGGCGCCGCAGCAGAGCAACACCTTAGTGTCCGGATCGGTGAGCAGCGCGCCCATCTGCAACTTGTGAGCCATCACGCACCAGCCTTCCGCAGCAGGTCGGACAGGGTGTACAGCGCTCCGAGATCGACGCCCTCATCGAATGCGGGCAGCTCGACCTGAGCCTGTTCGAGCTTGTCGAGGTCGTCGCGCGCCTCCTGCTGGGCCTGGACCCGGGTGGCGTGCTCGATGGTCTCGGTCAGCAGACCGGCGAGGTCGGCATCCGACACCTCCAGGCCGGCGGCGGCGAGGTCGACGCGCACCCGGTCGGCATCGATGGTGCCGTCGGCGATGTCGTCGACCTGGTCGGACGGCAGGTGCAGCGGCTCGCTGCGGTTCACGATGAGCGCACCGATCGGCAGGTTCTTGCTCTCCAGCTCCGCCACGGCCTCGATGGTCTCCTGCACCGGCATCGCCTCGAGCAGGGTGACCAGATGCACGACGGTGTCCGGCGAGTGCAGCAGCTGCACCACGCCCTCGCTCTGGTTGCGGATCGGACCCGTGTTGACCACATCCGACATCGCCTTGGTGACGTCGAGGAAGTTGCCGATGCGGCCGGTCGGCGGGGCGTCCACCACGACCGCGTCGTAGACCCGCTTGCCGTTCTTCTCGGTGCGGATCACGCATTCCTTGATCTTGCCGGTGATCAGGACGTCCTTGAGGCCCGGCGCGATCGAGGTGACGAAGTCGATGGCGCCGATGCGCTTCATCGCCCGGCCGGCGAAGCCCAGGTTGTAGAACATGTCGAGGTATTCGAGCAGCGCATGCTCGATGTCGATCGCCAGGGCCGACACCTCGCCGCCGCCCTCGGCGGTCGCGACGCGGGTCTCGGTCGGCGGCAGCGGCGGGATGTCGAAGAGCTGGGCGATGCCTTGGCGCCCTTCGCATTCCACGAGCAGGACCTTCTTGCCTTCGGCGGCGAGGGTCAGTGCGAGAGCCGACGCGACGGTCGTCTTGCCGGTGCCGCCTTTGCCGGATACGAAATGCAGGCGCGCCTTGGTGGCGGCCTCCGGCCAGGTGGTGCCGGTCGATTGTTGATCGCTGGTCACGCGCTAACCATACGGCCACCGCAATTCGGTCCCACCTGGGTTGGGCCAGCTATGACGCAGCTGACAGTCGTGATCCGGATGGTCGGCGTTCGGGCACTCAGAACCGGCCGATGTGCTGGTCGGGTTGCGGATATGGGGTCACCGGCATGTTCGACATCCGGACCAGTTGTTCGCCGGTCGTGGTCCGATACAGCAGCGCGATGTCGGTACGGCCCGACTGGTTGATCGCCCAATGCAGCCGGTCCATGTCGAACTGCTTGGTCGGCACGACCACCCGGAAGGGGAGATCCCGCAGTGCTTCGTTCTCCCGAATCCGGAGTGACTGGGGCTGCGGGCGGGCGGTGCGCACCCCGATCTCGGTGCTGTCCGGTGTTCGGCCGGGGGCGACCACGACCTGGGAGACCAGGCTCCACGGCACTCGGGCGTTCCGAACGATCAGCGCGTACGCCGACCCGGAGAACAGCGTCAGATAGCTCTGCGTGAGTCGGACCGTGCAGACGATGACGAAGATCGCCACGGGCACGGTGATCCGGCGGGTGCCGGGTCCGGTGCCGACGGCCGCCACCACGAGGTAATCGATGCCGGCCGCGGCGGCGACCGCCGCGACGAGGGCGCCGGCCATCATCAGGGTCGAGTGGGGCGCCGTGATCCGATAGCGGAATCGGATCGAGACCTGCCTGGTGAGCAGCACCCCGAGACTGCAGAGGAACCCGGCGATCATCAGCACGACCCACGCCGCGACTGCCTTCGGATCGTCGACGAGGAACGCCGCGGCGACGACCACGGCGATGCCGGGAAGCGCCGCGAGCAGGAACGCGGCGCGATATTTGCCAGCGCACTGCTTCAGGTTCAGCGCGGCCTGTTCTCGGGTGACCGGCTGCAACGACATCATCGGTATACGCGAAGTGTCGCAGGGAGTTCCCGGGCCGCCCCAGTCCGCGCGACGGTATTCAGTCGTCCGAATGATCGGCGCGCCGGAGCAGGTGGCGCCGTTCGGCGTCGTTGTCGGTGAGCGTGGCGGCGCGTCGGTATGCCGCGGTCGCTTCGGCGGTACTGCCCAATTGGTCGAGCAGATGCCCGCGCGTGGCGTGCCACAGGTGAAAACCGTCTAGGTCGAGCGCGTCGACCTCCGCGAGCGCCGCCGCCGGACCAGCCACCTGGGCCAGCGCGACGGCCCGGTTGAGCGCGACGACCGATGTCGGGGTCAGCGCGTACAGGCCGTCGTACAACGCGAGTATCTGCGGCCAGTCGGTCCGGTCGGCGCTGGCGGCTGCCGCATGGGTCGCCGCGATCGTCGCTTGCAGTTGATAGGGACCCGGTCGGCCGCGACGCAGGCAGCGGAGCACCAATTCATGCCCCTCGAGGGCGAGGTCGCGATCCCAGAGCGACCGGTCCTGCTCGGCGAGCGGCACCAGATCGCCGTCGGCGGTAGTGCGCGCCGGCCGGCGGGACTCGCCCAGCAGCATCAGCGCGAGCAGTCCGAGCACCTCCGGCTCGTCGGGCATCAGGGTCGCGAGCACCCGGCCGAGCCGGACCGCCTCGACGGCCAGATCGATCCGGGTCAGCTGCGCGCCCGCCGACGCCGTGTGTCCCTCGGTATAGATCAGGTAGATGACCGCGAGTACGGAACCGAGCCGATCGATGAGCTCCGCGCTCTCCGGGACCCGGTAGGGGATGTTGGCGCGTTTGATCTTGTTCTTGGCCCGGACGATCCGCTGCGCGACCGTTGCCTCCGGAACCAGGAAGGCGCGGGCCACCTCGGCCGTGGTGAGGCCGCCGATCAGCTTGAGGGTCAGCGCGATTCGGGCGGGCTCGTTGAGGGCGGGATGGCAGCAGGTGAAGATGAGCCGCAGGCGGTCGTCCGGGATCGCGGTGTCGTCGAACACGGCGTCGGCTCCTTCCTGCGCGAGTCGGCCGCCGAGTCGGAACGCCTGCTCCTGGCGGACGTCCCGGGTCGACTCACGACGAATCCGGTCGATCGCGCGATTGCGGGCTGTCGTGATGATCCAGCCGGGCGGACTCGGCGGCAGACCCCGTTCGGGCCAGGTGCGCAGGGCCTCGATGAAGGCCTCCTGCACGGCGTCCTCGGCGGTGTCGATATCGCCGAGGACGCCGATCAGGACGGACACCGCCCGGCCGTACTCATCCTTGAAGATCGCGGAGATCTGAGATTCGGTCGCGCGCTGCATGATCGGTTCGGGGGTCAGATCACTCGACGACGCCCTCGAAGGGACGCACCTCGATCGGCACCCGGCAGGCGCGGGCGGCCTTGCGGCCCCACCCGAGAGCGGCGTCGAGGTCGGCCGCCTCGATCACCCAGAAGCCACCGATCTGCTCCTTGGTCTCCAGGAACGGCCCGTCCGTCACCAGTACGTCACCGTTCTCCTGGGCCCGGAGCACCGTCGCGGTATGAACCTGACTCAGTCCGCCGCCGAACACCATCGCGCCGGCCGCCTTCAGCTCCTCGTTGAGGACGTCCACATCGTGCTGGATGAGGGCGTTCTCGGCCTCGTTCGGTGCGTAGTCGACGGGGATTTCCACGGCCACCAGGTACTGCGTCATTTCGATCACTCCTTGAGTCGGAGGCGGGCCGGTTGCCCTGCCTTCATCACCTACACGAACGGGTTGGCCTCGCATCGACATGTTTCCAAAATTTCTTTCGGGGATTGCCGATACCGGCGGCCCGACAGGGCGATCGGCCGCGCGGGGCCGGTATCCGGTTGTCGGATGACCGACTCGCCTAAGCTGATCCACATGAGTGACGTGACCGCCTGGGAGTACGTGACCGTGCCGCTGTTGACGCACGCGACGAAGCAGATTCTCGACCAATGGGGCGCCGACGGATGGGAGCTGGTCAGCGTGCTGCCCGGCCCGACCGGCGAGCAGCACGTCGCCTACCTCAAACGACCGAAGGGATAGCCGCAGTGGCGTCATGGAAGGCCCGTCTGGCCGAACTCGGAATCGAACTGCCGCAGGTCGCCGCTCCGCTCGCGGCGTATGTGCCTGCGGTGCAGTCAGGTTCGTGGGTGTTCACCTCCGGGCAGCTGCCGATGGTGCGTGGTGAGCTGTCGACGCACGGCAAGGTCTCCGAGGGGGCCGAGGGTGTGGTGCGTCCGGAGCAGGCCACCGCTGCGGCGCGCACCTGTGCCCTGAACGCGCTCGCGGCCGTGGACGCCCTGGTCGGCCTCGACTCGATCAAGCGGGTCGTCAAGGTCGTCGGGTTCGTCGCGTCGGCCCCGGGATTCACCGGCCAGCCGGCCGTGATCAACGGCGCGTCCGAGTTGCTCGGCGAGATCTTCGGCGATGCCGGCGTCCACGCGCGCTCGGCCGTCGGCGTCGCGGAGCTGCCGCTCGGCGCGCCCGTCGAGCTCGAGCTCATCGTCGAAATCTGAGACCTGGACGGTCGCTAGCCGGCCGTCGCCCGCTCCTCCATCTCGAGCAGCAGCCGCTTGCGCTCTGGTCCGCCGGCGTACTGGCCGATCGTGCCTCCGGCCCGGACCACGCGGTGGCACGGAATGATCAGCGGAATCGGATTACGTGCGCACGCGGTGCCCACGGCCCGCACGGCCTTGGGGTTGCCCGCCGCGTCCGCGAGCTGGCCGTAGCTGCGGCGGCCGCCGAACGGCACCTTGCGCAGTTCGCCGAGGACCTCCCGCCGAAAGCCATGTGCCAGTTGGAGGTCCAGCGCGAGATCGAACTCGATGCGGGAGCCGTTGAAGAACTCGTCGAGCTGTTCGGCTGCGTTGTCGAGTCGCCGCGGGGCTCGCAGCACCCGCGGACTGATCTGTTCGGCGAGCTCGGCGAGTACCGCGTCGTGATCCTGCACGTCGAATGCCACGCGCACGACGCCGCGATCGGTGGCGGCGAGCAGCAGGGATCCGACCGGGGAGTCGATGGTCCGGTACGCGATGTCGACCAGACCGTTGGCGGCCGCGTCGGTGACCAGCCGGCGATGCAGGCGTTCGAGGGTCGTCTCATCGGTGGCGCTTAGTTGGTCGAGGACATCAGACATGAGAAGTTTCCTTGGTGATTCGGGAGCGAAGGGTGCGCATCCCGTCGGCGGCGGCGCGGCGAGTGGCATCGGGGGAACTGCCGATCAGCTCGGCGATCTGCGGGTACTTGAGCCCGCCCAGGTAGTGGTAGGCGAGTGCTTGACGTTGCCGGGTCGGCAGCTGCGCGACCGCAGCCCATAGGTCCGGATCGGTTTCGGCCGGCGCGGACGCGGGTCGATCGGGTATCGAGTCGAGCGGAATCGCCTGTCTCGCACGGGTTCGAACCACGTCGAGGGCGCGGCGGTGGGCGATCGTCACCAGCCAGGCCTCGATGTTGGCGTCGGCGTCGAGATCGGGATAGGCGCGCAGCGCGGAGACGAAGGTCTCCGACCACGCATCATCCGCGTCGTCGGGTCCGACCACCGCGCGGCAGACCCGCAGCACCATGGCGCCGTGTTCGGCGACTACCTGTTCAAAAGGTCTCACGGTAGGTAGACGCTCCCGGCCACCAAAGTGTGAGGTGCGGTCGAGAAGTCAGCCATGACCTCAGATTGCCACTGCCCGCCGGAAATGGGGGAGCCCGTGGCAAGCTGAAGAAATGAGCGAGCTTCAGCGAGCGAATCAGTCAATGCAGGGTGTGGGTGCCTCATGCGCGCACGGAGCGAAGCGAGTACGTGCATGAGTTCGAAGGTCATCGAGCATCCCGCGTACGAGAAACTGCGTCCGGTCACCGACTTCGCGTCGGTGATCCTGTGCAAGAACCCGGGTGCGATGGAGCTCGACGGCACCAACACCTGGGTGCTGCGGGCGCCGGGGCACGACGAGTGCGTGATCGTCGACCCCGGTCCGAAGGGGCATCCGAAGCATCTGAAAAAGCTTGCGGCGCAGGGCAAGGTCGCGTTGACGCTGATCACCCATCACCACTTCGATCACACCGGCGCGATCAAGAAGTTCCGCGCGCTGACCGACAGCCCGGTGCGCGCGGTGCGTGATAAGCACACGAAGGGTGCCGACACGCTGTCGGACGGTGAGGTGATCGAGGCCGCCGGTCTGCGGATCACGGTGCTCGCCACGCCGGGGCACACCGACGACTCGGTGAGCTTCCTGGTTGAGCACGGCGATCAGAAGGCGGTCGTCACCGGCGACACCATCCTCGGCCGGGGAACGACGGTCATCGATCCCCGCGGCGGCACGCTCGCCGACTACATGCGCTCGCTCGACACCCTGATCGAGCTGGGGTCCGGGGTCACGCTGCTGCCGGCGCATGGACCCGATCACCCCGATCTGCTGCCGGTGGTGCAGTTCTACAAGCAGCATCGGGAGGAGCGCATCGCTCAGGTGCGGGCGGCGCTCGACAAGCTCGGTGTGAGCGCCGAGGAGGCGAAGCCGATGAAGGTCGTCAAGAAGGTCTACGCCGACGTCGACAAGAAGCTGTGGCCGGCGGCCCGGATGTCGGTGAAGGCTCAGCTCACCTACCTGCGCGAGGTGGGCTGAGCCCGAAACGAAGAATCCGCCGTCCTCGATGAGGGCGGCGGATTCTTGTGGTTGTGCGGCTCAGCGAGCGCGGCGGGCCAGTCGCTCCGAGTCGGCGATCAGGACGCTCTTGCCCTCCAGTCGCAGCCAGCCGCGCTGGGCGAAATCGGCGAGCGCCTTGTTCACGGTCTCGCGCGAAGCGCCGACCAGCTGGGCGATCTCCTCCTGCGTGAGGTCGTGGGTGACACGCACCGCGCCGGCCTCCTGGGTGCCGAACCGCTGAGCCAACTGCAGCAGCTGCTTGGCGACGCGTCCGGGGACGTCGGTGAAGATGAGGTCGGCGAGGTTGTTGTTGGTGCGCCGCAACCGACGGGCCAGCACCCGCAGCAGCTGCTCGGCGATCTGCGGGCGATCCGCGATCCACGAGCGCAGTGCGTCGCGGTCCATGGAGACGGCGCGGACCTCGGTGACGGTCGTCGCACTGGAGATGCGCGGACCCGGGTCGAATACCGACAGCTCACCGAACATGTCCGACGGGCCCATGATCATCTGCAGATTCTCACGGCCGTCCGGCGAACGTCGCCCGACCTTCACTTTGCCGGACAGGATGATGTATAGCCGATCACCCGGTTCGCCCTCGTTGAAGACGACATGTCCACGGGGGAACTCCACCGGCTGCAGATCCTTCGCCAGCGCTGCCGCCGCCGTCGGTTCCACTCCCTGGAAGATCCCCGCGCGCGCCAGTACCTCGTCCACGTACTACCTCTCTGTTACCCGCAGCGGGGTCTCACGACTCCCGGACGGCTCAAGTTGCCAATCTGGCGCGCCCGTGCCGAATGTTGGATTGCTCACGCCGTCGCACAGTCTACGGTGTCGCACCGCTCACACACAGCATCTACGCCAGAACCGGCCACTGGGCGGGAATTCCGGGCCGAAATCGGGCGGTAAATCCGGCGCGCCGGCCCGTGGCGCTGCCGATCAGCTGGCGAAACGAAGGTGACCGGTCGTGCCGGGTCCGGGCTCGTGAACGGAAGTGTCAGTCTGCGGCGCGGCCACCGGCGCCTCGCGCACGGTAGCGGCGCTCGCTGCGGCGCCGGCCTCGGTATCGGGCGTCTCGCCGCCATCGAGGTGCGACTGCAATCGCTCCATTCCCAGCGCGAACGCCATCACCGCGAACGGAATCAGAAGAACCGCCACACCTTGCATGTAGGTAGTAAACACAACGGAGGTCTCGGTAGTGCAACGATCGCAGTGGCTAACCTGATCGGATGAGCTCGAAGAAGAAGTTCGCCGCCGAGACGCGCCTGGGGCTCGTCCGACGCGCGCGGCGGATGGATCGCACCCTGGAGGTGGCGTTCCCGCATGTGTACTGCGAGCTCGACTTCACGACCCCGCTGGAACTGTCTGTCGCGACGATCCTGTCGGCGCAGTGCACCGACGTCCGGGTCAACATGGTGACCCCCGCGCTGTTCCGGCGGTATCCGACGGCGGCGGCCTACGCCGGGGCGGTGCGCGAGGAACTCGAGGAGATGATCCGCAGCACCGGCTTCTACCGGAACAAGGCGAATTCGATCATCGGTCTGGGCCAGGCGCTCGTCGAGCGGTACGACGGCGAGGTGCCGGGCCGTCTCGAGGATCTGGTCACCCTGCCCGGGTTCGGTCGCAAGACGGCGAACGTGGTGCTGGGCAACGCCTTCGGGGTGCCGGGTATCACCGTCGACACCCATTTCGGCCGGCTGGTACGTCGCTGGCAGTGGACCGACGAGACCGATCCGGTGAAGGTCGAGAAGGTGGTCGGCGAGCTCATCGAACGCAAGAACTGGACGAATCTCTCGCACCGCGTGATCTTTCACGGGCGCCGCGTGTGCCACGCCAAGAAGCCGGCCTGCGGAGTGTGCATCCTGGCCAAGGACTGCCCGTCATACGGAGAGGGGCCGGTCGACAAGATGACCGCGGCCAAGCTGGTGAAGGGCCCCGAGACCGAGCACTTGCTGCAGTTGGCGGGGATCTGATCGATGGCGAATCTCTTGCGGCGGGTGCCCCCGTCGGCGCGCTGGTCGCTGGTGCTGCTGATTGTGGTGGTCGCGTTGATCGTCGCCATCTGGCCGAACAGCACCGGTAGCGGCGGCTCGGACATGTCATCGGACGGGGTGACGGTCGGCTCCAGCGCGCCGCAGCGCCCGGCCGATCCGAACGATGTCGCCGCGGCCCGCGCGGCGGCCGGACTCGAACCCTGCCCGACCGGTACGGCCGTGTCCGAGCAGTCGGCGTTCAAGGGTTTGACCGTGCCCTGCCTCGGCGGCGGCCCGGACGTGGATCTGGGCTCGGCGCTGACCGGGATGCCGACGGTGGTGAACATCTGGGCGACCTGGTGCGGTCCCTGCCGCGAGGAACTGCCCCTGTTCCAGCAGTTCGCCGATCGGGCCGCCGGTCGCGTCCGGGTGGTCACCATGCAGGCGCCGCGCGGCGCGGTGAACGCCGACGTGGCGCTCGCCTTCCTCGCCGAACTCCACGTGCGGCTGCCCGCCTTCGACGACAGCGCGGGCACCGTGTTCAAGCGTCTGCAGCTGCCGCAGGTCTATCCGATCACCGTGCTGGTGCGGTCCGACGGTAGCGTCGCCCGGGTGCTTCCGCAGCAGTTCGTGAGCCTCGACGGCGACCGTGGCCTCGCCTCCGAGGTGCACACCTACCTGGGCGTATCGGCATGAGCATGACGTTGGTCGATCCGGCTCATGCGCCGGTCTGGTTGCGGCCGCTGCTGGAGAACCCGGACCGGGTGGAGGCGGCGCTCAACAGCCGACGCTCGGTCCGGATGGCTCGGAGGTGGGCCGTGCCGCGGGACCCGCGACTGGCGTCCGTGCTGGTGCTGTTCGCCGGCGACCCGACCGCCGACTCGTTGCCCGCCGACGCCGACCTGCTGCTGACGGTGCGGGCCAGCACGCTGCGCGACCATAGCGGTCAGATCGCTTTTCCCGGTGGAGGATTCGAAGACGGCGACGACTATCCGGTGGGTACCGCGCTGCGTGAGGCGGTGGAGGAGACCGGGCTGGATTCGGCCGGCGTGCGGCCGCTGATGACCGTCGATGCGCTGCCGACGCGCCCCGGCGCCTTTACGGTGGAGCCCGTGATCGCCTACTGGGAGCGACCCACTCCCGTGCAGGTGATGGATGAGGGCGAGACCGCACTGGTCACCCGGATCCCGATGAAGCGTTTGATCGCGCCCGAGAACCGCTTCCAGGTGCGCATGAAGATGGGCGGCGCCACGGTGTTCACCGGGCCGGCGTTCTTCGTGGACCGCCTGCTGGTCTGGGGCTTCACCGGCGGCGTGCTCGACGCCGTGATCGCCGCCGCCGGGTGGGAACAACCATGGGATCGGGATGACGTCCGCGACCTGAAAGAGGCGCTGGCGCTGGCGGTGAACGAGTGAGCAGCGGCTGGATCTGGATCGACCTCGGGTTGATCCTGCTGGCGGTGATGGCCGGTATCTCAGGCTATCGGCACGGCGCCGTCGCCTCGGCGCTGGCGCTGGCCGGCATGCTGCTCGGCACGATCGCCGGAATCCTGGTGGCGCCGCACGTCATCGACCACATCCCCGATCGCCGCACCCGGCTGCTGGTGGTCGTCGTCATCCTGCTGATCCTGGTGCTGATCGGGGAGACGGCCGGGATGGTGCTCGGGCGCGCGGCCCGCCGGAGCCTGCGTCTGGTGGCGCTGCGCAGGATCGACAGCGTGCTCGGCGCGGGACTGCATGTGGTGGCGATCCTGGCGGTCGCCTGGCTGATCTCGATCCCGATTCAGAATTCCGGCGTCACCGGACTCGCCGGCGCTGCCAAGGACTCCAAGGTGCTGTCGCAGGTCGACCACCTCGGCCCGTCCTGGCTGCGCAAGGTCCCCGACGATCTCAACGGGCTGCTGCGCAATTCCGGATTGGTGCCCGACGCCATCGGGCCGTTCGGCCGCACGCCGGTCACCGCCGTCTCGCCGCCCGATGCGGCACTGGAGTCGTCGCCGATCGTGTCGCAGGTGCACAAGAGCGTGGTCAAGATCGTCAGCGAGGCGCCGAGCTGCGGTCAGGAGCTGGAGGGCAGCGGCTTCGTGATCGCCCCCGGCCGTGTGATGACCAACGCCCATGTCGTGGCCGGCACCAGCAGCTCGCAGGTGCAGGCGACCTCGGGCGATTTCGATGCCACCGTCGTCTTCTTCGATCCCACCAATGATATTGCGGTACTGGATGTTCCGGACCTGCCGGCGCCCGCGCTCAAGTTCAAGCTCGGCAACGTGGTCTCGGGCGACGACGCAATCGCGCTCGGCTATCCGGAGGCCGGCCCGTACACGGCCAGCGCCGCCCGCATCCGCCAGGAGATCAGGCTGCAGAGCGGCAATATCTACCAGCAGGGCGCGCAGACGCGCGAGGTGTACACGATTCGGGCGACCATCCGGCAGGGCAATTCCGGTGGGCCGCTGATCGATCCGCGCGGCCAGGTCCTCGGTGTCGTCTTCGGCGCGGCCGAGAATCAGGACAGCCAAACGGGATTCGTCCTGACCTCCAAGCAGGTGCAGGACGATCTGGGGGCCTCGGAGGGACAGCACGACGAGGTCGACACGCTGAACTGCGTTCGGGACTAATCGAGCGTCGTCACTGCTGCAGGAAGTCGATCAGCATGCGGGTGACGGCATCCGGCCGCTCCTCGTGGACGTAGTGCCCGGCGCCCGGCAGCTCTCGGTGGGTCATCGCGTCGACCCAGTGGCCGCTGGATTCGACGGTCTCGGCGAACATGTACGAATCCTCGGTGCCGCGGAGGGCGAGGACCGGGATATGCAGCCGCTTGTTCATCGCGCCGAGGAAGCGCGCGCCGTCGGGCCGGAACTGCGACCGGAATGCCCAGCGACGATATTCGAGGGTGCAGTACGCGACGCCGGGAATCTGGATGGCCTCGCGGTAGCGGGCGACCACCTCGGGAAACTCGTCGGTCGTCTGCCAGCGCTTGCCGCCGCGGCTGCGGAGCAGCTTCTCGGCGAACGCACCGTCGCGGGTGGTCAGGGTGCGCTCGGCGAGCCGCGGCCACTGGTTGCCCAGGAAGTTGCCGAGAAAGACCTTGCGCTGGTCGGCGTTGCGCAGCAGCGATTGCCGCAGCGCGGCCGGATGCGGTGATCCCAGCACGGCGATGCGGGGGACTTTGGTCGGGTGCAGGGTCGCGGTAGCCCAGGCGCCGAGACCGCCGTCGGCGTGGCCGACGATCACGGCCTCGTCGTGCCCGAGGGCCCGGATCAGGCCGTTGATGTCGTTCGCCAGCGTCCAGCCGTCATAGCCGCGCGGCGGCTTGTCGCTGTCGCCGTAGCCGCGCAGGTCGACAGCGATCGGTCGGAACCCGGCGGCCGCGAGCGGGGCCAGCTGATGTCGCCACGACCACCAGAACTCGCCGAAACCGTGCAGGAGCAGCACCAACGGCCGGTCCAGTGCCGGGCCGGACTGGTCCGGCGCATGGCCTTCGACGACATGCATGCGGATGCCGTTGGCGCGGACATCGAGATGAGTCCAGTCGCCGGGGATCCGGGCGGTCGATGGATCGGGTGCGGCCAACCGGCTAGCGCGTCGGCGGGGTCGGGCGACTGCCGGCCGTCACGGATGCGGGGTGATCGCCCTTGCCGCCGACGGCCGGAAGTACTGAGGACAGCTGGTTGACGGACTCGATCGTCTTCTTGGGTCCGCGGATCTTGCGGACGAACAGGTAGCCGACGAACCCGGTGATCGCCGCGAGCACGACCAGCAGCAGGAATACGATGCCGAACGCGGCCCAGCGCGGCAGCCACTCGGAGAGCAGCTCGCCTAGGAACCAGAAGAAGAAAAAGCTGCTGTACAGCAGCACCGTGCCGGCGACCACGAACGCGGCGCTGCCGATCGCGCCCTTCTTGGCCTCCGCGGCCAGCTCGGCCTTGGCCAGTGCCACCTCGGAACGGAAGAGCTTCGACATCGACTCCGTCGCGTTGCGAACCAGAGCGCCGACCGACGGCTCGCCGTTCGGCCCGAGATCGGGATCCGACAGCGGAATCGCGGATACCTGGTTCGGGAAACCGGGGTGATCTGTCACGGCTGCTCCTTACACGTCAACGTCGGGCCTTATGTTGCCATGCCGACGCTCATCGGGTGGGCGTGGTGCCCGACGCGCCGGCCTTCGGCGACTGTGCTCAGTCCTGTTCCAGCAACCGGCGATGCACCCGGCCGCGCCGGATCAACGCCGCGGCGCCGATGAGCGAGGCGATCATCGAGGAGACGAGCACCGCGGCCTTGGCGAGGTCGGCGCCGTCTTCGGGCAGCGCGAGATCGGCGATCAGCAGGCTGACGGTGAACCCGATCCCGCCGAGCAGTGACACCGCGAACATGTCCCGGGTATGCAGGCCTTTGGGGCGTGTCGCCCAACGGAACCGGACGGCGCACCACGCGGTCCCGAAGATGCCGATCGGCTTGCCGAGCAGCAGCCCGGCGATCACTCCGAGGGCGATCGGGCTGTGGACCAGCTGTCGCATCGAGTGCGCGTCGATCGATACGCCCGACGCCAGCAGCGCAAACAGCGGAACGCAGACCGTCGCGGAGAACGGCTGGATCCGGTGCTCGAGCCGGGTCGCGGGCGACTCGTCCTCGTCCGGGTCCGAGCGCACGCGGGTGAGCAGGCCGAGCGCCACCCCGGCGAGCGTCGCGTGGAAGCCGGAGTTGAGGACGGCGATCCAGACCCCCACGGTCAGCGGGACATACAGCAGCGGGCTGGTGATCCGATAGTGCTGCGCCAGCCAGTAGCCGAGCAGCCCGAGCGCTGCGATCGCGGTCGCGCCCAGGCTGATGGTGGCGGTGAACAGCACCGCGATCAGCATGATCGCGATCAGGTCGTCGACCACCGCGAGCGCGAGGAGGAATACCCGGGCACCGCTGGGCACCCGCGACCCGACCAGCGCCAGCACGCCGAGCGCGAAGGCGATATCGGTGGCGACAGGGATGGCCCAGGCGCGGTCGATGTCTGCCTGGCCCCAGCCGACGGCCAGGCAGATCACGGCCGGCACCACCACGCCGCCGACCGCCGCGGCCACCGGCAGGATCGCCTGTTTGCGGCTCGACAGCTCGCCGATCACCAGCTCGCGTTTGAGCTCCAGACCGGCGACGAAGAAGAAGACCGCGAGCAGACCGTCGCGCGCCCAGTCGCCGATGCTCAGCCGCAGATGCCAGACATCCGGGCCGACCTCGAACTCGGCGAAGGTCGTATAGCTGTGCGCGATCGGCGAATTCGCCCAGATCAGCGCGACCGCGGCGGCCACCAGCAGGATGACGCCGCCGAAGGTTTCGGTCCGCAGATAGCGCGCGAGTTCAGTGGGGCGTGGCGGCGAGATGATGACGAAATCCTAACGGATCCCGCCGCCACGCTCCCGTGTCGTCAGCTCCGGTTGGCGCGGATCGCCTCGAACACCGCCGGGTCGACCAGCGTCGACGTGTCGCCCAGCTCCTTGCCTTCGGCGACGTCGCGCAGCAGCCGGCGCATGATCTTGCCGGACCGGGTCTTCGGCAGCTCGGGCACCACGTTGATCTCGCGCGGCTTGGCGATCGGCGAGATGTCGATGGAAACCTGGGCCTTGAGCTCGTCGATCAGCTGGGCGCCGGTGTCTGTCGCGTCACTGCGCAGGATCACGAAGGCGACGATCGCCTGACCTGTGGTCTCGTCGGTCGCGCCGATCACCGCCGCCTCGGCGACGGCGTGATGACCCACCAGCGCCGACTCGACCTCCGAGGTCGAGATGCGATGCCCGGACACGTTCATCACGTCGTCGATGCGGCCGAGCACCCAGAGGGCATGGTCCTCGTCGTAGCGCGCGCCGTCGCCGGCGAAATACCAGCCCTCCTTGGCGAACTTGGACCAGTAGGTATCGATGTACCGCTGTTCGTCGCCCCAGATGCCGCGCAGCATCGACGGCCACGGCTCGTCGAGCACCAGGTACCCCTGCTCGCCGTCGGGGACCGGATTACCGGCCATGTCGACGATCTTCGCGCTGATGCCGGGCAGCGGTGCCATCGCCGATCCCGGCTTGGTCGCGGTGATGCCGGGCAGCGGGGAGACCATGATGGCGCCGGTCTCGGTCTGCCACCAGGTGTCGACGATCGGGCAGTTGTTCCGCCCGATCACCTCGCGGTACCACCGCCAGGCCTCCGGGTTGATCGGCTCGCCGACGCTGCCGAGCAGCCGCAGCGACGACAGGTCGTGGGCGTCCGGGATCTCCCGGCCCCACTTCATGAACGTCCGGATCAGCGTCGGAGCGATGTAATAGGTTGTGACGCCGTACTTTTCGATTACCTCGAAATGACGGTGCTCGTTGGGCGAATTCGGGGTGCCCTCGTAGACGATCTCGGTCGCACCGTTGGAGAGCGGCCCGTAGACCAGGTAGCTGTGTCCGGTCACCCAGCCGATGTCGGCGCCGCACCAGAAGACGTCGGTCTCCGGCTTGTGGTCGAAGACGTAGTGGAAGGTGTAGCTGGTCTGCGTCAGGTAGCCGCCGGAGGTGTGGATGATGCCCTTCGGCTTGCCGGTGGTGCCCGACGTGTACAGCAGGAACAGCGGGTGTTCGGAGTCGAATGCCTCGGGCACATGGAAATCGGCGGACTCGGCGACGGTCTCGTGCCACCACACGTCGCGGCCGTCGACCCAGTCGATGTCGATGCCGGTCCGCTGCACCACCAGCACCTTCTGCACCGATTGCGCCGCCTCGTCGCCGCTGCCCAGCGCTACGTCGACGTTGGCCTTGAGCGGCACCGGCTCGCCGCGACGGTATTGGCCGTCGGTCGTGACGACCAGCTTGGCCTCGGCGTCGTCCACCCGCGATCGCAGCGCGGTTGAGGAGAAGCCGGCGAAGACGACGGAGTGGGTGAGACCCAGACGTGCGCAGGCCAGCATCGTGATCAGGGCCTCTGGCACCATCGGCATGTAGATGGCGACGCGGTCGCCGGCCACCAGGCCGAGGCTGGAGAAGTAGTTGGCGGCGCAGCAGACCTCGGTCTGCAGCTGGCTGTAGGTGATGTCGCGGGAATCGCCGGGCTCGCCGACCCAGTGGATGGCCACCCTGTCGCCGTTGCCGGCCTCGACATGCCGGTCGACGCAGTTGTAGGCGACGTTGAGCCGGCCGCCCACGAACCATTTCGCGAACGGGGCGCCCGACCAGTCGAGCACCTCGTCGAAATCCTTGTGCCAGTGCAGGCGTCGCGCCTGGTCGGCCCAGAAGCCGAGGCGGTCGGCGTCGGCGGCGTCCTGCAGCGCGGGAGTGGCGTTGGCGTGAGCGGCGAAGTCGGCCGGGGGCGGGTAGGCGGACGGAACGGTTTCGTCAGTCATCAGCAGTCCTTAGTTTGTCGATACTCGCGTCGATCGGCGCATCGACGAGCCTAGTCAGCGGGTTGCAGGCGTGGGCCGTGTTGACCGATGAGCGGTCACCCTGTTGACACGACGATTCGGTAGTAGGGTCTCCCGAAAATGTGGGGTCGAGATCCCGCGTTCGGACGGCGCCGCGGTGCCCGGGTGGGAGGGAGTGCGCGTGCGAATACGTGCCGCGATGATCGTCATCGCCGGACTGGCCCTGGTGCTGGCTGGCTGTTCGATCCCGTCGACGCAGTCCGACTACATCCGGGTGTTCGGTACCGAGCCACAGGTTGGTCTGATCACCACCAATACCGCCGAGACCGGCGGCGGCTGGCCGATCGATCTGCTGTTCACCGGCCTGTACACCTATGACGCGGACGGCAATTCGATCCCCGCGATGGTGGATCGACTGGAAACCACGGACAGCCAGCACTACACGATCACGATCAAGAAGGGCTGGAAGTTCAGCGACGGCACCGAGGTCAAGGCGCACAACTACGTCGACGCCTGGAACTACGGCGCGTACACGCCTAACGCCCAGCGGCAGCAGAGCTTCTTCGCGCCGATCGAGGGCTATGGCCAGGTGGCGGCCGACCAGCCGACGGCCACCACCCTGAGCGGACTCAAGGTGACCGGCGACTATTCGTTCACGGTCACGCTGACCAAGCCGACCATCGATTTCCAGAAGGCGCTCGGGTTCACCCCGTTCAAGCCGCTGCCGGACGTGGCATTCAAGGACATGAAGGCGTTCGGCGAACATCCGGTCGGCAACGGGCCCTACATATTCAAGCAGTGGCGACACAATCTGCAGATCGACCTGACGGCGAATCCGAACTACCTTGGGCCCAACAAGGCGAAGAACAAGGGCATCTCGTTCATCATCTACGCGTCCACCGACACCGCGTATACGGATCTGCTCGCAGGGAACCTGGACGAGATCAACCCGTTGCCCACCAGCGCTTTACGCACCTACAAGAAGGAGCTCGGCAAGCGGGCGCTGACGCGCTCGACCGCCCAGATGACGTGGATCACCATCCCGTACTTCCTGCCGCATTTCTCCGGGCCCGAAGGCGTGCTCCGACGCCAGGCCATCTCCATGGCGATCGACCGGCCACAGATCATCAAGGCGATTCTGGCCGGAAACAGCAGTCCAGCAACAGATTTCACCGCGCCGACGCTCCCCGGGTATCAGGCGAATCTACCCGGTTCCGACGTCCTGGATTTCAATCCGAAGCGGGCGATGGAGTTGTGGAATCAGGCGAACCAGATCTCCCCGTGGTCGGGCTCGTTCGTGATCGCATCGAATGCCGAAGGCGGCAACAAGGAGTGGATCGACGCCGTCTGCAACAGCGTCGCCAACACCCTGCATATCAAGTCGTATGGCCAGATGGTGCCGACCTTCAAACAGCTGCTCGACCAGACGACGTCGGGAACCATCCGCTCCGCGTTCCGCGGCGGGTGGCTGGCCGACTACCCGTCCATGCTGGAGTTCCTGGAGCCGAACTGGAAGACGGGCGCGGGCAACAATTTGGCGGCCTACAGCAATCCGACCTATGACGCATTGCTGGACCAGGCCGAGGCGCAGACCGACGAGTCGTCGTCGGATCGCTTTGTGGCGCAGGCGCAGCAGGTGCTGCTGCACGACTTACCGGGTATCCCGTTCAACTACGCGCGGACCACGGCGGGTGTCAGTGAGGGGACCACGGCCCAGATCATGTGGAACGGCACCGTCGACTACGCGAACATGACCAAGGAATAGCGATGGCCTGGTATACGACGCGGCGTGTGCTGCAACTGATTCCGGTGTTCTTCGGAGCCACTCTGCTGCTGTACTTCATGGTGTATGCGCTGCCCGGCGATCCGACCGCGGCCATGGGCGGCGGCCGGGTGCTCACCCCGGCGGTGCGCGAACAGCTGCGCGAGCAGTACCACCTCAACGACGGTTTCTTCGAGCAGTACTGGATCTACATCAAGGGCGTCTTCACCGGCGACTTCGGCACCTCGTTCTCCGGTCGACCGGTGTCGGAGGTGATGTCGCAGGCGTTCCCGATCACCATCCGACTCGCATTGCTGGCCCTGCTGTTCGAGACCGTCATGGGCGTCGGCCTGGGCATCGTCGCCGGCATCCGCAAGGGCAGCTGGTTCGACGGCACGGTGCTGCTGATCAGCCTGATCGTCATCGCGATCCCGATCTTCGTCATCGGCTTCGTCGCGCAGTTCCTGTTCGGCGTGAAGTGGGGGATCGCCCCCGCGACAGTGGGTTCCAAGGGCGACTTCAAGCATCTGTGGCTGCCGGCCCTGGTGCTCGCATCCGTGTCTTTCGCGTACATCCTGCGGCTCACGCGATCGGCGGTCGCGGAAAGCCTGACGGCCGACCATGTTCGGACCGCCACCGCCAAGGGCCTCGGCCGCCCGCGGGTGATCACCGTCCACGTGTTGCGCAACGCGATGATCCCGGTCGTCACCTATCTCGGCATGGATCTCGGCGCGCTGATGGCGGGCGCGATCGTCACCGAGGGGATCTTCAACATCAACGGCATCGGGTCGACCGTCTATCGCAGTGTGACGATCGGCGAGGCGCCGACGGTGGTCTCCATCGTCACCGTCCTGGTGATCATCTTCCTGGTGTCCAACCTGCTGGTGGATCTGCTCTACGCGCTCATCGACCCGAGGATTCGCTATGCCTGACGACCTGTGCAAACCCGGCCAAGAGCGGTTCGTCGCCCCACCGGCCGAACCGATTGTCATTGATGCCGTGGATGATTCGTTCGCGCCCGCCGGCTTCTGGCGGACCGCCTGGCTGAATCTGCGGCGGCGGCCGATGTTCCTGCTGTCGTCGGCGATGATCTTGCTGGTGATCCTGGTCTGCCTGTTCCCCGGCATGTTCACCGATCACTCGCCGCACGCCTGCAGTGCCGACAACAGCCTGCTCGGTGTGAGTGGCGACCACTGGTTCGGCACCGACGTGCAGGGCTGCGACATCTTCTCCCGGACGATCTACGGCGCTCGCGCATCGGTGGAGGTCGGTGTCGTCACGGCCCTCATCGTGTTCGTCGTCGGTGGAATCCTCGGTGTCGCGGCCGGATTCGCGGGCGGCTGGTTGGACGTGCTGATCTCCCGGGTCAGCGACGTGTTCTTCGCGCTGCCGCTGATTCTCGCGGCCATCGTGATCCTGCAGATGTTCCCCGAGCGCAATGTGTGGACGGTCGTGGCGGTGCTGGCCGCGTTCGGCTGGCCCACCACTGCCCGAATAGCCCGCAGCGCCACGCTATCCGTGCGGAACGCCGAGTTCATCACGGCCTCACGGGCATTGGGTGCATCACGGCTGCGCATCATGGTGGCGCATGTGATGCCCAATGTGCTGGGGCCGGTGATCGTGATCGCGACGATCTCGTTGGGCGTGTTCATCGTGGCCGAGGCCACGTTGTCGTACTTGGGAATCGGACTCCCGAGCACTGCGGTGTCGTGGGGTATCGACATCAGCAGCGGACAGAACCTGCTGCGCGCGGGTGATCCGATCCTGCTGTATCCGGCCGGTGCCCTGGCGCTGACGGTGCTCAGCTTCATGATGATGGGCGACGCGCTGCGCGACGCGCTCGATCCGAAGGCGAGGACGCGATGACCGACTCGGTGTCCGGCGCGCCGACGCCGCTGCTGCGGGTCTCCGGACTGGACGTGGCGTTCTATCGAGACAAGAAGGCGCACAAGGCGGTATCCGGGGTCGACCTCACCGTCTACCCAGGTCAGACGGTGGCGATCGTGGGGGAGTCGGGGTCCGGGAAGACCACCACCGCCAACGCGATCCTCGACCTGCTGCCGGGCACGGGCCGGGTGACCGCCGGATCCATCGAATTCGATGGCAAGGACCTGACCACGCTGTCGGCCAAGGAGATCCGCCAGTTGCGCGGTACCGGTATCGGCCTGGTGCCGCAGGACCCGATGTCCAACCTGAACCCGTTGTGGAGCGTCGGCTTCCAGGTCAAAGAGGCGCTGGTCGCCAACAACATCGCGAAGGGGTCGGCGGCGACAAAACGCGCGGCCGAGCTGCTGACCGAGGCCGGCATGCGCGATGCCGAGTCACGGATGAAGCAGTATCCGCATGAGTTCTCCGGCGGCATGCGCCAGCGTGCGCTCATCGCGATCGGATTGTCCTGCCGGCCCAAGCTTCTCGTGGCCGACGAGCCGACATCGGCGCTGGATGTCACCGTCCAGCGGCAGATCCTCGATCATCTCGGCGAGCTGACGCGCGAGCTCGGCACCGCGGTGCTGCTGATCACGCACGATCTGGGACTGGCCGCCGAGCGCGCCGAACATCTGGTGGTGATGTACCGCGGCGAGGTGGTGGAATCCGGTCCGGCACTTCAGATTCTGCAGGATCCGCAGCACGAGTACACCCGGCGCCTGGTGGCGTCCGCGCCCTCGTTGGCCTCGCGTTCGGCGGTGGCCGCGCCGGCGGTGTCGGCCGACGACGACGCGCTGCTGCGAGTGGAGGGGCTGACCAAGGTCTTTCCGTTGCGCGGCAAGGTGCCGTGGCGCCGGGAGTCGATGACCGCCGTCGACGACGTGTCATTCACCGTGCGCCGGGGGAGCACCACCGCGATCGTCGGCGAATCCGGATCCGGCAAATCGACGGTGGCGCAGATGGTTCTGGGTCTGCTGCCACCGACGCACGGCACGGTCAGCTATCGCGGGATCGATGTCGCCGGGCGGAAAGGCGAGGCCGACAAGGAGTTTCGGCGCAAGGTTCAGCCCGTGTTCCAGAACCCCTACGGGTCCATCGATCCGATGTTCTCGGTGTATCGGGTCATCGAGGAACCGCTGCGCATCCACGGGATCGGCACATCCGAGCAGCGCCAGGCACGGGTGCGGGAACTGCTGGACGCCGTCGCCCTGCCGGCCGATGTGATGCGGCGCTACCCGAACGAGCTGTCGGGCGGCCAGCGGCAGCGAGTCGCGATCGCCCGGGCGCTGGCGCTGGAACCGGAACTGCTGGTCTGCGACGAGGCGGTTTCGGCGCTCGACGTTCTGGTACAGGCGCAGATCCTTCGCATGCTCAAGGAACTGCAGACCCGGCTCGGGCTCACCTACCTGTTCATCACACACGACCTGGCGGTCGTGCACGAGATCGCCGACGACGTGCTGGTGATGGCCGAGGGGCGGGTGGTCGAGCACGCGCCGGTCGATGACGTGTTCGCGCACCCGAAAGAGCAATACACCCGGGCCCTGCTGGAGGCCATTCCCGGCCGCAGCCTCGAGCGCGGCGCCTGACACCGGCGCCCGGGCGACTGGGCGCCGGGCCGGATCGACGGCTGCGTACGCTGGTCGTCTGTGACCGATCCGCTTGCCCCGCTGCTCGAGCTTCCCGACGTTGCGCAGGCCTGCGATCGGGCCCGCGATGCGCTGGCCGCGGCCCACCGGCACCCGGTCAACCTGCGCGGATGGGATAAGACCGCCACCGAGGCGTCCTGGCGGGCGGGCCGCTCGTCGGCGGCGATCGAGGGCGGCAGCGTCGAGCTGACCCGCGACGGCGATTTCGACGATCCGATCCTGGCCGGCGCGATGCGGGTGGCGCAGGCATTGGATGGCGATTCGTTGACGCAGCTGGTCGCCACCTGGGGCCGGGCGCCGCTGCAGGTTCTTGCGCGATTGCAGCTGCTCGCCGCCGCCGACCTGACCGACGACGAAGAGCTGCTCGGTCGCCCGCGCGCCGGGGACGACGTCGCGCAGCGGCTGGATCTGCTGGCACAACTGCTCACCGGCGGCAGTCGGGTGCCGGCGCCCGTGCTGGCCGCGGTCGTCCACGGCGAGATCCTGGCTCTGCAGCCATTCGGCGTCGGGAACGGTGTGGTCGCCCGCGCGGCCTCCCGCCTGACCTGCGCGGCGTCCGGGCTGGATCCGCACAATCTCGGGGTACCCGAGGTGACCTGGTTCAAGCGGTTGTCGGACTACCGGGCGCGCTCGACCGCATTCGCCGCCGGCGATCCCGACGGCATTCGCGACTGGCTGCTGCTGAGCTGTGAAGCGTTGGAATCCGGTGCGGCAGAGGCGAAGTCCATCGCCGACGCGGCCCGCGCCTAACGCGTTGAGAATCGTGACCGGGTGAGTGCCGAATCGGCCCTGAACACATAACTGCGGGCGGTGGCCCGGTTGTGGAACCGGGTCGCCGCCCGCAAGCACGGACATGAGTGACCATGCGTGCATTGTGGGTTGTGTGGATAGCCTCGGCGAGGGACTCCGAGCCGAATACCGTGTCCCATATCCAGATGGGCGCACAGTCTCAGTCGCCGGAATATCGCAGGCTCACAACGCTTCTGCCTCCCGCGGCGCGCTCCGCGTGGGTGCTCAATGCCCGTGCTCGGAAGGCTACGGTCGGGAGCTCGTACCTTCTCTTCCGGTGCGAACTTGGCCTTCCGTTCTTCCGTAGGACCATTTGTACACCGTGACCGCGGTCACATCAAGGGTCTCCTGGCTACAAGTTTGTCGCGAGTTTCCTAGAGGTTGCGCACAGTACTTATCGCGCGGCGAGTGCGGTACCTTGGTCGGCTTGTCAGCGCCGTTTCCGTTGCAGCACTGTGTAAGTCAGTGCGCCGGCGGCCAATGCGCCGACGCCGACCGCTGCGGACGCGGCGACGGTGGTGCCGGATTTCGCCGGCAGTCGGTCGCGCATCGATATCGGTCGGGTGAAGGACAGCACCGGCCACCCATGGGTCGACGCCTGCTTGCGCAGCCCCCGATCGGGATTGACCGCGGTGGGATGCCCGACAGCCTCCAGCATCGGCAGATCGGTGATGGAATCGGAGTAGGCGAAGCACTGGCTCAGGTCATAGCCCTGACGCTCCGCGAGTTCATTCATCGCCGTCACCTTTTCGGTTCCGTAGCAATAGAATTCGACGTCGCCGGAGTACTTGCCATCCTCGATGCGCATGCGGCTGGCGATCGAGTGGTCGACGCCGAGCATCTGGCCGATCGGCTCGACCATCTCGATGCCGGAGGCGGAGATGATCACCACGTCGTGGCCGCGCGCCTTGTGGCCCGCGATCAGGTCGGCGGCCTCGGCGAAGACGAGCGGATCGACGATGTCGTAGAGGGTCTCGTGGACGATCGACTTCACCTGCTCGACGTCCCAGCCGGTGCACATGTCGGTCACGTGTTTGCGTAGCCGCTCCACCTGATCGTGGTCGGCCGCCGTGAGCAGAAACATGAACTGCGCGTAGCTGGACTTGAGAACGGTGCGCCGGTTGATCAGTCCCTGATCGAAGAACGGTCGGGAGAACGCGAGCGTGCTCGACTTGGCGATGATGGTCTTGTCGAGATCGAAGAACGCCGCGATGCGGGGACGTCGGCCGGCCGACGTAGAGGCAGTGCTCACCGTATGAGCGTACGACGATTGGGCCGCTCCGGCAGTGGCCCGGAACGGCACGTTCGAAATTCCGCGCACGTTGCCCTCGGGTCCGGGGATATGAGTACTATGGCAAATACCCGGACTACTTCCGGGGCTTTCAGCCCGACCCCCCGGGGCTGAACGCGACGACCCCGGCCTCCTCCCCCCCCCCCCTGGCCGGGGTCGTCCCCTATCTGCACCTTTTCGCGAAATCCGCGCCACTTTTAGTCGCTTTTTGTGCGCTTTTGTGGAATCCGCGCCACCTTTGTGGATCCGCGCCGTCTGCAACCGGCGCGGATCCACACAACCGGCGCGGATCTCCCGCTGGGATGTGCGATCGCGCATCCGAGCCACCCGAAGCCATCCGCGATGAAGCCGCCTGCGATGAACCCGCCTGCGATGAACACGGTGTTTGTGCGCGCGACGCGGGTGATCGCGGTGATCCGGCGGGCCCGTTCGGAGTTACGCAACGGGTTGTCCACAGATCGCGAACAGCCACTTTCGGATGGACACCGGCGGACCGAAGCTGGTGCCTGTGAACCCGGTGGCGCTGGTGATGGTGAACGACGACCTCCTCGAGGACGTCGGCCGCGTGGTGGCCGCCGCCGGGTATCGCCTGGTTCGCGCGGCGGCCACCGACTGCCGACGCCTCTGGTCGGAGGCGGGTGCGGTCCTGGTGGATGCCGATGCCGCGCATATCGCAAGCGCGCAGCATCTGCCCCGTCGCGGCGGCGTCGTCGTGGTCGGGCTGGCCGGAATCGAGCCGGCGCCGATGTGGCGGCATGCGCTCAGCCTCGGAGCGATCGACGCCATGCCCCTGCCCGACGACGAACAGGCGGTCGTTCGGGTGCTGACCCGACTGCGGGTGTCGGGGTCGGTGCGCGGCTCGGCGGTCGCCGTGATCGGCGGTGCGGGAGGCGCCGGTGCGACGGTGCTGGCTGCGGCCTCGGCGATGGCGGCGGCCCGCAGTGGCCGGGCGCTGCTCATCGATGCCGATGACCTCGGCGGCGGGGTCGATCTGCTGG
Source organism: Jongsikchunia kroppenstedtii DSM 45133 (assembly GCF_000380485.1). Classification (GTDB taxonomy): domain Bacteria; phylum Actinomycetota; class Actinomycetes; order Mycobacteriales; family Mycobacteriaceae; genus Jongsikchunia; species Jongsikchunia kroppenstedtii. The sequence continues at coordinate 44,633 of NZ_AQYG01000050.1, read as the reverse complement.
TCGGTCTGGAGAACAGCCCCGGCATGCGCTGGGTCGATCTGGCGCTCGAGGGCGGGCGGGTGCTGGCCGACTCCCTGCACGCGGCGTTGCCGCATGACGGGCACGGGTTGTCGGTCCTGGCCCATGCGCGCGGCGGGCGGGCGGCCGCGGTGCGCCCCGAGGTCGTGGTGGCGACCATCGACGCCGGTCGCGAACACGGAGATGTCGTCGTCATCGATCTGCCGCATCGCGACGATGAGCTGACGGCGGCGGTCGCGGCAGCGGTCGACCTGGTCGTGGTCGTCGTGCCGGCGACGGTTCGTGGTTGTGCCGCCGGCCGGGAGACATTGGGCCGCATAGCGATTCGTACCTCGGCGCACGCGGTGGCGGTGCGGGGACCGGCGCCCGGCGGACTATCGGCGCGGCAGGTGGCCGACGCGGTCGAATCGCCGCTGCTGGCGTCGTATCGGCCCGATCCGGCGCTGACACGGCGCATCGAATGCGGACCGTTGCGGGTCGGCCGCCGATCGCCGCTGGCGATCGCGGCGCAGACGGTCATCGCGCGGGCCCGCGCGGGGGTGAACGCGTGACCGTGGAGGGACCACCGACTGTCGACGCCGATCGGGTATCGCTGCTGCACCGGGTGCGCGAACGCCTGGCGGTCGGCGTCGGCCAGCCCACGCCGGAGGTGATGGCCGAGGCGATCCGGGTGGAGGCCGGCGGGGTGCTCGGCGATACGGATCTCCTCTCGGCGCTGCGGTATCTGCAGACCGAGCTGGTCGGGGCCGGTCCGCTGGAGGATCTGCTGGCCGAGCCGGATGTCTCGGACATCCTGGTGGTCGGGCCGCGGCGGGTGTGGGTCGACCGGGGCGCCGGGCTGCAAATGTCCGGGTTGACCTTCACCGACGATGACGCGGTCCGCCGGCTCGCCACTCGACTGGCGCTGGCGGCGGGCAAGCGGCTCGACGATGCGCAACCGTGGGTCGACGGACAGCTGACCTCGGTCGGTCGGCGGGGCTACTCGGTCCGGCTGCATGCCGTGCTGCCGCCGCTGGCGGTGGACGGAACCTGTCTGTCGCTGCGGGTGCTGCGGCCGGCGACCCAGGATCTCGCGGCGCTGATCGCGTCGGGAGCGATCCCGGCCGATGCCGTGCCGCTGGTCGAGTCGGCGATCGCCGATCGCCGGGCGTTCCTGATCGTCGGGGGCACCGGCGCCGGGAAGACCACGTTGCTCAGCGCGATGCTCGGCCGGGTCGCGATCGACGAGCGGATCGTCTGCGTCGAGGACGCGGTCGAGCTGGCGCCGCAGCATCCGCATGTGGTGCGGCTGGTCGCCCGGACCGCGAATGTCGAGGGTGTCGGCGCGGTCGCCGTGCGCGAACTGGTGCGACAGGCGCTGCGAATGCGGCCGGACCGGATCGTGGTCGGCGAGGTGCGTGGCGCCGAGGTCATCGACCTGCTGACCGCGTTGAACACCGGCCACGACGGGTGTGCCGGCACCCTGCATGCGAATTCGACGGCCGAGGTTCCGGCGCGCATGGAGGCGTTGGCGGCTCTGGGCGGGATGGAGCGCGCGGCGCTGCACAGCCAGCTGGCGGCGGCCGTTCATCTGGTCTTCGGCGTGGTGCGGCGCGCGGACGGAACCCGCGGGCTCGGCGAGGTGGGCCGGGTCCGGCGCGGCGATGACGGACTGGTGCGTATCGAGCCGATCTGGTTGCGGGACAGTGGATTCGACGGTAGCAAGCCTGATCCGGTTGTCGTCGAGACGGGCACCCGATGCTGAGTGGATTGCTGCTGGCGTGCGCGACGTGTCTGGTCCTGCTGCCGGCCCCGCCCACCGTGTATCGACTGCGACAGCTCTGCGGACACAGTCGGCACATCGTGCGGCCGTCCGCGATGCATCTGCTGGTCGCGGTGCCGGTGGCGGCCCTCATCTGTTTCGGTGTCGGGCAGGCGGCCGCGGCGACCATCGCGGTTGCCTTGGCGCACCGAATGATTCGACACCGACGGCTGCGCCGGGATTCAGTGCGGGCGGAAGCCGATGTCATCGCGGCGCTGGACCTGATGATCGCCGAACTGCGGGTCGGAGCCCCGCCCGCGCGGGCGTGCCGATCCGCGGCTGCCGAATCGTCCGAGCCGACCGCGGGAGTGCTTCGCCAGCTGGCCGGTCGCGTCGAGCTCGGGGGCGAGGCGGGCATCGGCTCCCCGCCGCGCGGCGCCGGGACCGATGCCTGGGCCAAGGTGGTGTCGGCGTGGCAACTCGCCGATCGGCACGGATTGCCGATCGCCGATCCGCTCGATGCGATCCGGTCGGATCTGTCCGCTCGCGCCAGTTTCGCGTCACGTACTCATGCCTCCCTGGCCGGCGCCCGCGCGACAGCCGCGGTGCTCGCCGGGTTGCCGGGGCTGGGGATCGCGTTGGGCCAGGCCATTGGTGCGAACCCGGTGGCAGTGCTGCTCGGCGACGGTCTCGGCGGGATTCTGCTCGTGGTCGGGGTCGCGCTCGGCTGCGCCGGACTCTGGTGGGCCGACCGGATCACGGCGGCCGCGGCGGTGCTGCGATGAACGGGTACTGGCTTCTTGCGGGGGTGGCTGTGTCCGGCGCCCTGCTGATGATCCCGCCGGGCGGGTGGGTTCGCTACCGGGTGATCGGCGGTCCGGAACGGCCGGTCCGGGAGCCGCGCTGGCTCGGAAAGCCCAAGCGCCGCAATGACGCCTTCGCCGTCGCCGCGACATTCGACATGCTGGCGGTGTGCCTGCGTGGCGGGCTGCCGATCGGGTCGGCGGCGGCGGTCGTCGAGCCGACCGCGCCGCCGGAGTTGCGGCCGGTGTTGCTGCGCGCGGCTGATCTTCTTGCGCTGGGCGCGGATCCCGCTCAGGCGTGGGCGACGCCGGATGGTGCTCCGGATTCGGTGCGCGCGTTGACGGTGATGGCTCGACGATCGGCGCGCGGCGGGTCGTCGCTGATGGCCGGCCTCGCCGAGTTGGCCGCCAAAGAGCGTGCGGCGGCGGCCGATCGGGCGGCCGCGGCCGCCGAGCGCGCCGGCGTGGCAATCAGCGGCCCGCTGGGCCTGTGCTTCCTGCCGGCCTTCGTCTGCCTCGGCATCGTGCCGGTGGTGGTCGGGTTGGCGGGCACCGCACTCAATGGCGGGGTGTTGTGACGATCGCCGACACCGAAGATGACCTCGGCGGATCGACCGCCGTGATGATGGGAGGGAATGTTCATGTTCAACAAGGCAATTGGCAGACTGCAGAGCCGGCTAGCGGTGGTACTGGCGGACGACGAGGGCATGTCGACGGCCGAGTATGCGATCGGCACCATTGCGGCCGCGGCCTTCGGTGCGATCCTGTACGGCGTGGTCACCGGCGATTCGATCGTCGACTCGCTGACGGGGATCATCGACAAGGCGCTCAAGACGACGGTCGGATGACGGGTGCGCGGCGATGACGCGTCGGCGCAGGCGAGTTCGACTGGCCGACGACTCCGGGATGGTCACCGTCGAGGCCGCCATCGCGATATCGGCGTTGGTCACGGTCGTGGTGCTGGCGGTCTACGGGATCGTCGGGGTCGCGATGCATCTACGCAGTATCGATGCGGCGCGGGAGGCCGCCCGTATTGCAGCGCAGGGTGATTCGACGAGGGCGACCGCGATTGCCCGCTCGGTCGCACCGCGCGGAGCCGCCATCTCTATTCGAACGGAGGGGGAGGTGGTCCGGGTACGGGTACGTGCGTCTGCGCCGGTGCTGCCGATCGACGTGGGTGCCGACGCGGTGGCGGCCCGGGAACCGTCGGCCGACGATGGCTAGTCGACTCGCCGATGACCGCGGATCGGCGACCGTAGCGGCGGCCTTCGCCTGCCTGGCGATCACCGCGTTCGTGGCGCTGATCGTCTATCTCGGTGCCGCGATGTCGGCTCGTCACCGCGCGCAGGCGGCGGCCGATCTCGCGGCACTGGCCGCCGCGGGCGCGGCGACGGATCAGTGCGCCGCGGCCTCGACGATCGCGGGCGCCATGGACGCGTCCGTCGCGAGGTGCACGATCGACGGCGCGGACGCGGTGGTACAGACCCGAATCACCGTGCGCCTGGGCATGTTCGGGATCAAGACCGCCCAGGCGGCGGCGCGTGCCGGCCCAGCCGACTGAGCACCCACACGGCACCCATCTTGTCGAGCGGCTCGTTTCCGTTGCCGCACTTGGGCGATTGGACGCACGATGGGCAACCGCGTTCGCACTCGCAGGAGGCGACGGCATCGCGGGTCGCGGCTATCCAGGCGTCGAAGGCCTCGAACCCGCGATCGGCGAAGCCGGCGCCACCGGCGTAGCCGTCGTAGACGAATACCGAGGGCAGACCCGTCTGCGGATGCTGATTGGTCGAAACGCCGCCGATGTCCCAGCGGTCGCAGGTGGCCACCAGCGGCAGCAGGCCGATCGCGGCATGCTCGGCTGCATGCAACGCGCCCGGGATCTGCGGATCGTCGATCCCGATCTGCGCCAACGACTCCGGGGTCATCGTGTACAGCACGGCCCGCGTCGGCAGTGTCTGCGGCGGCAGATCCAGGGCGACCGAGTCCAGCACCTCGCCCGACTTGAGCTTACGGAGGTAACCGATGACCTGATTCGTCACTTCGACCCGCACCAGCGACACCGTGATCTCGTCGTCGATAGTGCGCCGCTGCAGGGTCTCCACGATCTCGATATCGATCGTCTCGCGTGCCGACGTTGTCCACTCCGGATCCTCCGGATGCACCAGGGCCAGCTGGTCATCCAGGTTGAGTTCGTCGACCACGAATGATTCGCCCTGGTGGATGTGGACGGCACCCGGATACAGCGTCGACAGCGCACGCACGGCGTCGACCGTGCCGAGGAGTCGGCCGGTGGTGGCATCGCAGATCATCACCTGGCCGCCGATGCCGCCGCGAATATCGATGTCCGCGTGCGGATCCAGGCCGGCGGCCGGGTACCACCCCGCGGCCCGTCGCCGCAGCCGTCCCTGCTCCTCCAGCTCGCGCACCACCGGCCCGGCCTGCCACTGCTCGACCTCGCGCTCGGTCAGCGGTGCCTCCAACGCGGCGCAGACCAGCTGCGGCCCAAGGACATACGGGTTGGTCGGATCGGTGACGACCATCTCGACCGGCTTGCCGAGCAACGCCTCGGGATGGTGCACGAGATAGGTGTCCAGCGGATCGTCGCGCGCCACCAGCGCCACCAGCGATCCGGCGCCGCGTCGACCTGCGCGGCCGGCCTGCTGCCAGAACGACGCGACGGTACCGGGGAACCCGGCGACCACCACGGCATCGAGCCCGGCGATGTCGACGCCGAGTTCCAACGCGTTCGTGGTGGCCACGCCCAGCAGCCGTCCGTCGGCGAGGCTGCGTTCGAGTTCGCGGCGATCCTCGGCGAGATAGCCCGCGCGATACGGTGCAATCCGGTCGGCGAGGTCGGAATTCGCCTCGGCGACCAGACGTTTGGCGGTCAGCGCCGCCACCTCGACCCCGCGCCGACTGCGAACGAAGCACAGCGTGCGCGCGCCCTCGATCACCAGATCGGCCAGCAGCCGGGCGGCCTCGGTGGTCGCCGGCCGCCGCACCGGTGCACCGTTCTCACCGGTGATCTCCGGGATCATGTCCGGCTCCCACAGCACGACCGTGCGGGCGCCGGTGGGGGAGCCGTCCTCGGTCACGGCGACGCACTCCTCACCGATCAACCGGGACACCGACTCGGCCGGCCGGGTGGCGGTGGCGCTGGCCGCGATCACTACCGGGTCGGCGCCGGCGGCCCGGGCCAGCCGCAGCAGCCGACGCAGCACCAGCGCCGTATGCGAACCGAAGACGCCGCGGTAGTGGTGGCATTCGTCGACGACGATGTAGCGCAGCCGTCGCAGGAAATGCCGCCAACGATCATGGGCGGCAAGGATTCCCACGTGCAGCATGTCGGGATTGGTGAAGATCCAGCGTGAATGCGCTCGCGCCCACTGTCGGATCTCCGTCGGAGTGTCTCCGTCGTAGGCGCACGGGCCGATGTGGCTGAACTCGGGATCGCCGGCCAACAGCCGGCTGACGGCCCGGATCTGATCGTTGCCGAGGGCCTTCGTCGGCGACAGGTACAGGGCCGTGCTGCGCGGATCGTCGAGGAACGCCTGCAGAATCGGCAGCTGGTACGCCAACGACTTGCCCGACGCCGTTCCGGTCGCCAGCACGACGTGGCGCCCGTCATGTGCATGATCGGCCGCCTCCACCTGGTGCGTCCACGGCCGAACGATCCCGGCTTCGACCCACAACCGCCGCAAGCGATCGTCGCTCCACGCCGGCCAGTCGGCGAACGTCGCGGAGCGGGCCGGGATGACCGTGCTGTAGGTCACGGGCTCGTGATCGCCGGTCTGTCCGGCGCGGGTGCGCGCCAACAACTGTGAGCCGTAGTCGTCGCCGATCATCGCCGTCCGCACCTCCTCACCGGTGGCGTCGAAGTGTTGTTCGTGAGCCGGTGGCCGACTGGGTCGTTTTGTTCAATGCGGCCTTAATTGGCAACGCGCCGGTCTTCGACTATCGCGCGCACCCGGTTCATGGTTGACTTATCAGCGGTCGCAGCTTTCAGAGGCAACAGCTTCTGAGATCGTGTTGCGAACGTGGTACTGAAGGTTAGTGTGCGGCTTCCGCAAGCGACGCCAGTAGGTATGGCGGTCGGAACCGGCCCGGCGCGTGCGACTAGCGCGCCGTACACCGGTAGTAGAGAAGGAATACAAGGAATGGCACAGGGAACTGTGAAGTGGTTCAACGCGGAAAAGGGCTTCGGCTTCATCGCGCCTGACGAGGGCAACGATGACGTGTTCGTCCACTACTCCGAGATCCAGGGCAATGGTTTCAAGACCCTGGAGGAGAACCAGCGCGTGGAGTTCGAGGTCGGCCAGGGCACCAAGGGCCCGCAGGCCACCGGCGTTCGCGCCGTCTAAGAACTCGGCAAACCGAGACCCCCTCACCCCCGGATCCGCGAGAGCGGGCCGGGGGTGAGTTCATTTTTCAGCCAGGCGCACGCGGTTATCGGCGTGGCCGATCACCGTGGATAGGGTTGTAGGTGTGAGTCAGCTGTCCTTCTTCTCTGCGGAGACCGACGAGCCGTCGCTCGACGATCTCGCGGGGTTGCTGGCGGCGTCGGGGCAATCGGTCACCTTCGCCGGTGGCGTGCGGGTGTCGGTTGTGGTGGATTCGCAGTGGCGGGCCGAGGCGCTTGCCACCGAGATCACCGAGACCGGGCTGACGGTGCATGTCGGAGTCTCGGACGAGGGCTCGCCGCTGGTGCGCACCGAATCGACCAGCCGACTGCGCGACCTGCATCAACGGTGGACGCGCGGCGCGATCAAGACGATGCCGGCCGGCTGGGTGCCCAGCCCGCGCTCCCTGCGGATGTGGGTCCTGGCGGCGGGCGATCGGGAGGCCGACCGTTACCTGTTGGCGCTCGATCCGCATGCTGTCGACTCGCATGCCCTGCTGGCCACCGCGGTGATGCGCGCGGGCATCGCGCCCACACTGGTCGGTACGCGCGGGCATCATCCGGCGCTGCGGATCGCCGGAAAACGGCGGCTGACCAGGCTGTTGGAGAGCATCGGTGACCCGCCGTCGGTACCCGGCGCGGCGGAGCACTGGCCCACGCTCTAAGCGCGCTATTGCGTGCAGACTTGTGGCAAGCGTGTACCGTCTGGCCAGATAGGTGACTTTCACGGTCGCTGATACCTATTAATACGGGGTTGCTGACGCACGCCTCGATGTCCTGGAAGAAAGGTCGGACGCTGATGGCCCAAGAAGGCGTGTCACAGCCTCGTACGCGTCGCCTTGTCATCGTGGAGTCTCCGACCAAGGCCCGGAAGATCGCCGGGTATCTGGGACGTGACTACGTCGTCGAATCGTCCCGCGGACATATCCGCGACCTGCCGCGCGGTGCGGCCGATGTGCCGGCCAAATACAAAGGACAGCCCTGGGCCCGCCTCGGCGTCGATGTCGACAACGGCTTCGAGCCGCTCTACGTCATCTCCGCCGACAAGAAGTCCACGGTTAGCGAGCTCAAAGCACTGCTCAAGGATGTCGACGAGCTCTACCTCGCAACAGACGGTGACCGCGAGGGGGAGGCGATCGCCTGGCACCTGCTCGAGACCCTGAAGCCGAAGGTGCCGGTCAAGCGGATGGTCTTCCACGAGATCACCGAGCCGGCGATTCTGGCGGCCGCCGAGAATCCCCGCGACCTGGACGAGGATCTGGTCGACGCGCAGGAGACCCGCCGCATCCTGGACCGGCTGTACGGCTACGAGGTCTCGCCGGTGCTGTGGAAGAAGGTCATGCCGCGGCTGTCGGCCGGTCGTGTGCAGTCGGTGGCCACCCGCATCATCGTCGACCGTGAGCGCGAGCGGATGGCGTTCAAGTCCGCCGGTTACTGGGATATCGCCGCTGTGATGGATGCCGGGGCCGACGCTGCTCCGCGCACCTTCGACGCCCGGCTGGTCACGGTCGACGGTGCGAAGGTCGCCGCCGGCCGCGACTTCGATTCCAACGGGCAGCTCAAGAAGGCCGACGGGATCGTCGTTCTCGATGAGTCCCGCGCGACCGCCCTGGCCGATGGACTGCACGGCGCGATGCTGTCGGTGTCGTCGGTCGAGGAGAAGCCGTATACCCGTAAGCCGTACGCGCCGTTCATGACGTCGACGCTGCAGCAGGAGGCGGGCCGCAAGCTGCGCTTCACCGCGGACCGCACCATGCGCATCGCGCAGCGGCTGTATGAGAACGGCTACATCACCTATATGCGTACCGACTCGACGACGCTGAGCGAGTCGGCCATCAACGCCGCTCGCGCGCAGGCGCGAGAACTGTACGGCGACAGCTTCGTTCACCCGACGCCGCGGCAGTACACCCGCAAGGTGAAAAACGCGCAGGAGGCGCACGAGGCGATCCGCCCGTCGGGCGAATCGTTCCGCACCCCGGGCCAGGTCGCGTCGGCGCTCGAGACCGACGAATTCCGGCTGTACGAGCTGATCTGGCAGCGCACCGTCGCCTCGCAGATGGCCGATGCCCGCGGCACCACGATGAGCCTGCGGATCACCGGAAAGTCCAGTGGCGGTGAGGAATGCACGTTCGCCGCATCCGGCCGCACCATCACCTTCCAGGGCTTCCTGTCCGCCTACGTCGAGTCGATCGACGACCAGGCCGGCGGCGTCGAGGACAACAAGGAATCGCGACTGCCGAATCTTGTTCAGGGGCAGCCGCTTACCGCGGCGGCCCTGACCCCGGATGGCCACACCACCAATCCGCCCGCGCGTTTCACCGAGGCTTCGCTGGTGAAGATGTTGGAGGAGTTGGGGATCGGGCGCCCGTCGACATACTCGTCGATCATCGGCACCATCCAGGACCGCGGCTATGTCGTGAAGAAGGGCACCGCGTTGGTGCCGTCCTGGGTTGCCTTCGCGGTGGTCGGGCTGCTGGAAGCGTACTTCAAGCGGCTGGTCGACTACGACTTCACGGCATCCCTCGAAGACGATCTCGATCAGATCGCCGATGGCCACCAGGACCGCACGGATTGGTTGCGGCAGTTCTATTTCGGCGACCCGCAGTCGGCCGAAGAGACGATCGCAGCCGCTGGCGGCCTGAAGAAGCTGGTCGGCGTCAACCTGGAGGAGATCGACGCCCGCGAGATCAACTCGATCAAGCTGGTCGACGACGAGCAGGGCCGGCCGATCTACGTCCGCGTCGGACGTTTCGGTCCGTACCTGGAGCGCAATGTCGCTGCGGCGGATGCCGAACCGGATCTGCAGCGCGCCAACCTGCCCGCCGATATGACGCCGGACGAGCTCACCCTGGAGGTCGCCGAGAAGCTCTTCGCGACCCCGCAGGAGGGCCGCAGCCTCGGCGTCGACCCGTCGACCGGTCACGAAATCGTCGTCAAGGAAGGCCGATTCGGCCCGTACGTCACCGAGATCCTGCCCGAACCGGACGACGATGAGGGTGACGACGCCGATGGAGCCGCCGCGCCCGCGGTGGCGCCGGCTCCCGACCCGGTTCCGCTCGATGGTGATGGCGGCGTGGCCGTCGCCACCGAGAAGGCGACCAAGAAGGCAACGGCCAAGAAGACCGCGAAGAAGGCGGCCAAGAAGGCTGGTCCCAAGCCGCGCACCGGCTCGCTCTTCAAGTCGATGGACGTCGCGACCGTCACGCTGGACGACGCGCTCAAGCTGCTGTCGCTGCCGCGGGTGGTCGGTGTGGACCCGAACAGCAACGAGGAGATCACCGCGCAGAACGGCCGGTACGGCCCATACCTCAAGCGCGGCACCGATTCTCGATCGCTCACCAGTGAGGATCAGATCTTCGACGTCACCCTCGAAGAGGCGTTGAAGATCTACGCCGAGCCCAAGCGTCGCGGCCGGGCGGCGGCCGCACCGCCGCTGCGGGAGCTCGGCAACGACACCGAGACCGGCAAGCCGATGGTGATCAAGGACGGCCGTTTCGGCCCGTACGTCACAGACGGCGAGACCAACGCGTCGCTGCGCAAGGGCGACGAGGTCGCGACGATCACGATCGAGCGTGCCTCCGAGTTGCTGTCGGACCGGCGTGCCAAGGGGCCGTCGACGCGGGCCAAGAAGACCGCGAAGAAGGCGGCCAAGAAGACCACCGCGAAGAAGACCGCCGCCAAGAAGACGACTGCCAAGAAATCTGCGGCGAAGAAGACGACTGCCAAGAAGGCGGCGAAGAAGGCTCCCGCCAAGAAGGCCGCGCCGCCCGCCGAGTAGCGCGCCTTGCCGTCCGGGCGCCGCTGCCTAGGCTGTGGCCAGCGCGTCGTCGGTGGTCGGCAGATTGAGGATCGGCCGGGCGAGTCGCGTCTCGATGCCGCGGCCGCGCAGTTCGACACCCTCGCCGACCTGCCAGTGCTGGGCCTCTTCGCTATTGGTCAGGTAGACCGCGCGGGCCGATCCGAGGACCCGGGTGGGTTCGTCCTTGGCGAGCTCGGTGAGCCGTGCGGCCTCGTTGACCGGGTCGCCGATGACCGTGTACTCCAGGCGCTGTTGGGCGCCGATATGTCCGGCGATCGCCTTGCCGGCGGAGACGCCGATGCCGACGTCGAGGCCTTCGAGCGCCTCGAGTTCGACGCGCAGTTCCCGGGCTGCGGCCAATGCGTGACCGGCGAAGTCGGCGTCGTCGAGCGGTGCGCCGAAGATCGCCAGGGCGGCGTCGCCCTGGAACTTGTTGACGAAGCCATCATGGCGGCCGACGACGTCGACCACCACGCGGAAGAACTCGTTGAGCATCTCGACGACCTCGCCCGGCGGGCGGGTGACGCCGAGGTTGGTGGAGCCGACGACGTCGACGAACAGCACGCCGACGTAGCGCTCGCTGCCGCCGAGCTCGGTTCCCGACTCCATCGCCCGGCGGGCGACGTCCTCGCCGACATACCGGCCGAACAGGTTGCGCAGCTCGTTACGTTCGCGCAGGTCGTGGACCATGTTGTTGAAGCCGGCCTGCAGCTGGCCGAGGTCGCTGCCGTCGAAGATCTTGACCGAGGTGGCGAGGTCGCCGTCCTGCACCGCGCGCTGCGCCTGGCGCAGCTGCTTGATCGGGTCGGCGATCGCGCTCACCAGCCGGCTGACGGCGAGGAAGCCGAATGCCAGTGCGACGAGGGCCATCCACAGGATCGGCCGCTGCAGGGTGGAGACGTCCTGCTCCAACGCGCCCATCTGCTGGGCGACCACCAGGCCGGTGATCACCAGGAGCGGCAGCGCGGTGCAGGCCACCCAGAAAAGGACGATGCGCATGGTGACCGTGGGTGCGGTGGCGTCCTCGGGGTTGCCGGCCATCGCGGCGACGGTGATCGGGCGCAGCACCTTCTCGGTCTGCATGTAGCAGAGCGTGGAGGTGATCAGGCAGCCGACCGCGGTCGCGACCGCGACCAGCAGCGCCGCCCGATGCGAGGTCACGAAATTGAAGAGCGTGAAAATGACGCCGCCGACGAACCAGAGGCCGACGCAGACATAGGTGACCAGTGACGGCAGCCGCAGGGCTCGTCGGCGCGCGAATTCGCTGTCCACGGCGCCGCGGCGACGGTGCCACAAGAGCACCGGCAGGGTCAGCTGGATGGTGAGATAGGCGCCGACGACCAGGGCGATGACCAGGTAGCAGATGAAGAGGACCTGGTTGCGGCCGCTGATCTCGCCGAGCTTGACCGCCGTGTCGTAGGGCAGGCCGAATCGCAGGAAGGCGAAGGTGAAGACCGCGCCGATCAGGTTTGCGCGAAGCAGGTCGAGCGCCAGAATTGGCCATGGTGTGTGCACAAGCCAACGCAGCGTGCGCTTGGCGCGCAGCGTACGACTCGGATGCTCACTCACGCTAACGATGTTAGCTGTCTGCTTGCAAGAGTTACACAAATAATGTGAGTGATATATGCACACTCCCGGCGGCGTCGGATGGCTGTTTGCCGACGGTAGGGTTGACCTGTGACGACGGTGTTCGAGCGCTTGGTCGGTCAAGAGTCCATTGTGACTGAGCTCACCGCGGCTGCGCATGCGGCGGCGGGAGACGGCAGCGGGATGACGCACGCCTGGTTGTTCACCGGTCCGCCCGGCAGCGGCCGGTCGGTCGCGGCGCAGTGCTTCGCTGCGGCCCTGCAGTGCTCCACGCAGGGGTCCCCAGGATGCGGGACCTGCCATGCCTGCACGACCGTGATGGCCGGCACACATGCCGACGTTCGGCGGGTGGTGCCGGCCGGCCTGAGCATCTCCGTGAAGGAGATGCGCGACATCGTGCAGATTGCCTCGCGGCGGCCGGGTGTCGGGCGCTGGCAGATCGTCGTGGTCGAGGACGCCGACCGGCTCACCGAAGGGGCGGCCAACGCGTTGCTCAAGGTGGTCGAGGAGCCGCCGGCGCACACTGTATTTCTGTTGTGCGCGCCGACCGACGACCCCGAGGACATCGCGATCACCCTGCGGTCGCGCTGCCGACATGTCGGGCTCGCGATGCCGCCGGTCGAGGCCATCGCGAAGGTGCTGATCGAGCGGGACGGCATCGACGCCGAGCGCGCGCAATGGGCGGCATCGGTCTGCGGCGGGCATGTCGGCCGAGCGCGGCGCCTCGCCACCGACGAGAACGCCCGCGACCAGCGGAAGCAGGCGCTGGGCATGGCCCGTGCGGCCACCCGCGACGAGACCGCCTACGCGGCGGCCGAAGAGCTGGTGAATGTCGCGGCCGGCGCGGCCAAGGCGATCAGCGCCGAACTCGACGAGGCGGAGACCGAGGAGCTGCGCACCGCCCTCGGCGCCGGCGGCACCGGTAAGGGTTCCGGCGGCGCGCTGCGCGGATCGGCCGGGGCTTTGAAAGCGCTTGAACAGCAGCAGAAGTCGCGGGCCACCCGGGTGTCGCGCGACGTGCTCGACCGGGCGCTGGTCGACCTGGCCGCGCTGTTCCGGGATGCGCTCGCCGCGTCGTATGCGGCGCCGGTGGCGGCCATGCATCCCGACTATTCGCAGCAGACGCTGGCGATGGCCAAATACGCCCGGGCCGACGAACTGCTGCAGTGCGTCGAGGCGGTGCTGGAGTGTCGGCAGGCGCTGGAGTTCAACGTGAAGCCGAAGTTTGCGGTGGATGCGATGGTGGCGAAGGTCGGGACGGCACTGCGGCGCTGATCCCTGGTGGGGCCACGACCTTGTGAGGCGTAGGTCGCGGGTTATCGGCGGGTTCGAGTCAGTTTGGTGGCGACGCGGGTCAGTCGATATGCTTCGAGGCGCTGTGCTCCGGCATGCCGTACGGCCCGGGGGACACAACGCCGCCTTAGCTCAGTCGGTAGAGCGCTTCACTCGTAATGAAAAGGTCAGGAGTTCGATTCTCCTAGGCGGCTCGTAAACGGGCAGGTCAGATGGTCAGCGAGACCGGATGGCCTGCCCGTCGTCGTCGGCGCCCGAGTGTTCATTCATTGAGCGGACAACGGCGTTCTGCCCAAAATGTCTGCCTAGGATAAGCGCATGAATCACAAGCGGGTAGGGCAGCAGATTGTCGTCGCGCTGGCCGGAGTGGGTCTGTTGACCGCCGCGGCCGCATGCAGTGACTCATCGGACAGCTCATCGACAAGTAGTCCGGCATCGCCGTCGAGCTCAGCGTCATCCGTTGCCGATGTCTGCGACCTGGTGACCGATCAACAGATCCAGGACGCCGTCGGCGCAAAGCCGGACACCTCGAAGCCCGGCGAGGAGACGACGGCGGGCGAGTCGGTCTGCTACTGGAAGACCGGGTCGAAGTACCTCCTGACGCTGACCAGATATGCGGCGCCGCTGGATGTTACGGCGAAGATGGCGGAGCTCAAGTCCGGCTTGTTCTACGACGAGAGCCTGCCGTCCCCGGAGGTCGGCGACGAGTCCTTCTACCGGCTCGCCGGCCACAACGATGCCGCGGTCGTCGTGTTCCGCAAGGGAGACGTCGCGTACATGCTCGAGATGGGCAACACTGCGGACGCGCAAGTCAGCGAAGCGCAGGAGGCGGCGGCGCGGCCGCACGCGGTCGAGCTGGCTCAGGACGTTCTCGCGCACTGATCCCGTGGGGGATTCAGCGTCGGAGTCGGTGAACCCGCGGATGCTGAGCACCTGTACTACGTGCGGCCGGGCCCTCGTGAGTGATCCACCACCCCAACGGAATCCCACGGATCCGTCGGCTGCCACAGCGTCGGCAGGTGCAGGGACACCCCGTCGGCCGCGGCGAGCCGGCGGAGGATCCGCATCGAGACGTCGAGGTCGTCGCCGGCGTACGGCAGCGCCCGCAGCGGTTGGTCGAGGGGCCGGAAGAAGTCGTCCCAGTGGATCAGGACGACGCGGCGCGCCCCGACGGTTCGCACCGTCTCCTGCCAGTAGTCCTCGAAGTAGCTCTCCGGCTGCAGCCCGAGCTGCCCGATGCCGAGGTACACGACATCCGCACGTTGCCCGGCCAGCGCGCCCGTGACGAATCCGGCGCTGCCGACGACCAGTAGTCGCCGATCGGACAAACGGTGGTGCACCAGCGTCGACCACGCCTCACCGCAGCGGTAGGCCGATGCGCGAACCGGCGGCATCACGGGCGCGGTGATCTCTCCCGGGTATCGATCGGGTGGGCAGTGATCGCCCTCGAACAGGGTGATGTCGTAGGCGCCCAATGGGATCGGGGTGCCCGGATCGGCGACGATTCGCTGGTTCGCCGGTAGCGCATGACCGATGTTGGCGGTCGAGGTTCCGCCGACCAGTGCCGCGCCGGTGCGTTCGGCGACGACTACGGAATCCATCGCGTGATCGAAATGCGTGTGTACCGTCAGCACGGCGTCGAGGTGATAGACGCCGAGCCGGGTGAGCGCAGCGTCGATACGCGGGAGCGACGGCGACAGTTTGCGCAACCCGACGTTGAACAGGGATGGCCGGGAGAAGAAGCCGTCGGTCATCACGGCCGACGAACCGTCACGGATGAGCAGGGTGGTGACCCCGGCCCAGGTGACGGTCACCGATGCATCGTCCGGCGCGACACCGAGGTCGAAATACTGTTGGTAGTCGGCCAGTTTCGGCCGACCGGGCTTCAGGCGCATGCTGCCGACCCTAGGCCGTCGAGACGCAATGGTGTCGATCTGCGAGATGATCGGCGGGGCATTGCGTCCCTAGCGGCGGAATCGTCTGATCCCGACCGCTGGGTAGATCTGTCGCAACAGCGCGGTCTTGGCGGTGTATTGCGCGGAGCGCACGTCCGCGCTGAAGCCGCCGGTGTGCGGAGGCTGCTCGCCCGTCTGGGACATCGGGATCCAGCCGGATCCGAGGTCGATCAGTGACTGATGCTTGGTGGGGTAGTAGTCGTCGCGACCGGCGATCGTGACGCCCGACGCCCCCGCCGCCGCGGCCAGCAGATGGAAGTGGAACCTGGTGCTGATCCAGACCTGGTCGCTCCGCGCCGGAAGACCGTGCTGCCACACCGCAGAGAACGGCACAAGATCGGCTCCGGGCAGCATCGAGGCGAGTCGATCGAACATCGTGCGGTCCTGGCCGGGGATGCCCTCGACGAAGGCCGCGTCGTCGCCGGTGATGTGCCACCGTTCGATGAGTTCGGCGAGGTGCCGGTAGAGATCATCGAAATCGCCATGGGCAGAAGGATTGTCGATCAGATCGGACTGCACCACGAACATGAATCGCCGCGAGGCCGCGGGTGCGCGGGGGTCGAAGACGTCCGGATCGTGAATACCGAGCCAGGCGTCGTCGCCGGTGAACGAGGCGCGGCTGGTCGACCCCGGAAGGGTCAGGAGGTCGCGCGACTGCGAGTCGCGGACATCGAAAACATCGAAGTGTCGCATCGCGGTACGGATCAGGTCGAGCGCCGGCCGGTCCGGCGATGGAAGAAGGCCCTGCCCGGTGGCGGCCAGCGTTGCGCCGCTCTCCGCGCGGATCGCGGTCGCGATCGACAACAGCAGTTGGTGATGGGGCCAGATGGCGTTGAGGTATCCGCCCCCGAGGATGTGGACGGTGGTGGCGTTCCGCATCAATCGGATTCCGTCGACCAGCCTCGGCTCGATTCCCGGGGTGGCGACGATTCGCTGAACGTGCTCGGAGGCGGCGACGATCGGCTCCCTGCGCAGGCCGTCGATGATCCGCCACGACGTGTCGACCACCGTGAGGTCGGGGTGGGCGTGATGCAGGAGCGCCGATGCGTGGCCGGCCGTGTGGCAGTCGAGCACCACCGGCGTGTTCGGATGCGTCCTCGCCAGGGCGCGCAGCCACGTGCGTGCGATGAACTCGTCACCGAAGTTCGGGAAACCCGCCGGCGCGATCAGATAGATGAGCTCGCGGTTTCGGGAGCGTCGGAATCTGCGTGCGGAAGCCATCACAACCGACACTACGGATTTATCGGGTGTCCATCTCGCCCTTACAGCGCACTTTGCCCGGATGCACAGGGACCTCCAAGGCGGCGGGCACTGTGGGTAACGGCCGGTTCGGTTTCGCGGCCCGCGCGCGACCGGTCGTCAATCGGTGGATGCGATCGCCTCGGCCTTGATCTGCTCGAAGCGGGCACCCATCTCCTCGGCCAGCGCCTGCGCGGCACGCATGGGTCGCACCATGACCATGAAGTCGACGATCTTGCCGGCCTCGTTGTAGGTCAGGAAGTCGCAGCCGGTGATGTCCAGACCGTTGACCTTCGCCTCGAACACCAGCGCGTGGTCGCCGGACGGGTCGGCGATCTCGCGCACATAGTGGAAGTCCTCGAACACCTGGAAGACCGCCCGCAGGATCGCCGCGGTGATCGGCTTGCCCGGATACGGAGAGAATGCGACGGGACTGCGGAAGACGACGTCATCCGCCAGTTCGTCCACCGCGGCCTCGATATCGCCGGATTCCACTGCCTGACGGAAGCGATTCATGCTGCTCCTTCGAGTCATCGTCGTTACCGTCAGACTATGTGCTCGTCAGCCGCGCCGATACCGGTCGTCGCCGCCGATCGCGCCGCGACGGTGGTGTCGGCGGTGCGGGACGACCCGGCCGGCCGGCTGCGACTGCTCCGCGACATCTACGCGCATGGCCCGCGGGGCGGTCGCCTGCCGTACCAGCGCGCGGCCGCGGCGTTCATGCGCTGGCAGTGCAATCGCGGTGTGCTCGAACCGATCACCGAGGCCGGCGGCGGCAGTCCGTGGTGGCGCGCCGTCAACGAGTCGCTGCTGCGCGACACTGAACACGCCCGGCTACTGGCCGACGGCGCGTCCGGAGAGCCGGATTCGCCTGCGGTGTCGGCCTGGCTGGACTTTCAACGCCGGCCGTCGGCTCCCAGTTGGTATCGCGCACACAATGTTTCGGTCGTCGTCGGCTATCTGCGCCACCGCGAACTGGCGGCGGCCGAGACCCGAACCGAGCGGTTCTTCATCAATGTGGTGCTGCTGCGGGTGTTGTACGCCCACGCCCTCGTCGCCGCCCCCCGGCTGGCCTTGGGCTGGTTGGGGCCGATCGCGCCGCCGCTCGGCGACCCGCGGCTGGGCATGCCGGCCATCTTCTTGTCGTTACGCCGGGTGCTGCCCGAGCACTATCCGATCGACGGCGAGGTCGGGCCGTATCGGCGGGCCGAGCACTGGTTCGGTCGGCTGGTCGACATGGGCGTCATCGAGCCGCGGCTGGCGGCGCTCTATCGATGGTCGGCAGCCGAACTCGGCATCCCCGAGGTGGAATCGCTTCTGGTGAATGGTGTTCCGGCGTATTGCTGGGACCCTGCCGACCGCGACGACTGGATGATGCCGCTGACCGCGCCGCAACGCTGGGTGCGTCGGCTGGTGCCGGCGGGCGTCGACCAGTAGGACTGAACACATGCCGACCCCGGACTTCATCCTCGAACTGCGCGCGCACATCGGCCATGCCCCGCTCTGGATGATCGGGATCACCGCCGTGGTGATCCGGGATGACGAGGTGCTGCTGATCGAGCGGGCAGATAACGGAGCCTGGACGCCGGTAACCGGGATCGTCGAGCCAGGGGAGAACCCGGCCGACACCGCGGTCCGCGAGGTCGCCGAAGAAGCCGGCGTCGTGGCGGTGCCGCGGCGGCTGGCCTGGGTGCATGTGACCGATCCGGTGGTGCACGCCAACGGTGACCACGCCCAGTACCTCGACCACGTGTTCCGGATGGACTGGGTGTCCGGCGACCCGCATCCCGCGGACGACGAATGTTCGGCGGCAGGCTGGTATTCGCTGGATGCGCTGCCGGAGCTGAGCGAGCGCATGCGGCTGCGGATCAAGGCAGCGCTCGAGGCGGGTCTGGAGACTCGGTTCGATCAGGCGCCTAAACCCTGACTGCGCCGAAACCCTGACTGGCCCTGAAACCCTGACTGGAGCGCCTCGTCAACCCCGTATACGCCGGTCAAGGGGCGCTCCAGTCAGGGTTTCAGGGCTACCCGCCCGGAGTCAGCGGACCGCGCCGTCCGCGCCGCGGCCGACCGATCCGCGGCTTGCCGAGGAACTCCTCGATCGACGGCACGATTTGGTCGGCGTTCAACAGGATGTCGACATGACCGCCCGGGTGACGCGACAGCCGCGCCCGCGGCAGCAATCGATTCATGATGCGCGCGTTGATTATCGGGATGATCGGGTCGTCCTCGCCGGCGACGATCAGCGTGCGCTGCCGGATCGCCGGCAGCGCGTGGATCGAGGTCCACACCGAACCGGCCAGCAGCTGATGCAGGTAGCCGACCTTCGATCCGGCGTGCAACTGGCGCGACATCAGGTCGAAGACTTCGTCGCCGCGTTGGCGGACGCTCCCGCCGTAGAGGTCGCCCGCGATCCGGGCGCCATAGGCAGGGTCGCTGAATCGTCTGGGCGTCAGCATCTTTCGGAGCACGGCGGGATTCCCTGGAACCATGATCGCCCCGGTGCCGGTGGCGACCAGGATGAGTCGCCGGCAACGCCAAGGATTCTGAAAGGCGAACTGCTGGGCCAGCGCGCCACCCCACGAATAGCCGAGGATGTCGACCACGCCGATGCCGAGCCGGTCGAGAACCCGGCCCAGCACCCAGGCGAGATACGGAAACCCATACGGCAGTGCGGAATTCGGCGACTCGCCGGTGCCGGGGGCGTCGAAGCGCAGCACCGGCCGTTCGGCGTCGAGCGCGGCCACCAGCGGGTCGAGTACCTCGAGTGATGCACCGATCCCGTTGCACAACACCAGCGGTACGCCGGTTCCGGGCCGGTAGCGCACCCGGATCCGCTGCCCTCCGGTCGCGATGAACTGATCGGATTCGCCGAGGTCCGGCTGCTCGTCGGTCATCGTCATCGGGTCAGCCCGCCAGCACGTAGGTGCCGGGAGCGGGCGCGAGGCCCTCGTAGCCGGCGGTGCCCAGCATCGACGGTGCATCGATCTCGGCGCCGCTGCGCTCGGTGAGCCATTGCAGATGGTCGGGCCACCACGAATCGGCCGTCTTCTCGGTGTCGGCCAGCCATTGATCCGGCGTCGCCTCCGGGGCGACCTGCGCGGCCCGGAAGGAGGCCTTGGGGTTGCCCGGCGGGTTGACGAGCGAGGCGATGTGGCCGCTGGACGACAGCACGTAGCGGTTGTCCTTGCTGCCCAGCAGGGCCGCGCTGCGGTAGGTGGCCTGCCACGGGCAGATGTGGTCGGCGATTCCGCCGATGACATACGCGTCGGCCGTAATCGACTGCAGGTCAACGGCAGTTCCGAGCATCGTCGATGCGCCGGCGGTCACCAGATTGTTGTTCAGCCCCATCATCACCATGTCCCGGTGCAGCGCGGCGGTCATCCGGGTGGTGTCGGAATTCCAGAACAGCACGTCGAACGCGGCCGGGCTGCGTCCCTGGATGTAGTTGTTCACCCAGTAGCGCCAGACGAGATCCGTCGGCCGCAGCCAGGCGAACATCTCGGCCATCGCCCGACCATCCAGGTAGCCCTTGTTCGCCGACGTGCGGATGGCGGCATTGGCCGCGCGTTCGCTCGAAAGTGCCGACGCGAAACCGGCTTTCGACTGGTCGAGAACGGTGACGCCCAGCGTCAAGCCGGCCACCTTGTCGCCCTGGCCGGTGGCGAACAGGTGTGCCAGAGTCATGGCGGTCAGGATTCCGCCGGAGCAGGTGGCGAAGATGTTGGTCTTGTCGGCGCCGGTGACGGTGCGGGTCGCATCGAGGGCCTCGATGATCGCCTTGCCGTATGCGTCGAAACCCCAATCCCGATGCTTTGCAGTCGGATTGCGCCACGAAATGGTGAACACCTGCTGGCCGCCCCGCAGGTAGTGCTCCACGAGGCTGCGGCCCGGCGCGATATCCATGATGTAGTACTTGTTGATCACCGGCGGCACCAGCAGCAGCGGCACCTCGCGGACCCGTGACGTCTGGGGTGCGTACTGAATCAGTTCGAACATCTTGGTGCGCAACACGACCGTGCCCTTGGTGGTCGCCACCGTTTCGCCGACGTCGTACGCGTCGGGCTCCACCATGGCGGGCACGCGCGGCTTGCTGGCCATGTCGCGCACGAACGCCTTGAACCCCCGATAGGCCGACAGGCCGCCGGTATCGATGAGCGCCTTCCAGCCGAGTGGACTCAGGACCGGATTATTGGTCGGCGACAGGCCCTCGATGAGGTTGTCGAGGGCGAACCGCACCTTCTCGGCGTCGCGCCAGTCCAGTTCGGCGTCGTCGAACAGCCGGTCGGCGGTCTCGGCCGCGGCCAGGTACGCCTGCTCGATCCGATGCAGGACCGGGTTCTGCGTCCACGCGGGATCGCTGAACCGCCGATCGGCGCGCGCCGGTTCCCGGTGCGCCCGGCCGACGGCGATCTGTCCGAGCTCGCGGGCGAGGCCGGCACCGCGTTCGGCGACCGTCACCGGCTGCTTGGCCAGCGACATCCCGAACCGGGCGAGCGGGCCGCTCGGCAGCATGCGGCGACCGAACGACTTCGTCGAGTTGATCAGCAGCAGGTCGAGCGGGGCAACGATGTCATCAGCATCTTTGGCGGTCTTGGCAACCATGTCGGTACTCCTTGGGGCGGCTTCGGGGCGTACCTCAATGGTGGTCGCCATCACGCCGGATGGCGATGGTGCCGAGACCAACGTCGACGGCCTTCGGGTGTGCCGGACGACAATGCGATCGGTCACTCGGGTGGCGGTGCCGCCCTCTGCGCAGCTCGCTGGAACCGGCTGTCGACCTCGAACGCCAGACATAGCTCCGCGAGCTCGCGCGGCTTGGTGATGGAGCGACCTGTGAGTTCCTCGATGCGCCGCAGCCGATGGCGCACGGTGTTGGGGTGCACGAAGAGCGCCCCCGCGGTGTCAGCGGCGTTGCCGTCATGCCCGACCCAGGCGCGGAAGGTGGTGAACAGCGGCTTGCGGTCCTCGTCGGGCAGCCGGTACATCCTGCCGAGCACGCTCGTCGCCACCTCGGCGCTGATCTCGGGAGACCCGGTCGCCGCCAAGCCGAGGACGGAGTCGTCGAACACCGTTACGCCCTCGCCGGGGCCGGCCTGGGCGATCCGTGCAAACCGCAGCGACTGCGCCGTGTCCTGCAGCTCCGCGAACGGCGCGCTGACCCCGACCCGCGTGGTGGCTTGTCGTCGCAACAGCTCGATGACGGCGTCTTGGGTGCCGGGCGACGGCGCGTGCACGATGCCGATCTGTTCGTCGGGGAGCAGTCGCCATGCCGAGTAGACGTCGATGCCGCGCAGTTTGCTCTCGATGCCGGGCAGCGGCTGTCGGCCGATCGCGGAGGCGCGTGCGGTGACCGCGAGGTACGGCCCGCGGGTGGGTAGCCGAAGCAGTTCGGCCACCTCCCACAGGCTCTGCTCGGTGCTCAGCCGCCCCTGCAGGAGATGTTCGGTGAGGGCGGCCCGTTCGGCGGCATCGTCGAGCACCTGTTGTGTGGCACGTTCGCGGTGCGCGCTGGACATGGCGCCGATGTAGTTGTCCTGCGCCTCCCACATCAGCTCGGTGGCGCGAAGCAGTCCTTCGCGGCTGATCTCCGGGTGTTCCTCGGCGAGCTCGCGGAACTCACGCCACACCATGTGGAAGCCGATGCGGTAGGCGTGCACCACGGCGACCAGCGGAACACCGGTCTCGGCCCGGCTGCTGCCCGTGGCGGCGGCCATGGCGGTGTCGAACTCGCTGTTGCGCATGCCGTCGACGATGAAGTCGATGTTCGCGCGCACGGTGTCGGCGACCTGTTCCAGCGGCACGGCCGTCGACGTGCTGTAGAAGTCGACGTCGCGCTGGATCGCAGCGGCTACCTGCGGCGCAAGTCCGTCGAGCCGCTCGGCCAGGAGATCCGCGATGCGGCTGATCTCGTCCACCTGGTCAGTATGGCGAAATCGATGGCGGATTCTCGGCGCTTCACTCGACCCGGGTGCGTCGCGGTCGGCCGGGTGGTACTACGCGGCGAACCCGGACAGCCGACGCGGGCGTTCGATGCCCGAGTAGTCACTGGCGTCGCCGATGAGGGTCCGGCTCGAGTCCCCGGTCACGCTGACGGGAACATCGCCGGCCAGCGTGACCCGATGCAACTCTCGCTTCTGATCGCCGAAATCCGCGATGCCGTAATGCTGGGTGGCCCGGTTGTCCCAGATCGCGACGTCGCCGCGGCTCCAGTTCCAGCGGAAGGTGTTCTCCAGCCGGGTGATTCGGTTCTGCAGCAGCTGGAACAGCGGCTGGAATTCGATCGGCTTCAACTCGTGGAATTCCCGGGCGAAATGCCAGCAGCAGCGAGCGTTCCCCGGTCTCCGGGTGCACGCGCACCACGGGATGCAGCGTTTCGTAGGTGGTGTGCGTGAACTCGGCGTAGTACTCGGCGCGGCGCTCGGCGCTGACCCCGCCGCTGGCCTTCTTCGGGTCCGATTCGGTCGCGTAGTCGTACTTGTTGCTGTGCACCGCCCACAGGTCATCGGCCAAGGCGCGCAGGGCCTTCGGCAGCTGCTCGTAGGCTGCGACGGTCGATGCCCAGGTGGTTGCGCCGCCCCACGCCGGCAGCGTGACCGGCCGCAGGATGGACGCTTTCGGGATACGGTCGACGAACGTGACGTCGGTATGCCAGCTGTTGGCGGCGCCCTCGAGCTCGAGGAGTTCGGTTCCGTGCGACTTCAGCGTGGGATGCGGCTGGGTCGGCTCGCCGAGCAGCTCGGCGAACGCGTACTGCCCGGCATCGTCGAGGTGGTGCTGGCCGGTGAAGACGACGGTCTTGTTGATCGCGAGCGCGAGCCGGATGGCCTCGACCTGCTCGGATGGGACCTGGCCGCCGAGCGTGACGCCGCCGATCCGCGCACCAATATGTTCGCCCAGTTTGTCGACCGTGACGCCGGCTGCGGCATAGGCCTTCTGCGCCTGGGCATCACGGTCGGTGCGCTGCTCGACATGGGCGATCGTCATCGGGTGTCCTCTCGGCGGCATAACGGGTTCCGCCTGATTGCAGCACCCCGATGCGGCCGTGCCGATGGATTGCGCCACCCTGATCGCAACTGCCGACCGGACACTCAAGTACGCCGACCGGACACCGAGGTTCACCGACTGGACACTCACGCTCGTCGACCTGACATGTATGTCCACTCGGCGTACCTGACGGTCCACTCGGCGTGCCTGACGGTCCGGTCGGCGCAGGTCAGCGCAGCATGCGCTCGGCGCCGCCGATGAGGAATGACACCAGGTCCTCATAGAAGGCGATCAACTCGTCGTCGCTCATCCTGGGGCTGGAAGACCATTGGTCGACCCGACTGAGCGACTGCAGGAAGCTCATCACCGCGATCGGCCAGCGCTGCGCGATCCGGTCGGGGGAGGCATCAGGCAGCGCGCGATCGAGCTGCAGTCGCAGACGCTGCGCGAGCTCGTCCTGCGGGGTGTCGGCGATGGCCGGCCGGGTGTAGTCGCGCGAGACATGGACGACGATCTTGATCCAGCGGGTGCCCCGAACCCGGTGTGCCAGCAGCAGTTCCAGGTAGGGATCGGTCAGCGCGCGCACGACCGCCTCCAAATCGGGTGCCGGTCCGGCCTCGAGGCGATCGATGCGCCCCGAGATCGACTGCACCACAGCCGAACCCATGTCCAGCAGCACCGCGGACAGCAGGTCTTCCTTGGTGCCGAAGTGATAGTTCACCGCGGCCGCACCCTGCCCGGCGGCGGCGTTGATCGCGCGCACCGACACCGCGTCGACGCCGTGCTCGGCGAACAGCTTCTCGGCGGTCCGGATCAGCCGTGCCCGGGTGGCATCACCCTGGCGATTCGGCAGCACGCGACCCATGCCGGTAAGGATATCGGTCACGTGCTGCCATACCTGTTCAGAAGTGCCGGTCGAGCCAGCCGACCACCAACGCGGTGGTGGTGTCTGGATCTTCCAGCTGCGTCCGGTGCCCGGTGTCGGTCATCCGCCGCTCGAAGGTCTCGAAGTATTGCAGCAGATTGTTGGTGAGCATCGGGTGGCAGATCGGATCGTGGCGTGCCGCGATCATCAACGCCGGCACCGAGACCTGTGGGAGGACCCCGTCGGGGAAGTGTTCGGTGTGCACCTCCCAGTTCCGGAGGATGCTGCGATACCAGCGCAGCGGCCCGCGGAAACCGGTGCGCGCGTAGGTGTCGGTGTAGTACCGCATCTCCTCGTCGCTGAGCACCACCTCGCCGGGCCAGGTCGACTCGTCGTCCTTGAGCCAGTGGATGTACGACATGGACTCGGGATCGTGCCGGCCCGTCCGGGACAGGTTGGTGCCGCGGCCGGTGTCGCGGCGCATGAAGAACCTGAACGTGGCGCCGGGATCCTTGTCGAGCAGATCCTCGCACTCCTGAGTCTGGAAGTACGCCAAGTAGTTTCGTGGGCCGTACACCTGCTCGTAGAGCTCGATCGGATTGTGCTCCGAGTAGCCGAACGGTGTGTTGAGGGTGATCACCCCGGCCGCCGAGTCCGGCTGCAGATACGGCATCGACCACGACACCATGCCGCCGAAGTCATGTCCGACGACGACGGCCTTCTCATAGCCGGCGTCCTTGATCAGTGCGGCCACGTCGGCGGTGGTCTCCGCGATGCTGTACTTGCGGGGATCCTCCGGTCCGGTCGACTGCCCGTACCCGCGCATGTCGGGTGCCATGACGTGGAACCCGGCATCGGCGATCGGCTGCAGCTGACGCCGCCACGAGGCCGCCAGCTCCGGAAAACCATGGCAGAGAACGACACACGTCGCGGGTGACCTTGTCCGGGACGGCCTCGAACACGGCGAGTCGGGCGCCGTCGGTGTCGACGAAGCGAGGCTCGGGATGGAACGCGTCAGACATCGGCATCGACCTTCGCGGCCGAATCCAGGCCGCGCGGGAACACCATGATCTTGACGTGCTCGTCGGGCTGCCGGAGCGTGGCGAACGCGTCCGCGACGCCGGACAGATCGACGCGCCCGGTGATGATCGCGTCGGCGTCGATCTCGCCCTTGGCCAGCCGGTCGAGCACCGCCTCATAGGCCTTGTCGTAGGTGCCGTGGCCGAAGTTTACGACCATACGGCGCACCTGGCCGATCGCGGGGATGATTGTCTCGTCCTCGAACGGCGCCGCCATCACCTGAATCTTGCTGTCGAACGGGAGATTTCGCAGCATCCAGTCGAGCATGCCCTTGCGGCCGCTGCACTCGAAGGCGATCAGCATGCCGCCGCCCTGCCCGCCGTCGATGAGTCCGCGGCTCTGCGATTCGGAGTTGAATCGCTCGACGGGGTCTTCGACGGTGGGGTCGACGACGATGTCGGCGCCCATCTTCAGCGCCAGTTCGCGGCGCTTCGCCGACGGCTCTGACGCGATGATCAGCTTGGCGCCTCGGGCCTTGGCCGCCGCGACCGCCCCGAGACCGATTGTGCCGCAGCCGACTACGAGAGCGGAGTCGTCAGCAGTCAGGCCGGACTGCTGCATATGCATCTCGCCGACATGCAGCGGCTCGGCCAGGGCGGCATGCTCGAACGAGAGCCCCTCCGGAATGTGCCGGGCGAAGTACGTGTTGACGATGATCTGCTCGCCGAACGCCCCGTGATAGGTGTTGGAGTAGCCGATGATCTTCGGGAGGCCGGTCGACATGTCGACGGCGAGCCCGAGACCGGTGACCCGGTCGCCGACCGCGAAGTCGGTGACGTCGGGGCCGACTTCGGCTACGACACCGGCGTATTCATGGCCGAGGACGATCGGCTGCTCCGGATCATATTGGGCCAGTGGGTAACTGGCTGCAGTCATGACCTCGCAGAAGCGATGCGACCCTTTGACGGCGCTCAGGTCGCTGCCGCAGATACCGCAGGCGTGCACGTCGATCAGGATCTGGCCGGAGCCGAGGGCGGGCAGCCCTGCCTCCTCATTGAGACTGAACTCGTTGTTGACGAATTGAATTGCGCGCATGTCACGCTCCTGCCGTGGCGGCCGGCTGCTCGCCGTAGTAGTCGGTGGCGGCCTTCTGCAGGGCGTGCACCAGGTTGCCGATCAGGTACTCGCGGTTGTCCTGAGCGAACTGCAGGCTCGCCTCGCGACGCACGTTGCTGCGGCGGAAGTGCGGAATGACCTCGGACGCGAACAGCTCGTAGCTGCGCTTGGTGTCCTCCCAGTTGGCCATGTCGACGTGCAGGATCAGCAAGGTGCCGAAGCCGCCGGTCTTCTCGATGAGCCGCTCGATCTGCGCGATCGCCTGATCCGGGGTGCCGATGATGGCCTGGCCGAACTCGCCGAGGGCCTCGTTGCGCCAGTAGTCGATGGTGCCCTGAGGGGTGCGCGCCCACTCCGGGTCGATGCCTTGCTGCCGGTTGACGTAGGCGGCCATCGACTGGATGCGCCGGCTCACGGCACGGTTGGCGTCCTCCTGCGTCTCGGCCAGGAACATCGGGTTGACGACGCGCCAGGTGGAACGGTCGGCGGTGTAACCGTTCTCCGTGGAGACCTTCTCGTAGACGCCCCAGTTGCGATCGAGCGCGTCGAAGCCCATCTGCGAGCTGGCCGCCAGCGACAGCAGGGACAGACCGTTGGTGCCGGCGAGCACCGATCCGTTCGGCGAGATCGTCGAGGCGGTGACGACCTCGATGCCCTTGTGGTTGTAGGTCGGGAGCTGGGCGCGCGCGTCGCGGAGGGTGAACCAGTCGGTCTCCATGCTCACGGTCTCACCGCGCAGCAGCGGCAGGATGGCCTCCAGGGCCTCGCCCTGCCTGCGGCGCTGGTCGTCCGGGTTGATGCCCATCATGTGGGCGTCCAGCGGGATCTTGCCCGGGCCGGTTCCGAAGATCACGCGGCCGCGGGTCTGCAGGTCGAGCTGCATCATCCGGTCGGCCGTGATCAGCGGGTGGTGGTAGGGCAGCGACACGACGCCGGTGCCGAAGCGGAGTCGCTCGGTGCGCTCGGCGGCGGCCGCGATGAAGACCTCCGGGGACGGCACGATCTCGGCGCCGGTGGAGTGATGCTCACCCATCCACGCCTCCTCGAAACCGAGGTGGTCGAGATGCTCCATCAGGTCGATGTCGCGTCGCAGCTGCAGCGCCGGATCGGCGTTGAGCGGGTGATACGGCGCGAGAAACGCGCCGAATTTGATGGATTCAGGTGACCACATGATCTCTCCCGGGTGTCTGGTGCAGTTCAACTTCTTGATCATTCGATCAAGAAGTGCTGTGTGGAAGATCACCCTCCCGCTGAGCGGACACCCGGGTCAGTCGCGGTCGCCGCGCAATGCCTCGATCAGTGGTTGCAGAAGCGGGTTGTCGTCCGAGTCCGGCCTGGTCACCGCCGACACCTGGATGTTGAGCCGGCCGTGCGTCTCCCGGAGATAGGCGATGCCCGCGACCGCGGCGTCGTCGTAGAGCACGGTCCAGGCGCGCGGGTTGTTGATCAGCTCCAGCGTGGCGGTGTGGTCGCGGGCGATCGGGGGCCCGAAGCGCGGCGAGATGCCGAGTTCGCTGAACTTGTCGCCGATCACGTTGTGCAGCAACACCTGTTGCGACACCGGCGGCATCAGCAGCGGGTACTCGGCGAGCTCCGACAGCTCGACCGACTCGTGATCGGCCAGTGGATGGTCGGCGGCCATGGCGATCAGCAGGTCGTCCATCCACAGGGGTGTGACCGAGAGGCCGGGCCGCGAGATGTCGCCGCGGATCAGGGCCATGTCGGCGTCGCCGGATACAACGGCGTCGATGCGCTGGTCGAAACTGCGGATGACGAACTCGATCTCCGCGTCCGGATAGTCCGAGCGGACGCTGGCGATCGCGGAGAGCGACTTCGATGCGAAGGTCATGTTGGCGGCCAACCGGATCCGGTTGCGGGGCAGCCTAGCCATCGTCGCGATGGTGGTGGCGAGGTCGAGCATCTGGGTGGCGATCGGCAGGATCCGCGATCCGACCTCGGTGAGCGTCACGGTGCGGGTGGACCGGTCGAAGAGGCTGACGCCGAGTTCGTGCTCGAATCGGGCGATCTGGTGACTGATGGCCGACTGCGAGACGAAGAGCCGGCGGGCCGCCTTGCTGAAGCTCAAGTCGGTGCTGACGGCGACAAAATACTGCAGCTGACGCAGTTCCATGGGATGTCCTCCCCATATCGACTTATCTTGATTCTAGATAGATCGTATCGGCAATATGCGTTGGATATTGCCCAAATCCAGCAGTTATATGGATTGAGTAGAGCGTGCGTTAGGAGGAAACGGTCATGACTGAAATTGACTACGCAGAAGTGGTGATCATCGGATCCGGTTTCGGCGGTCTTGCCGCCGCCAAGCAACTGGGCAAGTCCGGTATCGACCACACCCTCATCTCGGCGACCCCCGAACACCTCTTCCAGCCCCTGCTTTACCAGGTGGCGACCGGGGTCATGGATCCGCACGAGATCGCGCCGCCGATCGCCAACGTGCTGCGCACCAACAAGGGGTCGACGGTGGTGCAGGGTTCGGTCGTCGACGTCGATCCGGACGCCTGCGTCGTCACGTATGAGACGGACGCCGGGGTCCGGCGGCTGCGGTACGGCTCGCTGATCGCCGCCACCGGTGCCACCCAGTCGTACTTCGGCAACGACCACTTCAAGGACTTCACGTTCGCGCTGAAGACGATCGAGGACGCCACGCTGTTGCGGGACCAGATCCGCGACTGCTTCGAGCGGGCCGCGGAGACCACCGATGACGCCGAGCGACGCAAGTTGCTGAACTTCGTCGTCGTCGGCGCCGGGGCGACCGGCGTCGAGGTCGCCGGGCAGATTCAGGAGCTGTCGCAGCGTTACTTCCACGCGGACGCGTCGGTCTATCTGGTCGAAGGTGCGCCGATGGTGCTGCCGCCGTACAAGGGCGGCAAGCTCAGCCAGTATGCCGAGAAGTCGCTCAGGGACAGCGGCGTCGAGGTGCTGCTCGATGCCATGGTCACCGCCATCGACGCCGATGGCGTGACGATCAGTATCAACAAGGGCGCGGCGACCCGACGGATCGCGGCCGACACCGTCGTGTGGTCGGCCGGCGTGCAGGCCAGCGGCTTCACCGCCGTGCTCGCCGAGCGGACCGGTTGCGACACCGACCGCGCGGGCCGCCTGCTGATCAACTCCGACCTGACGACCGGTGGCTACGCGAATATCTATGCCATCGGCGATATGACGTCGCTCAAGGGATACCCGGGGCAGAGCCCGGTCGCGATGCAGCAGGGCCGGCATGCGGCCGACATCATCCGCCGGAAGAAGCTGCCGGGCACCGAGTTCGTCTACTGGGACAAGGGCTCGATGGCGACCATCAAGCGGTTCAGCGCGGTCGCGCAGCTCAACGAGCGTATCCAGTTCCGGGGCTTCATCGCGTGGCTGATGTGGCTGGCGGTCCACCTGTTCTATCTGATCGGGTTCCGGAACCGCTTCCTCGCAGTGCTGCAGTGGGGCGTCGCGTTCATCGGCCGTGCCAGGCCCGGGTTCGTTCATGCGGCGCAGGCCGAGGAGCGCGAAGAGGAACGGTTGGCCGGCTGACCTGCCATGACGCGGCAGGTCACGATTCGGTAACCGACTGGGTCAAACGCCCTAGTAGACGCACATCATGTTAAGATTATTCAATTCTCGATCACGAGCCCGTTGATCGAGGTCGTCGACGAAAGGCAAGTACCAGTGCGTGGCAATCTCGATCTGGGGGGCGTGGGGACCGGTAACGCCAACGTGGCCGTGATCAATATCAACCAGTTGAACCTCGGCAGCGTGAATAGTCAGCAGAACGGGACCGGCACTGCCGTATAGCCATTCAGTAGAAAGCGGCCCTGCCTGATGCGGCGGGGCCGCTTTCTATTTGTCTCTATTTATCGATCAACAATTCCGCGCCGCATAGCGCTCGAGCTTTATGTCGGTTTGATAACAGATTGGGTCGATCGACCTAGTTCTACTCCATCCATTGTTAATTTTTTATAACTCCAATCGTAAATTCTTCGATTAGAGATCTTCAATGAAAGGTGTGAACGACGTGCGTGCGAATCTTGACATGGGATCGGTCATGGTGAACACCGGCAGTGGTGCGAGCCAGCAGAACGGGCTGGGATTCGCCCTTGGCAGCCTGGGCAGTCAGCAGAACGGTATCGGCTCCTAGGTCTTGCCGGCCTCATGTCTCAACGGCCCCGCCCGACGCGGCGGGGCCGTTTCTCGTCGCCGATTCGGCCCGTTTCCAGGGCGGAGACCCCTTCTGGGTTGATAACGAATCAATAACAGACACCAGTGGAAGATCGCCATGATCTCAGACACTATGTTAAGTTTTTATAACTCTGATCACAATTTTCCGGTTAGAGATCATGAATTGAAAGGTGTTATCCAGTGCGTTCGAATCTTGACCTCAGTGCCATCAATCTTGACCAGCTGAACCTGGGCAGCCTGAACAGTCAGCAGGAGGGCACCGGCTCGGCGATCTGATCGAAGCGGCATATCAACGGCCCCACCCGGATGGGTGGGGCCGTTGTCATGTCTGGACGGTGTCGATCGAGGTAGGGCGGTAGCGCCTCCGCCGTAGCACCGGCAGGGGAGCGTGTCCAACATAACGGTTTAGTAACGAACTAGGTCAATCGACCCACCAAAGTATGTACATCATGTTAGCTATTTATAACCAAGCCGCGTCCTGTGGTTAGGGATCACAAATGAAAGGTGTTATCCAGTGCGTTCGAATCTTGACTTGGGCCTGATCAACCTCGACCAGCTCAACCTGGGAAGCCTGAACAGCCAGCAGAACGGTACCGGTTCCGCTATCTGATCGATGCGCTTCGCAACGGCCCTGCCCACGTGGTGGGGCCGTTGCTGCGTTCAGAGGAGAGATCACCAGTCATGAGCATGCCAACTGCTACGAGCGCCCCGATCGCCTGTCGATCGCTGACCTTCGATGAGGCCGATCTGGCCATTGACTTCGTCACGCCGATCGTTCACGAAGTGCCGATCTTCAGATGGATGCTCGGGGTCCGGGTGGACGAGCCGGACATGGTCCGGCTGATCGCCGAACTGTTGGTCGCGGTGGCGCTGCCCCGGGACCGCGTCGTCGGCGCCTTCATCGATAACGAGCTGGTCGGTCTCGTCGTCTGGGCCCCGCCGAACCGCGGCGTCGAAGACATGCCCGAGCCCTATCGGCAGCGAGCCATCGACGCATTGCAGGCCGATCCGGGAATGGCCGCGCGGATGCACCAGCATCAGATCGCGATGGCCGAGCATCAGCCCAAGGGGCCCTACGTCGAGGTGCTGCTCGCGGCGATCGTCCCCGGCCGGCGCGGCGGCGACATCGTCACCACGATGATCGAGCCGGCGTTCAGGTCGGCCGCAGAGCACAATGTCGGCGTCACGGCCACCACCGCGTCGCTCGAACTCGGTGCGGTCATGATGCGCAAGTACGGGGCCGTGCGGACCGACGAGTTCACCGTCGGGCCGGTCGGCCTCAACGTGTATCTCGTCGCGCCCGAAGACGTCTAGTCCAGCACCTGCTCGGTCTGCGCATACCTGGCCTCGACGTCGCGCTTGAGCGGCTCCCACCAGGAGCGGTTGTCGCGATACCAGTCGACGGTGGCCGCCAGCCCGCTGCGGAAATCGGTGAACGTCGGCCGCCAGCCCAGCTCGGTGCGCAGCCGAGTCGAGTCGATGGCGTAGCGCAGATCGTGTCCGGGCCGATCGGTGACGAAATCAAAGGCGTCGGCGGGCTGCCCGAGCAGTTCGAGGATCGTCTCGATCACCGTGCGGTTATCGCGTTCGCCGTCGGCGCCGATCAGATACGTCTCGCCGATGGTGCCGCCGTCGATGATCGCCCACACGGCATCGTTGTGGTCGTCGACGTGGATCCAGTCGCGGACGTTGTCGCCGGTGCCGTACAGCTTGGGTCGAATCCCGCTGAGCACGTTGGTGATCTGGCGCGGAATGAACTTCTCGACATGCTGATACGGCCCATAGTTGTTCGAGCAGTTGGAGATCGTCGCGCGGATGCCGAACGATCGCACCCAGGCGCGGACCAGGAGATCGCTGGACGCCTTGGTGGAGCTGTACGGACTCGACGGGTTGTAGGGCGTGGACTCGGTGAAGCGGGAGCCGTCGTCGAGTTTCAGATCGCCGTACACCTCGTCCGTGCTGATGTGGTGGTATCGGACGTCGTTGCGGCGGATCGCTTCGAGCAGGGTGAAGGTGCCAACCACGTTGGTGTGGACGAAGATTCCGGGATCGGCGAGCGAGTTGTCGTTGTGCGACTCGGCCGCGAAATGGACCACCAGGTCAGCGTCGGCGACCAGCGGGTCGACGACGGCTGCATCGCCGACGTCGCCTTCGACGAGCCGGATGCGATCGCGCACGGTGGCCAGCGATCCCGGGTTGGCGGCATAGGTCAGCTTGTCGAGCACGGTGATTCGGGCGTCCGGACGGGTGGCCAACGTGCGGTGCACGAAGTTGGCGCCGATGAAGCCGGCGCCGCCGGTGACCAGGACTCGCATGCGCCGACGATACCGTGCGCCAAACCGGCGGACTGGGCATCGGCGTGCACCCGACATCAATGGAGGCAGATGCCAGCTCCGATAGCATGTGCCCATGCGTGGGATCATCTTGGCCGGCGGCACTGGAACACGGTTGCACCCGATCACGCTCGGGGTGAGCAAGCAGTTGGTCCCGGTATACGACAAGCCGATGGTCTACTACCCCCTCTCGACGCTGATCCTGGCGGGCATCCGAGACATCCTGATCGTCACGACCCCCGCGGACGCGCCGGCCTTCCGGGGTTTGCTCGGCGACGGCAGCCAGTTCGGAGTCAACCTGAGCTATGAGGTGCAGGAGCGCCCGGAGGGGCTGGCGCAGGCGCTGGTGCTCGGCGCCGATTTCATCGGGTCGGATTCGGTGGCATTGGCCTTGGGAGACAACATCTTCTACGGTCCCGGCCTGGGTTCGCAGCTGATGCGCTTCCGCGAGATCGAGGGGGCGGCGGTCTTCGCCTACTGGGTGTCCAATCCCGAGGACTACGGCGTCGTCGATTTCGACGCGGATGGCAAAGCCGTTGCCATCCAAGAGAAGCCGACTGATCCGCGGTCGAACTTCGCGATCCCGGGGCTGTACTTCTACGACAACCAGGTGGTCGACATCGCCCGTGGGTTGCGCCCGAGCGCCCGTGGCGAATATGAGATCACCGACGTCAATCGGGCCTACCTCGACGCCGGCCGATTGTCGGTGCAGGTGCTGCCGCGCGGAACGGCGTGGCTCGACACCGGGACCTTCGATTCGCTGCTCGACGCCGGAAACTACATCCGCACGGTCGAGCAGCGGCAGGGACTCAAGATCGCGGTCCCGGAAGAGGTGGCCTGGCGTCGCGGGTTCCTTAACGACGACCAGTTGCGCGCCCGCGCCGAGGGGTTGCTGAAGTCCGGCTACGGCGGCTACCTGTTGCAACTCCTGGAGCGCGGAAAGGATATTCGCTGATGCAGGTGCGGCCCATGACGATCGGCGGGGCCTGGGTGTTCACCCCGCGGCAGTTCCCCGACGAGCGTGGTGTCTTTCTCGAATCGTTCCGCGCCGATCTGCTGACCGAGGTCGTCGGACACCCCCTCGACCTGCAGCAGACCAACACCTCGGTGTCCGCGGTCGGGGTCGTACGCGGCATCCACTTCGCGGATGTGCCCGTGGGCCAGGCGAAGTACGTCACCTGCACCACCGGCGCGGTGTTCGACGTGGTGGTCGACATCCGGGTCGGCTCGCCCACCTACGGTCAGTGGGCCGGGGTGCTGCTCGACGACGTCGACCGGCGTGCTGTGTACGTGTCCGAGGGGCTCGGCCACGGGTTCATCTCCCTGCAGGACGGCTCGACCGTCACCTACCTGTGTTCGAGTTCGTACAACCCGACCGCCGAGCACGGCATCTCGCCGCTGGATCCGGCGATCGGCATCGAGTGGCCGGCCACGGCGCGTGATGGTTCGGCGCTCACTCCGCTGTTATCTGAAAAGGATGTGGCGGCACCGTCATTGGCGCAGGCGGCCGGGTCCGGCCTGCTGCCGCACTACCAGCGGGTGCTGGACTACCTGCGCAGTCTCTGACGCGACGCTGTCGTCGACGAGGTCAGGCGGGAAAGTCGGGGAGCCCCGCGGTGTGCAGCCAGGCGGTGAAGAGCGGTCGCAGCGACTCGGAGCTGTAGTGGCCGGCGAAGTCGACGAACTCCTCCGTCGTGATCGAGCTGTAGCGGTGGTCGCGGCACCAGTCGCGCAGCAGTGTGAAGAACATGTTGTCGTCCAGGCGAATTCGGATCGCATGCAGCGTCAGGGCACCGCGCTTGTATACCCAGTCGTCGAACATCTGGTCCGGTCCGGGGTCGCCAAGCGTTCCGGTGTGGCATGAATCCACCAGGTGGTCATAGTGTTTGCGGGCGCATTCGTCCGCGCTCGGGCCGCCCGACCGCTCCGCCCACAACCATTCCGCGTAGCAGGCGAAGCCCTCGTGGAGCCAGATGTCCTTCCAGCGGGTCAGCGTCAGCGAGTTGCCGAACCACTGGTGGGCGAGCTCGTGGGCGACCAGCCGCTCCGAATCCCGGGTTCCATCACAGTGATTGGCGCCGAAGGTGGAAATGCCCTGCGCCTCGATCGGGATCTCCAGCGGATCGTCGGTGACGACGACGGTGTACTCGGGGAACGGGTACGGCCCGAACATGTCGACGAAGGCGGTCATGATCTGGCCCTGCCGACCGAAGTCGATCGCGAACTCGTTCTTCAGTCGCGACGGCAGTACCGCGCTGATCGGCACCGGATCCGTGGCGACCGGAATGCGCACATACGGACCGATCGCGATCGTCGCCAGGTAGGTGGCCATCGGCTCGACCTGCTCATAGACCCAGGTGGTCTGGGCGGCCTTCACGCGTTTGCGCAGCAGCCTGCCGTTGGCGAGCGCGTAGAACGGGCTGTCCGTGGTGATCGAGATCTGGTATGCCGCTTTGGAACTGGGATGATCGTCGCAGGGGAACCACGACGCCGCGCCGTTCGGCTGGCTGGCGACCAGGGCGCCCTCGGACAGCTCTTCCCAGCCGACCTCGCCCCACGGGCCGCGCACAGGTTTCGGGGTGCCGCCGTATCTGACGACGACCTCGAACGCGGCGCCCGACCGGATGGCCGTCGCCAGCGTGATCGCCAGTTTGCCCGACCGGTGGGTGAACTTGGCCGGCCGCTTGCCGTTCACCGAGACCCGGTCGACCTTCAGTGAGCCGGACAGATCGAGACTGAACCGGTCCAGCCCCGACAACGCGGTCGCCGTGATGATGGCGGTACCGGCCAATCGGTTCGCGGCGACCTTGTACTCGAGGTCGAGTTCATAGCGCGAGATCCGGTAGCCGATGTTGCCGTTCCGCGGCAGGTACGGATCGATGCCCTCGGCGGGGGAGCCGAGCAACGGGCGCCCGAGCCTGTCCCGCACGGCTTTCCCTGGCACCGGTCACCTCGCTCGTCGTACTGGCCTGGCCCGGCGGCGGACCCTGGTCTGTCGGACAGGTTGTCGGGTCCCGAGGGTACCGGTGTTGGCGTCAGTTCACCGGGCGGCGGGCGATGTGTCCGCGGGCGCGAGTGTGTCCTCCAGGAAGCGCGGCTTGCAGACCGCCCACGCGCCGGCGGCCATCACCAGCACGATCACCGACAGGAAGGCGAACGGCACGCCCCAGCCGCCGACCGCGTCGTGCAGAACTCCGAAGAACAGCGGTCCGGCGCAGGCCCACAGATATCCGACGCCCTGGACGAATCCGGACAGCGCCGCCGACCCGGCACCGCTGCGGGTGCGCAGGTTGATCAGGGTGAGCGACATCGGGAACGTCGTGGGACCGACGCCGACGAGGATCACCCAGAACAGGGTGCCGCTCATCGGCGCCCACAGCAGCCCGGCGAATCCTCCGAAAAAGCATGCAGCACAGGCTATGACGACCGGGTAGGGGTTCGCCATGCGGGCGCACAGGGTGGGCGCGACGAGGCCGGTGATGAAGCCCACCGCCGAGAACAGCGACACCATCAGTCCGCCATAGCCGTCGCTGGCCCCGGCCTCGCTGAGGATCTTGGGGATCCAGGTGAACATCGAATAGGTGATGAGCGACGTGGAGCCGAACATGATCGCCAGACCCCAAGAGATCGGGGAGCGCCAGATCGGCGCGGACAGCCGGTGGTCGGCGGTCGCCGTGGCTG
This sequence comes from Jongsikchunia kroppenstedtii DSM 45133, assembly GCF_000380485.1. GTDB lineage: Bacteria > Actinomycetota > Actinomycetes > Mycobacteriales > Mycobacteriaceae > Jongsikchunia > Jongsikchunia kroppenstedtii. The sequence goes on along the minus strand of NZ_AQYG01000050.1, from coordinate 7,609 downwards.
CCGTGTTCGGATTGCGGCGTCGATGCCGGAGCACCCAGAGCCAGGGGCCGATCGCGGCGAACGGGATGACGGCCCACGCGGCCAGCGATACCTGCCAGTTCGCGGCGTCGGCGACCGGCACCGCGATCGCGGCCGGGACCATCGTGCCGATTTGTACGCAGGTGATGTAGACGGTGCTCATCATCGCGATGCGGTCGGAGAAATAGCGCATCACCAGCGGCGGCATGACGATATTGCCGATGCCCATGCCCACCAGGGCGAGCCCGCTGAGTGCGAGGAAGCTCGCGGTGTCGTTGACGAGCGACCGGCCGCCGATACCGACGACCGTGGCGGCCGCCGCCACCAGGGCGACCCGCTCGAGGCCGAATCGCCGGCCGAGGCTCGGGGATACGAATCCGGCCAGCGCGAACATCGCGGTCGGCATCATCCCGGCGACGCCGATGATGACGTTGCTGAATCCGAGCGAGTCCTGGACGCGCGTGAGCAGCGGGGTGAGGGAGGTGACCGCGGTGCGCAGTGACAGCGACGAGAGCAGGATCGCGGCCAGCACGGCGATGCGGCCGGCGAGCAGCGGGCGCGGCGATCCGATACGCCTACCCGGCGCATCGGGCGTCACGACGACAGGTTGTTCGTTCGCTGACAGGGGCAACTGTCACCTCCTCAGGGCGATCGTCCGGATTGCTGACTGAGAAATCATAGGATGACTGGATGACTGGGACCCAATCTCGTTATTTGGGCAACGAACTATTATGAGTTGGTGAAGCTCTACCAGGAGGGTGACGCCGCCGCTCCCGTGCCGCCGCCACGCATGGTCGTGCGCCGGGAGACGCTGATTACGCAGGTCACCGAATTGCTGCGGACCGAGATCACCTCGGGTCGCTGGGCGGTCGGATCGCGCATCCCCACCGAGCCCGCACTCACCGAGATGACGGGCTGTGCTCGCAACACCGTGCGGGAAGCGGTGCAGGCCCTGGTGCACGCCGGAATGCTGGAGCGGCGTCAGGGGTCGGGTACCTACGTCATCGCCGACACGGAGCAGGGTGCCGGCCTCGCCGAGTACTTCGGTGCCGCCCGGGAAAGCGATCTGCTGGAGCTGCGGGACGCGCTGGAGTCGACGGCGGCCGCGCTCGCCGCACGGCGCAGGGACGAGGACGACGTCACCGAGTTGCGCGGGCTGCTGCTCAAGCGTCGCGAACTCTGGCACCGAGACCCGCAGACCGACGCCGAACGAGACCAGCTGATCGCCGCCGATGTGGCCCTGCACCGGGCGATTGTCGCAGCCAGCCACAACGAGGTCTACTCCGAGTTCTACGACCTGCTGATGCCGGCGCTGAGTCGGTCGATCCTGAAATGGCCGGTGGGCGTGAGCCACTCGTTCGAGAGTGAGCACACCGAGGTCACCGAGGCGGTCATCGCCGGCGATCCGGAGCGGGCCGCGGCGGCGGCGCGCGCCTTGATCGTGACGCTGCGCGGCCGCGGCGAAGGCTGACCCGCGGCGGTGCCGTTAGCGGCCGACCGGTGAGCGATGGGCGGAATGCTGGGCACCGTTCAGGGCGACGAACAGCAAGGCCGTGAGTCGGTCGATCAAATGATCGCGATCCGTTGCGATTTCGCCCAGAAGCGCCGCGGTCAGCGCCTCGCCGACGCCGCCGATGACGAACTGCGTGGTGATCTGCAGATCGAGCAGTTCCACGTCGGCCCTGGCGGTGTTCCGCGCGACGTGACCGACGAGCGCGGCGATTCGACGAGCCTCTGCGATTCGGCGCGGCCCGAGTACTGGTGACGACACCGATTCGATGAGGATGATCCGGCCCTTGCGCGGGTCGTCCAGCAGCGTCGACGTCACCGTGGCCAGTGCCGAGCGTGCCCGCTCGTAGGTGTTCGTCGCGGGCCCGGCTATCGCGGCCATGCCGCGCGACTCGATCTCGGCGACGATCTCATCGAACACGGCGAGGTGAAGATCGTCGATGGTCGCGAACGACTCGGCGAGATAACGCGCCGCCAGGCCTGTTGTCGCGGCGACGCTGCGGACCGTCGTCGCCGCGGTGCCGACGGTTCCCATCAACTCCAGTCCGGCGGCGAGGAACTGTCGACGGCGTGCGGCGACGCGGTCTGCGCCGCTCATGCCGCCGTATCGCCGAGGACTGCTCATGAACTCAATCTTGACACAGGCGTGGACAGATCATACGTTCACTTCAATCTATCTACACCCGATGACAGATTGGATGAGACGAATGACCATCACTGTGTCACACGCTGAGCAGGTGGAACCCGTCGCCGACGTCGAGCCATGGCGGCCGGGCCAGCCGCATGCCGAGCTCGCCGCCGACGCCCGCTGGTGGTTGGGTTCGCCGATGAGTTTCGGGTTGTTCGGGCGGCTCGCACTCGATCAGGTGGCCTATCGGCCGGTCGCGGCGGCGGTCGATCGGTCCGGCAGGTTCCGGGAGAATTTCGCCGATCGTGGAATCCGGAGCTACGCGTACGCAATGCTGCTGCTGTTCGGTGACGACCGCGACCGGCAGCGCGACACCGAGGAGCTCAAGCGGCTGCATCGCGACGTCCGTGGCGCCGGCAACGGGGAGTTCGCGGATACCCGGTACAGCGCCCTGGATCCGCATCTTTGGAGGTGGATCGCCGTCAGTGGGATCAATCTCTTCTATCGGGGCTATATCGCGCTGCACGGCGACCTCGACGCCGAACAGCGCGAGGTGGTCTACCGGACGGTGCGGTGGATGCACAGCGCACTCGAGCTGCCCAGCGGACAGACGACGCTGCCGCGGACGACGACAGAAATGATGGAGTACTACGACTCCGTCGCCGCCGAACACCTGGCGGACAACGGCTTTCTCCTCTACGCGCGCCGCAGTTTCAACGCATTGCCGATGCCATCGCTGCTGTCGCCCAAACCGATTCGCGTGTTGATGCGGCCGCTGTGGTCGGCGGTGGTGCCGGTGGCTCTCCGGGCGCCGCGGCTGTGCGCGGAGTCGCAGGCGCATCCGCGGATGCGCGAACTACTTGGCTGCGACTGGACCTGGCGCGATCGGCTGGAGTATCGCCTGTACCTGACCGGTGCCCGGCTGGCGTGGCGGCATCTGCCTCGGCGCCTGGTGCTCGATCCGCTGGTATACAACCGCTACCGCTACGAGCGCCTGCGCGGCGGTTATCGCCGCATGCAGCTGGACAGCTTCGCGGCCTGACGCGCTAGGACCACGGCGCGATCGGATTGCCTTGCCAGCGTGTCGAATCCGGAACGACGTCGCCGCGCATGACCAGCGAGGCCGGGCCGACCGTCGCGCCCGCGCCGAGCCCGGACGCGGGCAGGGCCACGCAATGCGGGCCGAGGGTCGCGCCGGGCCCGAGGGTCACCGAATCCATCTGCATGATGCGGTCGTGGAACAGGTGGGTCTGCACCACGCATCCGCGCTGCACGGTGGCGCCGTCGCCCAGCGTCACCAGGTCGGCCTCCGGGAGCCAGTAGGTCTCGCACCAGACGCCGCGGCCGATGTGCGCGCCGAGCAACCGAAGCCAGAGATTGAGCACCGGGGTGCCGGTCGCGGCGTTGGCGAACCAGGGCGCCGCGACGGTCTCGACGAAGGCGTCGGACAGCTCGTTGCGCCACACGAACGACGACCACAGCGGTTTCTCGGCCACCGGAATTCGCCCGACCACAAGCCATTTCGCTGCCGCCGCGATACAGCAGGCGGCTGTCCCCGCGACCAGTAGCACCAGGCCGCTCACCAGAGCCGCCACCCAGTAGTGCGCGTTGTGGGTGATGAACTGCAAGCCGATCAGCACGAACAGGCCCAGTCCGAAGGTCACCATCACCGAGATGAGACGCAGGGTCTCGACGATGGCGCGGGCGATCTTGAGCTTGGCGGGCGGATCGAAGGTCCGGGAGGTATCCGACGTCGTCGCCGCGCGACGCAGCCGCACGGGGGGGCTGCCGAGCCAGCTCGAGCCGGACTTCGCCTTGTTCGGCGTCGCGGACAGGACGGCCACGAGCGAGTTCTTGGGGACCTTGCGCCCCGGGCCGGTCATGCCGGAGTTGCCGAGGAAGGCGCGCTTGCCGATCTTCGCCTCGTCGATATGCATCCAGCCGCCGCCGAGCTCGTACGACGCGACCATCGTGTCGTCGGCGAGGAAGGCGCCGTCGCCGACCGTGGTGAACTTCGGAATCACCAGCGCGGTGGATATCTCGGTGCCCTTGCCGATATTCGCGCCGAGGATCCGGAACCAGATCGGTGTCAGCAGGCTCGCATAGAGCGGGAAGAGGAAGGTCCGGGCGGAGTCCATCAGCCGCTCGGTGGCCCACACCTGCCAGCCGACCCGGGATCGCACCGGGTGATAGCCCTGCGACAGGCCGATCGACAGCAGTCGCACGAAAAGCGCTGTCAGTGCCGCGAATACCAGCAGGCTGGTGATCGTGGCCGCGGGCAGCAGGATCACCGCGCGGACGATCACGCTGCGGATCAGGTCGGCCGTCATGGCCCACGACGCGATCACGGCCAGGCCGCAGGCGAGCGCGATCAGCGGGAGCCCGGCCAGCAGGATGGACGAGATCCCGTACACCGGAACCCAATACGTGCGCCGCGGCGGCCGCTCCGCGGGCCAGGGTCGCTCGGCCTTGCCGGCTTTCACCGCGGGCGACCCCGCCCAGTGCTGTCGCGCTTTCACCCGGCCCACGACCGCAGACCCGGCCGCCACCTCGGCCTCGCGGCCGATGCGTGCGCCGGGGAACAACGTCGACCGGGCGCCGATCGTCGCGCTTTCGCCGATCTCGATCCGGCCGATATGGACGACGTCGCCGTCGATCCACCAGCCGGCCAGGTCAACCTCCGGCTCGATGGAAGCGAGGTCGCCCACCTCGATGAGGCCGGTGACCGGGGGCAGCGTGTGCAGGTCGACCCCGCGGCCGATCGTCGCGCCCAATGCCTTGGCGTAGTACACCATCCAGGGCGCGCCGGACAGATTGGCGGCGCCGCTCGCCTCGGTGAGGCGTTCGGCGAGCCACAGCCGCAGATGCACGCTGCCGCCGCGGGGATAGTCTCCCGGCCCCACGCCGCGTAGCAGGATCCGGGCGCCGGCGGCCGCGATCGACATCCGGCCCAGTGGGGTGATGAAGACGATGAAGGCGGCCAGCACCACCCACCAGTTGAGCGGTTCGACCCAGGCGGCGTCGCTGAACCACGCGAGCACGTTGTTGGCGATCGCGAGCCAGGTGATCCACTGCAGGCCGGTCAACGTGGCCAATGGGAAGGCCGCCACCGACTGCAGCAGACCGGTGCTGCGCGGCACCGGTTTGACGATACGCGGGGCCGCGGTCTTGGCCGGTTCGAGTTCGTCGAGCATCGCGGCGAGCGCGCCCAGCCGCGGGTGGTCGTACAGTCCGGCGACGGTGACCTCCGGAAAGCGTTGGCGCAGTGCCGTGACCAGCTGTGCCGCCGCGAGCGAGCCGCCGCCCTCGGCGAAGAAGTCCGCCTCGGCGTCGGTGATCGGCACCCCCAGTACCGAGGTCCACTTCTCGGAGACCCAGGCCTCGGTGGCCGTCAGATCGGCGGTCGCGTCGGCGCTGGCACCCGGCAGCGGCCAGGGCAGCGCCGCCCGATCGACCTTTCCCGATGTGCGCGTGGGCAATTCGTCGACCAGCACGAGGCGCGGAACGAGCGCGGCGGGGAGCTGCTCGGCGAGCACGTCGTGGGCGGTCGTGAGATCGAAGTCGGCATCGGTGGACACCAGGTAGCCGATCAGCAGGCTGTTGCCGGCGGGCGTCGTGCGCACGGCGGCCGCGGCGCCCGAGACGCCGGGCAGGTTCTGCAGCGCGGTGTCGACCTCGCCCAGTTCGATCCGCCGGCCGCCGACCTTGACCTGGTCGTCGGCGCGGCCCTGGAAGACCAGTCCCTCGATATCGAGGCGCACGAGATCCCCACTGCGGTAGGCGCGTTCCCACCCGAGCGTCTCCAGCGGCGCGTACTTCTCCGCATTCTTCTCCGGATCCAGATACCGGGCCAGGCCGACGCCGCCGATCACCAGCTCGCCGATCTCGCCCTCGGCGACCGGGTGCCCGTCGCCGTCGACCACCGCGAGATCCCAACCGCGCAAGGGCAATCCGATGCGGACGGGGGTGGAGCCGTCGAGCCGGGCGCCGCAGGCGACGACCGTGGCCTCGGTGGGTCCGTAGGTGTTCCACACCTCGCGGTCGTCGGTGGCCAGGCGGGCGCCGAGTTCGGGCGGGCACGCCTCGCCGCCGAAGATCAACAGCCGCACCGCCTCCAATGCCTCGGCGGGCCACAGCGACGCCAGGGTCGGCACGGTCGAGACAATGGTGATGTCGCGCTGCACCAGCCAGGGGCCCAGGTCCATGCCGGAACGCACCAGAGAGCGCGGTGCGGGCACCAGGCAGGCGCCGTGCCGCCAGGCCAGCCACATCTCCTCGCACGATGCGTCGAAGGCCACCGATAACCCGGCCAGCACCCGGTCGTCCGGTCCGATCGGTTCGTCCTGCAGGAACAGCGACGCCTCGGCATCGACGAACGCGGCGGCGTTGCGGTGGCTGACCGCGACACCCTTCGGGGTGCCGGTGGATCCCGAGGTGAAGATGATCCACGCGTCGTCGGTGATCTCCGGCGCGGTCAGCGGCGGCGCTTCGGCATCGCGTTCGGGCAGATCGGTGCGGCGCCGCAGGCCGTGGCCGTCGACCACCGCGGCCACCTGGGCCTCGCCGAACACGAGTTGGGCGCGCTCGTCCGGATCGTCGGCGTCGACGGGGACGTAGGCGGCGCCCGCCCGCAGCGTCGAGAGGATCGCGATGTACAGCTCGCGCGAACCCGACGGCATCCGGATCCCGACCCGGTCGCCGCGGCGGATGCCGTGGTCGGCCATCCATTGCGCGCCCTCGTCGACCAGATCGATCAGCTCGGCGTAGCTGACGGTGGTCGATCCGTTATCGATCGCCGGGGCGTCGGGGTAGCGCTCGGCCGTGGCATTCAGGATGTCGATCAGCGTCCGAGCGGGGGCTGCCTGATCGGACAGGAGGTAGTTGGCCGGGATGGTCGGCCGTCCTGATTCCTCGGTTCTCACCGGTGTCCTTTCGTGCCCCGTGATCCGCGGATCAGGCTCCGCGTATGCGTTAAATAATTGTGACAGCAGTTGCGTAAGTAGGCGTGGTAGCCGAATGTGGGCCGACTGACCCAGTTTGGCCATATTGATGCTCGGAATTGCTGGGATGTGCGACTAAATGCGTGTAGCTTCATCCGAGTGAGCAAGCGAGAGCTAGGGCGTGTCTCCTAATAGGCGTGTCCAGCGGAGGCATGCCTGTAGGACCACGGCGGCTCGGTAGGTGATGGCGAGTTTGTCGTAGCGGGTGGCCAGGGCGCGCCACTGCTTGGTGTCGTTGAAGGAACGCTCAATAACGTTGCGGCCCTTGTAAAGGACTGCATCGAAAGCAGGAGGCCGCCCACCGGTGGAGCCTTTGCGTTTGCGGGCGTCGGTCTCGGTGCTCTTCTGCGGGATAACGGTCTTGATGCCGCGGCCAGCGAGCATCCGCCGGTTCACCCCGTTGGTGTAGGCCCGATCGGCGATCACCGCGTCCGGGCGGGTACGCGGACGGCCA